>NZ_CP024923.1:600000-1200000 GCF_002796605.1 Sphingomonas psychrotolerans
CCCTACGAAGGCATCACCCAGTCACGTGACCTGCGCGAGATCTCGACCAGCTATGATCCGGTTTTCCGCGCCAAGAACGACTTCTACCAGCTCAACCTGGACGTTGGACTGGGCGAGGGGCTGCAGCTGATTTCGCAGACTGCCTATGCGCGGGATCGTTATTATTCCTCGCAGGATTACAGCCGGTTCGCTTCCAATCCGATCTTCGGCGATTCGACTGCGGCGGGATTGACCGGCGGTGGGCTCGGTTTCGCCGTCGTGGCGCCAAATCTGACGCCCGGCGGGGTCTTCACCGATCCGCAACTGGGTGCGTCGAGCCGGTTCCTCTCGGTAGACCTCAGCCAGTCGAGTAACGAACAATGGACGCAGGAACTCCGCCTGCAATCCTCTTGGGACGGGCCGCTCAATATCAATCTTGGCGGCAACTATCTTAACTTCAAATCTAAAGATGATTACTACGTATTTAGTAACTTGTTCAGCATGATAGGGCAATATTTCTATAACCTTGTTCCATTCGAGGATAGGTATGATTTCGATAACGCGCTATATTACCTGAAAACGCGAGCTTGCCAGCCGACCAGTCCCACCGACGCGAGCGCCGACTGCATCTATATCGACCCCAACCCGATCGATAAGATCAACGGCGAGGGGCATAATTATTTCCGCAGCAAGAACGAAGTGCAGACCGAAAGCTGGGCGCTGTTCGGCGAGCTATACTACAAGCTCACCGACCGGCTGAAGCTCACGGGTGGGCTGCGCTACACCAACGACACCAAGACCAGTACGCCCTATCCGAGCCAGTTACTGTTGGGCATCGGCGAGAATATCGGCATATCCACCGGAGGCAAGGCGGCGATCGGCTATCCGGCGCAACCCGACATCGTCCAGAAGTGGCGGCGTTTCAGCGGTCGCGCGGTGATCGACTGGAAGCCGGATGTCGGCTTCTCGGACGACACACTGATCTATGCATCCTTCTCGCACGGGTACAAAGGCGGGGGCTCCAATCCGCCACGGGTGGATTTCGATCCGGAGATCGTGCGCTTCCAGCCGCTCGCGCAGACTTTCGCGCCCGAATATGTCAACGCGTTCGAGATCGGCACCAAGAACGTCTTCGCCAATGGTAAGGCCGGATTGAACCTGACCGGTTTCTATTATGATTATACCAACTACCAGGTCTCGCAGATCGTCGATCGCATCTCGCTCAACGAGAATTTCGATTCGACTTCGATGGGGCTCGAGGTGGAGGCATGGTGGCAGCCTTCACGCAACTTTCGGATCGATGCCAATCTCGGCTATCTGCGCACCCGTATCGCCGATGGCGAGCAGTCCATCGATGTGATGGACCGTACCCAGGGCAATCCCGACTGGGTGGTGGTGCGTCCCTGGGTGCAGGTGCCGTCCAACTGCGTGGCCCCGCGGGTCGCGGTCGAGGCGATCCTTAGTTCGCCTTTGACGCAGGACGCCGATGGTGGGTTTGGCTCGATGGCGCTGGCAGCTTTGTGCAGCGCGTCAAACCGGTTGGGTGATTATGACCCCAATCTGCCCAACGGGCAGCAGGCTTATTATGCGACGTTTGGCTTTCTCTACGATCCGCTGTTGCCTTACGATCCCGCGCAGAGCCCGATCCGACCGTTGGGAAGCACCGCTGCACGCAGCGGCGCGCCCAATGGCGGGCGCGGCTTCTATGCCGATCTGAGCGGCAACGAACTGCCCAATTCGCCGCGGCTGACGCTGAACGTCGGCGCGCAATACAGCCTGTTCCTCGACGAATGGAAGCTGACGCTGCGCGGCGATTATTACCGCCAGGGGGCGAGCTATGCGCGGGTCTATAACACTGCCTATGATCGGCTGCGCGGGTGGGACAATGCCAATCTGGCGTTCACGCTCGAGAATGCGAAATGGGACATGACCGCGCAATTCTATGTGAAGAACGTCTTCAACGGCACGCCGATCACCGACGCCTTCACCAACTCCGACGATACCGGCTTGACCACCAACGTGTTCACGCTGGAGCCGCGGATCTTCGGATTCCGTCTGGCGAAACGCTTTTGATGCTTTGATATTGACACTGATGTTTATATCGATGTTATGAACATCGGTGTTAGTAAGGAGGCGGTCATGAAGAAACCCTATGGGCGTGTGTGGGGGGTGTTTGCCGCGGCGGCGGGGCTGGTGCTCGCGCCGACCGCTGCGGCGGCGCCCACGGGGCAGGCGGGCGACAGGGCGCTGATCGGCCGCTGGCATACCGAGCGCGAGGGCGGGGTGGTTGAAATCCATCGCTGCGGGCAGGCGCTGTGTGGCCGGGTGGTCGACGGAGCGCGGCTGCGCGTCAATCCCGATCAGCGCGACGTGCGCAACCCGGACCCGGCGCAGCGAAGCCGCAGGGTGCTGGGCACGCGGGTGCTGAACGGGTTCGCGGGCGGGCCGGGCAAATGGAAGGGCGGGCCGCTCTACGATCCGGAGACCGGCAACCGGGCCGGATCGGGGACGCTGACGCTGGTCAATTCCGACACGCTCAAGGTACAGGGCTGCCTCGCGATGTTCCTGTGCAAGACCCAGACGTGGCGACGCGCGCGCTGAACTAGCCGCGCGGCGGCGCGATCAGCAACGGCAGGATCTGGGCGATGAGTTCGCGCGTGGCGCCTGTCTCCTGGCCAAGCATGCGCCGCAAATGGGGCCCGATCAGTGCGTCGCCGAACGCGCAGACTGCGATCAGAAGAACGATGTTACGGATCCGTGCCTCGCTGTCCGGACTGTCCGGCACCCGGGCGCGGACTGCGGCGACGAGGTCGGCAACCGCCTGCTCGAGCGAATCAAAATGGTCGAGCTCGCGCGCGAGCACGAGCCATGCGGCGAGCTGGCCGGCACCGCCCTTGCCGAACGCGTCGAACACCCGGTCGACGAGACGCGTCGGCGCCTCCGCATCAACATAGAGGGCGCTGACCGCTTCGCCGAGCGCGTCGGCGAGGTCGCGGATCATCGCCTCCATCAGCGCGGTCTGGAGCCCCCCGGCCGAACCGAAATGATGGATGACGTTGGTGTGCGACATCGCGATGGCCCGGCCGACATTGGCGAGGGTGACTGCGGCCGGGCCCTGCTCGAGGAGCAGGATGCGGGCGGCGGTGAGTGCTTCGTCGCGCGCTTCGGTCGCGCTGCGCTTGCGCCGCTTGGTGTATGAGACGGTCATGCCTCGGCTTTAGTCGAAGAATTTGGCGTGACGAAATAGGCAATGTGGAGACTTGCGCCCGCTCGGGTCTCTTCTTTCACGCAACTAATCCACATCTGCCACCACCTTGACCTGTATTTCGCGCGACGTCCCCCGGAACGCGTTGCGCGCGCGTCTCTGCAAATGGGGAGGCAGGAAGTGCGCCTCCGGGCGGGCATTCCAATCCCTAAATGAGGAGAGAAACGATGATCAAGAAAATCCTGGCAGCAGGCGCTTTTGCAGCGTCCGCCGTGTTCCTGGTGCCCTTGGCATCGGCGCAGACTTTCTCGCCAAACGGCCCCTTCACCCTGACCAGTATCGCCTCGATCACTTTCAACAATGGGCTCACCCTTACCTGCAATAGTCTGAACGGCATCGGGTCGGTCTCGGGCGGCGCGGCCAGCGTGAGCTCGATCACCGTCTCCGGCGGGGGGTGCGGGGTGGTCTTCACGGGCACACCTTATGTGATCAGTTCGTCCTCGCCGACCTCGATCACGCTGAACGGGATCGTCATCTCCTCATGGATAGGAGGGTGCGCGGGCAGCCTGACTGGAGATTACGACCAGTCGACAGGGGTTATCACCTTCCGCGGCGCCACGATCCCGTCGACCACCTACAGCAATCCTTGTCGCCTGTACGGCAGGGTCCAGCTTTCGCCCGCAGTGATCTTCACCATCCCGTGATCCATTTGTCCGCTGCTTTGACCTGTATTTCGCGCGACATCCCCCCGGTCCCGCTCCGTCCGCGTCGATTGTAGTGGGGGAGGCAGGGTGTGCCGCCTCCGAACGGGCAGTCCAATGCCTATAAAAACAGAGGAGAGGAATAATGATCAAGAAAATCCTGGCAGCAGGCGCGCTTGTCGCATCGGTCGCATTCATTGCGCCCCAGGCATCGGCGCAGACCTTCTCGCCGAATGGCGCCGTCAGCTTGGCCAGTATCGGCAACATCACCGTCAGCAAGGGGATCACCCTCAGTTGCGGTCTCGCCGGCACCGGCTCGGTCTCGAGCGGCGCGTTGAGCGTGAGCTCGATCACCCTCAGTGGCGGTTTGTGCCCTTCGGTAACGTTCTCGGGCACCCCCTATACGGTCACTTCGGGCTCGCTCACGGCTGTCACGCTGAACGGCGTCGTCGTCACGGCAATTACCGGAAACTGCGCGGGCACCCTGACCGGGGCGTACAACCAGGCTACCGGGGTGATCACCTACGCCAACGCCACGATCCCGTCGACCTCTGGCGGCAGCCCTTGCCGCGTCACGGGCCGCGTCCAGGTCTCGCCGACGGTGACCTTCACTATCCCCTGATGCGTATCCGGGGCCGGGCGGCAGTGCCGTCCGGCCCTGTACTTCTGAGTGCGAACTCCACCGACCTTGCCGAGCGGCAATGCGCCTAACCTGTCGGTCGCCGTCTTCGACCCGACGCCGAACCTGATCCAGGCAAGGTAGCCGCTCGGCCTTCTTTACTTTTCCGCGCCCGCGCAGCCCGTCCCAGGCGGTGGCTGGCTGGTGCTGCACATCGCAGGCGCCGCGCATCGGGTATACTCCCGACGTCGCGGCGATTTTGTACCTTGACGCCGGCCAAGCAATATTGACATTGATGTCAATATCACCGGCGGCTGGAGACTGGCCATGGCATTCTGGATTGGCGCATTGATCGTTGCGGGCTTCGCGCTCGTCCTGTGGCAGGCACATGCCTGGCTGCATCTGATGCTGTTCGCGGCGTGGATCGGCGCCGGCTATGCCTTGGGCCTGATCGGCTGGCAGGTTGCCGCGATGCTGTCGGTCGTGCTGGTGCCTTTGCTGGTGCTGGCGCTGCATCCGGTGCGGCGCGTGCTGCTCACCGCGCCGCTACGCAACGTGTTCCGTAAGATCATGCCACGGATGAGCCCGACCGAGCAGGCGGCGATCGATGCCGGCACCGTGTGGTGGGACGCCGAATTGTTCGCGGGCAAGCCCGATTGGCGCCGGCTGCTCGCCACTCCCGCGCCGTCGCTGACCGGCGAGGAGCAGCGCTTCCTCGACGTCGAGACCGAGAAGCTCTGCGATCTCGCCAACGACTGGGAGAGCACCGCGGTGTGGCAGGACATGCCGCCCGCCGCTTGGGCCTATGCGCGCGACAAGGGCTTTCTGGGGATGATCATCCCGAAGGCCTATGGCGGGCTCGGCTTCTCCGCCTATGCGCATAGCCAGGTGATCCAGAAATTGTCGACGCGCTGCTCGGCGGCGGCGGTGTCGGTAATGGTGCCCAATTCGCTCGGGCCGGCCGAATTGCTGCTCCATTATGGCACCGACGCGCAGAAGGACCATTATCTGCCGCGGCTCGCGCGCGGCACGGAGATTCCGTGCTTCGCGTTGACCAGCCCCTATGCGGGTTCGGACGCCGCGTCGATTACCGATACCGGGATCGTCTGCCGGGGGATGTGGCAGGGGCGCGAGACGCTCGGCTTCCGGGTGACGTGGAACAAGCGCTACATCACGCTGGCGCCGATCGCGACGGTGCTCGGGCTCGCCTTCCGGGTGCGCGATCCCGACGGACTGCTCGGCGGCGAGACGGATCTCGGGATCACCTGCGCGCTGATCCCGCACGATCATCCGGGGGTGCAGATCGGGCGGCGGCACTGGCCGCTCAATGCGGTATTCCAGAACGGCCCGACCTCGGGCGAAGACGTATTCGTGCCGATCGACATGGTAATCGGCGGGCGCGCGCAGGTCGGCGGCGGCTGGCGGATGCTGATGGAATGCCTCGCCGCGGGGCGGGCGATCTCGCTGCCTTCGTCCAATGTCGGCATGGCCAAGCTCGCGGTGGGCGGAGTGAGCGCCTATGCCGCGATCCGGCGCCAGTTCAACGTGCCGATCGGGATGTTCGAAGGCGTGCAGGAGCCGCTCGCGCGGATGGCGGGGCACCTCTACGCGATCGACGCGACGCGGCGGCTCGCGGCGAGCGCGCTCGATCAGGGCGAGAAGCCCTCGGTCGTCTCGGCGATCGCCAAATACCACGTCACCGAGCGCGCCCGGCTGATCGTCAATGACGGGATGGACCTGATCGGCGGCAAGGGCATCTGCATGGGGCCGGGCAATTTCCTCGCGCGCGCCTATCAGCAGATCCCGATCGCGATCACCGTCGAGGGCGCGAACATCATGACGCGCACGCTGATCATCTTCGGGCAGGGCGCGATCCGCTGCCACCCCTATATTCTGACGCTGCTGCGTTCGGCGGAAGAGCCAGGCGGGGCAGGTCTCGCGCGGTTCGACCGGGCGCTGTTCGGCTATTTCGCGTTCCTGTTGCGCAATGCGGCACGGGCGCTGGCGTTCGCGACGCCGGCGGGCGTGCTGATCCCGACACCCTCCGGCGCGGCGCCCGAGCTGGCGCTTTATTATCGCCGGGCGACCCGGCTCTCGACGGCGCTGGCGCTGGCGAGTGATGTGTCGATGGCGACGCTGGGCGGCACGCTCAAGCGGCGCGAGACGGTGACCGGACGGCTGGGCGACATCTTGTCGCAGCTGTTCATCCTCTCGGCGGTGCTCAAGCGCTTCGAGGACGAAGGTCGCCCGGCGGTGGACCTGCCCTTCGTCCACTGGGCCGCGCGCGACGCGCTGGCGCGGGCCGATACCGCCTTGCGCGAAGTGATCGCCAACCATCCGAGCCGGTTCGCGGCGATCGCGCTGCGGCTGCTGGTGCGGCCGTTCGGCGGACGGTTCTCGGCACCCGACGACCGCGCCGCCGCCGCAGTGGCGCAGCTCGTCCAGTCGCACGGGCCGGCGCGCGATCGGCTGCTCGCCGGCTCATGGACGCCGCGGATGGAAGTCGATTCGATCGCCGCCACGCACGTCGCGTTCGAGCTTTACCCCGCGGTCGCGGCGATCGAAGCGCGGCTGCGTCCCGCGATCCGCGCCGGCAGGATTGCGCGGTTGCCGCAGAATTTCCGCGCGCTCGGCACGTGGGCGGCCGAGGTTCAGGCACAGGGATTGATCGATGGCGGCGAGCGCGAGGCGATCACCCGCTTCGCCGAGCATGCCGATATCGCGATCCAGGTCGATGATTTCCCCTCTGATTTCGGGCTCGCCGAAGGCCTGCGCCAGCTCGACTCCAGCAAGCCGGGCGCGCTGGCGGAGGCGGCGGAATGAGCGATCGTTATCTCGACTTCGCCAATTCCGGGGTCGGGCATTGGCTGACCGGCGCACTCGGGCTGCCGCAGCCGGTGCCGATCGATCGCGATCCGGTGCGCCTGGCCAGATCGGCGCTGGTCGCCGATGCCGGGGGCGGTCGGCTGGGCGGGCTGCTGACGCGCGAGCTCGAACGGCTCGGCGTGGCGCGCGCCGTAGAGGCGGGCGCCGATGCGCTGATCGTCGATGCCACCGGCTGTGCGACGGTCGCGGGGACCGGCGAACTATACCGCATCTTCCACGACAGCCTGCGCGGGGTGCGGCCCAATGGCCGTATCGTGCTGCTCGCGCACGATCCTGCTCAGGCGCCGAATGAAGAGGCGGCGGCGATCTGGCGCGGGCTCGAGGGCTTCCTGCGCTCGCTCGCCAAGGAGGCGCGAAGGGCGATCGCGGCGCAACTGGTCTATGTGCCGGTCGAAGGCGAGCCGGCGCTGGGAAGCACGCTCGGTTTCCTGCTTTCGGGGCGCTCGGCCTATGCCTCGGGGCAGGCGATCCGTGTCGGCGTGGCGGCGGTGGGGCCGACCGGTCAAAAAAGGACTGTGCTCGTCACCGGCGCCTCGCGCGGGATCGGCGCGGCGATCGCCGAGAGCTTCGCGCGGGCCGGCGCGCATGTCGTGGGGCTCGATATGCCCGGGGCGCAGGAGGCGCTCGCCGAACAGGCGGTCCGGCTCGGCGGCAGCGCGCTCGCGCTCGACATCACCGCGCCCGACGCGCCGGGACGGATCGTCGAGGATGCGCGGGCGAGGGGCGGATATGACGTGATCGTCCACAATGCCGGGATCACCCGCGACAAGACGATCGCGCGGATGGACGCGGACCGCTGGAATGCGGTGATGGAAGTGAACCTCGCCGCGCCGATGCGCGTCACCGCCGCTTTGCTTGATGCCGGGCAGATACGCGGCGGCGGGCGGATCGTCGCGGTCTCTTCGCTGAGCGGGATCGCGGGCAATGTCGGCCAGACCAATTATGCCTTTTCGAAGGCCGGGGTGATCGGCTGGATCCAGCGGCTCGCACGCGAAGTGGCGCCCGCGGGGATCACCGCCAACGCCGTCGCGCCGGGGTTCATCGAGACGCAGATGACCGCCGCGGTGCCGTTCACGATCCGCCAGGCGGGGCGGCGGATGAACTCGATGGGGCAGGGCGGCCAGCCCGAGGACGTCGCCGAGACGATCGGCTGGCTCGCCGATCCGGGCAGCGCGGGCATCTCGGGCGAGATCGTCCGCGTCTGCGGCCAGAGCCTGTTGGGGGCTTGAGCGCGGTGGGCGAAACGCTGATCGTCGAGCGTCCATCCTCGCCGGGTGCGGTGCTGCTGGCGGGCCTTGCGACGCTAGCGAAATCGGCGTCGAAGCATCCGGTGTTGCCGGACGTGCGGCTGGTTCGTCCCGATCTGGCGATAGAAGCCGCGCCGCTGGCCGAGTATCGCGCCCTGTGCGGGTTCGACGAAGCGCAGGGCATGCCCCCAACCTGGCCGCATCTGCTCGCATTCCCGCTCCATCTCGCGCTGATGATGCGACGCGATTTTCCGTATCCGCTGGCGGGAACGGTCCATATCGCCAATCGCATCGTCCAGCAGGGCCGGCTGAACATCGGTGACCGGTTGACCGTCTCGGCGGAATTCGGCGGGTTCCAGTCGCACCCGCGTGGTCAGGCATTCACGATCCGCGCCGAAGCGCAGCGCGGCGGCACGACGGTGTGGCGGAGCGAGAGCGTGTATCTGCGGCGCGGTACGCCCTCTGCGCTCGGCAGCCTGGTCGCGGCCTTGTCCGACGAGGATGCAGCGACGACTCAGGCGGGGACCGAGGCGATCGCGCGCGCAGTGGCGCCGCGTTACGCGCATCTCTCGGGCGACCGTAACCCGATCCACATGTCGTGGCTCGGCGCGCGGCTGTTCGGCTTCAAGCGACCGATCGCGCATGGGATGTGGACCAAAGCGCGGGCGCTGGCGCGGGTGCTCCCCGCAGCGCCGAACGAGCAGATCATGATCGACGTCGCGTTCCGGGCGCCGATACTGCTGCCCGGGCACGTGACTCATTTCGCCGATCGCTTGGACGGCGGCACTGCCTTTGCGGTGCGCGACGGCGCCGGGAAACGGCTCCATCTGGTCGGCCGGCTCGGCCGCGATCTCGTCTTCGAAAAGGAAGTACATGCTCAGCATCAGTGAACCGCGCCGGGTCGCGATCCTCGGCGGCAGCCGGATCCCCTTCGCGCGCTCGAACACCGCTTATGCCCAGGCCTCGAACCAGGACATGCTCACCGCCGCGCTGCAGGCGCTGGTCGACCGGTTCGGGCTTGCCGGGGCGCGGCTGGGCGAAGTCGCCGCAGGCGCCGTGCTCAAGCAGGCGCGCGACATCAACCTGACCCGCGAGGCGGTGCTCTCGACCAGCCTCTCGCCCGAGACGCCGGCTTATGACCTCCAGCAAGCATGCGGCACCGGGCTCGAGGCGGCGATTCTCGTCGCCAACAAGATCGCGCTCGGTCAGATCGACGTGGGCATCGCCGGCGGCGCCGACACTACGTCGGACCCGCCGATCGCGGTCAATGAAGGCTTCCGCCAGGCGCTGCTCGCCGCCAATCGCGCCAAAACCACGGGCGCGCGGCTCAAGGCACTGGTCAAGGTCCGGCCGGGAATGCTGTTCAAACCCGAACTGCCACGCAACGCCGAGCCGCGCACCGGGCTGTCGATGGGCGAGCATTGCGAGCTGATGGCCAAACGCTGGGGGATTTCGCGCGCCGATCAGGACGCGCTGGCGGTGCGCAGCCACCATAATATGGCGGCCGCCTATGATCGCGGCGACTTCGACAATCTGATCGTGCCTTGGCGCGGGCTGGCGCGCGACAACAATCTCCGCTCCGACAGCAGCATCGACAAGCTCGCCAGGCTCAAGCCGGTGTTCGATCGCGAGCAAGGCACGCTCACCGCGGGCAATTCGACCCCGCTGACCGACGGTGCGGCGGTGGTGCTCCTCGCTAGCGAGGAATGGGCGCAGGCGCGGGGCCTGCCGATCCTCGCCTATCTGCGCGCGGGCGAAGCCGCGGCGGTCGATTTCGTGAGCGGTGCCGAAGGGCTGTTGATGGCGCCGGCTTATGCCGTGCCGCGGATGCTCGACAAGCTCGGCATCAGGCTCCAGGATTTCGATTTTTACGAGCTGCACGAGGCGTTCGCAGCGCAGGTATTGTGCACGCTGGCGGCATGGGAGGACCCGGAATTCGCGCGCGAGCGGCTGGGCCGCGATACGCCGCCGGGGTCGATCGATCGCGTGAAGCTCAACGTCAACGGCAGTTCGCTTGCGGCGGGCCATCCGTTCGCGGCGACCGGCGGGCGGATTCTCGCCAATCTGGCGCAGATGATCGACAAAAACGGCGGCGGGCGCGGGCTGATCTCGATCTGTGCGGCGGGAGGGCAGGGCGTGGTCGCGGTGGTCGAGAAATGAGTTCCGTGCCGGTCCCGCAGGACGACGCGGATCGGCTTTGGGCCGAGCGCTTCTGGACGCGCTTCTACCGTCCCGGCGTTCCCGCAACCATCGACGCCGAGCTCGATTCGGCGGGGACGATGGCCGACCTCTTCGAACGCGACGCGCTGCGCTATGCTGAACGCGTCGGGTTCGTCAGCCTCGGCAGCGGGCGGACCTATGGCGCGATGCTGGACGACGCCAAGGCCTTCGCGGCATGGCTGCAGAGCATGGGCGTACAAAAGGGCGACCGCGTCGCGCTGATGATGCCCAATTGCCTGCAGTATCCGGCGGCGTTGTTCGGCACGTTGTTCGCCGGCGCGGTGGTGGTCAACGTCAACCCGCTCTACACCGCGCCCGAGCTGGCGCACCAATTGCGCGACAGCGGCGCGGTGGTGCTGGTGGTGATGGACATGTTCGCCGCGACCTTCGCGTCGGTCCGCGAACAGACCGCGGTGCGCCAAGTCGTGGTGGCGTCGATGGGCGACATGCTCGGCACGCTCAAGGGGCCGGCGATCGGGCTCATGCTGCGCTTCGCCGGGCAGAAGCCGGCGCCGTGGCCGAAAGGCGGCATGCACCGGTGGAAGCAGGTGATGCGCCGCGCGCGCCGGCTGACGTTCTGCCGCCCCGAGGTCGCGCAGGGCGACCTCGCCTTCCTGCAATATACCGGGGGGACTTCGGGCGTGGCCAAGGGCGCGATGCTCACGCATCGCAACGTCGTCGCCAATGTGCTGCAGGGCCGCGCCTGGGTGCTCAGCCAGATCCATGACGATGAGGTGCTGACCAACGTCACACTGCTGCCGCTCTACCATATCTTCTCGCTGACCGCGAACCTGCTGATGTTCATGGGGTGGGCGGACGCAACATCCTGATCGCTAATCCGCGGGATACGAAGCGGGTGAGCTGGATCCTCAAGAAGGAGCGATTCACCGGGATGGCCGGGGTGAACACCTTGTTCGCCAGCCTGCTCGACGATCCCGATTTCCGTACTCGCGATTTCTCGGCGCTGCGGCTCACTATCGCCGGGGGCATGGCGACGCATGCCGAAGTCGCGGCGCGGTGGGAAGCGGTCACCGGCAAGCCGCTGGTCGAGGGCTATGGCCTCACCGAATGCGCGCCGGTGGTGTGCATCCGCCCTGTCGATTTCTCGGCGTCGGGGGTGATGGGCTATACCGGCACCGTCGGCCTGCCGGTGCCCTCGACCCAAGTGCGGATGCGCCGCGCCGACGGCAGCTGGGCGGGGCTGGACGAGCCTGGCGAGCTGTGCGTGCGCGGGCCGCAAGTGATGCAGGGCTATTGGGGGCATCCCGAGGAGAGCGCTGTGGCATTGTCCGACGACGGTTGGTTCGCCACGGGCGATGTCGGGGTGATGGGGGAGGATGGCGAAGTGCGGCTGATCGATCGGATCAAGGACATGATCCTCGTCTCGGGCTTCAACGTCTATCCCGCCGAGGTGGAGGCAGTGATCGCCACCCACCCGGACGTGGCCGAGGTGGCGGTGATCGGCATTCCCGATCCGGTGAAAGGCGAGCGGATCAAGGCAGTCGTGTATCCGCGCGGGGCGGGGCTTTCGAGCGAAGCGGTGCGCGCGCACTGCCGGGCGCAGCTGACCGGGTATAAGGTGCCCTCGATCGTCGAGCTTCGCGACACGCCGCTGCCCAAGAGCAATGTCGGCAAGATCCTGCGGCGGGAGCTGCGCTGATGGCCCCGCGCGAGACCGATGTGATCGTGGTGGGCGCCGGGCTTGCGGGGCTGGTCGCGGCGAGCGAGGCGGTGGCGCGCGGCGCCTCGGTGGTCGTGGTCGAGCAGGAGCCCGAGCAGAGCCTTGGCGGACAGGCTTTCTGGTCGCTCGGCGGGCTGTTCCTCGTCGATTCGCCCGAGCAGCGCCGGCTGGGCATCCGCGACAGCCATGACCTCGCGTGGCAGGACTGGCTGGGTACCGCGGGGTTCGATCGGCCCGAGGACAAATGGCCGCTGCGCTGGGCCGAGGCCTATGTGCGCTTCGCGGCGGTCGAGAAGCGCGCCTGGCTGCGCGGGCTCGGGATATCCTTCGTGCCGGTGGTCGGCTGGGCCGAACGCGGCGACGGGCGCGCCGAGGGGCATGGCAATTCGGTGCCGCGCTTCCACATCGCCTGGGGGGCGGGGCCGGGCGTCGTCAAACCCTTTGCCGAGCTGGCGCGTGCGGCGGAGCGCGATGGCAAGCTGCGTTTCCTGTGGCGGCACCGGGTCGATGCGCTGGAGACGGAAGGCGGCCGGGTCACCGGCATTTCGGGCACCCGGCTTGCTGCCGATGATGTCCAGCGTGGCGCTGCGAGTTCGCGCGACGCGGTCGGCGATTTCCGGCTGAGCGCGCGTTCGGTGATCGTCGCCTCGGGCGGGATCGGCGGCGACCTCGACTTGGTCCGGCGCAATTGGCCCGCGCGGATGGGCACGCCGCCGGCCTTCATGGTGCGCGGTGTGCCGGCGCATGTCGACGGGCGGATGATCGGCATCGCGCAGGCGGCGGGGGCGCAACTGATCCATCCGGATCGGATGTGGCATTATGTCGAGGGGCTGCGGAACTGGCGGCCGATCTGGAAGGATCACGGCATCCGCATCCTGCCCGGCCCCTCGTCGATGTGGTTCGACTCGCGCGGCGATCGGCTGCCGCCGCCGTTCCTGCCGGGCTATGACACGCTGGGAACGCTGCGCTACCTGCTCGAAGGCGGCAATCCATACAGCTGGTTCGTGCTCAACCAGTCGATCATCCGCAAGGAATTCGCGCTGTCGGGTTCCGAGCAGAACCCCGATCTGACCAGCCGCAGCCTGCGCCGGACATTGCGCCGCGTGACCAGCCGGAGCCGCGCGCCGGAGCCCGTCGAGGCGTTCAAGACGCATGGCGAGGACTTTGTCGTCGCGAACGATATCGCCACGTTGGTCGCCGGCATGAACCGGGTCGGGGAGGGGACGTCGCTCGATCCGCGGAAGATCGAGGATTCGATCGTGATGCGCGATCGCGAACTCGGCAATCGCTTTTCGAAGGACTTCCAGCTGATGGGGATCCGCAACGCCCGATTTGGCCTTGCCGAGCGGCTGATGCGCACCGCGCCGCCGCGGCCGATCCTCGATCCCGCCAACGGGCCGCTGATCGCGGTGCGGCTCAACATTCTGACGCGGAAAACGCTGGGCGGGCTCGAGACAGATCTCGATGCGCGCGTGCTCGGTGCCGATGGCGAACCGATTGCGGGGCTGTTCGCCGTGGGCGAGGCGGCGGGGTTCGGCGGCGGCGGGATGCACGGCTATCGCTCGCTCGAGGGGACCTTCCTCGGTGGCTGCCTGTTCAGCGGGCGCGCCGCGGGGAGGGCGATGGTCCAGAGCTGAATAGTCTCGACTTGATCTGATCGACGTGATGCAGATACATCATGTATATGCATCATGATTCGGTCAAGAGTCCCTGCGTCTGCACGGCATTGCGCAAGGCCGCGCGCGCCGTATCGCGCGTTTATGACGAGGCGCTTGCGGATTGCGGGATGAGCACAGCGCAGTTCGCCATCCTGCGGCATGTCGGGCGCGGCGAGCCGCTCGCGCTCAGCCGGCTCGCCGAGCAACTCGCGATGGACCGGACCTCGCTGTATCGCGCGCTGGCGCCGCTTGAAGCAAAGGGTTGGGTTGGCATTGCTCCTGGACCCGGCAAATCACGGCTGGCTTCGCTGACGGCAGCGGGGCGTGCAGCGATGGAGGGTGCCGAAGATAGCTGGCAGCGCGTCCAGACGCAGATCACCGGCACGATGGGCGAAGCGCAACGGGCGGCACTAGAGTCCGCGCTTCGCACGATCACGAGCCTCGCCCGGCAGGAGAGTCATTGACATGACTGCGATCCTTGCCCGGATGCCACTGCGCGCGCGGGGCTATGCCAGCATCGTCGCCGCGGTCACCTTCATCGCCCTGCTCGTCTCGGCTGGGTTGCGCTCGGCACCGGGCGTGATGATGCTGCCGCTCGAGATGCATTTCGGCTGGGACCGGGCGACGATTTCGGCCGCAGCGGCGATCGGCATCCTGCTCTACGGCTTGGTCGGACCCTTTGCAGCCGCTTTGATGCTGTCGATCGGGATCAAGCGGACGATGCTCGCCGGGCTCGTCCTGATGTCGGTGTCGACCTTCGCCAGCCTGTGGATGTCCGAGCCGTGGCAATATGTGTTGAGCTGGGGTGTGTTCTCGGGCGTCGGCAGCGGCGCCGTCGCGTCGGTTCTCGGCGCGGCCGTGGTCAATCGCTGGTTCGCGACGCGGCAGGGGCTGGTGATGGGCATGTTGACTGCGAGCACCGCGACCGGTGCGCTCGTCTTCCTGCCGTTGCTGGCATGGCTGGCCGAAGGCGGCGCGTGGCGCCCCGTGGCGCTTGCCGTGGCGATCGCGAGCGCTTGCGTGATCCCGCTCGTTTTGTGGTTCGTGCCCGAGCGGCCGCAGGATCTTGGCGTGCGCCGGTTCGGCGAAACCGGAGAAGTCGCGCCGCCGCCGCTCAAACAGGCCGCGACGCCGGCGCTGGCGTTCACTGCATTGTTCCGCGCCAGCCGCTCGCCGATGTTCTGGCTGCTCTTCGGCACTTTCTTCGTCTGCGGGCTGACCACCAACGGGCTGATCGGCACCCATCTGATCGCCTTTTGCGGCGATCATGGCATCGCCCCGGTACAGGCGGCGGGCCTGCTCTCGCTCATGGGGCTGTTCGATCTGATCGGCACCACTGCTTCCGGCTGGCTGACCGACCGCTACGATCCCCGCAAGCTGCTGTTCGTCTATTACGGGCTGCGCGGACTCTCGCTGCTGGCGCTGCCTTTCCTCGACTTCAGCGCGTCCAGCCTGCTCGTGTTCGCGATGTTTTACGGGCTGGACTGGATCGCGACCGTACCGCCCACGGTCAAGCTCGCCAATGTGAACTTCGGCGAGCGCGATGCGCCGATCGTGTTCGGCTGGATCATGGTGGGGCATCAGCTCGGCGCAGCCACTGCGGCGTTCGGCGCGGGTGCGATCAGAGCCTGGGCGGGGACCTACACGCCGGCCTTTCTGATCGCGGGAGCGTTTGGATTGGTTGCGGCAGTCGCGATCCTCGCCGCACGCATCCGCACGCCGCAATCGGCGCTGGTCTAGGCTCACAACGCGTCGCCACCCTCGGGCAGGCCTGAATGCGTGGACTATGGTCCGCGCATTTTGTCGCATTTCGTCACCATCCACCGAAAATCGCATTGATCAGACTTTTCATTTAATCATATGATGGAACGTCATTGCGAAAAATGAGATTCGGAAGGCCGATTGCGGTCCCGAATGATAAAGAGGGAGACGAGGATGGCTGGGTTCAGGATTGCGCGTGCGGCGTTGGTGTGCGGCGCTTCTCCATTGGCGGTGTTGCTCGCGGCCGGCACCGCGTTGGCGCAAACCGCACAGCCAGAGCCACCCGCCGAGGCACCCGCGACGGAAGAACCAGCGCAGGAGAACGAGATCGTTGTCACCGGCTTTCGCGCGAGCCTGGGCAGCGCGCTCAACGCCAAGCGCGCGGAAACTTCGGCGATCGACGTGATCAAGGCCGAAGACATCGCCGACTTCCCCGACAACAATCTGGCCGAATCGCTCCAGCGCGTTCCCGGCGTCTCGATCAACCGCGTCGGCGGGGAAGGGCGCGCGATCACCGTCCGCGGCCTTTCGGGAAGCTTCACGCGCGTCCGCATCAACGGAATGGAGGCGCAGGCGATTTCCGGCGCGACGACGTCCGATCGCGGCACCAACACCGGGCGCGGGTTCGACTTCAACGTCTTCGCGTCCGAGCTGTTCAACAATCTGGTCGTCCGCAAGACGGCCGACGCCGAGACGATCGAGGGCTCGCTGGGTGCGACGGTGGATCTGAACGTCGCCCGGCCGTTCGATTACAAGGACTTCACCTTGGCGCTCGGCGCACAGGCGGGATACAACACGCTCGCCAAAAACATCGATCCAAAATTCAGCGGTCTGATCTCCAACACCTGGGAGACCGGCATCGGCCGGATCGGTATACTCGCCTCCGCCGCCTATAGCCGTCGCGATTATTACGAGGACCAGTTCGGCTCGGGCGGCTGGAATCCTGCCACGGTGGATGGCGGATTCTGCTCGCCCGTGGGCACGGCGCCGGTTTCACCCGCACTCAACCCGGGGCAGGGCACGACGGCCACCGATTGCGCAACCGGCGTGCCGCGTCCCGGCCCGACCGACACCAATTACGCGCTGGTGAACCGCTCCACGGTCTTTCTGCCGCGGCTGCCGCGTTATGGCCGATTCCATCACGATCAGAAGCGTCTCGGCGTCACCGGATCGGTGCAGTGGGAACCCGCACCCGGCATCGAGATCGGCGGCGACCTGCTTTATTCCGATTATAAAGTGTTCCGCGAGGAGAATTGGCTCGAGGGCTTTTCGTTCGCCCGGGCGATCGCTTCACCGAATTTCGGCAAGCCGCAGACGGCGATCCGCGAAGCCATTCTCCGCGAAGCGGGTACCAGCCACACCCAGGGCGCCAATTTCGGCCAGACGGTCTACGACATCGACTATGGCGTGTTCGACGGCGTCGATGTGCGGTCGGACACCCAATATGATCGCTTCCGCAGCCGCTTCACCCAATATTCGCTCTACGGCAAGTTCGACGTCACCGATCGGCTCAAGCTGAACTTTCTCGCCGGCAAGGCGAGCACCAATTACGACCAGACCCAGCAGACCACCTTCCTGTTCGGCCGCAACAACACGCGGCAAACCATCGATTTCCGCGAAGACCGTAACCAGCCGACGATCGGCTTCGGTTTCGATGTCACTGACCCCAACCAGTACACGCTGGCACCCGGCAGCGCCGAGATCCGCGCAGCGCCTTCCTTCATCGACAACGTCAACAAGATGATCGAGGGCAACTTCGCGTGGAAGGCGACCGAGGGGTTCGCGCTGAAGGGCGGAGTGCATGTCGACCGGTTCGATTTCAGCATCCTGCCGTATCAGCGCGCCAACAATTTCCTTGTACCGACTGTGAGCCCGTCCGACCTCGCCGGCATGACGCATCTGGTTGAGGGCTTCGGCGAGGGCATGCGCGAAGGCGTGTTCCCAAGCTCATGGGTCGCGATCAACTATCAGGATTTTGCCAAGCGTTACGGGCTGGACAATTACACCGGCGACTTCGCGCTCATCCAGAATCTCGGCGGCACGCGCAGGGTGCGCGAGGACGTCGTCTCGGCCTTCGGTCAGGTGGATTTCGACCTGTCGGCCGCCGGTGCTCCGATCCGTGGCAATGTCGGCATGCGCTATGCCCGCACTTCGCTCGATTCGACCGGTTATGCCGCGTCGATCTCGCAGTTCGTGACCGTACACCACGCCTATGAAGACTGGTTGCCGTCGCTCAATCTGGTGGCCGATCTCACGCCCAGGCTGCTGATCCGCGGCGCGGTCGCCAAGGTCATGACGCGACCCGAGCTCGGTTTCCTCAGCCCCGGCGCGAACGTCGTGATCAGCGGCACGCCCAGCGTCAACAGCGGCAATCCGTTACTCGAGCCGATCCGCGCTACCACCTACGATGCGGCGATCGAATGGTATTTCGCGCCCAATTCGCTGCTCTCTGCGGCGTATTTCCGCAAAGACATCCAGTCCTATATCCAGAACCAGGCGCTGCAGATGACCTTCAACCAGACCGGGCTGCCGGCGAGCCTGCTCGGCACCAACAGCGGCCTTGATCCCAATGTCTCGGTGTTCACGGTCAACCAGGCGCGGAATACGCCGGGCGGCCCGCTCGAAGGCTTCGAGATCAACTATCAGCACGCCTTCACTTTCCTGCCCGGCTTCCTCAGGAATTTCGGCGTGCTGGCGAACTACACCCACGTGAAATCGACGATCACCTATTTCCTCGCGGCGAGCTCGAGCAACACCACCGAGCGCGATCTGCTGGGGCTTTCGCGCGACGCGTTCAATGGCACGCTCTATTATGAGGACAGCAAGCTGAGTGCGCGTATCTCGGGCTCGTATCGTGGGCCGTACATCATCGCGCTGCCGGCCAACAATCCACTCCAGGACCTGGAAGGCGTCGACAAGTCGCTCATCTTCGATCTGTCGGTGTCGTATCAGCTCACCGACAAGATCAAGCTGAGCTTCGAGGGGCTGAACCTGTTCGACCGGCGCTATCGCCAATATATCGACTCGGATCGCGACAGCACGTTCGTCTACAGTCACACCGGCGCGCAATTCTATCTCGGCGCGCAGTTCCGGTTCTGAGTTCCGTCGAGGGAGGCGTCATGATGAAGTGTCTGCTCGCTGCGAGCGCCTCTGCGCTCGTCCTGCTGCTGTCCGGGGCGCCCGCGACCGCGCAGAGTGCGCCCGCCGCGAAGCAACTCGAGATCGTCCAGCGCATCGTGGCGCAGCCCGGCCGGCCGCCGGCGGAAAAGGAGCGCTCGGCCTATCTGCTAGCTTATTTCAAGGACGAGACCCACTCGCTTCACTTCGCCGTCTCGGCGGATGGCTACAGCTTCACCGACGTCAATAGCGGCGAGCCGGTACTGCGCGGCCGCGATATCGCCGAGCAAAAAGGCGTGCGTGATCCGCACATCGCACGCGGACCCGACGGCGCCTTCTATCTCGCGATGACCGATCTCCACATCTTTGCGAAGCGCGAAGGGCTGCGCAGCACCGAATGGCAGCGCGACGGCGATATCCACGGCTGGGGGAACAACCGCGCGCTCATCTTCATGAAGTCGTGGGACCTGGTGCATTGGACGCACAGCAGCGTCAGGGTCGATCGACTGTTTCCGTCGACAGCGCAGATCGGCTCGGCCTGGGCGCCGCAGACCATCTACGACCCCGAAAAGCGCAAGATGATGGTCTCCTATTCGACCCGCAACGGCAAGGAGACCGACCATATGGTCTATTCCTATGCCGATGCCGGGTTCACTACGCTCACTGCTCCGCCGCGGGACCTGTTCCGCTACCCGATTCCGGGCAAGGCCACGATCGACGGCGACATCACCAAAGTCGGCGACAAATATCACCTCTTCTACGTGGCGCACGACAAGCCGGGGAATCTGCGCCAGGCGATCTCGCGCAAGATAAATCGCGGCTATGCGTTCAATCCCGCGAAGATCGACCCGGAGACCGTCGCGACCGAAGCGCCGACCCTGTGGCGGCGGCACGGCACCGACACCTGGGTGCTGATGTACGACGTTTACGGCGCGAAGCCGGTCAACAATATGGGCTTTTCCGAGACGCGCGATTTCGTGCACTTCACCAATCTCGGCCGCTTCAACGAGCCCGGGTCGCCGATGAAGGCGACGAACTTCTCGCAAGCCAAACACGGTGCCGTGGTATCGATCACGCCCGCGGAAATGCGGCGCCTTCAGGCCTGGTTCGAGAAGCGATAGATAGCTTGCGGACCCTGCCGCTATCGGATGGTACGGGGGCGATCCAAGGTTTCCCGGAGCGCACATGTCCCTGAGCTTCTTCCTCGCCATGATGTTGATCCAGCGGGCCACGCCAGGCGTGACCGCGACAGAGAATCTTGCGGGCGACCGGATCGTGCCGCTCGTTTCGCATAGTGGCTCTTCCGGCCAATATTGCACCGCGGATGCACGATGGTGCCTCTCTCTGATCGAGGCGCAGAAGGAGGACGGGCAGGTCCTGCCGGCGGTTCGCCCCGGCAATGCCGCCGCGCCCACGCCGACACCGCCTGCGGAGGAAGCCTATTCGAATGAGACGCATTCGCTTTGGCCGGGCCTGATCCTTCTGAAGAATGGGGGCTTTCTGGCGGGCGTCGAAACGCGGACCAGCACTGCCTATTCCGGAGGGGGAGGCAGTGCCACCGAGTTGCGGCTGTTCCGCGTCTCCGCCGATGGGCAAGCGGCCGCGAAGCCGGTGTTGATTGTGCCCATCGGCGCGTCGCTGTTGATCCGCGCGTGTTTCGGCGAAAACGACATGAAGAAACGCCGCGGCGCCTGCCATGACGAATACAGCTTCTCGGCCAGCCTCGGGCTTGCGCGTGAGGCCGCGGCTGGCCTGCCGATTTTCTCCTACGTCACCACGGCGCACGCCTTTCCGCGCGGCGTTTCGCGGCTCGAGGATTCGACCGCGAAATCCCGGCTGAGGAAATCCGATCTCGTGCAGGAACGCGATCCCGAGTGCAGCTTCTCCCGGAAGTTTCGCTTCGATGTCGCCGCGGGCGCCTATCAACCAGAATCGCAACTGCCGGATTGTTCGGCGTATACCGTGCCGTGAGGTCGTTGCATCCGGGCCCGCAGAGAGCCCGGATGCGACGCGCACTACATGCGGAAGGACACGCTGCCCACGAAGGTACGGCCGTTCTTGTAGAAGGCCGAGGGCCGATCGGGCGTGCCACTATATTGCAGATAGGTCTCGTCGAGCAGGTTCTGCGCCTGAACCGAGACGGTGACGTTGTCGGTCAGCTTGAACGCCGCCGAGGCATCGAGCTGATGATAGGGTGCGACCATTTCCTGCGAGCCCAGCCGCCCGATCGTCCGGAAATAAGAGGACCGGTAATTGTAGCTCAGACGCGCCTGGAACGGTCCGCTCTCGAAATAGGGAATGATGTTGACGGTGTGCTTCGAGAGATAGGGAAGGTTGAGCTTCTCGGTGGTATTCAGCGTCGTCGAGGTGCTGCTGTCCTGATAGGCATAATTCGCCTGGATGCCGAACCCGCCCCAGATCTCCGCCTGGCCATGGACGAGCACCCCGTTGACCTTCGCCTTGCCGCCATTGACCGGCTGCGACACGCTGTACCGGTTTTCTAGCTGCCCGGTCAGCGAGTTGAACAGCGTCACGCCTTCCTGGCGCGTGTTGACGATGTAGTTGGAAATCTCGCGGCGATAGAGCTCGAGCGAAAGCAGCGCGCCGGGCGCCGGATAATATTCCGCAGTGACTTCGTAATTGGTCGATTCATACGGCTTCAGATTGGGATTGCCGCCGCCCGCGTCATAAGTGACGTCGTTCTGGGTGATCGAGGCCGCCAGATCCTGATAGCGCGGCCGGGAGATCACCTTGGCCACCGCGCCGCGGAAGATCAGCTTGGGGTTGACCTCATAGGCGACGTTGAACGCCGGCAGGAACTTCAGATAATCGGTCGCGGTACTGGTCGGTACCGGGCGCGGATTGGGATCCGCCGGTGTCGGCAGCGTCAACGCATATTGCGACACATCCTTGGTATAGACCAGTCGTCCGCCGATATTGCCGCGCAGTCCGCCGTGCTCGAAGTTGAGCTGGACATAGCTCGCCGCGACTGTCTCCTTCACCCGGGTGGAGGCGCCGACCTTGTCGACGAGCGGCGAATTGATCGCATCAGCGAGGATGTCGACCACCGATTGCTGCGACAGGTTCAGATATTGAGTCGCACTGCCACTGCCACCGGTGCCGCTGAAGATGCCCTCGGGAGTCACCGACGTGTCGACACCCAGCTGCGAGCCGAGCAGCGACTGCTGGAGATAGGTGTTCACCCCGCGCGCATCGACGCGGTTGACATGGTGGTTGAAACGGCTGCCGATGAGGATCTCGGTAAAGAGGCCGCCGACCGGCACGGTCGCGTCGAAACCGGCATAGATGTCGCTGTCGGTGGTGACGCTGTAATCGAGCCCGCCGATCTGCGCGGCGACCAGCGGCGTCCCGTTGATCAGCACCGGGCTGCCCTCGATCGTCGCGGGGTTGTTGTTCGGATTGGTGAAATAGTTCGCCGGATTGGTCAGATCACCGACGAAATTGACGTTGGCCGAGGTCGGGCTGATCGAATAGCTGAACGGCAACCGGGTCTGGACGTTGAACAGATATTCGGGGTTCCGCCCGCCAGTCGCCTTGCTCCAGCCGCCGGCAAAGGACAGCTTGGCGCCGTCATCGCCTTCCCAGTCCGCGAAGAAGTTGAGATTGTCGGTTTTGAGCTTGGTGTGACGGACGAGCGTGTCGAGCTGCGCGCTCTGGCCGGTGGCGGCGCCGAAACTGGCATCGGTCACCACGCCGTTCGAGATGGTCGCCGATTGCAACACGTCGCCCGTCCAGGCGCCGGGGATCGTGTACATCGACTGGCTGTAATTGTTGTAATTGCCTTCGATGTGCGTGCCGTTGAGTGTCAGCGTAAGGTCGCTCGACGGGCGTAGCTGGACGGTGCCGGCGACGCTGACGCGTTCGCGCTGCTGTTGGAAATAGGCATAGTTGATGCCGAAGGGCGACGCCGCCTTGTCGAGGTCGGCGAGGGTGCCGCCGGTGATCACGGCGTTCGGGTTCTTGAGCACGCGCTGACCCGCGCCGTTCGTCGTCATGAACGGGCTGCCGGAACCGTTGGCATTGTCATAGCCGAAGAACTCGACTCCCGAGCGCACGAGATTCTGCTTGTCGTACGTGGCCGCGATCTGGGCGCCGAACGTCTCCGCTTCGTTCTTCCAGCTGTAAAGACCGGAGGCGCGGATGTTCCCCTTCTCCGCTCGGTCATTGTAAGCATAGCCGCCCGACGCGAAGATCGAATTGGCCTTCAGCTCCAGCGGTCGGCGCGTGCGGACGATCACGGTGCCGCCGAGGCTGCCTTCCTCGATCCGCGCCTCTGGCGACTTGTAGACTTCGAGCCGGTCGACCAGCTCGGGGGCGAGCAGCGAATAATTGAAGGTGCGGCTGCTGGGATCATTGTCGTTGCCGCCCCAATCGGCCGAGGCGAGGCCGTGGCCGTCGAGCAGCATGCGGTTGAGCGCCGGATCGGTGCCGAGGATCGCTACCTTCTCACCCTCGCCGAAGCGGCGATCGATCGAGACGCCGGGAATATGCGACAGCGATTCCGCCACGTTGCGATCGGGGAACTTGCCGATGTCCTCCGACGAGATCACGTCCACCACTGCGTTTGCATTGCGCTTCACTTCGATCGCCTGGCGAAGGCTGCTGGCATAGCCGGTGACGACGATCTCCTCGCCGGCAGCATCGGTGCCCGATTGGGTTGCGGCTTCGCTCGGCGGCGTAGCGGGGGCCTCTTGCGCCTGCGCGCCGGCGGCGAAGCAGGTCAGGGCCGATGACAGCAGAATCGTCTGTCGCAAACGCATCACATATTCCTTCACAAGCGCGGAGCGGATGCGCCGCCTGGATGTCGAACTCTAGCGCCGAGGATACGCCGGCGGCATCGCCTGTTTGTCACGATCCGGGATCGACATGGCCCACAGGTGTACCAATAGGCATAGCCAAAGCATACCATTGGAGCGACTGGCTCCGTTTTCGGTACGTCGCAGAAAATGCAGAATTTGTCGCGAATTATGGCTCAGATAAGCGGTGGAAAGCGGTGAATGGCCGTGAGGGGCAGGGGCGAGGGTCGCCCAAAGGTACCATTTCGACGTGAATGGTATGGTACCAGCATAAGCGATATTCTTCGCTGAGGGGCAAGCCAAGGCTCAACAGTTCGGGCCGACAAATCGTGCTTGCACGCCATTTGGTATACCATATTCTGGCTACGATACTGACATTCCAAAGAAGTGCAGTAACAGGGAGAAATCGGAATGAACGAACGCCGTAGATGGTGTGGAGTCAGCGCGACTGTTTTGAGCTTGATGCTGGCGCATCCTGCCCTGGCCCAGCAAAGCGTACCGGAATCGTCAGCGGCGGAAACCGAGCCTTCCTCTCAAAGCGCCGAGGCGCAAGAGGAGCCGGGCAGCGTATCCGGCGGGGACATCCTCGTAACCGGCACCCGTATTCGCCGCACCGACGTGTCCACCGCCACCCCGATCACGGTCGTCGATAGGGAAATGCTCACGCAGCGCGGGCTGGGTCGGCTGGACGAGACACTGAGCGCGATTCCCCAGATCGCGCCCATGCTCGGCGAACGCGGCAGCAACGATCCCCGGCTCGGGCCGGCGCGGATCAACCTGCGCAAGCTGGGCACCGGGCGCACGCTCAATCTGCTCAATGGCGAGCGGATGACCAACGACGTCAACATCATCCCCTCGGCGCTGGTCGAGCGAGTCGATGTGCTGACCGGCGGTGCCTCGGCCGTCTATGGCTCGGACGCGATCGCCGGCGTGGTCAACTTCATCGTCAAGCGGCGCTACGAGGGGCTCGAACTCAACGCCGAGGCGAGCACCCAGCAGAGCACCAACGACAATGCGTTCATGCTCAACCTGCTCGACGAGGCCGGCTATCCCAAGCCCGACCGCAACGTGTGGGGCGGGCAGCAATATTTCGCCAGCCTGACTGCGGGCATGAATTTCGCCGACGATCGCGGCAATTTCAGCCTGTTCGGCAGCTTTCGCCGCACGGTGCCGATGGCGTTCAGCAAGTTCGATCACACCGCTTGCCCGCTCCAGATGAACCCGCCCTGGGTTCCGGTTCAGACCAACGACACCTGGACCTGCGGCTTCACCGAGTACAATCCCTACAACTGGTTCGCCGCAGGCGGCGGCGAATGGACCAACGCCACGGACGGATCGCGCAACTGGCGCGAATATGATCCCGACGACATCGTCCGCGTGCCCCAGCGCGACTATCTCCAGCGCAGCACCCGCACCTATAATGCCGGCGGCTTCTTCAGCTTCGACTTCAGCTCCTCGCTCAAGTTCGACGCCAATTTCCTCTATACCCGATACAAGCAGCAGGGCCGCAATGCGCAGGCAGTGGGCTTCTATGCTCCCGAATTCGAAATGCCCTGCGACAACCCGTTCATGAGCCCGCAGCAAGCGGCGATCGTGTGCGGCGCCAATGCCGGCGTCGCGGGCGCGACCGCGCCTTTCTCGATGACGATCTTCCGGCCGGATTATACCAATGACTATCGAAACGACGTCAGCGACTGGCGCGGCGCGGCGCATCTGAGCGGCAACATCACCGACGATATCCGCTTCGATCTGAGCGGCCAGAAATCGCGGCGCATCGAGAAATACAACGGCAGCGATATTTTCGATTATTGGCTGATGTTCCCCCGCTTCACCAATGCCATGCAGGTGGGCAGCGTCAACGGCAAGCCGACCTGTCTGTCGGTGATCAACGGTACCGATCCCGACTGCGTGCCGCTCGACGCGTTCAGCACCGCTCCGCCCGACGAAGCGGTATGGGATTATATCACCCGCACCGGCGGCAGCCGCGTCCAGATCGATCAGATCGTGCTGAACGGTTCGGTTTCCGGAACGCTGGGCACATTGGGGTTGAAAAGCCCGTTCGCGAACAGCGCGCTCGGTTTCGCGATCGTCGCCGAGCACCGCTGGAACCGCGTGTCGGAATCGGGCAGCGGCGCCTATGACTGGTGGTCGCGTTATGCCTCGTCGGACGTGGTCAACGAACTTGGCGGCGAACTCGAACTCCCGCTGGTCCAGAACAAGCCGTTCGTCGAGGAACTGACCGTCAGCGGCGCCTATCGCATCTCCGACTATCGCTCGCTCGACAAGCTCGTGCACACTTGGAAGGCGGACTTCACCTATCGCCCGTTCGCCGGGCTGGGTTTCCGTGGCAGCCTCAACAAGGCGCTGCGCCAGGGCGTGCTCGAGCGGCTTCAGACCGCGGCTCCCTATACCGGCAGTTTCCGCGATTTCTGCGCACCGCCCCGCACCGGGTCCACATTGACGCGCTACAGCTTCGAACAATGCGCCGCGAGCGGGATCACCCGGCAGCAGTATGATTCGCTGACCACCTATGGCGGATGCGACACCAACGGGCTGTGCCCGGTGCTGTACCGGCCGGGCGGCAACCCGAACCTGCAGCCCGAACGCTCCCGGAGCGTCACCGCGGGCGTGGTTCTGCAGCCGCGCTTCCTGCGTGGGTTCACCGCGTCGCTGGATTATTTCGCGATCAAGATCACCGGTGCGTTCGAATGGATCCGCACCGATCTGGTCGCGGACCAGTGCTTCAACCAGAACGTCTCTTTCTATTGCGGGCTGATCACGCGCGATGCCGGCACCGGCGCGGTGACCGAAATCAACGCGCGCTACATGAATTCGGGCTTCGTCGAGACCAAGGGCTATGATTTCGGACTGAGCTACAATTGGGCGGACCCGTCGAAGCTGATCGGCGTCGACAT
Organism: Sphingomonas psychrotolerans; assembly: GCF_002796605.1. Taxonomy (NCBI): domain Bacteria; kingdom Pseudomonadati; phylum Pseudomonadota; class Alphaproteobacteria; order Sphingomonadales; family Sphingomonadaceae; genus Sphingomonas; species Sphingomonas psychrotolerans. The sequence goes on from NZ_CP024923.1 coordinate 626,807, forward strand.
CGGCACGCTCAACTTCGGCTTCAACGGGACCCTCAATACCACCTACAACCGGCAATTCGCGCCCAATTCCCCGGTCTATTCGTGCCTAGGCTATTTCGGCTTCTTCTGCGCCGAACCCTCGCCGAAATATCGTCACTATGCCTCGATCGGCTGGGGCATGCCGTGGAAGGGGAACGTGACCCTGCTCTGGCGCTATGCGTCGGCGACCAAAAACTCGAAGCTGGCGCCCAACGCGCCGCTCGCCTCGCGCCCGTCGCCGGGCAACACCGACACCTATCCGCTGATCCCGAAGATGCCGGTGCTGAGCCTGTTCGATCTGGCGCTGACCTATCCGATCAGCCGTTCGATAGACGTGCGGTTCAACGTCCAGAACCTGTTCGACAAGGATCCGCCGATGGCGGGCTATGCCGATGCGGGCACCGGCGCGTGGTTCAATACCTATCCCCAATATGATTCCTGGGGGCGCACGCTCCGCGTCGCCGTGCGTGCCAAACTCTGGTGACGATACGTTAGACCGGCAATGGCGGCTTGCCCTCTATCCCTGCCGACAATATGATCCATATATGATTCGTATAGTCGGCAGGGTTTGATGGGTATCGTCAACATAGAGGAGGAGCTGCACGAACAGCTACGCAAGGCCAGCAGGGTGTCCTGTCGCTCGATCAACGCCCAGGCGGCATTCTGGATCAAGATCGGGATGCTCTGCGAGTTGAATCCGCAGCTGACATTCCAGCAAATCATGGGCCGTGAACTCAGGGAGGCTGGCGTCGATCCTCACGATGTCGCAGTCGCCACCGAATGATCAAATCGCCGGCGGAGCTCGCGCTCATGACCGAATCCGGTCGCCTTCTGGCGTCGGTATTCACGTATCTCGACGGTCAGGAGCTGGCCGGCCGGACGACGATGGAGGTCAACGATCTGGTGGAAGCGTTGATCGTCGATCAACTCGGCGCGCGGCCGGCCAGCAAAGGCCAATATGGCTATGGCTTCGTCCTGAACTGTTCAAGGAACGAGGTCGTGTGCCACGGCGTCCCGTCCACCGAGGACGTGTTGCAGGACGGCGATATCGTCAATTTCGACATCACGCTGGAAAAGAACGGATATATTGCCGATTCGAGCAAGACCTTCTGCATCGGCGAGGTCTCGCCCGCGGCCCAGCGGCTCGTCCGGACGACCTATGAGGCGATGTGGAAGGGCATTCACACCGTCCGGCCCGGCGCGCGGCTAGGCGACATCGGCTTCGCTATCGAGAGGCATGCCAGGCGCGCCGGCTATTCGATCGTGCGGGACTATTGCGGGCACGGCATCGGACGCGAGATGCACGAGGAGCCGCAGATACTGCATTTCGGAAAGCCCGGAACCGGTTTGACGCTCCGCGAGGGCATGGTCTTCACGATCGAGCCGATGCTGAATCAGGGCCGCAGGATGGTCCACACCGAAGACGATGGCTGGACGGTCGTCACCGTGGACGGGAAATTGTCCGCACAGTTCGAGCACACCGTCGCGGTGACCGGTGACGGCGTTCGCGTCCTTACGCTGCGGCCCGACGAGGTCCCTCCGTCACGCGCGTGAAGGCGCGCCCTCCTGCTCCAGGCGCCCCGCTACTCTCCGCACGAAGCCTGGCGCGCCCGGAAAGGTCAGCGAAAGATCGTACCAGCCATCCGTGTTCGCGAGGGGCCAGGCGTGCCTGCGCGCGCCAGAGCCGCGCCATTCGAGATGCTGTGCAGGGTGGGCGTTGGGCGTCACGATCAGCCCATCCCCTGCACCGACGAGGATGACGCTTCGCTTCCGCCGATCGAACTCCCAACGAAATTGGGAAGCGAGTGCCGCGTCCGACCGGGTTCCGGCGAAATGGCGATGGAAGCCGTTTGGCCCGAGGATCCACAGATCATAGGCTGCGTCGTCTCCGACGCCCTGCCAAACGCCCGTCAGCTGCTTGCCCTCTGCCACGGTATAGCGCCGCGGGAGTCGATCGAGCGCGAGGCGATCATAGACATGAAATACCGCGCCTGCGGTGCCCAGCGCGTGGAAGGTCAGGGCAATGTCGCTTCCAGTGCGCGTCTCGGTGACGGTTAGATGATAGGGGAGGGGCCTTGAAGGCCGCGTGCCTGGCTCCTGTTCTGGCGGATCGAGCGCCGCGGGCGCCCTGGGGACGACCTGACCCTTGATCGATGCGGCGCGCACCGCGTCGCCCCGCGGGTCCGGGATTCCGGCGGGGAACTTCACATTCGGCTTTGCGAAGTCGAATGCGGAGGTCAGGTCGCCGCACACTACGCGCCGCCATGGCGAGATGTTCGGCTCCTTTACCCCGAAGCGCTGCTCGAGGAAGCGGATCACCGAGCTGTGATCGAATATCTGCGAATTGACCCAGCCGCCGCGGCTCCACGGCGAGATCACGTAGAGCGGGACACGGGGCCCGAGGCCATAGGGGCGTCCGCGGAACTCGGGCAGGTCGACTGCGGCGTCGGCGGCGCTCGGCACGTCGTGATATTCGCCCGCGGTGCTGACGGTGGAAGCGCCGGCAATTCCGTCGGGAGCGGCCGGATCGCGTGAGGGCGGTGCCGGCGGCGGGACATGATCGAAGAACCCGTCATTCTCGTCGAACATGATCAGCAAAGCGGTGCGGCTCCACACCTTGGGATCGGCAGTCAATGCGGCGAGTATGTCAGCGGTATAGGCAGCGCCCTGCGCCGGGCTTGACGGACCGGGGTGCTCCGATCCCGCAGCGGTGGCGATGATGTACGAGACTTGCGGCAGCCGGCCGGCCAGCACGTCGGCGCGCAGCGCATCGACTGCGCGGGTCTGCAGCGCCCGCTCGCCAAGCGCCGGATCGGCACCGGGTGCGCGCTTGTGTGCTGCCCGGAAGGTCTCGAAGCCGACTAGGGGATTGTCAGTGAAATTATCGGCCATGTCCTGGTAGATGCGCCAGTCGACGCCTGCCGCCTGCAGCCGTTCGACATAGCTGGTCCAGCGATAGGGCTCGGCCGCGCCGCCATCTTCGGGGAAGCTGTCGTGCGAATTGGCGATCGCCGGGCCGCCGGCGCGGCCCGACGGATCGTTGGTGCCGCTCCAGAGGAACAGCCGGTTGGTGTTGGTGCCGGTCTGGACCGAGCAATGATAGGCGTCGCAAATCGTAAAGGCGTCGGCGAGCGCGAACTGGAAGGGGATGTCCTCGCGCCGGTAATAGCCCAGCGCGCGTTCGGTCTTGGCCTCGGGCCAATGCGCCATGCGGCCCTGATCCCAGGCGCGCTGGGCGTCGGGCCAGCCGTGCGGCGTGCCTTCCATCCGCATCAGCGCCCATTCGCGCCGCGTCGCCAGATGGAAGGGGGAGACCAGGCGCGGTCCGCCGTCGCCCTTTCGATCCAGCTGTTCCCACACGGTGCGTGCCGGGCCGTTCGGCACGGCAGGCGCCAGCGGGATTGGGAAGCGATCGGCAAAGCCGCGCACGCCGCGCAGCGTCCCGAAATAATGGTCGAAGCTGCGATTCTCCTGCATCAGGATCACGACATGCTCGACATCCTTCAGCGTGCCCGACCGCACGTCCGCCGGGATCGCCAGCGCGCGGGCGATCGAAGCCGGAAATGCCGCTGCGCCGAGCGCGCCCTTGAGCAATGTGCGACGGCGGATATCGGTCATCTCGGCTCAGTCCCCCGGTCGATGTTGCGTAGGCCCCGCCGCGTCGTGCGGCAGGGCCTGCAATAGCGGATCTAGAAATCGAGCGTGAGCGACGCCGTGACGGTGCGCGGCGCCCCGAGGAAGGCCGAGCCGCCATCGGCGCCGGCGAGATAGCGCTCGTTGGTGAGGTTGTTGACGGTGAGCGTGAAGTCCAGCCCCTTGAGCGGCCCCGCGACCGCGCCGAGATCGACCCCGGCATAGGCGTTGGTCAGGATGAAGCTCTCCGCGACGCCTTTCCCCGCGGTGTCGATGAAGCGGTCGCCGACATATTTGGACGAGACGCCGGCCTTCCAGCCATCGTTGCGCCAATCGGCCGAGGCGACGAACATATGCTTGGGCGAATTGAACACCTGCACCCCCGGGGTGATGCCGATCGCCGCATCCTGCGCCGGATTGCCGCTGCCGAGATATTTGGCGCGGTTATAGGTGTAGGCGCCCGACAGCGTGATGCCGCCCGGGAAGCGATAGGCGAGGCTCGCCTCGACGCCGCGGCTCTTGATCCCGCCGACATTGAGATAGATGCCGTCGACCTGGTCGAGATAGTCGATGCCGGTCACGAAGTCCGAGGGGACGAAGATGATGCGGTTGTTGAACTTGATGTCGTAGACCGTCAGCGAGCCCTGGAGGCGGGTGCCGCTGTAGCGCACGCCCAGCTCGATATTGTTCGCGGTTTCCGGTTCGATTTCACGCACCACCGCCTCGTCCTGCTCGAGCAGCCCGCGCGAGATCGCCGCGAAGTTTTGCGAATAGCCGCCGAACACCTCCAGCCCGGGGACCGGCGTCGCCCAGGTCAGGCCCACCGACAGCAAAGGATCGGAATGGCTTTCCAGCGCGGTCCTGGCGCGATCGTTGAGCAACTCCTGCCGCGTCTGATCGAGGAAGAACTGCTTGACTCCGAAGCGTGCGCTGAGCCCGCCCCAGGTCAACACGTCCTCGGCATAATACATGAACTCGTCGACGCCGTAATCGGTGCTGAACTGCACCCAATAGGGCTTGTCGTTGAAGGCATAACCCACGCGCGCATCGGTGAGCTTGTGCCAGTCGCGCACGTTGTTCGAACGGCCATTCTCGTACCAGATGCCTGCACGAAACAGATTGGTGACGTCTCCGAATTCGTGCTTCCAGTCGAAGTCGACCAGCGCGCCGAGGCGGCGGTTCTTGTAATGCGTGTGCCGATAGGACTGCACCGGGGCGGAGCCCGCTGCATAGCAGGACGGATCATATTGGGCGGGGATTCCGGCGGAGCCGACGCAGCCGGCGGTCATCGCTGCGGTGGCGCCGGTGGGTGTGACGAAATAGATCTGGCCGATATTGGCGCCGCCGCGCACGGTGCCGCCGCCGAGGAACTCGCTATTGGGCGCCCCGGCGCCGTCATTGGTGACGTCGACCAGGTACGGCGGAATCCAGTCGCCGCGGCCGCGCATCTTATGGCCATAGCCCGAGACGGTGAGGTTGATTTCGCCCGCCTCGACATGCGCCTTCAAATAGCCCAGCAAATTCTTGCGCAGCGCACGCGATCCCGAGCGATAATTCTGGTCGATATAGGGAATGCCGGTCCACTCGCCGAGCAGCCCGTCGGCATGGGGATTGTTGGCGAACCCCGCGGCGGAGACCGAGCCATATTCGGACTCGTCGGCGTCGTCATAGGAGGCATAAGCAGTCAGATCGATCCCGGCGAGCTTGCTGGTGATCTTGCCGGCGAGATGATCGCGGCGGCTGTGGCCCGAGCCGTCGATCCAGTCGTGCGAGCGCGATGCCGAGGCGCTGATCCACGCATAGGTGTCCGGCGCGATCTCGCCGGTGTCCGCCCGGATATAGGCCTTGCGCGACGAATAATCGCCGCCGGCAAGGACGACGCGCAACCGGCGTTCCTGCGCCGGATCCGACGTGACATAATTGAGCGTCCCGCCCAGCGCTTCGTTCGAACGCGAGGCGATGTCGCCAGTGCCCTGCGATACCTGCACGGTCGCGAGGTTGAGCACGTCGAGATAGCGATTGGCGCGCGAACCGCCGCCATAGCCCGAGCCGCCATTCGGGATGCCGTCGATCGTAGTGCCGATCTGCTGGGTGTCGCGATTGGTAGTGAAGCCGCGGATCGTGATCGACGTTGCCCAGTCGGACGAGCCGAACGCGTCGCCTTCGGTGACCAGCACGCCGGGCAATTCGTTGAGCACGTCGTTGACGCTGGTGAGTGCCGACAGACGCTCGATCATCGCCTCGGTGACCTTGGTATTTGCGAAGCTGACCGCCTGGCCGACGACGACGATGTCGTTGCCCGCTTCCTGCGCGGCCACTGTCTCGCCGCTGTTCGGCGCAGTCTGGGCGTAGGCGCCGGTCGTGGCGGTCACGATCGCGGCAAGCGCCGCGCCGGTTTTCCAAATGTGCATGGATACCCTCCTTGGACAGGCGACAACGCCCGATGTTGCGATGCAGCAACTAGGCAAAGGCAATGACAATGATGTGACGATTTGTGGTAAGAACAATGATGGATGTGGATTTTTGTGGGATTGTATTTTGACGCGCGATGCGCGAGACCTCCTGGCTTCCGTCTCGCCCAGGATCTGTCCGTGATTCAGTCCACGCGCCTCGCCACCATCCTGGATTTACTCGAGGAGCGGCGTTCCTGCTCGATCACCGAGCTTGCCCGGCAATTCGCCGTTTCGGAGGAGACCATCCGCCGCGACGTGAAGCAGCTCGAGGCGAGCGGCCGCGTCTATAAAGTGCACGGCGGAGTCCGCTTGCCCGACAATCTGCTCGAGGCCCCGTATCGGCTGCGGCTCGGTGAAAATGCCGATGCCAAGCGGGCCATCGCCGCGCGGGCGGCGTCGCTAGTCGAGGACGGCATGACCGTGCTGATCGATTCGGGCACGAGCGCGTTCTGGTTTGCCCGCGCGCTGGCACAGGTGCGGGGGCTGACCATCGTCACCAACAGCCTCGAAGTGGCGCAGGAAGTGCTCGGCCGTAACGACACCCGGCTGTTTCTAGCGGGGGGCGCGATGAACGTGGATTACCGCGCTGGCTTCGGCGCCGAGGCAATTGCCTATAGCCGCGGCTTCGCTCCCGATATTTGCGTGCTGTCGATGGGGGCGATCGAGGCGGAGCGCGGGTTCCTCGATTTCGAGCCCGAGGAGGCGGCGTACAAGCGTGCGCTGCTCGACCGTCCCCGGCGGGTGATGGTGCTCGCCGACGCGAGCAAGTTCGCGCGCGAGGGGACCGTGCACGTCGCGGGTTTCGAGGCAGTCGATGATCTGGTCACCGATCGTTCGCCGCCGGTCGGCATCGTGCAGGCTGCGGAAGGTGCGGGTACGCGCATCCACGTCACGAACTGACGCTCGGCCTCAGCCCCAGGTCGCGCGTCCAACGCTGCGGGCGCGCGGCGAGATGAAGCGCAGACAACAGCGTGAGCAGCGCGACCAGCGCAGCGACGCCGTAGACACAGTCGATGAAGAAGCGCAGCCACGCGATCTTCGGCGCGGCGAGGCTGCGGTACAGCAGCAGGCCGACGCTGCCGCCATAGCCTCCCGCATCGGCGACATAGATGAGGAAGCCGGCATTGGCGGGCTGGCCCAGAGTCGCGATCAGCCGGTCGAACAGCATCGCGCTGAACGGCACATAGCCCAGATAGAGGCCGGTCCCGACGAGGATCATCCAGGCGAGCGGCCCGATCCAGCCCGCCTGGAAGGCGAGCGTCCCGCCGGCGAGCAGCAGCGCGCCGGCGAAGATCGCCGCATGCAGCGCCAGCAGCGCGCGCATATTGTCGCGGATCAGCACCCCTGCCGCGAGCCCGCACAGTACAATCACCGCGACCGGCGCCTCGCTGAGCGAGAAGATCGAAGCCATATCCGCATAGCCGAGTTCGGCCCACAGCTCGGGCGCGAAATTGTCGCGGAAGTCGCGCAGCGCGGACAGCGCCACATAGGCCGTGATCAGCATCGTCAACGGGAGCCAGTTGCGGCGCAGCAATGCGATGCGCCCGGCGCGGTTCATCGGGGCGCGTCGCCCGCGCTGGCGTTCGTCCTCGGCGTCGGGGGGCGGGGTGCGATCGAGCAGCCACAGGCTGGCGATCAGCAATGGCGCGAACAGCAGGCCGGTGAGCGCCGGCATCCAGAACGCGCCGATTCCGGCCTGGAGCAGCAGCGTTCCGACCGATTTCATCAGGCCCGACGATAGAATGAAGCTCGCCGAGAGCATGGCCGCGAGGATCTCCGATGTGCGTCGCCCCTCGAGATAGGCGAACACCAGGCCCCAGACCATCCCGAGCGGCAGTCCGTTCAGAAGCAGGCAGGCGACGCCCCAGCCCGGCGGGACCAGAGGAAAGGCAAGCAGTGCCAGCCAGGAGACGCCGATCAGCGACAGGATCGTCGTGGCGCGCCCGTTGCGACCCTGCTCGGCGATGACCCGGATGCCGATGATCTTCGAGAGCGCATAGCCGATCACTTGCGCCAGCAGCAGCGCGGTCTTGTAGTCGAGCCAGCCGAGCCAGGGCGCGACATCCGCATAGGTCGCCGCGGCGATCGGCTTTCGAAACGCGTACATCGCCAGATAGGTGAGGAAGGCCGCGACGCCGGCGAGCAGCCGCGCAGATGCCTTGGGCGGCGCAACTGGATCGATAGGATTCCGCCGGCGCGCCTGCATGCGCGCCGCGGTGGCGCAGCTTCGCGACAACATCATTACGCCGGACCGCGCATCGCGCTTTCGCCGATACTCAGCTCTCGATGCTAACGCACCCGTGCGCCTTGAGCGACGATCTTCCCGTTTTCCTCGATCTCGATTGCGGAGTGCTCAGCGCCCTCCGGCGAGTTGACGCGCAGGTCTCGTTCGAGGACCAAAAGCGGCCGGGCCCGCTGGCAGCAAGCGTGATCCGCAGCCTGCCGAAGTCACCCTGTCTGCTCCACGTTTCGAAATTCCGTCCTTTCCGCCGCCAAACCCCGGGGGAGACCGTCGCCGGCCGGTTTCGCGATCCGGTCCGGCCCTTCGTTGACGACCGCCAGCATGGCCATCGCCGCTCCATCGGCGTCGCGTTGTTCGATAGCGTCGGCGACCGCGGCATGGGCCGCGACGATCGCCGCCATGTCTTCGGGCTGATTCGGAGTGCTGAAGGAGAAATACGCCCCCAGCGCCACCTCGATCACGCTGGCGAAAGACCGAAACAGCGGGTTGCCCGATGCCACCGCGACGGCAACGTGAAACTCCAGATCGGCTTTCGCGAAAGCGTGGCGGTTCGCTCCCGCCAACGCCATTGCCGCAAGCGCAGCGCGCATCGCTGCGACGTGGTTTGGCGTACGCATTCGTGAAGCGAGCGCAGCACTCGCGGGCTCCACCGCCCGCCGCATCTGGCTCAGGTGCTCGACGAAACCCGAATCCAGCCCGACGTCGACGCGCCAGGCGAGCACGTCTGCATCAAACCAGTTCCAGTGTTCAGGGGGCAGAACGCGGGTCCCGACTCGCGCCTTCGCCGTCACCATCCCCTTTGCGACCAGCGTCTTGGTGACTTCCCGCATGAGCACGCGCGATGCGCCAAAGCGCTCGAAGAGTTCGGATACGGTAGGCAACCTGCTTCCCGCCGGGCGCGTTCCTGAAAGGATTTCCGAGCCTAGAATCGCGACGATCTCGTCATGCCCGACATGCCGCTCAACGCGTTGCAGAGTTCGGCTATCGGCCATCAAAATGTCGTGCCCCTCCGCAAATCACCAACCATTTGCAGGCCTTCTGCGCCGCCATGGCCGTGAAAATTATCCGGTACGTCCGAAAAAAATACCCGAACGCACCTGCGCGCACCTTGCGAGACATCCGCGACGTCCCGGCAGGCGGTGTTAGCGCTCTCATGCTGAACTGCGCGACGGCATGCAACCCATCGTATTTCCGGGTGGAGCACTCCTTCATAGGTAAACGCACAAATCATACCTCAAAACGCATAAACCGTGATAATATATATACTTACTTGAATGACACCGCGATCAGTTCGGCGCCGTGTGGCTTTGAAGGACCGTTGCGAAGCTTTCCACGTTGGCCGCGGAACTGGTAACGTTATCAACGCGAGGTCAAATCAGTGCTTCGTGATGACTCGACCGATTCTTGAGCCGACTTGCGCTGATTGATAAGATTATTGCTGGACGTCGAACGGTAATACTAATAATCCTGTTAGCGCTACCTTGCCCGTTAGAGGCGTGGTGCGTGGCTGCGGGAATGCCCTGCCGCGGCCCTTCTGGAGGGGAGATCGAATGGCGAAATCACCGCGCGCAGATCGGCAAGCTCGACGACCGGTCGTGAGCGGCGTCTCACTGATGGCGCTGATGGCTGGTGTTGCCGGCCCGGCCCTGGCCGCGAGCCCCGCCGATGAACACGTCCCCGCAACGATCGAGGAAACGCCGCGCGTCCAGCCGGCGGCCGGTGCGGATATCCGGCCTCGGGAGGGTGGACAGGATGTGCCCGCCGGGCAGGAAGCCGGCGCGGACGACGGCAACGTGATTACCGTGACCGGGCGCCGCGCTGCGCTTCAGGCGGCGGAAGATCGCAAGCGCAATGCAGGAACGATCATCGATTCCGTCGTCGCCGACGATGCCGGGAAGCTCCCCGACAATTCGATCACCGAAGTGCTCCAGCGCGTGTCGGGCGTCACCATCGTGCGCTTCGCTGCGCTCAACGACCCCGATCATTATTCGGTCGAGGGTTCGGGTATTCAGGTCCGCGGTCTCACCGGCGTTGCCTCGCGCCTGAACGGCCGCGAGATCTTCAGCGCCAACAATGGCCGCGCGCTGCAATTCGCCGACGTCACTCCCGAGCTGATGGCGGCAGTGGACGTCTACAAGGCGTCGACCGCGGACCTCATCGAGGGCGGCACCGGCGGCCAGATCGATCTGCGCACCAAGGTGCCGTTTGACTTTTCGCCCGGATTCCATGTCTCCGCCAACGGCGAACTCAGCGTCGGGGACCTTGCGGAAAAGGCCGATCTCTCCGGCTCGATCCTCGTCAGCCAGCGCTGGTCCACGCCGATCGGCGACATCGGTATCCTCGCCGACGTGGCGTATAGCCGCCTCAGCTCAGCCTCGCATTTCTTCCGCGTCGAGCCGTATTTCCGCACCCGCATCGCGGGCAGCGACTATTACGTTCCGGGCGGGTACACGTATGGCGAGGAGCAGTTCCAGCGCACCCGCACCGGTATCTACGGCGCCGTACAATGGGCCCCGTCCGAGGCACTGACCTTCACCGGCACGTTCTTCCAGTCGCGCTACAAGAACCGCTCCGGCGACTGGGGTGCGTTCGTTTCGTCGCAGTCGCTTGCGGTGAACCCGGCGGACAGCAAATTCGACGACAATGGCGTGCTGATCTCGTCGCCGTCCTTCTACAATCGCGATCCCGCGACGTTCCTGCCCGGCGGCACCATCACCAGCGGCGGGAACAAGGGCGCATATTCCAGCAACACGCGGACGCGCGACTATTCGCTGAGTTTCGACTGGTCGCCCGCCGACAGTCCGTTGTCAGTGAAGGGCGCGATCCAGCGCGTCGATTCGTCGCAGGTGTTCTCCCGGCTCGACGTGTTCCGGGACATCCAGTTCCCCGCCGGCTTCGGCATGGACATGAGCGGCGATCTGCCCCGGGTGACGGTGCCCGGCAACGCCCAGGCAGCCTTCGCCAATCCGGCGAACTATTTCTGGACGGCGTCGATGCCGCACGACGAGGACAACAAGGGTCGGCTCGACTCGGCGAACCTCGATCTCGAATACAAGTTCGACGACAGCTTCTTCCGCGCGATCAAGGTCGGCGGCCGCTATGCCGAGCGCAGCGAACGCGACATGGCCAATGGCTATAATTGGGCGGCGCTCGGTCGCGGCTGGAACGGCGATCCGCAGCTGACCTACGCAAATGCTGCGCCGGGGGACGTCGAGCTCCATGTCTTCGACAATTTCTTCCACGGTCAGGCAGTGCTGCCGGCGAATCTGATGTTCCCGACCGACGCGCTGGTTCGTCGCTTTGATCGCGCGCAGCTGACCGCGTCGCCGCCGACCGGCTTCTGCACCGGACGCGAGTTCGATTGCTCCGCCTCAGGACCGTTGCCGCAGACCGGCTATGGCGGCCACGGGGGCATTCGCCCGATCGGTTTCATCCTTCCCGACGATCGCGTCGACAACAAGACCGTGACGACCGCGGGCTATGCGCTGGTGCGCTTCGGATCGACCGAGCCGGGAGGCATTTCCGGCAACATCGGTGCGCGCGTCGTTCACATCGAGAACGAAGGTAGCGGCTATATCCGGCAGAATCCTGCCATCTTCTTTCGCAATGGCCAGGTGCAAGAGCTGGTCGGCGAGGCGGTGCCGCGCGGCGGGAAGACTTCGTTCACCCGGGTGCTGCCGTCGATCAACGTTGACTTCTCGCCGACCGACGACATCAAGATCCGCGCAGGCTACAATATCACGCTCGACCTGCCGACCTTCAATGCACTGCGCGCGTCGGGCACCGTCGGGGTCGCCACTACGTCGAATCCGGTTCCGGGCGGCCCCGGGCTCTTCACCAACTTCACGGCGGAAACGGGCAACCCGCTGCTCAAGCCGACAATGTCGAACAATTTCGACATGTCCTTTGAATATTATCCCGAGCCGGGCACCTCGTTCCACCTCGCCCCGTTCTACAAGCGGCTGACGGACCTGCCGATCTTCTCGCTCACCGAGCGGCAGGTGACCGTCCGCTTCGCCGGCGGTGCTACCGAAACGGTCACCGCGGCTGCCACGGATTATCTCAACGCGACCGAAGCCGCGACGGTCAAGGGCGTGGAAGTGGGCGGACGCATCTTCTTCGATATGCTGCCCGGCTGGCTCGGCGGCTTCGGCTTCGAGGGGAACTACACGTTCATCGACAGCAAGAATCCGGGCGACCTGTATCGCGACATCAACGGCGTGACTCGCAACGATGCCCCGCTGGTCGGCATGTCGCGGCACAATTTCAATGCTTCACTGCTGTACGAACGCAAGGCGATCTCGGCGCGCATCGCTTATTCTTGGCGTTCGCGATATCTCCAATCCACCAACAGCAATGGCACCAATCCGAGCTATCCTTATTACAGCGCGCCGGGGGTGGTCACGAACGCCAACGGTACGGCCAACAACACCCAGATCGCGCTGCCGATCTATGGCGCGAACTACGGACAACTGGAGGCGGGCATCCGGTTCAAGATTACCGAGAATTTCTCGTTCAGCGTTCAGGGCACGAACCTGATGAATTCGACCCAGCGCACGCTGATGGGCGGCTATCCCGGCGGCGGACTCTACGGCCGCAGCTGGTTCCAGACGGATCGACGGATCAGCACCGGGATCAATTTGGCATTTTGACAATGCGACGGCGATCATCGGAGACTAGCTTCCGGTGATCGCCCGCAGCCCGAGAGGTGCCATGGCCAAGCGCATTCTGATCGTCGGCGGCGGTACGGCCGGTTGGCTCACCGCCGGGTATCTCGCGAAACGGCTCGGCGCCGACCTGCCGGGCGGCGTATCGATCCAGCTGGTCGAATCGCGCGATATCGGCATCCTCGGCGTGGGCGAGGGCACTTTTCCGACGATCCGGCGCACGCTCTCCACCATCGGAATCAGCGAAACCGAGCTGGTTCGCCGGTGCGGGGCCAGCTTCAAACAGGGGACGAAGTTCGTTCACTGGCGCCATGCGCCCGGTGGAGCCGGCCCCGACCATTACGCGCACCCTTTCCAGAATGCGGAGGCGAGGGGAGGGCTCGAACTCTTGCCTTACTGGCTCCTCGGCGTGGGCGGCGATGTGAACTGGGACGAAGTCGCCAACCCGCAGAAGAAGGCCGCGGACGCGCATCGGGCGCCCAAGCTGCCGACGCATCCCGACTATGTGTCTCCCCTCAACTATGCTTTCCACTTCGATGCGGTGGCGCTCGCGGCGTTGCTGCGCGAACATGCGGTGGCAAACGGCGTACGGCATCTGATCGACCAGGTATCCGAAGTCAGGCTCGACGAGGACGGCGCGATCGCCGGCGTCGTCACAGCCAGCGGGCTGCTCGAGGCCGACCTCTATGTGGATTGCACGGGCTTTCGCGCCGAACTGATCGGCAAGGCGCTTGGCGTTCCCTATCGTTCGTGCCGCGACGTGCTGTTCTGCGACAGCGCAGTCGCCATCCAGATCCCTTACCGCGATGGCAGCGCGCCGATTGCATCCTTTACGATCTCCACCGCGCAGGAAGCGGGGTGGGTCTGGGATATCGGCCTCGATCGACGGCGGGGCATCGGCCACGTCTATTCGTCGGCCCACACCGACGACGCTCGGGCCGAAGAACTGGTGCGTGCGTATGTCGGTGCCGACGCCGAGGGCATCGAGACCCGCAAGTTCCGCTTCGACGCAGGGTATCGCGAGGTCAACTGGCACAAGAATTGTGTGGCGATCGGCCTTTCGAGCGGGTTCTTCGAACCGCTCGAAGCCACCGGGATCGTCATGTCCGAAGTCGCGGCAGGGCTGGTCGCCAGCCTTTTCCCATGGGGCGGCGATTTCGAGACATCCGCGCGCCAGTTCAACGCCAACATGCTCCAGCGCTACGAACGCGCGCGCGACTTCATCAAGCTCCATTATTGTCTCTCGCAGCGGCGCGATTCCGCTTTCTGGCGCGACAATGTCGCGGAGAATTCCATTCCGCACAGTTTGCGCGAACGGCTGGAACGGTGGCGGTTCCGACCGCCGACCGAGCTGGACGTCGATCCCAATGTCGACATCTTCACCGAAGCCAGCTGGCAATATGTGCTCTACGGCATGGGCTGGAAGACGGACGTTTCGGCGCGCGCCGGTGCGTATCGCTATCATGACGATGCCCGGGCGGCATTCGAGGAGGTTCGCCGTCAGGCGGCATTCGCCGTGGCCAATTTGCCGTCGAACCGCGAGCTGATCGATTACGCCATCAACAACCGCTTCGGTCCCGTGGGAGCCGCGGCATGAGCGGGGCGTCGGGTTCGCAGCCGCTGCGGCGGCTCGTGATCGTCGGGGGCGGATCCGCCGGCTGGATGACCGCCGCCGCCGTGTCTCGAATGGTCGCGACCGGGTTGAGCGTCACGCTGATCGAATCGGACGAGATCGGCACGGTGGGAGTGGGCGAGGCGACGATACCGCCGCTGCTCGACTTCAATGCCGCGTTGGGCATCGACGAGAATGAATTCGTTGCCGCGACCCAGGGCACGTTCAAGCTCGGCATCGAATTCGTCGATTGGGGAAAGCTCGGCGAGCGATATATCCACCCCTTCGGCAAATATGGGCGGCCCATGATGGGCATCAATTTCCATCAGATCTGGCTGCGCCAGCACTTGCTGCAGCGTGCGGTGAGCGATCCCGGCCCGATCAGCGACTATGCGATCGCGATCGCCGCGGCGACGCGCGGGCGTTTTGCCAGGCCGGCCACCAACCCCGAGGCCGTCCTGTCGGGCCTGTCCTACGCCTATCATTTCGACGCCGGCCTATATGCCCGGTTTCTCCGGGATTATGCCGGGCGCGCTGGTGTGGTCCGGATCGAAGGCAAGATCGCCACCGCCGAACAATCGGAACCCGACGGGTTCCTCACCGCGGTCGTCCTCGCCGACGGACGCCGCATCGAGGGGGATTTCTTTGTCGATTGCAGCGGCTTCCGGGGCCTGCTGATCCAAGGGACGCTGGGGGTGTCCTATCGCAGCTGGCAACACTGGCTTCCATGTGACAGCGCTGTCGCCGTACCGTCGTCGACGGCCGGGCCTCCGGTTCCCTTTACGCGCTCCACCGCCGACCGGGCGGGTTGGCGCTGGCGCATCCCGCTGCAACATCGTGTCGGCAACGGGCATGTCTATTCGAGCGGGCATATCGACGACGACGCTGCCCGGGAGGCGCTGCTCGCCGGACTCGAGGAGCCGCCGATCGCCGAACCGCGCGTGTTGCGATTCACCCCCGGCCGGCGCGAGAAGCTGTGGGAGAAGAACTGCGTCGCGATCGGGCTGTCGGCCGGCTTCATCGAGCCGCTAGAATCCACCAGCATCCATCTGATCCAGTCCGGTATCTTCCGGCTGATGGCGCTGTTCCCCGACCGTGGCTTCAGCCAGGTCGAGATCGACGAATATAATCGCGCGCTCGTCGCGGAATATGAGCATGTCCGCGACTTCATCGTGCTGCATTATCACGCGACCGAGCGCAGCGATTCCGATCTCTGGAACTATTGCCGCACGATGGAGATTCCCGACAGCCTCGCCCAGCGGATCGCGCTCTGGCGAGGGAAGGGGCGCATCTTCCGAGGTTCGGGCGAACTGTTCACCGAAGAGAGCTGGATCGCCGTGTTGCTGGGCCAGAACATCGTCCCGGAGAGCGCGGATCCGCTGGCCGCGATGCTCGCCGTGGACGAGACCAGCCGATATCTGGCGCATCTGCGCGATATCGTGAAGCGCACCGCCGAGGCGATGCCCACGCACGCGCACTATATTGCGCAGCATTGCGCGGCGGCGCGGCCGGTGGCGATGTGATGCGGGAAAAGGAAGGCACTACGCATCCCGGTCCGCCGCGGCCCGCCACGCTGCGGGACGTCGCGCAACGCGCCGGCGTTTCGATGATGACCGTGTCGCGGGTCCTGAATAGCGAAGTAGCGGTGCGGCCCAGAACACGTGCGATCGTCGAGCAAGCGGTCCGCGAGCTGAACTACATTCCCAATTCCACTGCGAAGGCGCTCGCTTTCACCCGGCAGGCGCATCGCATCGCCTTCCTGTTCGACGCGCCGAACGCGACTATTCTCGGGGACATGGTCGGGTCCGTGATGGAGGAGCCGAGCCGGCCGGACATCAAGCTGATCTTTCTGCGTGTGCGCAGCGACGACGACCCGCTTCAGACGCTCGCCAACATGAAGACTCTCGGAGTCGACGGCGCGATCCTGTCCCCGCCGCTGTGCGACGACGCGCGTCTCCGGATCGTTCTCACCGGCGCGGGGATCCGCATCCTGGCGATCGGCTGCAGCGACGAAGACCCCTCGCTGTCGACCATTGGCATCGACGACACCCGCGCGGCGTTCGAGCTGACGACCTATCTGCTCAAGCTCGGCCACCGGCGCATCGGCCTGATCGCGGGCCACGCGCGCCATCGCTCTTCGGGCAGACGCCGCGCCGGCTTCGAAGCCGCTTTGGTGGAGTTCGGCCTCGTGTCCGACCCTGCACTGCAATGGGAAGGCGATTACACCTTCGGGACAGCCATCGGGATCGCGGAGCAAGCCCTGTCGCTCCGGCCGCCGCCGACTGCGATCTTCGCCTCGAACGACGATATGGGCGGCAGCGGTGATCAGCGTGGCGCGTGGACGCGGAATCGCGATTCCCCGATCGCTTTCGGTCTGTGGATTCGACGACAGCGAAATCGCGCGGATGCTGTTTCCCGCAACTGACCACCGTTTCCCAGCCGCTTGGTTCGATGGCAATATGGGCACTCGGGCAGCTCGCGGATGAACTCGCCGCGATAGCGCAAGGCGATGCCCCGCCGGTACGCAAGGTGATGCTCGAGCATACGATCGCGTATCGCGGCTCGGATGCTCCACCCGCTGACGGTGGCGCGTAAACTGACTTTGGAGAGTATGATGCTGCGCAGCATAACCGGCAAATGGAAGCTTCTGGCTGCGGCGCTCCTGATCGCCGTACCGGCTGCCGCGCAGGAGATGCCCAGGCTCGAATCGAAGGGAGGGCGCCACGCTCTCATCGTCGATGGCGGGCCCTTCCTGATGCTGGCGCGCAGGCGAATAATTCGAGCAATTACCCCGCGATGCTGCCCGAGGTCTGGCCGGTCGTGCAGGCGATGCACGCAAACACGCTCGAGATGCCGATCGCGTGGGAGCAGGTCGAGCCGGTCGAAGGCAAGTTCGATTTCTCCTTCCTCGATGCGTTGGTGGAGCAGGCGGCGCGCGCGGAAGGTCCGCCTCGTGCTGCTCTGGTTCGCGACGTGGAAGAACACCGGAAACAGCTATGCGCCCGAATGGGTGAAGCGCGACACCGTGCGGTTTCCGCGCATGCGCAAGGCCGACGGCACTGCCCATTACGCCTTGAGCCCGCATGGACCGAACACGCTGGAGGCCGACAAACGTGCCTTCGTCGCGCTGATGCGCCATCTGGCGAAGATCGACCGCGACCATGTGGTGATCATGGTCCAGCCAGAGAACGAAGCCGGCAGCTACGGGCTGGCGCGCGATCATGCCCCTGCGGCCGATCGACTGTTCCATGGGCCGGTGCCGACCGAACTCGCCAAGGCGTTGAAAGTGAAGCCGGGCAGCTGGACCGAAACATTCGGCAAGCGCGCCGAGCAATATTTCCAGACCTGGCATTTGGCGCGCTACATCGACGAGATCGCCGAAGCCGGCAAAGCAGTGAAGCCGCTGCCGATGTACGTCAACGCCGCGCTGGGCGATGCATTCACCGATGAAGGCGGAAATGTCGGGCCGTCCGGCGGACCCAATTTGGAACGTGATCCCGTCTGGAAAGCGGCCGCGCCGCATATCGACCTGCTCGCGCCGGACATCTACACGCCGATCCCGTCGCGGTGTCGAGCTTTCTGGAGAAATACGCGCGGCCCGACAATGCTCTGATGGTGCCCGAGATCGGCAACGCGCGCGATTATGCCCGCTTCCTCTGGCCGACGCTCGGGCGGGGGGCGATCGGTTTCGCGCCGTTCGGCATGGATGGACCGGCTTCTTCAACTATCCGCTCGGCGCAAAGGAGTTCGACGAAGCGACCTTTCAGGCGTTCGCCGCTCCCTATCGCCTGTTCGCGCCGATGGCGCGGGACTGGGCGAGGATCGCGTTCGATAACCCAACATGGGGCACGGCCAAGGGCGCAAAGGAGCAGGCGACCGAAATGGGCCGCTGGCGGATCAGGCGGAATACGGCCTTTGGCAGATGGGTGAGCCCGGCTGGTCCAGCTGGACCAAGGTGGACCCGCATCCGTTGGCCGAAGCCCCGGTCGGCGGGACGGTCGTCGCGCAGCTCGGGCCGACACGTTCCTGATCAGCGGTAGCGATGTGCGCGTCCGCATTGCATTGACGAAGCCCCGCCGGCGAGCAGGCACAGATGATGCGCGCCGAAGAAGGTCGTTTCGAAGGGGGGAAATGGATCATGACGCGGCGCTGGAATGGCGATCAGATCGATTATGGCCTGAACTTCACCAGTGTCCCGGTGCTTCTGCGCGTCACCATGGGGACCTTCCGATGACTTCGCTTCTGCGCGGCACGGCGCGGTCAATCCGCAGGCGGTAGCGTATCGAGCCGGGCCTGATAGTCGGCGATCACGGCGGGACCTGCGTCCCCGCGGTGTTTGGCGATGAAGGCGGTCAAGGCTTCCCGATATTCCGCGATGAAGGCCTTGTTGCCCGGGCTGGCTGCGAATTGCGCCGCCGCCTTCTCGACGGGTCTGCGATCCTCGCCGATCCGGTATCTTTTCCCATAAGGCGAGAGATCGCGCATGATGACGAAATTGATCGGGAAGCCCGGAATATATCGCACCACGAATGTCTCACCTTCGGGCGGGATGAGGATCTCGTTGGTGATCGGATAGATGCTGGCGGACATGGTGTCGAACTGCGTCACCACGTCGAGGCCGTCCGCGGTTCTCATCACTGCGTCATAGGCCCAGATATTCTGGTCGTTCAGAGTCGAGCTGGTTTCCTCGGACTGGGTGATGACTGCCGTCCCCTCCACTCCGAACGCTTGGAGAAACAGCGCGTTGAAGATGTGGGCGGTAAAGATGTTGATCGGGCCATAGAGGAAGAAGGGCAGCATCAGCAGATACCACCGCCCGTTCCCTCGCCATTTTGCCGCCGCGTGACCCAGCAACGCACCAATCGCCACGATCATGGGCCAGGACCAGAAGGGATGCTGGGTGAGGAAGTGGGAAATCGCCGACAAAATGACCATGGAGTTCCGATCGATAGAGGCCGCGCCGACGCGCTTCGGGCGCGATCCGGCTATCGGTCGATCGGCACGTGCATCGTCTCCGCGTTTTGCGCCAGAGGTTCCGCGAAACCGTCTAGCACCTTGCCGACCGAGTGGACCTGATTCAGCGTCTTCTCGCTTGCCCCCAATGCATAGGCACCGCTGTACATGGGGCCGGAAATCGGGCCGCCGGTGACCTTTTGCGCATGTTCGTCATAGGTGGCCAGAGACTTCTCCAGCGCCGCCTGTCGCGCATCGGGCGCCTCGACACTGGTCACCCGGGTTCCACAGGCATCCACCAACTGGCCTTGTGGATTGTAGCTATAGGTCGGATTCACGGCGGTGATATCCGGCGTCGCCGGCAAGTCGATCGTGGTCAGCTGCCTCGTCAGACCGGGCTGGGCGGCTGCGGCGGCATCGATCGCACCCTGGAGCCGCCCGGCGTCCACTGCCGACAGCTGCGCTTCGACCGCGGACTGCACGGCGTTCCCGAAGGCAGGGTCGGCTGCCTGCAGGCCCGCGAGTTGCGCACCGAGCGCCTCGGTGTCGACGCCAGCTGGACTGTGCGCTGCGTCGACCATCGAATCGGCTACGTCCGCGGCACTCGGGCTCGAGGTCCCGACCGAGGATGTGCCGCCGGTGCCGTTCACACCGCCGCCGCCATTGCCGACGCCCCCCACACCTCCGACACCACCGCTGGATTCGCTCATGCCTCTTCTCCTTTTGACCGGTTCAAGGGGTAGGCGATCCGCTATGGCGGTCGTGCAGGCAGTTTGCGCTAGTCATTGCGATTATCGGCAATGGTGCCTTCGAGGCCGCTTTTGCGACCTCAGCCCGGTATGGCGCCGATCGGGAATGTTCCGAGCGCCTTCAGATCTTCGGCCTCGGACGGGCATCGGGCGTACAGCGTAAATACCTTCGCCCCATCGACATACCAATCGGCACCTCGCACATTCGGCTCGACCCCGGTCGAGTAGCAGACTGCGGTCCTTGACCCGTCGCGCGACATCAGCACAGCCCAATTGACGTCGCCGCCGCTCCGGTGATCCCAGCCAGAGGCCAGCAGGCGGTCATCGATCTTCCGGATCGGCGCCGTGGTCATGTCCCGGTCCGCGATGAAGTTGCGAATATCCGCGTCGGGTACTGCCTTCACGATCGCGGCACGCACTGCCGGGTTGGTCAGGAAGGTCGTGGGACCGACTTTCTCGTGCGGGTATTTTCCCACATATGCATCGAGCTTTGCGACAGTGCCGGATGCGCCGAGCGACCCGGCCGCCAGCAGGCTCAAGAGCATCTTCATTCGATTTCCTTCCGCTCGGTTTCTGCGTTTTCTACGATGGAGTGCTCCAGGGCAATAGCGGCCGCGCGCTGGCATTCAGGCTTTCAGAGCGTGCGCCGTTCCGCATAGGCGGCGCGCGCCGCGTCGATGCGGGAGGAGTTCTCGACGACCCAGCCGGCGAGGACCTGGACTGGTCCCAAAAACTCCCGGCCAAGATCGGTAAGCGCATATTCGACTTGCGGCGGCGTGACAGGGGTTACCGTCCGCGAGACGAACCCGTTTTCCTCGAGGTCCCGCAGCGTCGACGCGAGCATCTTCTGGCTGATCTCGCCGACTTCCCGGCGCAGCGCGTTGAAGCGACGGGGGCCGTAGCCGAGGACGCGGACCACGAGCAGGGTCCATTTGTCGCTGATCCGCGCCAGCATCCGGCTGATGTGCTCGCAGGGATTGGTATCCCCGGGGTTACCTGGTGCCGCCAAGGTGCCTCCTTGTTCCATGGTGATAGCCTTCTGTAATCTGGTTACGTCCAGAAACCATATACGAGGTTATCATGCATTCCAGGCCCCGCATCGCGATCATCATCGGTTCTACGCGTCCCACCAGGTTCGCCGACGTTCCGGCGCAATGGATCCTGAAGCAGGCGCAGGCGCGCGGCGACATCGACGTGGAACTGGTCGACCTGCGCGATCATCCGCTGCCCTTCTTCGACGAAGTCGCGTCGAACCTGTGGATGCCGAGCCAGAACCCCGAGGCGATCCGCTGGCAACAAACCGTCGGCCGCTATGACGGCTACATTTTCGTGGTGGCGGAATATAATCGCTCGATCACGGGGGCCCTCAAAAACGCGCTCGATCAGGCCTATACCGAATGGAACCGCAAGCCTTTCACTGCCATCGGCTATGGCGGCGTCGGCGCGTCGCGCGCCGTCGAGCAGCTGCGGTTGATCGGCGTGGAGCTGCAAATGGTGCCCACCCGCTCGGCAGTCCATATCGGCGGCGCCGACTTCATGACTGTGTACCCGATGGCCGGAAACCGGCCGATCGAGGAGATCGAAGCCACTTTACTCCCCTCCGCGACGGCCGCGCTGGATGACCTCGTCTGGTGGGCGAAGGCGACGATCGCCGCGAAGGCTGCAGAAGCTTGAGCTTTACGAGCGGAAGGGTTTCCCGCTGCGCCCCGCAACGAACGAGGCGACCGCGCGCGCAGTGATCCAGAGACGCTGTTCGACCGACCCCCGGGACAGGCGCGCACGACGCCGGTCCCGGGGGCGATCGAACTAGTCGATCCGATGATGGGCCGTGCCGCAGCGGAGGCCTATGAAATCGGCATCTGCAATTGGAAGAGCATGCCGGATCATGTTGCAAGCAAACGCAACCACGCGCACGGGCACCGAAAGCACGAGCGGAACCAATTCCACGCCGCAAACGAGCGCTTCGCTGCCGCTCGACCGGCTCATGGCGGGGGCTTCGCCGCTCGACCGGCTCGCGCCGCCACCGAGCTATACGGTCAAGACCGGCGACACGCTTTCGAGGATCGCCGAGCGCTTCGGGACCGACTGGCAGACGCTGGCGCGGATCAACGGCATCACCAATCCGGACCGGATCACGCCGGAACAGACAATCCGTCTGCCCGACGGGGCGGCGAGCACGGGCACGCACATTGTGCGCAGCGGCGAGACGCTGTCGGGCATCGCAGCGCACTACGGCACTAACGCCGCCGCGCTCGCGCGGATCAACGGCCTTGCCAATCCCAATCTGATCCGGCCCGACCAGCAATTGCGTCTCGGCGGCAGCGCCTCGACGCAGGTCCAGGGCAGCCAGCAATCCGGCCAGGTCCAAGGGCAAGGGGGCACCGCGGTCGACACCGCGACGCAGGCGCGGCTGGGCAGCGTCTCCGAACGCTACGAGAGTGGCGGCCGCGGTCCAGGCACGGTGTCGACCGGCGCGGGCGATCCAGGCGGCGTCTCGTACGGTGTATATCAGCTCTCCTCGAATGCCGGCACGCTCCAGGCGTTTTTGCGCAACGAAGGCAGCCAATGGGCCGGTGAGCTGGGTGGCGGCATCGGCGGTGACGGCTTCAATGCGCGGTGGCGGGACATTGCAGCGCGCGACCCCCAAGGTTTCCGCGACGCGCAGCACGCCTTCATCGAGCGCACCCATTATGACCCCGCGATCACGCGCGTGCGCGACGCCACCGGGCTCGACCTCGGCACCCGCCACGCCGCGGTGCGCGAGGCGACCTGGTCGAGCTCGGTCCAGCATGCCCGGGCGCCGCAACTGCTGGAGGCGGCGATCCGGCGCACCGATCGCGAAGTCGGCCGCGACTCGGCGAACTACGATCGCGCCCTGGTCTCCAACATCTACGCCGAGCGCACGACCTATCTGCAGGGCCTCGCCGCGAGCGGGCGCTACAGCCGCGCCGAGGCCAACCAGCTGATCTCGGTCACCCAGAATCGCTATCCCAACGAACGCCGCGACGTGCTCGCATTGTTCGATCGTCCGGCGGCCAATGTCGGCGAGAGCACGCGCACCGAACAGACCGCCCCCGCCAATCCGCGCAGCGGCGCCGACTTCGCCAACATCATCAACAGCTCGGGCGACGCCCAGGCGCGTGCCGACCTCGCGGCCGGCCGCAAGGTGCTGGTCGCAGTGCGCAGCGACTCGTCGACGGGCGCCGGTAACGGGCGCGGCGAATATAACGACACCATCGCCCTCGTCTCGCGCCAGCCCGATGGCAGCTATCGGGCGCAGGTCTTCCAGGGCAACACCGAGCCGGCGGGCATGTACGCCGCGCGCGGCTATGGCAACGACGTCAATGGCGACGGGAGCAAGGAGCTCGGACGGCTCGTCGAGGGCAATTATCGATACGAGCTGCAGTCGGGCAATTTCGCGGGAAATCGCTTCTTCCGCGCGACCGAGACCCAGGCGGCGCTGCGCGACAGCAACCATGACGGCCGCTTCACCGGTGCCGACCAGGTCGACCGCACCGGCGCCGGCCGCTCGCTGCTGATCCATCAGGGCGGCAACAGCTCGACCGGGTCGGCGGGCTGCCAGACGCTGCGGCCCAGCGACTTCAACGCGCTGCTCGACGGCCTTGGCCGGCAATCGACTTTTAGCTACGTGCTGGTGAACGCCAGCCGATAGGATCTCGCATGCGCCCAGCCTTTGTTCTCCCGCTATTGCTTGCGGCATGCGGGGCTGCGCAAAGCGACGGGGCAGGGGAGCGCCAGGCGCCGATCGCGGCTGCGGTCAATCGCACCGACGCGGTGCCGGCGAAGCCGGTCGCGGCGCCATCGCCCACCGCCAAGGCCCCGACCTGCGACGCCGGCGCGCCCGAGAGCCCGTGCCAGATCGTCGGCAAATGGCGCGTGACCAAGGTCTACAACCCGGCGAACAAGGATCCGCTCGCCGACGAAATGGGCATGGTGGGATCGACCTTCACCGTCACCGGCAACAGCGACGCATCGGGCACGATCCGCTGGGACGGGCCCGATAATGGCCAGTTCGATCACAGAGACGTCTGCACCGGCCCCTACCTGAGCCCCACCGCCAGCGCGCGCCCCGATCCCTCCCGCGCCACGCTCGCCGCGGCGCTCAAGGCGTGGAGCGTGAAGGGCGACGCCGGCGCGGCACGCCATCTCGGCTGCGATCAAGGGCATTGGGCGGTGCCGAGCGAACCGGGCGGAAAATGGTTCGGGCTGGTGCTGGCGATGGAGCGGCAGCTGGCGTTCGAGTGGTTCGACGAACGTATCGTCCTCGCCGAACGCGCTGGCTGATCTGTCTAGGCTCAGGACTCATTGCTCATAGTCAGAAGAGCACGATAGCGGCGAGGGCTATGGCGGACATCATGTGATGATAGCCGCCAAAGTGCGCCTATCCCGCCCCAATGACCGCGTTCAACCCACCAGGCGAAGACTGCTTTTGGCCGTTCGCATTCACTCAGTGCGCCCGATTTCAGGCCGCGAGAAGATTTGTGACCACGATTTAACTTGTGGTTTGCAGAGATCGCCCCAAGGGCGCTTCACATAGCAGGGGTGGTTGATATGAAGCTGAAATCGATTGCGGCGGCCTTGGCGCTCGCAACTCTGTGCGCGGCTTCCGCTCCCGCCGAGCCCGTCGCGTCGCTTTCGTTCGCGGACCGGCTGGCGCAGGCAGGATCGCCGCTAACAGTCCGGGCGGAGGGCTTCTCGGGTCCAGGGGCCGCGATATTGTCGGAGGCTATAGACGCCAGCCGGTACGTCCTCATCGGCGAGAGCCATTTTTCGCGCGAGATCCCCACCTTCACCACGAATATCTGTCGATTGATGGCGCCCGGCGGCCTGACGGCCATGGTCGTCGAGATCGGGCCGGAGGCCGCCGGAGTGGTCAACGCACGGCTGAGAGCGCCGAACCGGGAACAGCAGATTTCTGACTTCATGAGCTCCCATCCCGACGCCATGGCCTTCCTCAACAGCCGCGACGAGGGTCAGACGGCGGCTGATTGCGCGGGTGCCGCCGGGCCCGACTTCAAGCTGTGGGGGCTGGACCAGGAGTTCTTCGGCGTGAGCGGCTATTTGTTCGAACAGATGCTGGCGGCCGGTCCAGGCCCGCTCGCCCGCGCCCAGATCGAAGCGCTGGCCGAGCAGGAGCGGGCGGCGACGCAGGCCGCACTCGCCTCCGGTTCACCTGGGGACCTGTTCCTGTTCAAAGCCACCGATGCGACGCTAGATCAGGCGGGGACAGCCATCGACCAGGACGGCGGCGGCCGGGCCAAGGCGCTGTTCGCCGCCTTGCGCGAAACACGCGCCATCTATCAGGCCTCGCAGTCCCGCCGTGGCGATCCGAACGGGCGCAGGGCGCGGCTGATGAAGCGGACGCTGGTGACGCATTTTGCCGAGGCGCCGCAGGCACGCGTACTGATGAAGTTCGGCGCCTTGCATCTCTACAAGGGCTACAATCCACTCGGCCAGCGCGACCTGGGCAATTTCGTCGCTGAACATGCCGACGGAGAGGGCGTGAAGTCCCTCAACCTCATCGTCGCCGGCGCGAGAGGCGCGCTGGCCGGATACAACGGGGTCGGCCGCCAAGTGACCGTGCACAACTTCGATGCGACCACGGGCAAGGGCAGCGACTGGCGCAAGGATGTGATGCTGGCCCGCCCGTCGGGCACGCCGCCGGGCGACTGGTTCCTGGTGGATCTGCGCCGTTTGCGCAGCGCCGATCTGGAAGACCTCACGCCGGAATGGCGCGCGCTCATCCGCGGCTACGACCTCGCCGTCGTGGCGCCGGAACTGTCTGCGTCCACCGTGCTGGGGAGTCATGACGCCCCTTAGGCTCAGGAGATTCCTCATAGCCAGAAGAGCACATGGCGACGAGGGCTAATGGCGGACAGGAAGACGGTCGGGTAGCCACCCTTTGCGGTCTGTCGGAAGGTCTGCTCCGGGCCTCGCTCTCGAAAGGCGTGCATTGGAGGGCAATAGCGTAGGCGTAGTGATCCTGACCTACCGATTCTGCGCCCCGTTTCGCGGAAGTTCTCGAACGTTCCGGGGTTTCCCGCAGGTGCCGGAAGCGGACGCTGCCAAGGGCTGGAAGGGGTGGGTTTCAGACCTCCACATTCTCGTAGTTGGTCTAACCGTTTCACGTAGATCGCCCACGGTGAGCAGCCTAATCTCGATACCGCAACGCTTCGAGCACCAGGCTGAACGCAGGCGAAGGCTGGCGGCGGCTGGGATAATAGAGATAATATCCGTCGAACGGCTCGCACCAGTCCTCCAGCACGCGCAACAGCGTGCCGTCGGCGAGTTGCTGCGGCACATGGTCTGCCATCACGAACCCGATGCCATGACCGGCGACCGCGGCCTCGATGATGAAATCGCTGTCGTTGAACACCAGTTGGCCATCGACCTTGACGTTGAGTGCGCGACCGTCCTTGTCGAATTCCCAGGCGTAGAGGCCGCCGGAACTCACCCAGCGCATGTTGATGCAGCGGTGTTGGCCCAAATCGTCCGGCGTCCCGGGCATGCCGTGCTCCGCGAAATAGGAAGGTGCGCCGATCGCCGCGAGGCGCAGCATAGGGCCGACGCGGACAGCGATCATGTCCTTTTCCAGCCGCTCGCCGAGACGAATGCCGGCATCGAAGCGCTCGGCGACGATGTCGGTGAGGCCGTTCTCGACATTCACTTCGATGTTGATGTCGGGATGCGCGGCGAGCAGCCGATCGACGACGGGCCAGAGCACTGTGCGCACCGCGTGTCGCGACGCCGTGACCCGAACGGTGCCGGCGGGCCGTTCGCGAAGCTCGGTCAGCGAGGCGAGCTTCAGGTCGATCTCGTCGAGCGCCGGACGAAGCGTCTCGATCAGCCGTTCGCCGGCTTCGGTCGGCGCGACGCTGCGGGTCGTGCGGGTGAGCAGGCGTAGCCCCAGCCGGGCCTCCAGCCGCCGCATCGAGTGGCTGAGCGCGGACTGCGAGATACCGAGTTTCGCCGCCGCGCGCGTGAAGCTCCGCTCGTCGGCGACGGCAAGGAACATCGCGAGACTGCCCAGTTCCTCACGCCGCATCGCGGGCTTGCCATTCTGGTTTCATGATCTGGAGTCATAGGCCCAAGTGATTTGCCTTGTCTAATCACGGGGATCGCGAAGGCGTATCCGGGAGGTGAGCAGGAGCACAAGCATGCAAAAACGGAAACTGGGCCGCACGGGCCTCGAGGTATCGGCGATCGGTCTCGGCTGCATGGGGCTCAGCTATGCCTATGGGCCGGCGACCGACCGGCAGGAGGCGATCAAGCTCATCCGCGCCGCGCACGAACGCGGGGTGACCTTTTTCGACACCGCCGAGGCCTATGGGCCGGGCGTCAACGAGGAAGTGGTCGGCGAAGCGCTTGCGCCGGTCCGCGACGCAGTCGTGATCGCAACCAAATTCGGTTTCAAGGACGGCATTCCCACCCACGGCGTCGACAGCCGCCCCGAGCGGATCCGCGAGGTTGCCGACGCGGCGCTCAAGCGGCTCGGCACCGATCGCATCGACCTGTTCTATCAGCACCGGGTCGATCCCGATGTGCCGATCGAAGACGTGGCGGGCACAGTGAAAGAGCTGATCGCAGCCGGCAAGGTGCACCATTTCGGCCTGTCCGAAGCCGGCGTCGAATCGATTCGCCGTGCTCATGCGGTGTTGCCGGTCGCCGCGCTCCAGAGCGAATATTCGCTATGGTGGCGCGAGCCCGAGGCGGAGATCCTGCCGCTTCTGGAGGAGCTCGGCATCGGCTTCGTGCCGTTCAGCCCGCTTGGCAGGGGCTTCCTCACCGGTGCGATCGACGCGAATACGAAGTTCGGCAGCGACGATTTCCGCGGCAGCGTGCCGCGCTTCTCCCCGGAGGCGCTCGCGGCCAATCAAGGGCTGGTGACGCTGATCGGCGAGATTGCCGCGGCCAAGGGCGTCACCTCCGCCCAGATCGCGCTCGGCTGGCTGCTGGCGCAGCGGCCGTGGATCGTTCCCATCCCCGGCACGACCAAGCTGCACCGGCTCGAGGAGAATCTTGCCGCCGCCGACGTTACGCTGGGCGCGGAGGATCTGGCCCGTATCGAGCAGGCGCTTGCCGGCATCGAAGTGCAGGGTGCGCGGTATCCGGCCGCGCTGCAGACGCTGGTGCGCGGCTGAGACGGGAGATGACGCACCGGCACGATCGCGCCGAACGGCGCGGGCGTATTTCGCGGTGACAAGCGGGGCGAGGGACGGAAGTCAGATGGATGGAACCGGCGAGCGATACTCGATATCGTCAACCATGTTGAACCGCCGGGCCATGACGGGCGTTGGCCGCAGGACGGGAGCCAGGACGATATGAAGGATGATGACTTCGGCATCACACGCCGCGGCGTGCTGGCCAGCAGCGGTGCCTCGCTGGCGATCGCCACGGTTCCTCCGGCGCGCGCGCAGATTGCGCCCGCGCCGCAGCCTTTGCCGGCCGCGATGAAGGTCGCTCTCACGGTCAACGGCAAGCAGCATGCGCTCGAGGTCGACACCCGCACCACGTTGCTCGACGCGCTTCGCGAGCATCTGCATCTGACCGGCACCAAGAAGGGCTGCGACCACGGCCAGTGCGGCGCCTGCACGGTCATCGTCGAAGGGCGGCGGATCAATTCCTGCCTGACCCTCGCGGTGATGCACCAAGGCGACCACGTCACTACGATCGAAGGCCTCGGCACGCCGGACAAGCTGCATCCGATGCAAGCTGCCTTCGTCAAGCATGACGGCTATCAATGCGGCTATTGCACGCCGGGCCAGATCTGCTCCGCGGTCGCGGTGCTCGACGAGATTCGCAAGGGCGTGCCCAGTCACGCGACGCAGGATCTCAATGCCCGTCCGCGCGCGACCAACGACGAAATGCGCGAGCGGATGAGCGGCAATATCTGTCGCTGCGGCGCCTATTCGAACATCCTCGATGCGATGACCGAAGTTGCGGGGAGGCGCGCATGAGGCCGTTCAGCTACGAGCGGGTTGCGACGCCCGCCGAGGCGGCGAACGCCGCGGCACGCACCCAGGGCGCGAAGTTCATCGCGGGCGGAACCAATCTGCTCGACCTGATGAAGCTCGAGATCGAGGCGCCGACGCATCTGATCGACGTCAACGGCGTCGGCCTCGACCGGATCGAGGCGACCGCCGAGGGCGGCCTGCGCATCGGCGCGCTGGTCCGCAACACCGATCTCGCCGCCGACAAGCGGGTGCGCAAGGACTATGCGTTGCTTTCGCGCGCGCTGCTCGCGGGTGCCTCGGGCCAGCTGCGCAACAAGGCGACGACCGCGGGCAATCTGCTCCAGCGGACGCGCTGCCCCTATTTCTACGACACCAACCAGCCGTGCAACAAGCGCAAGCCCGGCAGCGGCTGTGCGGCGATCGGCGGATATAGCCGCCAGCTCGGCGTGATCGGGACCAGCGAGGCCTGTATCGCGACGCATCCGAGCGACATGGCCGTCGCGATGCGCGCGCTCGATGCAGTCGTCGAGACCGTGAAACCCGATGGCGCGACCCGGGCGATCCCGATCGCCGACTTCCATCGCCTGCCCGGCGACACTCCGCATATCGAGACAATGCTCGAGCCGGGCGAGCTGATCACCGCGGCGACGCTGCCCGTGCCGGTCGGCGGCACGCATATTTATCACAAGGTCCGCGACCGTGCGTCTTATGCCTTTGCGCTCGTCTCGGTGGGCGCGATCGTCCGGCGCGACGGCAGCGGCAGAGTCGCCGTCGGCGGGATCGCGCACAAGCCATGGCGGGTCGAGGCTGCCGAGGCGGCGATGCCGCGCGGGGCAAAGGCAGTGGCCGAAGGGCTGTTGGCCGGCGCGAGGCCGACTGACGACAATGCATTCAAGCTGACATTGGTCGAGCGCACGCTCGGCGCGGTGCTGGCGCAGGCGAGGGGCTGATCGTCATGAAGTTCGACACCCCCGCCGGGACCAACCCGATCGATCAGCTCAAGGTGATCGGCAAGCCCTTCGACCGGATCGACGGGCCGCGCAAGACCACCGGCACTGCGCCTTATGCCTATGAACACCGGGCTCCGAACGCGGCCTATGGCCATGTCGTGGGCGCCGCGATCGCCAAGGGGCGGATCACTTCGATCGACCTGAGCGCCGCCAAAGGCGCGCCGGGCGTGCTCGCGATCGTCACCGCCGACAATGCCGGCAAGCTCGGGAAGGGCAATTTCAATACCGCCAGGCTGCTCGGCGGGCCCGAGATCGAGCATTATCACCAGGCCGTGGCGCTGGTCGTCGCAGAGACCTTCGAGCAGGCGCGCGCCGCCGGGGCGCTGGTCCGGGTCGATTATGCCCGCGGCAAGGGCGCGTTCGACCTCGCCGCCGAACGCGACGGTGCGAAGCCCAGCAAGGATCAGCCGGACATCAAGGTCGGCGACTTCGCCGCGGCATTCGCCGCCGCGCCGGTCACGCTGGATGCGACCTATCATACCCCCGACCAGGCGCATGCGATGATGGAGCCGCACGCGACCGTCGCCGCATGGGAAGGCGACCAGCTGACCTTGTGGACCGCGAACCAGATGATCGACTGGAGCCGCGGCGACGTGGCGAAGACGCTGGGCATCCCGCGTGAGAAGGTGCGGCTGATCTCGCCTTATATCGGCGGCGGGTTCGGCGGGAAGCTGTTCGTCCGCGCCGACGCGATCCTCGCCGCATTGGGGGCGAAAGCGGCGGGGCGCCCGGTCAAGGTCGCACTGCCGCGGCCGCTGATGTTCAACAACACCACGCACCGCCCCGCAACGATCCAGCGTATTCGCATCGGGGCGACGCGCGAGGGCAAGATCACTGCGATCGGGCATGAAAACTGGTCGGGCGATCTGCCCGGCGGCGGGATCGAGAATGCAGTGCAGCAGACCCGGTTGCTCTATGCGGGCCCCAATCGGCTGATCACTGCGCGGCTGGCGGTGCTCGACCTGCCCGAAGGCAATGCGATGCGCGCGCCCGGCGAGGCGCCGGGGCTGATGGCGCTCGAGATCGCGATGGACGAGATGGCGGAGAAGCTCGGGATGGACCCGATCGAGTTCCGCATCCGCAACGACACCCAGGTCGATCCCGAAAAGCCGGAGCGCCGCTTCTCGCAGCGCCAGCTCATCGAATGCCTGCGCCTCGGCGCCGACCGCTTCGGCTGGAGCAAGCGCAGCGCGACTCCGGCGGCGGTGCGCGACGGCGCGTGGCTGGTCGGTATGGGGGTCGCCGCGGGCTTCCGCAACAATCTGGTGATGAAATCGGCCGCGCGAATCCGGTTGAGCCCGGCGGGCCGGGTCACGGTCGAGACCGACATGACCGACATCGGCACCGGCACCTATACGATCATCGCCCAGACGGCCGCCGAGATGATGGGGGTGCCGCTGACCAGCGTCGAGGTGAAGCTCGGCGATTCGAGCTTTCCGGTTTCCGCCGGCTCCGGCGGGCAATGGGGCGCCAACAGCGCGACTGCGGGCGTCTATGCCGCGTGCGTCAAGCTGCGCGAGACCGTGGCGCAGAAGCTCGGCTTCAACTCGGCCGATGCGGTGTTCGCCGGCGGCAAGGTTCGCTCGGGCAACCGCAGCGTGCCGTTAGGGAAGGCGGCGGCACGCGGCGAGATCGTGGTCGAGGACCAGATCGAGTTCGGCGACCTTGCGAAGAAATACCAGCAATCGACTTTCGCCGGCCATTTCGTCGAGGCGGCGGTGCACAATTATACCGGCGAGATCCGTATCCGCCGGATGCTCGCGGTCTGCGCGGCGGGCCGCATCCTCAACCCGAAATCGGCGCGCAGCCAGGTGATCGGCGCGATGACGATGGCGGCGGGCGCCGCGTTGATGGAGGAGCTGGCGGTCGACAAGCGTTTCGGCTTCTTCGTGAACCACGATCTTGCCGGCTACGAAGTGCCCGTGCACGCCGATATCCCGCACCAGGAAGTGATCTTCCTCGACGAGGTCGATCCCGTGTCGTCGCCGATGAAGGCCAAGGGCGTCGGCGAACTGGGTATCTGCGGCGTGGCTGCCGCGGTTGCCAACGCGGTCTACAATGCCACGGGGGTCCGCGTGCGCGACTATCCGGTCACCCTGGACAAGCTCCTGGAACGGCTGCCGACTCCGCAGGATCGTTAACGCGCAGCCAGTCCGATTGAGACGCCTACCGCGCGGAGTGCTGCCGCCGATCCGCGCAACGCGTCTTCTTCCTCGCTCGACAGATCGGGGATCAGCACTCTTTCGATACCTCCCGCGCCAAGGACGCAAGGCAGGCTCAGGTACAGATCCTCAATTCCCAGCTGGCCGGTCAGCAAGGTCGAAACGGGCAGCACCGCATGTTCGTCGCGCACGATGGCTTCGCAGATCCGGACGATCGCGGTGGCCACGCCGAACGACGTATAGCCCTTGCCGGTCATGATCGTATAGGCGGCGTCGCGAACCTTCTGCGCGACTTCGGCCCGATCGGGCTCAGGCGCGGGCGAAGCGAACGCCGCCATGTCCAGGCCGCCAACGCGCAGACTGGAAAAGGCGACCACCTCGCTGTCTCCATGTTCGCCGAGCACCAGCCCCTCCACTGCACCCGGCGCCACTCCCAGGCGGAGCGCGAGTTCCTGCCTGAGCCGGCTGGTGTCCAGCAAAGTTCCGGTGCCGATCACCCGCGATGACGGCAGCCCGGCGCGACGGAAGGCAACCAGCGACATCACGTCCACCGGGTTGGCGGCGATCAGAATGACCCCAACGAAGCCGGCGGCGATCAATTGATCTACGCACGACGTAACGATCTCCGCGCTTCCGGACGCAACCGACAGGCGGGATTGAGAGCCATGCGTGGCCCCTCCAGCGGTTATGACCGCAATGCTGGCGGTGCGCGCATCCGCGTAGGCGCCTGCCCAGATTTTCGCCGGCCGCGCCAGTGCGTTGGCATCTCTGAGATCGGCAGCTTCGGCCCTGGCGAGGTCCGCGTTGCTGTCGATCAGGACAATCTCTCTGAACAAGGCCCGAAGCATCAGGGCATAAGCGGCAGTCGCACCGACATGGCCCGAACCCACGATGGCAATGCGGCTTCCCGGAGGCGTTAAGTCCGTCACGATTTGATCTCCAGATTTTTGGCCCGCGCCCCGCGAATATGCGTCTAGACTGCCGCTTCGGCAGGTCCCGCGTCGACGGCCTTGCCCTCGGCCGGCCGGGCATGCTCGAGCAATATCTTGGTTCCCGGCGTGCCGTCCACGATGGTGACGCGCGCGTCCAGCTGTTTTGCGAGCGCCTGGACGATATTGGTCCCGAGGCCGGGCTTGGCCTCGCCGGGCCGTTTCGGCATGCCGACGCCATCGTCGGCAACCGACAGGGTCCAGTCGCCGCCCTCGCTGTCATAGTCTACGACGATCTTGCCCTGCTGCCCTTCGGGAAAGGCGTGCTTGAGAGCATTGATGACGAGTTCGGTGACGACCAGCCCGATGCTCACCGAAATATCGGCGTCGACGCGGCTATCGTCGCCTTTGACTTCGAGATTGATCTGGTCGCGATCGTGGATCATCGATGCGCCGATGCTCTCGCACAATTGGCTCAGATAGGGCCGCAGGCTGACCCGATCGACCGACGAGACTGCGAGCTGCTTCTGGATCGCGGCAACCGACATCACGCGATGATGGGCATTGTGGAGATGGCTTCGCGCCTCTTCCGACTGCACTTTCCTCGCGCTCTGCAACAGCACGCTGGCGATGATCTGGAGGCTGTTGGCGACACGGTGCTGGAGTTCCTGCAGCAAGATGCCCTTATCGCGGATCAGGTCCTCATTCATTTTCTCGGCGATCCGCGCGTCGGTCACATCGGCAATGGCGAGCAGGAGGCGGATATCCTCGCCTGCGCCATAATCGAGCTTGTGCGCGTTGACGACCAGCCGGCGTAGCGCGCGACCTTCGCGCTTGAGGTCGAATTCGTAATTCTTGACTTCGGCGAAGCCGGAGGCGGTTGCCTTCAGCAGTGAATGGAGCTGCGGTATTGCCCATTCACCTGCACCCAATGCGGCGAATTCGCGTCCCACGAGGGTGGACCCGTCGATCCCGAAGACGTGACAGAAGACCTGGCTGGCGGCGATCACGGCGCGGTTCTCGTCAAGCAGCAGCAGGGGCGCGTGCGAAGAAGCCACCACCGCCATGGCGAGCTTAAGGTCGAGATCGGAACGGATTGGTGATGCGGGAGGCATAGAGCCCTTTCGGCCCCGGGGAGGGCTGGGTCGCGCGTTTCACGGCGTAAACACGACCTGATTGAGGTATAGCACGCGCTTGCGCCCCGGATCGTAACAATTCGACAGGCCATGCAGCCAACGCGGTCAAATAATGGCAAATCACTAACGCAGAGAAGGACTCGTTGCGCGGCGGAACGATCTTCGTTCGACCAAGTCCAATTTCGCCGCTTATAATGGCCGCCATTAACAAGGCTGCCGGGCGGAGGGTAATTTGGAAGGCGAGGCGTATTTCTTCGCAACGCTGGAGGTAATACTCTCTTGCGAACCCGAGATCGCGACTGCGTTGTTCGCGCACGGGCGCGTACGTCCCGTCGAAGGGCGCAGGCATATCGTACACCAGGGCGACCTGCTCGACACGATGTGGCTCGTGCTCGACGGCAGGATCAAGATCGAGTCGAGCTCCTCCACCGGCCACGAAAATACGCTGGAAATGCTCTGGGTTGGTCCACTCAACCAACGGCGCTGCGCTGTCCGATGGTCTCGGGCTAGCGTCGTGCCCGCGAACCCACTGAACCGGTTCAGGCGCTCTGAAGCGGTTGGTGGCGAAGCCGGGGCAAGACATGTCGAGCGAACAGGTCGGCCTCGGCGATGTGCGGATAGCCCGACAGGATGAACGCATCGATGCCGAGCGCGCGATACGCCTCGAGCTTGGCGAGGACCTGGTCGGGATTGCCGACGATCGCCGCGCCGCAGCCGGAGCGGGCGCGCCCGATTCCGGTCCACAGATTATCCTCGACATAGCCGTCGCCGCTCGCCGCCTCGCGCAGTTCGGCCTGCCGGCGCACGCCCGCCGAGGCCGCATCGAGCGAGCGGGCGCGGATCGCTTCGCCTTGCGCCGCATCGAGCCGCGACAACAGCCGATCGGCCGCCGTCCGCGCCTCGGCTTCGGTCTCGCGGACGACGACATGGACGCGGTAGCCGAAGCGCAGTGTGCGGCCGCGCGCCGCTGCCCGGCGGCGCAGATCGGCGACGATCTCGGCGACTGCCTCGATCCGGTCGGGCCACATGAGGTAAACGTCCGCGCCCTCGGCCGCGGCTTCGCGTGCATCTTCCGACAGGCCACCGAAATAGAGCAAAGGCGCGCGCCCCGAGACGGTGGTGATACGGGGCGGCTCGAGCTTGAGCTTCCAGAACTCGCCCTGATGATCGAGCGGCTTACCGTCGAGCAATGTCTTGAGGATGTGCATCGCCTCGACCGTGCGCCGATAGCGCGGGCCGGACGCCAAGGTCTCGCCGGAAGATCGGACGAGATGATGTTCACCGTCAGCCGTCCGCCGAGGATCCGGTCGATCGTGGCGATCTGGCGCGCGAGCTGGGGCGGCCAGCTCTCGCCGATGCGCACTGCCATCAGCAGCCGGAGGCGTCGGAGCAAGGGCGCGACCGCCGCGGCGAAGGCAGTGGTGTCGATGCCCAGCGCGTAGCCCGAGGGAAGCAGCAGATTGTCGTAGCCGCCGGTCTCCGCCGCCAGCGCGATGTCGCGGCAATGCTCCCAGCTCGACTGGAGCCGCGGATCGGGCTGGCCGAGAAACTCGTAATCGTCGTCGCACAGTGCGGAGAACCAGCTGACCTCGCAGGGCGAAAGCGGATCTTGCTTGCCGTTCGCGGCGGTTTGGGGATTGGCTTCGCGCATCGTCAGGTCCTCTGGAGCATGAAATGGTATCGCGGATTCGCTACGGCCTCGTCGGCACCGGAATGATGGGGCTCGAGCATATCCGCAATCTCGCGATCACGCCGGGCGCCGAACTCGTCGCGATCGCCGATCCCGAAGGCCGGTCGCTCGATTGGGCCGCGCAGGCACTCGGCGACAAGGCGGACGCAGTGACCAGTTACCCGAATGCGGCGGCACTCGCGGTGCATCCAGGGCTCGACGCGGTGATCGTGGCGAGCCCCAATCATACGCACCGGCAGGCTGTCGAGCCGCTGTTCGACGCCGGACTCCACATCCTGTGCGAAAAGCCGCTCGCCACGACGATCGCCGACGCGCGCTGGATCGCCGAGCACGCAGCGCAGCATCCGGCGGTGTTCTGGACGGCGATGGAATATCGCTACATGCCGCCGGTCGCCGCGCTGATCGAGGCCGTTCATACAGGCGCAATCGGCCGATTGCGCATGCTGGCGATGCGCGAGCACCGCTTCCCGTTCCTCGTCAAGGTCCGCGACTGGAACCGCTTCGCGCGCAACAGTGGCGGCACGATGGTCGAGAAATGCTGCCACTTCTTCGATCTGATGCGGTTCATTGTCCGGTCCGAGCCGGTGCGCGTCTATTGCTCGGGCGGGCAGGACGTGAACCATCTCGACGAACGCTATGGCGGCGAGCGCCCCGACATCGTCGACAACAGCTACACGATCGTCGATTTCGCCGACGGCACGCGGGCGATGCTCGATCTGTGCATGTTCGCCGACGGCGCCGAAGAGCAGGAAGAGATCGTCGCGACCGGCGACGCCGCACGGCTCGACGTCAGTATCCCCGGCGGTGTGCTGACGCTGTCGCCGCGGGTCGGCTTCGGCAATCCCAAGCGGCCCAAGCGGCGCACGGTCGAGGTCGACCCCGTCGCGCTCGCCGCGGGCTCGCACCATGGCTCGACCTTCTACCAGCATCAGGCGTTCGCGCGCGCCGTGCGCGGCGAGGGGCCGGTCGAGGTAACTGCCGAGGACGGGTTGCGCGCGGTGGCGATCGGCGTGGCGGCCGAGATCAGCCTGCGCGAGCATCGTGCGGTCACCATCGCCGAGGTGCTCGCTCAGCCGAGCGACGCATAAGCGCTCCGCGGCAGCACCAGCCGCACCAACGCGATGCCGGTGAGATAGGAGAAAGCGGCGATCCAGAACATCGGCGCATAGCCATGCCCGTTGTCGAGCGACCATCCGGCCAGTTCGAGGATCGCCATGCCCGCGAGATTGCCGGCAAAGGCGCCAATCCCGATCACCGATCCGACGCGTGAGGCCGGGAAGATGTCGGTCGCGAGCCCGAAGACGTTGGTCGAAAAGCCCTGGTGCGCGAACAGTGCGAAGCCGAGCAGCAGCGCCGCCGTCCAGGCATTGCCGGCGACGAGCACCAGGGGGATCGGTAGCACCAGCAGCGCATAGATGAGCAATGTGGTCAGGCGGCTGCGCTCGAGCGTCCAGCCGCGGGCGAGCAGCATGCCCGGCAGCCAACCGCCGGTGATCGCGCCGAGCGCGGCGAGGCTGTAGACGAGCGCCACCGGCGCGCCGAGCTCGCCTTGGGCCAGCCCGAACTGGCGGTGGAACAGGTCGGGGGTCCAGAACAACAGGAACCACCAGACCTGATCGCTGAGCACCTTGGCGACCGCGACTGCCAGCGTCCGCCGGTCCCGGAGCAGCGTGCTCCACCGCTCGCCCCCGTCCGCGACGCGCGCGGGGGCGGGCGGCGCGACGCGCAGCCACGCGATCACCCAGATCAGCCCGAGCCCACCGGCGATCAGGAAGCTCGCCCGCCAGCCCACCGAGAGCGCCAGCGCCGGGATCAGCAACGGCGTCAGGATCGCGCCGAAATTGGGCGCGGTATTGGCGATCCCGAGCGCGCGCGAGCGCTCGCGCGCCGGGAAGTAAGTCGCCGCAGATTTGACCGCGGCGGGGGTGCCGATCGATTCGGCCGCGCCCAGCGCCGCCCGCGCGACTACGAACTGCGTCACCGTGGCGGCGAAGGCGTGCGCCATCCCGGCGATGCTCCACAAAGCCACGCCGATCCCGAATCCGCGGCGTATTCCGACCCGGTCGATGAACCAGCCGGTGCCGAGGAATGCGATCGCCGCGGCGAACTGGAAGGCCGACGCCATGTGGGCATAGTCGCGGTCCGACCAGTGGAACTCGGCCTGTAGCGTCGGCTTGAGCAGCGCGAGGATCTGCCGGTCGACATAATTGAGCATGATCGCGACGAAGACGAGCGCGAGAATCGTCCAGCGACCCTCGACCCCCGTCTCGTTCGCGAGCGCCGGCTCAGAAGCGGGTGCGGGCATTGATTCCGACATAGCGGTCATTGTCGCGGGGCACGTAGCGCACGGCGCCCGCGGTGGTGCCATAGCCGCGAAAGTTGGAATAATGGCGATCGAGGATGTTCTTCACCAGCGCCCGCACCTCCCATCGATCGCCGCCGATCAGCGCGACGCTCGCGTTCCACAGACCGTAGCCGGGCTCGACCGTATCGGGCGTCTGGGTGAGCGAATATTGCGTCGCGCTCTTGTAGCTCGCATCGCTCTGGAGTTCGACCGAAAGCGCGTCGGACAGCGGCAGCCGCAGCGCCGCGCCGCCGCTCAGCTTCCAGTCGGGCGCGAAGGGCAAAGGCTGGCCGTCGATCGAGACGCAGCTCGTCGCGCTCGCCGGGCAATTGAAGCGGTCGACCTTGGCGTCGGTGTGCGCGACCGCGAAGTTGAGCGTGAGCGCATCGATCGGCCGTGCGCTGAAATCGGCCTCGATACCCTTGGTCGAAACCTCGCCGGCATTGATCAGGCGCGTCACCGGGGCGCCGAGGAAGATGTCCTGGAAGTTCGCCTGGAAGCCCGAATAATCGGTGCTGTACGCGGCGATTGCGCCGGTCAGCCGCCCGTCGAAGGCGCTGCCCTTGAGCCCGACTTCGTAGCTGGTCGAAGTCTCGGGATCGAGCGGCGGCGTGTCGAACGCCTGCATGTTGAAATAGACGTTGTAGGCCGGGCCCTTATAGCCGCGCGAGAAAGTGAAATAGGCCGTCGCCTGCGGCACGATCTCGTATTGAACGCCGAGCCGCGCGCTGTAATCGAGGCGGTCGGTGCTGCCGTTGCTCTGATAAGAGGGGCGGATCCCCGCCACGCCCGTGGCGGTGTCGGACACCCGGCGATGGAAATAGCGGAGCTTGTCGTAGATCAGACGCCCGCCGGCGATGAAGGTCAGCGCGTCGGTTGCGTGGAGATTGGCCTCGCCGAACAGCGCGTAATTCTCGGCGCGGATGCCGTAATTGGCGACGCCGTTATTGGTGACCTGCGTCGCCCCGGTCAGCTGGGTGACGGTGCGCTCGTAGCGCTCGTCGGTATTGGCCTCGAGGAAATAGGCGCCGATCACATAGTCGATCAGCTTTCCCTGCGGCGAGGCGAGCCGCAGCTCCTGCGAAAATTGGAAAAAGTCGACCAGGCCGTCGTCGAAACCCGAGGGGAAGCCGGCAGCGAGCGTGTCGCGCCCGTCCCAATCGGGGCGCTGGTGGTTCTTCCACTCGCGATAGGCAGTGATCGAAGTGAGCGTGTAATCCCCCGGGCGCCATTCGAGCGTGAGCGAGCCGCCATAATTCTTGTCGCGCACTTCGCTGTCGAAGGTCGTGTTGACGGTCTTGTTGTTGGCGCTGGCGACAATGCCTTCCTGCGCGAGCAGGCTGGCCAGTGCCGGGCTCGTCGAGACGATATTGGTCGGATAGGCGATGCGGTTGATGCTCGCATAGACGCCCTGCGGCGTGTCGTCGCGATTGTAGAGATAGTCGCCGGCGAGGGTGATCGTCACATTCTCGGTGGGATCGGCGACGATCTTGCCGCGCACGCCATAGCGCTCATAGCCGTTGACCCAGTTATCGGTGCCGAGATTGCGGACATTGCCCCGGTAGTTTGCGTAGAGTCCGCTCAGCGAATAGCCGATCTTGTCGGAGAGCGGACCCGACAGCCCGAGCTTCAACCGGCCCTCGTTGCCTTCGTAATAGCCTGCCTCGATCGTGCCGGTCTGGACGTCGGAGGGCCGCTTGGTGACGAGGTTGATCACGCCGGCCGAGGCGTTCTTGCCGAACAAGGTGCCCTGCGGGCCGCGCAGCACTTCGAGCCGCTCGAGATCGAGCAGGTCGAGCGTCGCCTGACCGGGGCGGACCAGCACCACCCCGTCGACCACGGTCGACACCGAGGACTCGACGCCGGGCGAGGTGGTGATCGTGCCGATGCCGCGGACGAAGACGGTGCGATCCTTGTTCGACTGGCCGTTGCGGAAATCGACCGTCGGAATGATCGTCGCCAGATCCTGGATCGTGTTCAGGTTGCGCGAGGCGGCGATATCGCCGCTGACCACCGAGACGGCGATCGGCACGTCCTGCAGGCTCTCGTTGCGGAACCGCGCGGTGACGACGATTTCATTGCTGTCGGCCTGCTCTTCTGCGGCAGGAGCCTCCTGCGCCCACGCTGGCACAGCCGCGCTCGCCAGCAATGTCGTCCCCAACAGTTTCGCCCAAATCGTCATCGATTGCTCCCAGCCTTGATGTGGCGCGGGCCTAAATCCTACTAAGCAGATCGGGTATGGAGCTTTTGCTTGAGCCAGCCCAAGGCGCGCTTTGCCGGCGGCTCGAGCAGCGAGGGCGCAAAGGTGCCCTGGAGTGGTCCCCTGGGATCGCGCAGCGCGTTGCGTTGGCCGGCGTCGCGGGCGAGCGGGATCTGCATGCCGTCGGTGCGTTCGAGCAGGTCGAACAATTTGGTGCTCATCTGCGCGGCGAGTTCCTCATGGCCGGGCGCGGCGAGCAGATTGTTGGTCTCGCGCGGGTCGGCGTGGAGGTCGTAGAGCTCGTCGATATCCCAGATGCCGTGGAAATGGACGTATTTGTAGCGGTCCTCGCGCAGTGCGTGCACCGTCGGGGTCTGGGGAAAATTGCGCTCCCAATAATATTCGTAGAGCAATTCGCTGCGCCACGACACCTTCTCGCCGCGGGCGAGCGGCAGGAAGCTCTTGCCTTCCATTTCCTTGGGCGGCTCGAGCCCGGCGGCTTCGAGGAAGGTCGGCGCCACGTCGATATTGGCGACCACCTCCTCGACCACATTGTGCCCGAACAGCGCCGGGCAGCGCGCGATCATCGGCACGCGCATCGATTCCTCATAAGCGGTGCGCTTGTCGATCAGGCCGTGCTCGCCGAACATGAAGCCGTTATCGCCCATGTAGAGGATCAGCGTGTCGTCGAGATCGCCGCGCGCCGCGAGCAGGTCCATCACCCTGGCGAGGCTTTCGTCGACCGCGAGCAGCGTCTCCATGTAGCGCTTGTAATACGCGCCGATGTCGAGCTTCGAGTGATAGGCATAGTCGACACCGTGCCAGCTGTTGCGCTGGTCCTGCACCCAGCGCGGGCGGCCGCGCGCAGCGTCGCCGTTCGGCGCCATGGTCGCGGGGTAACGGAAAGTCTCGTGCTCGTAGCGGCCGGCATGGCGCTCGGCGGGGATGAATTCGGCGTGGACCGCCTTGTGGCTGAGATACATCATCCACGGCTTGTCCTTGCGTCGCGTCTTCAGCCAGTCGGTGGCATAATCGGTCAGCTCGTCGGTGATATAGCCCTTTTGCGGTACGCGCTTGCCGTCGACATTGAGCCCGTCGGGGCCGGGCAGATAGGTTCCCTGTCCCTTGAAGCTCACCCAGTGGTCGAAGCCGGGCTGGGGCGCGTCGCCCTCCTGGCCCATGTGCCATTTGCCGACGAATGCAGTGTCGTAGCCGGCCGCCTGGAGATATTCGGGAAAGAAGACGAGGTTCGGATCGATCGCGTGGTTGTTGTCGACCACCTTGTGCTGATGGGCATAGAGCCCGGTCAAGATCGAGGCGCGCGACGGCGAGCAGAGCGCAGTGGTGACGAAGGCGTTCTTGAAATGCACACCTTCGCGGGCGAGCCGGTCGAGTGTCGGCGTCTCGCCGAAGCTCTGCGCCTTCATGAATCCCATCGCGTCGTAGCGGTGATCGTCGGTGAGCACGATCAGGATGTTGCGCGGGCGCGCCGATTTGCGCCGGGGCAAAGCGAGTTGGCGCTTTGTGCGGCGCGACTGCGCCTCGGCCTGCCACGAGAACAGGCCGAACGCCGATCCGCTGCCTGCCAGCAATACGCCTCTTCGCGTTACGACCATCATCGCTCCCTTTGTTCGGATCAGCGGCATATTCCCATCGTTCCAATGGGCAATAAACTTCGCCTATCAAACCCTCAAGCCGAACTCTGCTTCGCGCGCGGGCCGAGCACGTCGGTCAAAAGCCGCCGCCAGTTCCGCCCATGATTGCGTCCCCCTCGGGTGTGAAAGCCGGATGCGGCCAGCGCCTCGGCGATCCGCGGTATCCCGTCGATCCGATTTCGCGCCGGGGATCACATCAGGTTCAGGGGGCCAGGGCGGCTAGAAATACGCTGGAGCGACCAGACGTGAGCGTACCACCCCTGACGATGGCAAGACGGTTGGACTGGAACGATCCAAGCCAAAGTTCGCCACTGGCGATCGTTGCAGCCGACAGGCCATTGAAACCGGGCTGTGGCGGCCCATAGGCCACGGTAGCGACCCTGCGCGTCGAACGATCGAGTTCGCCGACCACCCAGCCGCGGTGGCACAGCATCGGGTCTGCCACGCCGTCGACGATCCGGCGCAGCCCCCCGCAAGCCGGTTCGTCGAGCCGCATGCCCGCAAGCAACAGGCGCGTGCCACTCCAGTGGATATTGTCGGGCATGAAATCGGGGACCTCGATGCGCGCCGCAGGGATGCGTGTGTCGCGCCGATCGAAAACCAGCACCGCATGCCAGCCAAAAGCGACGACGTAGAAATGGCGGCCGTCCGGGTCGGTTTCCAGCCCGTTATTGCCGGGAAGTTCGGTGCCAGGCAGCAGGCGGAAACCCTCGTCGCGCGGATCGTGCTGCCAGACGCCCCCGGTCACGCGGCCCTCGACGAAATCGGCGATGGTGGTGCCGGGGCGCGTGAGCACGGTGACCAGGATCGTGCCGTCGGCGAAGCTCGCGACGCTGTTGCCGACCTGCCCCTCTGGCATCACCAGGCAACCGCGCCAGCGCAGCCTCGGCCGGCCGCTACGCGCCTCGATATCGAAGACCTCGATCGACTCGCGGCCGCCGTGATTGACGACCAGCAGCCGCCATCGCCCCGGACCGGT
This sequence comes from Sphingomonas psychrotolerans, assembly GCF_002796605.1. Taxonomy (NCBI): domain Bacteria; kingdom Pseudomonadati; phylum Pseudomonadota; class Alphaproteobacteria; order Sphingomonadales; family Sphingomonadaceae; genus Sphingomonas; species Sphingomonas psychrotolerans. The sequence continues at coordinate 670,214 of NZ_CP024923.1, forward strand.
CTCGCGCAGCGACAGGCCGCGGGCGTTGAACAGCGCCGGATCGACCGGCCCCGGGCAACCGGCGAAGGCCCGGCGGTCCCAGGCGATCTGGTCGGGGGTGCCGGCGTACCAGCGCTCGAAGCGGCGCGTCGGCACGTGGACGATCTTGAGCCCGGCGCCGGGGGCGAAGCCGCTCGCAATCAGCCATTCGGTGCCAGGTAGCGCCAGCAAATCCTCGGGCTTTTCGGGGCCGCAGACATAATCGAGCTGCGGGTCGCTGACACATGCGTTTGCAGGCTGCGCGCTACCCCAGGCGAGCGCCATCGCCGCCACGCGCCAGTGCCGCATCAGTCGCGCGGCCTGCCGCCGGAGGACCTTCGCTCGCCGCCGGCGAAGAGTCCCATGTCCGCGTGATGCGGCCAGGGCGCCACGCGGCTCTCTGGCGCGAGCCACATCAGGCGCGGGGCCGCGGGATCGAACGCGGGCCATACCCCGCCCGGCCCGCGGGGGACGCCGGTGTGCGCGAAAGCGAGCAACGCGCCCGACATCACCCCCTCGAGCGAGCGGTCGCCCGGCTCCCAGTTGCGCGTCGTGCGGAACAGGTTGAGCGAGTCGCGGGTGCGCAGCCAATAAGGCACGTCGCCGGTGTGATAGGCGCCGACGGTCGCGGGATCGTGATCGCTGAACGTCACCCCGGGCGCATAGGGCTGGCGGCGGGTGAACAGATAGGCATAGGCCGGCTGGGTGCCATAGGTCCGCTGGTGCCCGGCCCATTCGGCCATCTGCAGGCCGACGCTGGCGTCGCGCCCGATATCGGTCGCCGCGCGGGCGGGCGGCGCGTCGGCATAGGCGCGCAGGATCGCGTCGGCACGCTCGCCGAAGCGTGTGCGAACGGCCTGCGCCAGCGCCGCGCGATCGCTTGCCGGGCCAAGCGGCCCGAAGCTTTCGTCGTGGGTGTAGCCGATCAGGATCGGTACATCGTTCTGCCGGCGCTGCGCGAACACTTCTTCGGCGCGCCCGGTGACGATCCGGCCGTCGAGCACGATCGGGTCGCGGCGCGTGGCGGCGGCGACCAGCCTGTCGCCGGCGATCGCGCGCAGATCGGCGAGCGATGCCGCGCCGAGTTCCTTCTGCAAGGCCATGCCCTGTGCCTCGGCCCTCGCGAGCGGCGCCGGCGCCATCATGCCGCCAAACGGGCTGCCGCTCATGCCGACCGCGCGATGGAAGAGGCCCCGGGCCATCGGGCTCATCTGGAGCAACGCCACCGACATCGAGCCCGCCGACTGGCCGACGATCGTGACATTGTCGGGATCGCCGCCGACCTTCGCGATGTTGCGCTTCACCCATTTCAGCGCGGCAATCTGGTCCATCAGGCCGTAATTGCCCGAGCCGCGGTTGCCCGATTCGGCGCTCAATTCGGCGCTCAATTCGGGATGCGCGAGGAAGCCGAGTGGGCCGACGCGATAGGCGATGTTGACGCGCACCACGCCCGCGCGCGCGAGCGGTTCGCCCGAATAATTGGCCATGCTCGCCGAGCCGATGTTGAAGCCGCCGCCATAGATCCACACCACCACCGGCGCCTTGCGCGCGCGGCGCGGCGCCCAGACGTTCAGATAGAGGCAATCCTCGCTGGTCGCTTCCTCGCCGAAATAATGGTTCTGCCGCGCGCTGCGGAGCGGCTGGAGGCATTCCGGCGCGAAGCGATCGGCATGACGGACGCCCTGCCACCCGGGAACCGGCGCGGGCGCACGCCAGCGTAGCTCGCGTAGCGGAGGCGCGGCGAAGGGAACGCCGAGCCAGGCATCGACTCCGCCCGGCAGCGTGACGCCGTCGATCTTGCCGCCGTCGACCGCCACCGGGCGCGCCGCGGTCTGTGCGGCGGCGGGCAAGGCGGCGGACAGCGCGATCAGCGCAGCGAAAGCGCGCCTCATGGCCGCTTCACGCCGAGGCGCGCATGGAAGAAGTCGAAGGTCGCATTGGTGGCCTTGAGCGTCGCCGCGCGCGTCGCTGCGGGCGTGGCACCGATGAAGCTGTGATCGACGCCGGGGATGAAGATCGCCTCGACGGGCACCCTCGCCTTGCGCAGCGCCGCCTCGCCGATGCGCGATTGTGCGACGGGGACCACCTTGTCCTGCTCGCCGTGGATCAGCAGGAACGGCGGGGCCTTGGCGTCGATATGGGCAATCGGGCTGACCGCGCGGATCTTGTCGGCTGGGCAGGGACCGTCGCAGCCGAGCAACCGGGCGCCGGCGTTATTGCCATCGGGCGCGGCGGCCATTTCGGCGAAGTCGAACACGCCGTACCAGATCGCCGCGGCCTGGACGCAGCCATCCGCGCCCGCGGCGGGATCGAGCGCGGTGTCGCGGCAGGTGACTGCGGCGAGCGCCGACAAATGCCCACCCGCCGAGCGCCCCATATTCCGACCCGGGCAGGATCGATGCGATAGTCGGCAGCATGCGCGCGCAGGAAGCGCAACGCGGCGTTGACGTCCTGCAGTTGGGCGGGAAAGCGCGCCTCGGCGGAGAGCCGATATTCGAGACTGGCGACAGTGAAGCCCTCGGCGGCAAGCGCGGCGAGCACCTTGGGAAAGTCGGCGAGCGCCCCCGAATGGCGGGTGTGCCCACCCATCCAGCCGCCGCCATGAATATAGAGTATCAGGGGGTGTGGGCCAGGCGTGGCGGGTCGATAGATGTCGACGATTTGCGGACGATAGCCGGGGAGGGCCTGGTAAACCACGTCGCGCCACGCCTGCACGCCGCCGGGGAAGGCGATCGGCGGGTTGGGCATATGGTCGTCGAGCGCGGGCGCGCTCGCCACCGGAAAGTCGCGCGACTGCGCTTGAACGGGGTGTCCGCTCGATACGGCACCCAATACAAGGCAGACGCCCAGAACCAAAAGACCCGGCTTCGGCATGCTCTCTCCTTTTGCGGGCGCGCTGACCGCGCGTCTTCGTCAGTGCCGACCTATCACGCACAATCACGACGTGGAAGATATGAAGGAACAAGTTCGTAACATTTATGCACGGCAGGCCACTTCACCGTTGCGCGTCGCGCGCTCGCCGTTACTGACAGGCTGAACAGGAGCGTTGCAGGATCCATGGCGACGAAAGCCGAACCATCGACCGACGATACCAGCCCGGCGCGGCGATCACGCGCCGAAACGCGCGAGGCGGCGATCAACGCGATCCTCGACATCGCCACCGTAGAATTCGTCGAAAAGGGCCTCGCCGGCGCGCGGATCGACGAGATCGCGAGCAAATCGACCAAGCGGAAGATCTATTATTATTTCGCCAGCAAGGACGAACTCTACCGCGCCGTGCTCGAGCGCGCGTACCGCCGCGTCCGCTCCAGCGAAAGCGAGATCGACATCGAGAGCGGCACCGCGGCCGAGGCGTTGCGGCGGCTGGTGGAGCATGACGTGCGTTACCATTCGCAGCACCCCGAACTGGTGCGGCTGGTGATGAACGAGAACATCCACCGCGCCGAGCATCTGAAGCAGATCGCGGGGCTTCCGGAACGCAATCAGGCCGTGATCGGGCTGCTCGAGCGGATCATCGCGCGTGGTCAGGCGGAGGGAAGTTTCCGTGCCGACGTCGCCGCGATCGACCTCCACATGAACATGACTGCGCTCGCTTTCTACAACGTCTCCAACCAGTTCACTTTCGCGCACAATTTCGGGGTGGACATGACCAGCGACGCGGCAGTCGAACGCCGCGCTGCGCAGATTGGCGACATCCTGCTCGCCTGGGTCCGCGACAAGGCCTGACCAACGTCCATCGTGGATATCGCGGGCGCTGCGGCACGCATGCCGCAGCGCCCACTGTTATGCGCGCCAACCTGTTATTGACAGGAACTAGTTCGTTACACTAATTTCCGAATCTGCAACGCGCTGGAGCAACCGGCGGGACAGGGGAGGATTGAAGATGCGGCACTTGCGCGCGCGCTTGGCGTTTACGACGTCGTTGTTTGCTTATGCGGTTCTGCTGACCGCGGTCCCGGCCGCGGCGCAAACGGCACCGGGCGGCGAACCGCAAGCCGACACCGCCACTTCAGCCGAGACGAGCCAGGCCGATGACATCGTCGTCACCGGCTCGCTGATCCAGCGCCCGAACAATAGCTCGGCGAGCCCGATCGTCACGATGAGCGCCGATGCACTCAAGGAAACCGGTGCGATCAGGATCGAGGATTCGCTCAACCAATTGCCGAGCTTCACCACTTCCGGCAACGCCTCGACGGGAGGGCAGGGGACCGGCGGCCGCGCGACGATCAATCTTCACGGGCTCGGATCGAACCGCAACCTCGTGCTGCTGGACGGGCGCCGGTTGCCGGTTTCCGACATCAACGGCAATGTCGACATCAACATCCTGCCCGACGCGATCATCTCCGGCGTCGATGTCATCACCGGGGGGGCCTCGGCAGTCTATGGCTCGGACGCGATGTCGGGCGTGGTCAACTTCAGGACGGTGCGCAAGATCGAGGGCGTCCGGGTCGACCTGCAGAACTCGATCAGCGAGCGCGGCGACGCCTATAAGTTCAGCGGATCGCTTGCCTTCGGCGCGACCTTCGGCGAGGATCGCGGCAATGTCGTGGCGGCGTTCAGCTATGCCACGCAGGACCCGGTGAACGGCAGTTCGCGCGCCTTCTTCAGCGACAAGACACCCTCGTCCTTCATCGGCACCGGCACCTTCGTGCCGAGTGCGACCAACGCGCCGACCTCTGCGGCGGTGCGGGGCGTGTTCGCCAGCTACGGCATCACCAACACGATCAATCCGCTGCTCAATCTGGGCTTCAACGATAATGGCTCGCTCTTCGTGCAGACCGGCGCGATCAATTATCAGGGTCCGCGCGGCAATCAGGGCTATGCGATCGTCGCCGGCAATGTGCGCATGCCGGTGGGGCAGCAGATCGACTTCGTGAACGGGCTCGAGCGCAAGACCGCGTTCCTCAAGGCCGATTACGAACTCACGCCCGGAATCACTGCCTATGGCCAGTTCATGTTCGTCGATCTGACCGTCCAGACCGCGAGCGGCGGCAGCCTCACCCAGTTCGGCACGCCCACTACGGTGCCGATTACCAATCCGTTCATTCCGGCGAACCTGCGCACGATCCTCGCGTCGCGCCCGAACCCGGCGGCGCCGTTCACCTGGAATGGCCGCTATGTCGGCTTGCCGTACAAGGGCTGGGACGAGGACTTCTCGATCCAGCAATATCTCGCCGGGGTACGCGGGGACATCAGCTCGGGCTGGACCTTCGATTTCTTCGCTTCGTACGACGAATCCAAACACGATCAGGCGATGAAGAACGCAGTCGTCAAGACGCGCGTGCAGCAGCTGCTCAATGCGGCCGATGGCGGGGCGTCGCTCTGCGCCGGCGGGTTCAACATCTTCGGCGATGCCAATGCGCGGGCGCTGTCGCCGGCGTGCCGCAACTACATCACCAAGACCGCCTTCTCGCAGGAGCGGCTGTCGCAGACGCAGGTGCAGGGGCAGATCAACGGCAAATTGTTCGATCTGGGCGCCGGGCCCGCGCAGATCGCTTTCGTCGCCGACTATCGCCGCAACACCTATAACTACGTTCCCGACAGCGATCTGGCGGCGCAGAATCTCGAATCGGTGATCGCCTCGGCCCCGGCGTCGGGCGAGATCTCGGTCAAGGAAGCGGCGGCGCAGATCGACATTCCGCTGCTGGCTGATCGCGCTTTCTTCCACGAGCTCGGCATCGGCGGCGCGATCCGCATCTCGGACTATTCGACCACGGGATCGGTCACCAGCTATGAGGGCGATGTTCGCTGGCGGCCGGTCGCACCGTTGCTGATCCGGGGCAGCTATCAGCGCGCGGTGCGTGCGCCCAATATCGGCGAGCTGTTCACGCCCGCCTCGGGCACCCAGCTGGTGATCGGCACCCCGCCTGGATCGCTCGGCGATCCGTGCGACGTGCGCTCGACGGCACGAACCGGTGCGAATGCGGCGCAGGTCGCGACCTTGTGCGTCGCGCAGGGCGTACCCGCGGCCGCGATCAGCAGCTACACCTTCCCGACCACCGCCACCGGACAGACGATCGCCGGAAACAAAGGCCTGTCGCCCGAAAAGGCCGACACGTTCAACGTCGGTTTCGTGCTCGATTCACCGGCGACCGAGGGAATGTTCGGCGATCTAACCTTCTCGGTCGATTATTACAGCATCAAGATCAACAACGTCATCTCGACTGTGCCGGGGCTCACCGTGCTGTCGAAATGTTTCAACCTCGACGGGTCGAACCCGGCCTATTCCGTCAGCAACACCTATTGTGGCCTGATCCAGCGCGATGGGACCGGACAGATCGTCACGGTGAACACGCCATATCTCAACATCGGGGGGCTGCGCACCGACGGCATCGAGGCGCAGCTGAACTGGAGCCTGCCCGCGGCCTTCCTGGGGGGAACCAGCCGGTTGTTCGTCAATGCCGCGCTCGGCTGGACGGCGAATTACAAGGTGCAGCTGCTGCCGGGCACGCCGTTCCTCGACTATACCGGCGTCAGCAATGGCGGCGCGTTGCCGACCAGCGTCCCGCCGCGCGCCACCCCTGAATGGAAGAGCGTCGCCTCGTTCGGCTATCGTTCGGAGAGCGGAAGTTTCGGCGCGCGCTGGCGCTACCAGAGCAAATTGCGCGACGTGAGCGCGGTGCTCACGCCGGCGACCGCGCAGATCGGGGTGCCGGCCTATGCGCTCTGGGATCTGTTCGGATCGATCAAGGTCAGCGATCGGTTCGATTTCCGCGCGGGCGTCAACAACCTGCTCGACAAGCAACTGCCCTTCGTCGCCAGCTCGCAGAACGGCACCGATGTCGCGCTCTACGATGCGATCGGTCGCTCCTTCTATGCCGGCATACGTTTCGGCTTCTGACGCTCGCAGGCGCACGCGGTGCGCCGGTTCGTATAATCATGACGCAGGAGAATATATTGCGTGTGGCGTCGGTGCTGACTGGTCTGGTGGGGTGCGAGATCGGCGCGTCTCGTTCCCCCCAAATTCACGAGCGCGAGGCCGATGCGCAGGGCATCCGGCTGGTCTACAAGCTGTTCGACCTCACCGACACGCCCGATCGGCTCGCCGACATACTCGATGCGGCGGCGCTGCTCGGCTTCGCAGGGCTCAACGTCACGCATCCCTTCAAGCAGCAAGTGTTGCCGCTGCTCGACGCGCTCAGCGAAGACGCCCGGCGGATCGGCGCGGTCAACACCGTCGTCCGCGAGGGGGGGCGCTGGGTGGGCCACAACACCGACGGGATCGGCTTCGGCGACAGCCTGAAGCGCGGGCTTCCCGCCGCCGAACTCACCAAAGTCGTGCAGTTCGGCGCGGGCGGCGCGGGTTCCGCCACCGCCGATGCCCTGCTGGCGCTCGGCGCCCGCGAGCTCGTGCTGGTGGAGCGCGACCTGGCTCGTGGCGAGACTCTTGCCGAGCGGCTGCGCCAATCGTTTCCCAACGCGGTGATATCGGCGGTCGAAACGCTGGAGCGGCTCGACGACGCATCGGGTGTGGTCAATGCCAGCCCAATCGGGATGTACGGGCATGAGGGTACGCCGTTCGACCCGCGGCTGCTGCGTGGGCATCACTGGGTAGCCGATGTGGTCTATTTCCCGCGCGATACCGAATTGCTGCGCATCGCACGGGCGACGGGCTGCCCCATCGTCGACGGCAGCGGGATGGTGGTGCTCCAGGCGGCGCGTGCCTTTGAGCTGTTTACCGGTCGCCAGGCCGATCGGGCGCGGATGTTGACGGAGTTCGAACGCGTATGAGCATCGCCAATCCCATCGTCGGCACGACGCACGCCCGACACGGCATTCTCGCGCTGATCGCGACGGGGACGTTGATCAACTATCTCGACCGCACGATCCTCGGGGTCGCCGCACCGGCGCTGTCGAAGGATCTCGCGATCGATCCGGCGCTGATGGGGGTGATCTTCTCCGCTTTCTCGTGGAGCTATGCGGCCGCGCAGATCCCCGGTGGTGCGTTCCTCGACCGGTTCGGATCGAAGCTGACGTATATGCTGTCGCTGGTCGGCTGGTCGATCGTTACGTTACTGCATGCGCTGGCGAGCAGCGTGGGGCTGCTGATCGGGCTCCGCGTCGCGCTCGGCGTGGCCGAGGCGCCGTGTTTTCCGGCCAACAGCCGCATCGTTGCGACGTGGTTTCCGCAATCCGAGCGCGCATTCGCGACGGGCGTCTATACGGTGGGTGAATATATCGGGCTCGCCTTTCTGAGCCCGATCCTGTTCGCGCTGCTCGCGCATTATGGCTGGCACTCGCTGTTCCTGCTCGGCGGTGGGCTGGGGCTTGCTTTCTCGCTGGTCTGGTGGCGCGGTTATCGCGAGCCCAACGATCATCCCGGGCTGGGCGCTGCCGAGCGCGCGCATATCGTCGAAGGCGGCGGACTGGTCGACGGCACCGGCCCGGCGCGCGTCGACTGGCGCGACGCCGGCAGGCTGCTGCGCCACCGCCAGATGTGGGGCATTTGCATCGGCCAGTTCGCTGGCAATTCCACGCTGGTGTTCTTCCTCACCTGGTTCCCGACCTATCTCGCCAACGAACGGCAGATGGACTGGATCAAGATCGGCTGGTTTGCGGTGCTGCCGTTCATCGCCGCCTCGATCGGCGTGCTGGCGGGCGGGCTCTGGTCCGACGGGATGCTCAAGCGCGGCGCTTCGGCGACGCTGGCGCGCAAGCTGCCGATCGTCACCGGGCTGTTGCTCGCCTCGACGATCGTCACCGCCAATTATGTCGAGAGCGACAATCTGGTGATCGCGATCCTGAGCCTCGCATTCTTCGCGCAGGGCATGGCGGCACTCGGCTGGACCCTGGTATCGGACATCGCTCCGCGCGGGATGCTCGGCGTCACCGGCGGCGTGTTCAACTTCGCCGCGAACCTTGCGGGGATCATCACGCCGCTGGTGATCGGAGCAATCGTCAGCGCGACCGGCTCGTTCGTCGGGGGGCTCGTCTATATCGGCGCGCTCGCGCTGCTCGGCGCCTTCGCCTATATCGTGATCCTCGGCGAGGTGAAGCGGATCGAGATCGCATGAGCGGCTTTCGCCCCGCGATCGCCACCGTCTGCGTCAGCGGCATGCTCGACCAGAAGCTGCGCGCGATCGCGGCGGCGGGGTTCCACGAGATCGAGATCTTCGAGCCCGACCTGATCGCCTCGCCGCATTCGCCGCGTGAAATCCGCACGATGCTCGACGATCTCGGGCTGCGTTGCGTGCTCTATCAGCCGTTTCGCGACTTCGAGGGACTGCCCGAACCCTGGCGGACCAGGACCTTCGACCGCGCCGAGCGCAAATTCGATCTGATGGCCGAGCTCGGCGCAGACCGGATCCTCGTCTGCTCAAGCTGCGATCCCGAGGCGAGCGGCGACTTCGACGCAATCGCGGCGGATTTCCACGTGCTCGGCGAACGCGCCGCCGCGCGCGGCATCCTCGTCGGCTATGAGGCGCTCGCCTGGGGGCGGCACGTTTATGATCACCGCCAGGTGTGGGATATCGTCCAGCGCACCAACCATCCAAGCGTGGGGATCCTGCTGGACAGCTTCCACTCGCTTGCGCGTGGCATTCCTGTCGAAAGCCTGCGCGAGATCGATCCCGCCAAGATCGTCTTCGTCCAGCTCGCCGATGCACCGCGGCTCGATATGGGGCTGCTGTTCTGGAGCCGGCATTTCCGCTCGATGCCGGGGCAGGGCGACTTGCCGGTCGCCGACTATGTCGCCGAATTGCTGCAGCTCGGCTATGACGGGCCGTTGTCGCTCGAGATCTTCAACGACCGGTTCCGCGCGACATCGCCGGTGCTGGTGGCCACCGACGGGATGCGCTCGCTGGTCGCATTGCACGATGCCGCGTCCCGCCTGGTCGCGGCACCTGCGCCGATCCCCGCGGTGACCGGGATCAAGGGCGTGGCCTTTGTCGAGTTCGCCGTGACGCCGGCCGAGGCGCTGCGGCTCGAGCGGATGCTGCGCGACTATGGCTTCACGCGCACAGGCCGACACCGCAACCGGAAGGTCGAGCGCTGGCAACAGGGCGCGATCAATCTGGTCGTCAATCAGGAGGAGCGCGGCTTCGCGCATTCGTACAATTTGCTCCACGGCGCCGCGATCTGCGCGCTGGGGCTGCGCGTCGGCGATGTCGATTCGGCGATGGCGCGGGCCGAAGCGCTGCACATCCACCGCTTCACCGGCGTGGCGGGGGAGGAGGGGCTCGACGTGCCCGCCCTGCGCGGTGTCGGCGGCAGCTTGATCTATCTTCTGCCCGACCAGGTCGGCGATCTCTGGGAACGCGAGTTCATCGCCGACGAGCCGCCGGCATCGGGGATCGGGCTGACGGGGATCGATCATGTCGCGGTATCGGTGGACCTCGACGAATTCCTGTCATGGCAGCTTTACTGGTCCGCGCTCTTCGGACTCGGCAAACAGGAAGAGCAGGACATCCTCGACCCCTCCGGACTGGTGCAGAGCCGCGCGATGGAGACGCCCGACGGCACGTTCCGCATCACCATGAACGCCGGCGGCGGGCGATCGACGCTCGCCTCGCGCTTCGTCGAGAAGCAGCTCGGCGCGGGCTTCCAGCATCTCGCTTTCGCCACTGCGAATTTGGTGACCACCGCGCGCCAGCTGGCCGCCGTCGAAGCCGAGATACTCGACATTCCGGCCAATTATTACGCGGACCTGATCGCGCGCGGCGAGCTCTCGCCAGGCGAGGCTGATACTTTGAGCGCACACCATTTGCTGCTCGACGTCAGCGCCGATGGCGGCCGCTATCATCAGCTTTACAGCCGCGCGTTCGACCGCCGCTTCTTCTTCGAGATCGTCGAGCGAACCAATTATCGCGGCTTCGGCGCGCGCAATGCGCCCGTCCGGCTCGCGGCACAGGCGCGATACCGGCAAGACCTGACCGCTACCGAACTCTGATCGCCTGCCCGCGGGCTTGGTCGGCCGCAGCTTGGGCCGAGGAATTCACGGCTCCAGCGGTTGCAGCGGGTGGGGCGGCGATCTGACCCGATCGACGGTATTCCAGCGATCCGCCCGGACCCCGCGGGCGCCTGTTACACCTTTTCCTAAAACCGAACCTGTTGGCGAGGTCGTGCCGCCGGGCGAGCCCGAGCCGCGGAATAGGCCCCTCGGCCCGCGCTGGACCTCGAGCCGCTCATAAATGGCGAGGTCGAACTCGGGAATGCCTGAGAAAAAGGTCGAGGGGATGCCGTCATAGGCGTAATCGAGCACGAGCCGCGCGCGCGGTAATCGGGGTAGGAGCCGTCGAACGGCATCACTGTGACACCCGTCACCTCCTGCATCGCTTCGCCAATGGTGAACAGGTTGGGGTCCTCGATCTGCTGCCGTGTGATCACGCTGACCGACTGTGGGATCTTGAGCAGCAGTGCCGGGCTCTTGCCCGCGACTGTGGCCTCTGCAGGGGCGTAGCTGTCATCATCGCGAATACCGGTGACGACGATATCGGAGCGACGCTGAGCCGTTTCCTCTCCCGCCTGAAAAGCAGGCATGACGGAAAAAGGCAGACCCAGGATAAGGCCCGCCGAGATGGACGTACGTCTTGCATATGGGCAGTTTGTTTGCGGTCTCCACCGACTGGCGCCGACCAGCCGACTGCTTCCCACCTAAGATGGCTCATCGTCCCCCCAGCTGGAACAGTTCGAGCATTTTCCGACCACTTCGACGATCGGCCGTGTCACACGAAATCCGCGGCGATCGGCAGCGGCGTCCAATCTGCGAAATGGTTCCTCATTCACGACCCGCCCCACTGCTCCGCAAACGGTGCAGCTGAGATATATTTCATTCGCGGAACGGGTTAGCACATAGCCGCGGCTGGTGAGTAGCTTGTGCACGATCCCGCGTTCGACGAGCTTGCACAGAGCGCGAAACACCAGGCTGAGGGCCACGGCGTCGCCTTGTTCCCGCAGCATTCCGGTGAGCATCAGACCCGTCAGTGGACCTCCCTCGCGCTCGAGAAGCGCGAGGAGAAATTCCTCCAGCTCGCCCGCTGCACGCCGCCTCCTAGCCATGGAGGTGCGGCCAATGGCGCCGGCGCAAGTTTACAAGGTGCGCGCTCGCGAGGAGCAGGCTCCCGCAGATGGTCATCGCCGTTTCGGCTGGTGTTTCGGCGAATGCCACGGCGCCGGCCAGCATCAGCGCCAACCCGGTGCCGCCCAGCAACAGCGTTTCGCCTCGGCCATGGCGGCGAAGGGCTGCCACCAACGCGATTGCCGATGTCGGTATTACGAATGCCAGCATCCACAGATGGAAGCTCTGGGGTATCGCGATTGCCCGCGACAATGCGGGCAGGGCCGCGAGGAGAAGGGGAAGTCCTGCGCAATGGATCAGGCACAGGAACGAAGCGCCGATCGCGGTTCGATCGAGCCAGGTGATGACGGAAGCACGCGCAACCTGTTCGTGGTGCATGCTCTTCTCCAAACATGAATGCCGAGTGGCGGCGCTGTCGTTGCGCCGCCTCGGAGTACGGCGGCGCCAGCCGCATCGCGCATGAAGCGCGAATGCGGACGGCACCGCCGCCCCTTTAGCTTCGCCTAGAAGCCGACGCGCACCGTCGCCCGGAGGTCGCGCCCGCCGAGCGGGGCGAAGTCCTTGAGGAAGCTGGAATGCCGCCGAGCCTCCACATCGAAGATGTTGTTGGCGCTCAGCAGCAGCGAGATCTTGTCGTTGCCGGAGAAAGGCCTGAACCCGATCGAGGCATTCACGAGCGTATAGTCGGCCGTGGGCGTCTCGAACGGCGCTATGCGATTCTGTTCGAAGACATGCTCGACCTCGGCGCGCGCGGTGACCCGATCGGATTGCGCCTCGATGCCGCCCAGCACGCGCGCGGGCGGAATGCGCGGCACCGGGCCCGCGTCGACGATCGAGGCGTGCACATAATCGCCCAGCGCATCGATGTTGATGGCGTAGCTGCCGAGCTGGGCAAGCCGGAACGAGGCGTTGGCCTCGAAGCCGTAATAACGCGCGTCCGCCTGCTGATATTGGAAGCAGGGCAGATCGACTTCGCGACCGCTGGGTGCCGCGGCCGTTTCGCAGACCGCCGGATCGACCTGATTTTCCGAAATGTAGTTGGAGAACCAGTTGTAATAGGCCGATGCATCGAGGCTGAAGCGATCCTGGTGGACGTGGAGCGTACCTTCCAGACCCCAGGATTTCTCGAGCTTGAAGTCTTCGTTGCCGACTTCCCACGATTGGGTACCGGCGTGGCCGCCGCGTGCGAAGAGTTCCTCGCCCGACGGTGCGCGTTCGGTCCGCGAGGCGTTGAACCCGATCCGCACGCCGTCCGCCAGCTCATAGGAGAGCCCTGCCGAGCCGGAGATCGCATCGAAATGGCGTGTGCCGGAGAAGAAGCGGCTGTCGCCGGCGAGCGGTGTCGCCGCGAGGCTGGTCGATTCATAGCGCAAGCCGCCTTCGGCACGGAGCGCGCCGAATTCCAGCTGCTGCAGCGTGAACACTCCCAGCTGGCTGGTCCGGTTCTTGGGCAGGAACGCCTCGTCGCCGACCACGTCGAAATCGCGGTGGAAATATTGCACGCCCGAAGCGCCGCTCCAGCCGCCGCGCTTCGCCTGGACCAGTTCGAGGCGGCTCTCGATGCCCTTGTTGTAGAAGGCGGTACCAATCTCGCCGTCTTCCTCGAGCTCGAAATGGCGATAATTGGCATAGCCCGCGCGGACGCGGATCTTGTCAAGGAAGCCGCCCCCGGTTTCGACTTCCCCGCGCAGGTCCACCCGGTTCTGGACGACGCTGAGCCGCGGCGCTTCCTGTTCCTGTCCGGACTCGGTCGCGTAGCGGATGGGCACGCCGTACAGGCTGTCATAATGGCTGTACGAAATACCGAGATTGCCCGTGTCGGTGATCAGCGCCGCGCCGACGCCCGCAGTCCAGGTTCGCGCCGCGGTGTTGGGAAGCGTGTCCTTTAGTGCGGCGGAGGTTGCGAAATCCGGATCGTCGGGTGTGGTAGGCCCGGCTGCTGCCGCCAGCGCCGCGGCCCGTGCACCCGGCGACAGGACATAGCCGCCGATATCGAGATCGTCGCTCTTGAGATACGAGCCGTCGGCGTGGAGCACGACCTTGCCGAGCCCGACATCGCCGGCGGCCCCGACCGAACGCTCGTTCGCCGCCGAGCCGTAGCTGCCGATCGCGTTGACGCGGTAGCCGTTCTCGGGAACGGCGCGCGGAATGCGGCTGTCAATTACATTGACCACGCCGCCGATCGCCGAAGAGCCGTAGAGCAATGCCGATGGGCCGCGAACGATCTCGACCCGGTCGGCAAGTAGCGGATCGATGACCACCGCGTGATCGACAGAGGTGTTCGACACATCGATCGAGCCGATCCCGTCGGTCAACACACGGATGCGCTCGCCCTGGAAGCCACGCAGGATCGGACGCGACGCACTGGGGCCGAAAGAGGTGGCCGAGACGCCGGGTTGCCTCGCCAGCGTCTCGCCGATGCTCGGTCGCAGATCGCGCGTGAGTTCCTCGCCCGAGACGACCGAGGTGCCCGCGAGCACATCGCGCTCGCTGGTCGGCAGGATGCCGGTGACGACAATCTCGTCACCCTTGCTCACGCCCTTGTCTTGCCCGTCGGGCGCGGCATCGGCGGGCGAAGGGGGGGAATTGTCGGGATCGGCGGACCGCGCGGCGGCGGGAAGGGCAAGCGCTAGCGAGGCTGCGCTCAGCAGAAACAGGTGACGCATTTGTTCAACTCCAGGAACCTTGTCATTTTTTCGGAGGAGCCGCATGCGGTGCGCGCGGTGATGCGCGCAGCCGTCAGGGCTTTCCTCAGGCCTGGAGCTGGTAGGGCGGCGCCCGGCTCTGCCAGACGTGCGACCGGCTTGAGCGTTGAAACTGTTGCGGCTGAATCGCTGCAGTGAAGAAGGCGGGCGCGGTGGGCACTGCGATGCTGACAGGCATCGGCAACAGCGCCGGGCCAACGCTCGCCGCCTCGAGGCAGATCGGACAGTTAGCAGGTGAGTCAGGCGCAGGGTCGTCGCGCCCGCTTCGATTCGCAATACTGCGTTCGGACTGCGAAGTGCTGAGCCCAACCGGCCGGTGCTGATGCGCCTGCGTGATGACGCTCTGCCAAAGAAGCGCGAGCAGCAATGTGCAAAGCACGACGAGCCGCTTCGCCCGGTGAGGCCCGGCCGCGCGCGCATCCCCCTGCGGCCGACCTGCGGCAGCATGAGCCTCATCGGCTCGATCGAGGGAAGGGATGCAGGTCAACCGGAACCGGCCTCAGCTTGGGTGCAGTGCGGCGTGTTTGATATGTTGTACTGTCTCATCACGCAAGTCGCAATTCGACTGCGGCCCCACTCGAGGAACGCCGGGGCGCAGGACTTCGAGGATTGACCACGAGTCCTGACACTGAAAAATATGATGCAACATATCATTATTCGCGACGCCGAAGCGCTTGCCCAATCTACCGGGGAACTGATTTGAGCATGGATCGAAGGCGGGTGCTTGCACGCAAGGATCGCGGCGGCAGAGGTTCCGCCGGGGCGGTTCTGCTGTTCACTGGCGCACTCGTCCTGCGACTGGACTGGCGCAGCCAGCGCCAGAGACGCTGCGGAACGACGCCTTATCGGAGGGTGAAAGCCATCGGAAGGCAAGGAGATCGTCGTGACCGGCACGCGCTTCAGCGGCCAAATAACGAGAGGATACCCGATAGCGCTGCTCACGGTATAATCTGAGTCGCGATATATTGGACAAATTTGGATAAATACGGGGTGCGTAACGAAAAAATCGCCCGTAACCCATGAAATTGCTGGTGACCCCTACGAGAATCGAACTCGTGTTTTCGCCGTGGCTCACCATCGTTGCCGACGAGACGGGTGAACATGCGGTGCTGTCCCACGGATGGCATCATATCCGCATCGATATCGAGGAGGGCAATCTCACTGCAGATGGGCCCGTGGCGTTCGAATATCGTTTGCATGGCCTCGCGTCCGCGGAGCCGAAGATCCTCCCTGCGGCGTTTGATCGACCTGTGTCGGCGGCGGGGCTTCTCGGTGTCACTCTATCCGCCGGACCGCCGGGTCGATCGCTGGATTTTGGCGTTGCGCGTCCATGACGCGCTGGTCGCGGGCGCCAGCCAGCGAGAGATTGCCCGGGTATTGTTCGGCGACCTTCCTGCAAACGGCGAGGGGGACCGCCGGTCGGATTCGCTGCGGTCGCGGGTGCGGCGGCTGGTCGCCGATGCGCGGCTTCTCGCAGGCGGAGGCTATCGGGCGCTGATGCGGTGGCGGGAGTGAGGTTTACCGGGGTTGGCGCCTCGGACGGCCATGCCGTCCGACCGCCGCTCTATGGCCGCCTGCGGCCGGCCACCGAGCCCCGCGCCGCGGGTCTCGGCCTGGCGGTGACGATCGGCTGGCGGGACCGGGAGGGCGTGCTGGCGACCGAGGCATGCGCCGCCGGGTACGTCGTCAGCAAAGCGCCTCAATCTCGACGTTTAGCCGGGCCCGATGCGAGGCCGAAACCGCCTTCGTTCCTCCGCTCAAGGCGACGACCGGAACGACCGACGGGACTTTTCTGCCGGACAGCTTCCAGAATCGAACGGTCGAAAGCCGCCGGCGCGCGGTATCACAGCCGGTCGGTTGTGATACCGCGATCGATGATTGGGGTTGGGTCAAGAGGACGAAGCGATCTAGCGGTGGAATCGTCCTAGCTGACGCGGAGCGCTTCAATCACGGCCCGCAGTCCGGCTGACATGTGCCTCCGAGCGGGATAGTAGAGATAGAGCCAATCTTCCGGCACAATCCATTCATCGAGACATCGGATTAGCCGCCCTGCCTCCACGTAGGGTCGTGCGCGATCTTCCCAGACGTAGGCAAGCGCAACGTCCGCAAGCGCAGCTTCGATCATCAACTCGTGATCGTGCAGCGCCAGTGGACCGGTCGGCTCAAACTCGACTTCGTGCCCTTCGCGACTGAAGAACCATGGATAGCGAGCGGTGTTCGGGTACATATTCTGGATGCAAACATGACTCTTCAGGTCCGCGGGCATCCGCGGGAAAGGGTGCCGCGCGAAATAGGCCGGCGAGCCCACCACCACCAGGCTCATGCGTGGCTTGATGCGCACGGCGGTCATGCCCTCACGCAGACTCTCGCCGAGCCGGATACCCGCGTCGAAACCTTCCTCGACGATATCGATGAGACGGTCAGTGGCGACGATCTCCAGCTCCAGCTTCGGGTTGCGCTCGATCAGCTTGCCGATCACCGGTCCGAGTACAAATGGCGCAATCGAGTTTGGCGCGTTTATCCGCACCTTGCCGAATGGCGTGTCGCGATACTGGTTCAGCGCATCCAGCGCCAAGCCGATGTCGCCGAACGCGGGTGAGAGCTGCGCCAGCAGCATGGCGCCTGCGTCGGTCAGCGACACGCTGCGGGTCGTGCGGTTGAGCAGGCGGATGCCGACACGCGCCTCCAGGTTCGACACTGCGTGACTGATCGCGGAGGCTGTGACACCGCGCTCCTCTGCAGCTTTGCGAAAGCTGCGATGGCGGGCGACCGCGTCGAAGGCGGCAAGTTCTGACAGGTCGGTGGTGCGCATTACTGATCCTCGCTCAGCATTGTTCGGAAAACTAGCCAGCTAATCGCGAGAGTGCAGAAGGCGCACACCGCTCCTGTCACCGGCGCGGCCGGATCGAAGGGAGCCACACAATGACCATTTCCGAAACCATCACCGCAGAGCAAGCGGAGGGCCTGCTCGCCGCAGGCCAAGCTCACGCCGCCGCCATCGGCGTGCCTGCCATCGTCGCCGTGCTGGACGCCGGCGCGCACCTGAAGGCCTTCGTCCGCATGGACAGCGCGGTGCTCGGCTCAATCGATGTCGCCATCGGGAAGGCGCGTACGGCCGCGCTGTTCGGCACCAGCAGCGCTGCCGTGTGGGACTACTGCCAGCCTGGTGCGCCGGCCCCGAACCTCCAGGCCAGCAACGGCGGGCTGATGCCCTTTCCGGGCGGCCTGCCGCTGATCAATGCAGGCGGCGTGCTCATCGGCGCCATCGGGGTCTCGGGCGGAACGCCGTCGCAGGACTTGGCCATCGCCGAAGCCGCGGTCGCCACACTTAACGGCTGAGAACCCTCTCTCGTAATTACTACCGCGAGCACCAGGAGAACGATCATGACGAAGACCATCCTCATTACCGGCGCAGGCTCCGGCTTCGCCGAGGCCGCCGCCATCGGTATGGCGAAGGCGGGCCACACCATCATCGCCACCGCCCAGATCAGCCCCCAGGTGGCGGCGCTACGCAACAAGGTAGCGCAACTCGGGCTCGACAATGTCCGTGTCGAGAAGCTCGATCTCACCGACCCTTACGACATGGCGTTCATCCAGACGCTGGACGTGGACGTGCTCTGGAACAACGCCGGCTACGGCGAGAGCGGACCGGTGAGCGAGATTCCGCTCGATCTCTTCCGCAGGAACTACGAGGTCAACGTCTTCAAGCCACTGGAGCTGACGCAGGGCTTCATCCGCCGCTGGGTGGCGGAGGGCCGCCACGCCAAGATCGTCTTCACCTCGTCCATGGGCGGCCTGTTCACGCCTGCTGGCTGGGGCACCTACGTCTCCACCAAGCACGCGTTGGAGTCGATGGCCGAGGCGATCGCGCAGGAAGTCGCGCCGTTCGGGATCAAGGTCCAGACGATCAACCCCGGCGCCTATCTCACCGGCTATAACGAGACGATGGCGGATACGGCCTTCCGCTGGCTGGACGACGCCAGGAACTTCACCAAGCGCGACGAGCTGCGCGCCACCTTCGATGCGCTGCTCGCCAGCCCGCAAGGACACCTCGACCCGCAGGAGATGATCGACCGCATGATCGAGATCGTCCCCGCCGACACCGGCAAGGTCCGTAATGTCTGTCCGCAGTTCGTCGAGGACATGCTGAAGGATGCGCAGGCCGCCGCCTGGACCGCCCAGATTTGACCCACTGGCGAGCGGTGGCGCGGATTGCCGCCGCTCGCCCGATCAGGAGAAAGACGATGACCAGTACCTTCTTAAAACCGTTCGCCGTGCGCGCGAGCCTGGCGTTCGCCGCTACCAGCCTTGGCATCCTCGCGGTGGCGTCCGGCGCTGATGCGCAGACGCCGGCCGCAAACAAGACGATCGTCCAGCGCAGCTTCGATGCCTGGACCGCTGGCACCGGCAGCCCCTTCGAATTACTCGCCGATGAGGCGAGCTGGACCATCGAGGGCAACTCGGTCGCATCGAAAACCTATCCGACCAAAGAGGCTTTCCTGCGCGAGGTTATCCGCCCGTTCAACGCGCGCATGTCGGCCGGCATCAAGCCGACGATTAAAAGCATCACGGCCGATGGTAATCGCGTTGTCATCCACTTCGACGCGGCCGGCACCGCACGCGATGGCAAGCCTTACGTCAACACCTACGCCTGGTTTTTCCAGATGCAGGGTGGCCGCGTAACCCGCGCCTCCGCCTTCTTTGACGCAATCGCGTTCAACGACCTCTGGGCACGTGTCGCGCCCGACGAGTGACCTCCGGAAGGCTCCGGACTGCGATGCCGCCGAGCTTCGCCATCCCTCGTCACCGCGCGGTTGATCTGCGTTCGTTCAGCAAAGGACATCTGACAGGAAACCTGGTTCATCGCCCGCGCATCGCGGCTTCGGCGCGCTTGGGCAACTTGCCTCGGCTGCGACCGCCTTTGGGTTGGAAGCTGCTTACGCCACAGGGGGATGGCAGCTTTCGTGTCTGGATCGCCCGAAAGCCGACAGTCAGCTCACGGCCCACATTCAGCCGTTCAGTGCGCCGGGAGACACGCCAGCCCTGACGGACGAATCGATCCTAGAGGCTGCGAGGGACTGCGCGGATCCTGTTCATCGGGAACTCCTTGGCTTGGGAAGATCGTCGATCCAGCTCAGGCAGGGGATCCCGACATATGGCCATACGGATCGGCCTGTCCTGCCAGCCAGGGATCGCGCGTCGCCTTGCGCATCTCGAGCAGTCGGGCGCGCAGGCGATCGCGGACCGCAGCATGCGCCGGATCGGCGGCGAGGTTGACCAACTCATCGGGATCGCGCTTCAGGTCGTACAGCTCTTCGACGGGGCGTTTCAGATACGCCGACTGGCTGCGCTTGCCGAGCCGGACCGAGCGATCGGCAGCGATCGCCTTCCAGCTCGGCGAGCCCGCCACGTCGCCGGCGATCGGATAGTCGAGCGGATGGGCGATGTTGAGGATGTAATTGTGGTCATGCGTGCGGACGCTCCGCATCGGGTAATATTGGTTGATCTCATGAAATTCGTGGCTGGCGAATATCGCGTCGCGAGTCGCGTCGCCGCGCTTGCCGAGGATCGGTACCAGCGACTTGCCCGGCAGCGGATAGTCCGGCGGCGCGGCGGCGGCCCATTCGAGCACGGTCGGGGCGATATCGATCCAGCTGACCATCGCATCGTTCACCGCCCCGTCGGCGCCTGGCGCGCGAACGATAAGTGGTAGGTGGAGGCCTGGCCCATAGAGGTTGGTCTTCGCCCCAGGAAACGGGCGGCCGTTGTCGCTGAGAAAGATCACCATCGTATCATCGGCCCGGCCGCTTTCGCCGAGCAAGTCGAGGAGCATGCCGACGCCGCTGTCGAGCCGGCTCAGCGATTCGTAATATTCCGCCAGATCCTGCCGAACCGCCGGGATATCCGGCAGATGCGACGGCACATGCACCCGCTTTGGATCATAAGGGACCGGCGGCACGCCCGGCCAAGGCCGGTCGTTGCCGTAATCGGTCGCGGCGCGGTGCGGGTCGCTATAGGCGACCGTCACGAAGAAGGGACGGTCGTCGGTCGAACGGATGAAGCTCGCCGCCGCGGTTGCCAGCTCGCGCACGTCGCGGATGCCCGAGCGTTCGGGAACCAACTCGGCTTCGAACGGAAACGCCTTGTCCGGGCCGATGTGCTTCTTGCCGACCAGCGCGGTCGCATAGCCTGCGCGGCGCAGCAGCGAGGGCAACGTCTCGATACTGTCGAGCAGCGACTGGTGATGAACGTCGTGCTGCAGCCCGTACATCCCGTTCTGGTGGCCATAGAGGCCGGTATGGATCACTGCCCGGCTGGGGCTGCACGAGGAGACCGCTGCGAAGCCATGGGTGAAGAGGGTGCCTGCGCGCGCCAGACGGTCGAGCCGGGGTGTCGACACGGGCGTACCGTAGCAGCCGAGGTCGAGGCCCTGATCGTCGGAAATGAGCAGCAGGATATTGCGCTGACGCTTTCCGGTCACGGCCGTCCGACCCGTCGGGGCCGCAATGGCCGCCGCCGTGCCGGCGATCCCCTTGAGCAGCGCGCGCCGTCGCATGGCATTCCCGTCAGCTGTGGCGGACGTCACCGCCGGAAGAAAGGCTCCCGGACCGAAGGGGAGGGCGCTCGCGGTCCGGGAAGAGGTATCAGAACTTCACTGCCGCGCTGAAGCGGAATGAACGGCCGAGGATTGGACGCGCGAGGATCGCACCCGACCCTTGCCCGCCGATGATGCGCGGATTGCCCTCGGTCAGGCCGATCTCGTCGGTCAGATTGTTGCCGGTCACCGCCAGCGTGAAGCGATCGGCGATTTCGACCGAGACGCCCGCATCGAGCTGGTAGAAATTGGGTAGCACCTGCAAATTCTCGGGGTCTGAGAAGCGATCGCCGGTATATTGCAGCGTCGCGAACAGCGCGGGCTTCACTGCGCCGAGATCCAGCTCATACGCCGGCGTCACGCGCCAGGTCCAGCGCGGCTGGCGCTGCACCCGGTTGCCAGTGTTGTCGATCGTGCCGTTAGCGGTAAAGAAATCGCGATAGGTCGCATCGAGATACGTACCCGACGCAGTCACGCTGAAGCCGTCGAACGGGCGGACGATGCCCTCCAGCTCGACGCCGGTCGCCTTGGCGCCCCCGTTCGAACTGGTCGGAACGTTGTTGATCAGCGACGTCGTGGCGAGGCCGTCGAACTTGTTGTGGAACGCCGTCGCATAGAGGCTTACGAACGGAGTCGAGACTTTCAGCCCCCCCTCGAACGTCTCGACCTCGGCAGTTGCCGCCAGACCCGTCTTGTCGGCGATGTTGACTGCGGACGCCTCGCGCAGATTGTCAAACTGCGGGAAGCTGTTGCCGCGACTGTATCGCGCAAATATGCCAACGCTGCTGGAGAAGTCATAATTGATGCCGGCGGTCCACGACCATGCCGAATCGCTGTATTCGATCTGGCGCGGCCCGCCGAGTACGGTCACCGAATTGTCATACAGCGTTGCGGGATTGCCATCTAGGTCGACATTGCCGCCCGCAAGCGGGGTGCGGAGCGTTGCGTCGACGACATGGCGTTGCCAGCGCGCGCCTCCGTCGATGCGCAGTTCCGGGGTGATCTGGAACTCATCGACAGCATAGAAGGCATAGTCGGTACCCTCATAATGGGCCCGCACCTGAAATGCCGGTCCGCCGGTGAAGCCGCGCAGCGTCGCGATGCGGCCCCCATTCAGCGTCATGTTGAGAAGTCGGGCGTTCGGCTCCGCCGTCAGCAGCACCTGGTTGCCCAGCGTCCACGCATCGAAGGAGGTATAGTTGGCGAAGTAGAAGCCGCCGGTCAGTTTGTTGCTGCCCGACGTCCATTCGAGTGCGGAGTCCGATACGAAGGACGAGATCTTTTTGCGCACTTCCCAGATGCCGGCGCGCATCACCTGCGCATTGGCGCCGCCGGTAACCGTACCGCCGCCATTAGCGTAGGCGAGGCTCGATACCGCCGATCCGGCGCCACCCAGCGTCACCGCCATCGCCGCTGCCGATCCAGGGGCGGCAACCGGCACCAGGCCGATCGTGTTCGCATTCCCGCCGAGATAGCTCAGGCGCTCGCGGACGCGCAGGCCGTCGACAACTTCATAGTCAAAGGAAATGCCGGTGTTGATAACGTCGGCACCGCGGCCTTCGGCCAGGTCAACTGTACGGCCGACGATGTTGGTCGTAAGCTGTGTCTCGCGACCCGCAAGCGTGCCGATGCCGGCGTCGAAACCAGGATAGGCGGAAATTTCGCCGCCGGTAGAAATGACCGGGATCGGCAGCAGCCACTGACCCTTGTCATTCAGATAGCGGGCGTAAATCTCAACCGAGCCGCGATTGCCAAAGTCGTGATGGATATTGGCAGTGATCTGTCCGCCCTGTTCTGCACGAAACTGCGGATCGCGGATGCCATTGCCCTGCGCATAATAGCCACCGACCATGAAGCCGGTATCTTCGGACAGCGGGCCGGAAACCCAGCCGTCGCCACGGATTTCGCCGAAATCGGTGTAGCTGACCTTACCGAACGCTTCGAGCCGGCTGCCGCCGGTGCGCGGCACGACGTTGACGGTCAGGCCGGGCTGTCCGTTGGAGAAGAGCGACCCGGTTCCGCCGCGAACCGCCTCGATGCGCTCGACCGTCTCGTCGAGACGGATCAGCTGCGAGTTTTCGAGGAACGACAGAGTAGAGGGCGGGAAGACCGGCACTCCGGCATACTGAAACGTCACGAACTGGGCGTCGCCGCCCGAGGGATAGCCGCGTACGAAGATATTGGCGCCGTTCTGGCCGCCCGAGCTTTCGGCCATGACGCCGGGCACGGTGCGAAGGATATCCGCGGTGCTGTTAGGCGCGGCGCGGTCGATCGCTTCCTCACTCAGCGTGGTAACGGCAAACGCCGCATCTTGGCGGCGAGTGCCGCCGCCGGCGGTGCCGACGACGATGATCTCGTCGTTCTGGACAGAATCGTCCTGAATCGATTCGTCCTGGGACGGAGCAGCGATATCACTGGTCTGAGCGTGAGCGGCGTTTGCAATCAGCGCCAGCGGCGCGACACCCAGCATAAAAACGGCACTGCGGAGCATAGATCCTCCCCTTCGTATAAGCGGCAAATTTGCCGTCCGGACATTTGTCTACGAAAGTATGAAATGCTTTTCAAGAGAAGTTGCAACGGGTGCCGGCGCCCTTGATGCCGCCCCACGCGCCGCCTACGGTCGGCGCCGATGAGTGACGAACGGACAGAGACGGTGGGGAGAAGCGGCCGCCTGACGATGCGCGACATTGCGCGGCTGGCCAACGTCTCGATGCCGACCGTGTCGCGGGTGCTCAACGACAGCCCGCTGGTCACCGTGGAGACTCGGACGCGCGTGCTCGAAGTCGCCCAGGCCCATGGCTACGCCGTCAACAGGAACGCGAAGAAGCTTCGCCAGGCGCGGACGGGCACGGTCGCAGTGATGCTGGACTTCGCATCGCACCGCCACGGCGCGATCGGCGATCCATTCATCTTCGAACTGCTCGCAGGCGTCTCCGAAGCCTTGTCGATCCGAAACCAGGAGCTGCTGCTGTCGCCCCCGGGGCTGGACGACACCCGGGCGTTCGAGGATTTTCACCGCGCCCGCGGTGCGGACGGCTTCATCATCCTGGGGCAAGGGACCCGCGACGCGATGCTGCGGTCGCTTGCCCGGCGCGGCATCCCGATGGTCGTGTGGGGCGCCGTATCCAAGGATGCGGGCTATTGCGCCGTTGGCAGCGACAATCTTCTCGGGGGTCGCCTGGCCGGCGAATATTTCCGGATGCGCGGACGCAGGCGCTGGCTTTTCCTGGGCGATATCCGGCATGCCGAACTGCGGCTGCGCTATGAGGGGCTGTGCCAGGAAGCAGCCGAGGACAAGGAAGTGACGGTGGAATATCTGCCGATCGCCTCGATGGCATTCAACGCGACGGGCCAGACCGTCTCGGCCTATCTGGCCGGTGGAGCGCAGCCCGACGCCCTTTTCGCTTTCTCCGATACTGCGGCGATGGCGGCGATCGGGGCGTTCCGCGAGCGCGGCCTGATCGCGCCCGATGACTATTCGCTCGTCGGGTACAACAACATTCCCCCCGCCGCCAATTTCAGTCCGGCGCTTACGACGATCGACCAGAAGACCGATGTCGCGGGCGCGCTGCTGGTCGAGAAGTTGATGCAGCACATCGACGGCGGCCGGGCGCGGTCGATTTTGCTGCCGACTCAGATGGTCGTTCGCGAGACCTGACTCGGCGGAGGTCGGGCGCGAAATCTCCCAGCCGCCCAAGCATCTTGAAATGCATTTCATAAATTCGTAGCGTCAGAGAGCAATGACGGGCACCTGGCTCGCGCAGGGGAGGAGAGAATTGATGAACCGAGCCCGCGTCATCATCGCGCTTGCCCTCACCTATGCCCTGTTGGGCATCCTGATGAACAGCGTCGGCGTAGTGATTCTGCAGTCAATTCGTCATTTCGCCGCGACCAAGACCATGGGATCGACGCTCGAGGCCTGCAAAGACCTGTCGGTCGTCGCGGCTTCATTCTTGCTCGCCACCCGCGTCCCGATCATCGGTTATCGTCGCACCTTGGTCGGCGTGACGGCGGTGATGGCGGCAGCCTGCTTCCTCGCATCATTCGCGGGCGGGTTCCTTGCGATGCAGGCGCTGTTTGTCGCGACTGGCCTTAGCTTCGGATTGGCCAAGGTCGCGACCTATTCCTCGATCGGCCTGCTCGCGCGCGATCCCGGCGATCACGCCAGCATCACCGGACTGGTCGAGGGCACGTTCATGGTGGGCCTGCTCACTGGCGTCTGGCTGTTCGGATGGTTTGTCGGCGCGGATACCGGGAACAGCGAGTGGCTGCACGTCTATCGGCTGCTTGGCGCCGCCTTCGCAGTGATGTCGCTGGCCTGGCTGGCCACGCCGCTCGACGAGCGAGGTGCCGCGCCGCCCGACGGCACGAAGCCCGCCCATTGGGGCGAGATGGCGCGACTGGCGGTGTTGCCGGCGAGCGTCGCGGTGCTTGCGGGGCTATTCCTTTACGTGCTGATCGAACAGAGCATCGGGACCTGGTTGCCGACTTTCAACAACGAAGTGCTGCATTTGCCGGCGGCTATGAGCGTGCAGATGTCGAGCATTTTCGTCGGCGCGCTGGCGCTCGGTCGACTAGCATCCGGCGCGGTGCTGCGCCGCATCGCGTGGTTGCCCGTATTGCTTGGATGCCTGAGCCTCATCGCGGCGCTGATCGTCGTCTCGCTCCCGCTCGCCGGCGGTGTCAGCGCCAGACCGGGCACCGGATGGCTGAATGCACCGGCCGCGGCATATCTCTTTCCTCTGCTCGGCGTATTTCTCGCGCCGATCTACCCGACCTTGTGCTCGGTCGCGCTAAGTTCGCTGCCGCGCCATCGACACGCAGCGATGATCGGGCTGATCGTCATATTCTCCGCGCTGGGGGGCACCCTCGGATCGCTGATCACCGGCCTGCTGTTCCAGAAATTGCCGGGCGAGCTCGCATTCTACTTCACGCTGGTCCCGGTGGGGCTGATCGCCTTCGTCCTGCCGATGATCCGCAAGCGTCAAGTAGAGGCACTCGGCGCATGAGCCCGGGTCGTCCGTCGGAGGTGTTCGGGACCTTGTTCGCCGAAGTCCAGGAGGGTGGCATCTTCTCCGATTCCAAGACCTTCGCCGACGCGGTGGCCCTGCGTGCGCCGGAGGCGATCCTCGACGCGCGCAAGGCGGCGGGGCCGCTCGGCGATGATGGCTTGTTGGCCTTCGTACGCGCGCATTTCGAGTTGCCGCACACCGAGGATTCGGCGGCGCCCGAGATGCTGCCGCTGGCTGATTTCATCACAATGTTATGGCCGACGCTTACGCGCGCTCCGGTGCAATCCCAGCCGGGCTCCTCGTTGCTGGATTTGCCCCGGCGGCACGTCGTTCCGGGCGGCCGCTTCCGTGAGCTTTATTACTGGGACAGCTATTTCACGATGCTGGGGCTGGTCCGGTCGGGACGGCAGGATTTGGTCGAGGACATGATTGCCAATTTCGGCAGCTTGATTGACCGCTTCGGGTATATCCCCAACGGTACGCGCAGCTACTATCTCAGCCGCTCGCACCCGCCGGTCTTCTATCTGATGGCGGCGCTGTGTCGGGATCGCTCAGATGGTGCGCGGCACGAGCGGCTCCGCTGGATCCGCGCCGAGCATGCCTTCTGGATGGCGGGTGCCGATACGCTTCGTGCCGGTGGCGAGCACCGCCGTGTGGTCCGCCTGGCCGACGGCGCGCTGCTCAATCGTTATTGGGACGATTGCGCCGCACCGCGCGATGAGTCCTGGCGCGAGGATGTCGAGCTCTCCCGGTGCGTTCCGAAACGCGACTCGGGCGCGCTGTGGCGCGACATCCGGGCTGCAGCGGAAAGCGGATGGGATTTCAGTTCGCGCTGGCTGGGCGACGCGCATTCACTCGAGACGATTCGCACCACCCGCCTGCTACCAATCGATCTCAACGCATTGCTGTTCGGACTCGAAGAAGCGATC
The DNA here is from genome assembly GCF_002796605.1 of Sphingomonas psychrotolerans. Lineage (NCBI taxonomy): Bacteria > Pseudomonadati > Pseudomonadota > Alphaproteobacteria > Sphingomonadales > Sphingomonadaceae > Sphingomonas > Sphingomonas psychrotolerans. The sequence goes on from NZ_CP024923.1 coordinate 697,489, forward strand.
ACCCGCGAAGCAGCGGCGCTGGGCGATGACACGGTCGCCCGGGACTTCGCTGGCCGGGCGGTGGCGCGCCGCGACGCGATCGATCGCCATTTGTGGAACGAGCAACGTCAGTTCTTCGCCGACTTTGACCTCGACGCCGGCGCTCCCCGGGACCAGCTGACCGCTGCCCAAGGCTTTGCTCTGTTCACCGGCGCCGCTCGGGAAGAGCGAGGACCTCCAGTGGCCCGGGCCTTGGGAAAGCTCCTGCGTGCCGGCGGGCTCCTCGCGACCGACACCGTCACGGGCCAGCAATGGGATGCGCCCAACGGCTGGGCGCCGCTGCAATGGGTCGCGATCGAGGGATTGCGGGCCTATGGGGAGCCCGCGCTGGCGGACCGGATCGCGCGTCACTGGCTGGCGATGGTCGAGGTCCATTATGCGGCCACGGGCCAATTGCTGGAAAAATACGACGTCGAACGCTGCGGTGCGGGCGGCGGCGGCGAATATGGCACTGAGGTCGGGTTCGGCTGGACAAACGGAGTCACGCTCGAGCTGCTGTGCCGGCGCGCCGGCGCCGATTAGCGACGGCAATAGGCACGTACGGAGAGAAGAATGAAGCAAATCGCACTCGCTTTGATCCTGCTCTCCGTTGCCCCGGCGCGTGCGCAGGAAGTGAGGGTTCCCTCTTTCACGCTGCCTGCATCGAACCAACTGAGTGCGGACGCGATGCTTGTGCTGGAGCGAATGAAGGCCACGGTCGCGCCGCCGGAGATTGTCGGCGATGTGGCAAGGCAGCGCGCCTTCTATCAGACCTACAATGACGATCGGTTGGCCGATATGCGGCGTCATTTTCGCACGAGTGAGCGGCACGAGATCGTGGACGGCGTAGCCGTGGACATAGTCGAGCCGGCCGCGGGAATCGCGCCACGCAATCGCAGCCGAGTGTTGATCAACGTACATGGTGGCGCGTTCATGTGGGGGGCGGGGAGCGGCGGGCTGGTTGAGGCGATCCCGATCGCGGCGACGATGGGGATCAAGGTCGTGACGGTCGACTACCGCCTGGCGCCCGAACATCGTTATCCGGCCGCGTCGGAGGACGTGGCCGCGGTGTATAGGGCGCTGCAAAAAAAATATCCGGCGGGGAACATCGGCATCTACGGCTGTTCGGCAGGCGGAGTCATCACCGCGCAGGCAACCGCCTGGATCCGCAGGCAGCGCCTGCCACGCCCCGGCGCGATCGGCACCTTCTGCGGCACCGGTGCGGCCTATTCGGGCGACAGTCCGTATCTGGCCGGGCCGATCACCGGCGGGGCATCGCTCGCTGCACCGACGCTCCCACCGACGCTCACCACTAGCTACCTCGCCGGCGTTCCGGCCAACGATGCATATGCTTACCCGCTGCTCTCCGACACGCAGACCGGCGCCATGCCGCCAACACTGTTGTTGGCGGGCGGCCGCGATTTTGCGGCGAGCACGCTGACTTTAGCGCATAGGCGGCTAGCGCGGCTCGGCGTTGAGAGCGAGCTTTACCTGTTTGACGGCCTCCCGCACGCATTCTTCGTCTGGCCGGATATGCCTGAGTCAACGGAAGCCTATGCGTTGATCGGTCGCTTCTTCGACCGGCATCTGGGAAGGAGAATGCGGCGTTAAATCGTTGGCGTAGCGCACCGCTCAAGGTCATTGGCGAAATCACGCATTGGACCAGATTGCGCAGGACCGCTCGCTCAATCCGGAGCTCCACAGGCGCATGTACCGCCGCTCGGGGGCGAAGACGACCGAGATCCCCGGCAGTCACGCCATCTACATTTCTCAGCCCGCCAAGGTCGCAGCCGCGATCGAGAAGGCAGCGAACGGCGGGGGCCAGTCTCCGCGCGGGTCCCGGCGCGTCGAGGTCGCAGACACATCAGCTTGCGAACGAGCGACAGATCGAGCGGCCCGTACCGAGACCTTGGCCACCGTTAGCCGGCGTGCGTCCGACAAGGGCGGCTTCCGCTGGGCTCGCACCTGGAAAGGATGGCAGCGCCACTCGCACTCACCCGCAAAGCGCTTGCACGACCTTCCCGGCAGGATCGACGGCAATCGTGACGCGGTTTTCCCGAAAATCGTGCGTGACCGCGTCGCCGGGTGCGATCCGCCGGATCAGCTCCGCGCCGGTGCGCTTCCTGACCTGAGCGTCATCGGGCGCGGCCTGCCCGACCAGCGTCGCCGTCGCCTTGGGGCGGCAGACGTGCATCGCTGGGCGGTCCTGGGCGTTCGTCGTGCATGCCCCGACGACTGCGGCGCCACCAACGAGCATGGAAACCATCATTTTCATCTGCGCGATCCTCTTGGACCGGCACTATCGCGGCCAACCTGAACATAGACGGAGCAGGTTTGCCGATCCCGTTCACCATCAACCGGGCAAGATGCGTCACGCGGAACTCTCACAGCGTGCTCGGACGAAATGACCTATCGGCCACGGACGGACGGCTCTCCGGTCGCGAAGGCTTGCGCATGTTGCGGGCGAATCATGTGGTCGCAGTCGGTCTCAGAAGGGGATGCTACGCGATCGCTCATAATCTGTGCCAACGCCTGGGTTAGTTCCGTCTGTTTGAAGGGCTTGCTCAGACGCGGAAGGTCAGGTGCGACCCGTTGTAGGAACGGCAGCTATTGCTAGTTTGTTTCCTGGAAAGCTGCCAGACCGCTAGCGGCCCAGCACCGGTCATTTGCACGGTATGACTAAGGCATCGGCGATGAGCCGGAAGCGAGTTCTGCAACGGTCAAATCCTGTCCCCGCAACCAACACACACCGCCCCGGCACCCGCCGTGGCGGTTTTTGTGCCCCGATCCCACCGATCAGCACCCAACCCCCGCGCCGCCCGCCCGACGGTACGCCCCCAACGAACGCAATTGATCCGCCATCACCGCGTCAATCTCCTCCCGCATAACAGCCCGCACCCACAAAAGCCGCGCCTCGTCCGCGGCAAAGCGCAGGAATTGCGCGCGATCCAGATCATTGCTCCGCATCCACGCGTCGAGCGCGTCGGCGTCCCCCAGCCCCAGCCGTACCCGAATCGACACAATCGCCTCCGCCAGCCTGTCCTCGTCCAGCCTGAAGCTGTGGCGCTGGGCCTGATCGCGCGCGAGGATGCGGGCCAAGGCGAGGTCGCGCGCCACGGGATCAGCGCCCGGGCCGCTGTCGAGGGCTGCCATCCTGGCGGATCCCTGGAGCGTCGCGGCCCTGCCGTTCCAATTCAGCGCCTCCCGGACAAGATCGTCCCAAAGCGCAGTCCGTTCGAACCAAAAGGATCGCTCGCCGGGGTCCCCGGCGCCGAGCGCCTGCTTCATCGTCCGCAGCATCGACACCGCATCGTCCCGTTTGACGCTCACGCGGTGTGCGGGCCACCATTGCTCGAACGCGGCCAACTCGGCGCCGTCGATCGCGGGCCGCGCTGCCGCCGCGACCTGCGGGTAGGTGCGATCGCTATAATGCAGCGCCTTGGCGGCGCGGACGAGCGCCTCGCCCGCCACCGCACCTATCGCCTGCGCTTCGACCGCACCCGTGATCGTCGCGCGAATGTCTACCAAAGGTTCTGTGACGTGGCGATAGCCCTGTTCCGCTAGCAAATGAGACAGGGCCACTTCGTCGTCGTCGGCGAGGACGCCGTCGCGATAGGCCTCGAAGACCGACCCGATGCCGACCATGCCGAAGGTCCACAATTCGGCGGCCCGCAACGCCCCCATGCTGGCACTGCCATAGACGGGAACGCCCACATCCAGCGCCCACAGGATCTCCTTGTGCCAGACGCTTGGCACGCTGTCGAAATGGCCGTCAACGAGGCCGATGGCCGTCGCACCCTCTCGCACTGCCCTATAGATGTCGCCTTGCACGGCGGGCGAGGCGTAGCGGGCGTCGAGTTCCCGTGTGGCTTCTGCCGCCGGAAGGCTCGGCCCCAAGAAGACGACGATCATGAAACCCGTTCCCGAAGGGCGAGCGCCCGGCTGCCCGGCGCATATTCGGGATCGTCGTCCGGCCCCTCGAGCCCGGGGATCACCATGCGCACCACCGGGATCCGATAGCGTGTGCTGGTCAGGTCGACGGCGATCGCTTCATCTATCCCGATGCGCTGGAGGCGTGCGGCGAGATCCGCCAGATCCTCGTTGAAGGTGCGGCGCGCGACATCGACAGTCTCACCGGGAAACAGCCTGATGGCCCGGTTCGACGGCGCGTGCCCTGCCGCGACATAATCTCGCCGGCTGAGATCGTCGCGCGAGCCTGCGATCAGCACCAGCCGGGACTGTACGGCCTCGGTCACTGCGCGCAGCAGGGCGAGGCGCGGCTCGAAATGACAGCCCAGGCCCGAGAACACCGGCGTTGTCTGCCACGGGCCAACCTCGCGAATTTCGCAAAGATATGCCGGCACGCCGATATCCGAGCCGATGTCATAGACGGTGGGCAGGACCCCGGCGGCGCGGCAGCGATCGATGGCGTAGCGACACGATGGATCAGCGACGGTATCCAGATCGACGGCGGTGTCCTCCCGATGGGCCTGGCCGCCTGCGCTCCACAGCGAGGCGGAATCGCGTTCGATCACCTCGAGCGTGGCGTGGACCATCGCCTCGAGCAGGTGATTGCCGGAGGCGAGGCCGTTGGAGGTTGCCGCGAAGCATCCGCTGCCCGTCGGCGCTTCGCTGAGGGCGCTCGCATGCACCGTCTCGAACGGAAGCCAAGCGGGCTTCCGGCCGATCAGGTCGAAGCCTTCGATCCAGAGAAGGGGGAGGCTGGGGTGATAGCGGCCGTTGCGCACCCGCGGCAGCCGCGACACGTCGACGATCCGTTTCCCCAAAGCCGAAAGATCGGCCGCGCTGGCCAGCAGAAGCGGTTGCATCACGCGTTCGCCATGATGCAGCTCGATCGATTCCATCACCCCGGAGACCGTCGCATTGACGAGATCAAGCCCCTTGCCCACCGAGGTGGACAGTGATCGCGAGTTCGGCCGGCACACCAGCACCACAGGCAGGCCGATCCGGTCGAGCCCGGTGATGTTGGCGATCCGGGTGATGCCCATCGCGCCGAAATGCGGACGTACCGCCGCCAGGGTTTCCTCGGGCGCACGCATGCGCTGCGTCCCCGAGGCGAAATGCTTCTCCACCTTTGTCGCGAGCAGACCGGTCCAGCCGGCCACGTCCCCGCCACCCAAAGGCGCCGTGCCGAGTTCGAGCTGCGGTTCCGGCTCGAGCAGACTCACAATGCGTCTCGAACCCGGCCTTGCAACGTGTCGATGGTGTCGAGCACCTCGGAATTGATGTGCTCCGCAAAAGGGCGCACCTGGTCGAGAACATGGCCCTTGAGAAAACCGCGCAGCGCTTGCTCGAGGCGTGCCCTGGCGCGCTCGGCCTCGAAGGTGCCGCGCGCAAAGGCCTGCGCCCAGAACATGGCGAGGCCATACCAGACGAAGCAGGCCTGCAGGTATGAGCGGAGCGGCAGGGGATTTCCTGTCCATTCGGATCGGGTCCGAAGTTCCGGACCATAGACTTCCTCGTTATTGACCCACGGCTCAAGTCGTTCGCTCATGTACAGCAGCGAGTGAATCGCCTCGTGCACCAGCCCCTCGGCCAGCAAGGCGGAGTCGACCTTGGACAAATGCGGGTTTCCCATGACCGAGCGGCCGACATATTGTGCGGACGAGCCGGTCGAGAAGAGGTCGGGCGCCTGCGGATCCTGCTGCAGGACGAGCGACTTGGTGAATGCCTCGACGAAGCCGGCGATGCGGGGATTGGTGGTGACCAGCCTTTCCCGGACGTCCGAAAGCAGCGAGAGAATCTGCCGGGTCTCGGCGGACGGATAGGGAGATCGCGGCACGTCAACTTCGTCGATCTCACCGTCGATGTCGATGGCGAGTGCGTGCGGACTGAAAAAATCGAGCGGCGGCAGACCGGGCAGCGCCGGACCGGCCACGAAGCCGCCGTCGGGCCCGAGCCAGCCGTCGCCGACGGCGGACCAGAGCGTCTGCGGCGGTGGCGAGAAGGCTTTATCGGTTGCAGCACCGGCGTTGGCGCGCGCCTTTTCGACGGCGAGCGCCGCGCCGAGCGCGTCGGCGATATCGGCCGCCGAATGGCGCGAGGGCCAGAGAAGCCGGTAGGTGATCCGCGGTGCGGTGACGAGCCTCAACCAGTTCTGGTCCGGCAGCGTGTCGAGCGCGCCGCGGAGTCTGTCTGCCACAGGCTTGGGGACCTGGGCCAGCGCCACGCCCAGCTGATCTGCCAGAAACAGCACATAGTCACGATGGATCTGCGCCCCGCTGGCACCGTTCCAGTCGAGCACTTCCGCCGCCTGATAGATCCGGTTCGCGTCGGGCATGGCGCCGACCGGAAGATCGAGGCGGGGCGCAGTCATGCCGGAACGCCTTCTGTGTCCACCGAAAGGCTGTCGAGCGCCTCGCGCCGCAACAGGGTCTCGGCGGGCGGCACCCCGAGGCGGCTGCGCAGATGATCGAACAGCCGGAGTATGTCCGCGCACCATGCCGAGGGGTGATCGAAGCCGCCGTCGGACGCGAAGCGATGGGGGAGATAGCCGCCTGCGCAGGTACTGCGCTCGCGGCAGGTCCGGCATCCCCGGGGCAGCGACAGCCCTTCGAAGATCACTTGGTAATGGAATTTGCAATGGTCCTCCATGTCGGAGAAGTCGTGGTTACGCACGTTCATGCCGGTTCGTGCCAGACCCGGGCCGCAGGTCCGCAGCACGTCCAGGCCTTCTATTGCCCCATCGGGCTCCACGAAGAGATAGCCCAGTGGATTGTTGCCGATGAAATCGACTTCGCAGACCCCTCCGAGAATGGCCCTGACGATCGCCATGAAGGGACCCACCCGGACCTTCATGTCGCCGCTCCCCCACCATTGCTCGAAGATCGGGATCAGGAAATCAGCGCCCGGCGTCGGGCCATGACGGGCGCGGAGGGCGCCGATCGTGTCGTGCGTCTGATCGGGGAAAAGATATTCGATCTGCGCCGGGCCGAGCGAGAGCAGATGCCGGTGGGTGGCGACCGGATCGCTTCCCAGCGAGATGACGCTCAGCAGCGAGAACCCGACGGCGTTCCTGCGCAGCGCCTCCACGCCGCGCAGCACCCCGCTATACGATCCTCTTCCCTTGTGATCGACGCGCTGCGCATCGTGCACATCGGGCGTGCCGTCGATGCTGATGCCCACTACGATCTTGTGGGCGGCGAACAGTTCGGCCCATTTGTCGTCGATGAGCACGCCGTTCGTCTGGAGTGCGAGCCGGACCTCGACGCTGTCGTCGAGGCTTCGCAGCTTTCGGCACCAGCAATCGAAGCGTTCATGGCCGACCAGTAGCGGCTCTCCGCCGTGAAAGACGATCCGCAGCAGACGCTGGCCTGATTTCGCGCAATGTCGGCGTAGCGCGGCGACGCTGGCGTCGATCACCTCGTCGGAAATCATCGCCGGCTGACGGCGCCAGGAATCGTCGAGCTTGTTGTAGACATAGCAATAGCTGCAATTGAGATTGCAACGCGAAGCGATCTTGAACGTGACGCTGAGCGGAGAATGCGCGTTTCGCATCACCGTTCGCCCGCGAGGTGCCTGAACGCCTGGCTGGCCTGTTCCTCGAGCTGGCGCATCAGGTCCTTCACGTCGGAGCGGATTCGTCCGGCAAAGGGCTCGAGCGGCGTGAAGGCGGTGCGCGTCGCGAACGGCGCGCCGGCGCGCAGCAGGCGCCCCCGGGCGATCGGGGGCTCGAACGTTCCCCGGCTCGCCACTTTCGCCCATAAGGTGAGCAGCCCGAACCAGACCAGGAAAGCGTGGACATAGGTCGGGACGTCGAGCGGCCTGCCGGTCCAGGGAGAGATCGTGCGGGACACGCCGTCGTAGAGCATTGGTTCCGTCACCCAGCGGGCCCGGGGAGGCGTCACCCGCGACAGCAGGGCATCGGCCATATCGAACACGGTGTGCAGGCCTTCGTGGATCATGGCTTCGGCAAGGGCGTCGGTGCCGACCGCCGGATCGTCCGGATTCCAGAGGATTGAGCGGCCGACATAGCGCTCGGGAGAACTAGACTGGAACCCCTGCCGCGACGCGACGCGACGCAGCACCAGCGTCGTGTTCCAGTCTCGCGCGAAATCCGCCAACCGTGGGTCGGTAGCACGTAAATGTTCCTGTGCTTCCTGCAGTTGCTCCACCAGCGCCGGAAGCGTCGGCCATGGTTCCGGCGGGTCACCGGAGGTCGGCGCGGAGGGCAGCCTTGTCGCCGGATCCCCGATCACCAGCCGCGGCAGGTCTCCGCACCCCGCCGTATATGGGGCGGGAGACAGGCAGTGACGGTCGCCCATCGCGCTCCAGACGACCTCGTCGAGTTGGTGATCGAGTCCGGAGAAGGCGCGCTCGACCTCCACCGCGCGCACGAAGAAACGGGCGCTCTCCTCCCGGTCCGCTTTCTCCCCGCTGCGCCACAGCAGTCGCCGGATCGATTCCGGGGCGAGAAGGATCCGGCAGAGCGCTTCGACCGGCAGGTCCGAAACCCGGGACTGAAGCCGTTCGCCCGCCTCGGGATCTGCCAGAGTGAACGCGCCGATCCAGGCCCCCCAGCGTTCCGACACCAACAGTACGAAGCGGCTGCGCAGCGACTCCAGCGCTGTTCCGGAAGAAAAGCCGAGCACCTCGGGCAGCCATGTTTCCGCTGCGGTTTCGGATTCGATCGGTGATGTCGTCTCAATCGGCATAGGCCACCACGCGCGCTGTCGTTGTATCGAGCAGTTCGCGGCCCAAGTCCGTCAGTGCCGAGCGCGCACGGTTGAGAGTGGCGCAGGCATCGTCGCGAAGCGCGCGGGTTTGCATCTGGAGTTGCCGCTGTTTCTCGCCCGCACCGAGCGCGCGGAACCAGTCATGATAGAAGGCGGTCATGAAGGCGAGCGCGTGAAACGCCAGGAAGATGCCCCGCAGCGGCCGGGGATCCTGCCGTAGCGGAGATGCATAGCTCGCATAGTGGGACGGATCGACGAGCGGGCCCTCGGCCTCGGCGATGATCAGCCAGTGATGCGCTGATTCGTGCACGAGCGTCTCGAGTATCTGTTCGTGCGGTCCCTCCAGATCGCTGAACACGAGGCCGGGGAGGGAGGCGCAGGAGCCGGACCGGAAGCGCTGGCCGCCGCAGCTGTAGAGTGGCACCACGACCTTGGTCGAGTGGCGCACCCAATCCGCGCAGGTAGGGAGATGCCGGTGGAGGCGTGCGCCGGCCTCAAGGAATGTCACCAGTCCCCGGCGGAGCCGTTGCTCATCCTCCGCGGTCAGCGGCTGGCGGTGGGGCCAGCCCCATTCGGGCGTGTTCACCACCCCTTCGTCCAGCGGCAGGCCGACGCTGTCGCACCAGGGATCGAGCTCCACCAGGCGTTCGAACTCGTCGGGCGGCGAGCATATCTGCTCCGCCAGACCGCAAAGTGCGTAGCGGCCAGGGTCGAGCGAAGCGCCTCCTTCCGGACCCCAGATCCATTCGGGAGTCTCCAGCGTCACCTCGCCGAGATCGTCTTCCATATTTGCCGCCGCCCACACGGCAAGCCTCAGGTCGCGGCCGATCGTGGGGCGCGACATCACCGCGCATGCCACGGGGTGATAGAGCCAGGGCGCCTCCGCCACCGCCGCCGCGACCAGCCGGTCACGGACCGACGGAGACAGGCCCAATGAGCGCTCCGGAGCCCAGTTTTCAAGGCGCGAAGCGCTCAGCGCGTACCAATGTCGAGGCGAGATCCGCCAAGACCAGGGATTGTCTGCCGCGCACATGAGGGCGAGCGATTTACTTGGTCGAGGACGGTTTCATCTTGCGAAGCGTCGACAGCCGGTCGGCGAAGCGCGAAAAGGCCGCATCGTCGAGCGACTCGACATTCCGAAGTAGCGCGCGATCAAGGTCGACCACCGGATTGACGCGATCCCTCAGAGCATCGGTGGTCTTCGATCGGCTGAAGAAGAATCCCTTCGATCGCGAATGTGCCATCAGCTCGTCGCCGCTAAGACCGGTGGCGGCACGAGCAAGTTCGCTCTCAATCGCCCGCTTCATCGCATCTTCCACGCGCGAACGCGCCTCGGGACTCAGCTTGGAGAGTTCGCTTTCTTCCACGATAGCCTCCTTGTTTTCAGTGCCATTGCTTGCACGACTCGCATACTACATGAAATGTTGGTAAAATCTAGATTGATATGTCATCTGATTGTATGGAACTATGTTATGTTGCGCAGCAACGTGTCTCAACGCGCAGAGAAATTGGAATTAATCCAAAAGTTATTTTGGGAATGCGATTTTTCGACTCAGGTGCTGAATGGAAGGTTGCCGGAAGACTGGCTCCAACTTGCGGATTATCAGGAGTGGGCGCCGGTTCTCTACTATCTTAATAAGAATTTACCGACAGACCTTCTGCTCATCCTGTTCGTTCTTGGGCGGGCTTGTCCGGCCGATGTCGCTCGGGGCGTCTTTGGCGCCGAAACCGTGTCTGCATTGGAAGAGATGGGGTTCGTGGAGGACTCCGGCCCGGATTTGCTACCTGCGGTTATGGTGCAGTCCTACGGGGACCTGCTCGTCGCCTCCGATCATCGGCGGCGGCGGAACGAGAGCGACTATGTCATGGGGCTGAGCGGCCCTACCCGCGCCCTTGCGGATCTGACGATCCGGAAACCGGCCTCGCTGGCGGTCGATATCGGCTGCGGCAGCGGGCTGCAGGCCTTGCTGGCATCGCGGCATAGCGCGCGAGTGCTTGCCTGCGACGTGAATCCGAGAGCGCTCGATTTCGCGCGCCTGAACGCGCAACTGAACGGAATCGCCAATATCGACGTGGCCGAAGCCGACCTATTCGATTTCGCGCTCGATCGCCCGGCGGAGTTGGTGGTTTGCAATCCGCCCTATGTGATCTCGCCCGACCATTCGCAGGCGTATCGGGACAGCGGCCGGGAAGAGGATGGCGTCTGCGCGCATCTGGCCGGACTGCTGCCCAGACTTCTGAGCATGGGCGGAACCGCACAATTCCTGGCCAATTGGGCGGTTCACAAGGGCGGTACATGGCCGCAGCGGCTCGGACAGTGGTTCGCCGGCAGCGGATGCCATGTTTCCATCCTGCACGAAGTGACCGAATCTCCCGCCGACTACACGATCAAATGGCTCCGTCAGAGCGATCCCCATGCGCTCGCCGCGGACCAGCCCGCCTTTGCCCGCTGGATGGGCTATTTCGACCGGCGGGAAATAAGCGGGATCGCCTATGGCCTGGTCACGATCCAGCGGACTGGAGGCGCCGCGAGCTTCGCGATCGACGAGGCGCCCGATCACTATATCATGCCGTGCGGGGACGCGCTGGCGGCCTTTCTCGCGAGGAAGCGCCGGCTGCGGGCGCTCGACGGGGACCTTCTGGACCTGCGCCTGCGCCGCGCATCGAACATGCGGCTGGTGCAATCCGCGCATTTCCACAACGGCCAGTGGATCGCCGGCCAGGTCCGGGCGAGCCTAGCCGACGGGCTTCGCTGGAGCGAGGATCTCGGTCCGGAATCCGCGCGGCTGTTCGAACTCATCGACGGCCAAAAGACCCTCGGCGCCCTGCTCGGCGACATTCTCGAGGAAGAAGACCCGCCAGCAGCTCGCACTCTTTTCCGGACCGTGGTGACGGCAATCGAAAAGGGATTGCTGACCATCGCCGATACGGCGTGGGACGAAGAGAATGAAATGCCGTGAGCCGGACTCAGTGCAGCTATTTGTGCGCAGCGAGCGCCGCATGGTTGTTAGCAGTCTGATGGCTCGCAACCGATCGTTGCGCGGGGCGGTCGAACGGCTGCGGAAATCGTGAACGCAGGGGATGGAAGGGAATTTCTATCGGTTCTCCGGAACTGCTGCGCGGCGGTCTGGACTAAGCTCTCCGGTATTGGAGAACCCGTCTTGAGAACCGGTAGAATGCGGACCCAAGAATGCGCGTGAGCAGGCTGCCTCAGCTTGTGAGAGGCTAGACCTTATGGTTCGAGCGACGTGTCCGTCGCACCGATGACAGATTCGTGCTCCGGGTAGAATTCGACAGCAGTTATAATGCACATGACTCATCATAACTTCGGACGATCTCGTACCTTAGCGCAGATGTCTGTTTGATCCGGAGCGCCTGCGATCGCAGCGTTTTTTGGTAAGGGTTGCTTAGCGTCCAATACCCAGATCGGGACGGGGGCGATATGGGCGTTATAGATAGCCCAACCAGGATTCACCGAGCTTGTCGTAAACATCGGTGGTGAGGTTGTAGAATGATGGAAACCGTAGCGCTGTGAAATGCCGGCGCCGCAAAGGAACACCACCTCGCCCTTCTCTTGAAGCGCTATAAGACGGTCAGGAATATCGGCGGTATCGTCCGTGAAGCGCATAGAGACGACAATCGCTTCGGTCTCTTGGTGTTGCAAGCCACTCTTCGCTAATTGAAAGTATGAACGCGCGGACCTGGCGAGACGAACGTCGCCGCGACGTCCGGCTCGCCGGGGTCCGCTACAACCCTCAGAACCGCAGGCTGCCGCCCACCAGGATCGTGCGTCCGCTTGCCGTGTTGGTCATCATCCGCTCGGCATCCTTGTCGGCATATTGCACGATCGGCTCGTTGCCGATGTTGATCGCTTCCACCGTCAGCTGGAAGCGCGGGGTGACGTTGAAATAGGCCGAAGCATCGAAGTTTGCGGTGCCTTTGATATATTCACCGATATTGCCGTTGCCGCCGCTGCCCCAGCGATACTTGCTGCGCATCGCAGCCGATGCGCGCACGCCCCATTTGCCCGTGTCGTAATAGACGGTCGCGTTCGAAGACAGCTTCGAAAGATTGGTCAGCGGAAGCTTCACGGCCTTGCCCGAAAAGAGCACGTCGGTGGAGCCGTCGGCGATCGTGACATTGCCGAGCATCCCCAGGCGATCGAACGGCGCGGGCAGGAAATCGAAATCGCGCTTGGCGGCCAGTTCGATACCCTTGATCGACGCGCCTGCCCCGTTCACCGGCCGGGTATAGTTGAACAGGATCGCCGGATCCTGGCCCGGCAGCAGCAGCGATATCGGGAATCCCGTGCTGTTGTACGGCACCGGCGTGGTCTCTGCGGTGATGAACGACTTCATGTTCTTGTAGAACAGGCCGAGCGCCAGAAAACCGCGGGTCCCATCATAATATTCGAGCGAGGTCTCGACCGAATCGGCGAGGAAGGGTGCCAGATTGGGGTTGCCGGCGCTGATCGTGCCGCCGAACGCAGCGACGTTGATCGTCGCCGCCGCGCGCATGTCGGCAAGCGCAGGGCGGTTGACGTTGCGATTGGCGCTCAATCGCAGCACCAGCGAGCGATCGAGATCGAAGGCGATATTGGCCGCGGGCAGGAAGCCATCATAGCTGTTGGTGATGGCGACCGGCGTCAGCGTTGTCCCGGTCAGCGCCGTACCCACCGAATCGAGCGTGGTGCGGTAATAGCGTACCCCGAGATCGGCGCGGACGCCAACGCTGCCGAGCGTCGTCTTGAGATCGTATTGGAGATAGCCGGTGAAAGTCTTCTCGCGCAATTCATAGTCGCCGCCAGCAATGTTATTGCTGGCGTTGACGTTACCGCCGAGCCCGAGCACCTTGAAGGTCCCGGCGATGTCGGCGATGATATAGGGCGCCAGGCTGTCATATGGGACGATCTTGGTCGGCACGGTCGGCAACCCCGCCAGGCCGTCATAATTGAAGACCACCCGGCGCTGCCAGCCGTCATTCTCGAAACGCTTGTACGCGGCGCCGGCCTTGAGCGTCGAACCCTCGGCGACGCGCCAGGCCAATTCGGCCTTGGCATTGTAGAATTCGCTGCCGATGTGATCGTCGCGGCTTTCCGCGCCGTTCAGGCCCCATTTGGTGGGATCGGTAACATCGAAGCCATAGCTGTTTCTGGGGTTGGCGGTGTTCATCCCGGAAAAGCTGTAACTTTGGCCGACCGATTCCAGATACACCTGATCATAGCTGGAGCCGAAGGACGATTTCGACCAGCCGGCGAGGACCGTCCCGCTGAGATTGTCGGTGAAATCGGTGCGGCCGTTAAGCGCGACCTGCCAGAAATCGGTCTGGTCGACAGTCCGGCGGGTCTCGGTGCGCATGTCGACGCCGCTGAATGACGCGCCAACGATGCTGTTGAAGCTGTCGAGCGTGACATCGGTCAACACCTGCGTGCCGGTGACGTTATTGGCCGAGACGCCGTTGGTGCCGGCAGCGCCCAGCACATCGGTTTCGCGATTGTTGGTGAGTTTGCCGTACAGGACGTCGAGCGTCACGTCGGTGCGTTCGTCGGGATGATATTGCAGCGCCGCGGTCACCCCCAGGCGTTCGCGCTTGTTGAACCAGCTCGCATAGGTCTGCGCGCGGCTGTTCCACACGCGATTGGCGCCGGTGGCGCCCACCAGCAGGGCGCGGTCGGGGGCGGAGATGTTGGACCCGACATTGGCGGCACCGAAATTGATCTGCGACCAGTTCCAGTTACGATAGCCGAATTCGATCGTGTCCGCGGTGCTGTACGCCACCGACACCAAGGCGCCAAAATCGCCCCAGCGATTTGAGATCAGGCCGACCAGCCGCGGCGTCACCGTCTCGCTATATTGGTTGCTCTGGGCCTTGGCCGAGACCACCGCGGTCAACCCGCCAAAGTCGAACGGCTTCGCCGTGTGGAGGCCGATCGTGCCGCCGATCCCGCCTTCGTCCTGCTCGGCAGCATAGGATTTTTCGACGGTGACCTCGTTGAACAGCTCGGACGCGAAAATGCTGTAGTCGAACGAACGCGAGCGGCTGATGCTGCTGCGGCTGTCGAGGCCCGACGAGGTGTTGGTGAGCACTTCCATGCCGTTGAGCTGGGTCCGGGTGAAATCGGCGCCGAGGCCGCGCAGCGAGATCTGGCGCCCCTCGCCGCTGTCGCGAGTGATCGCGACGCCAGGGACGCGCTGAAGCGATTCGGCCAGATTCTGGTCGGGGAACGCCGCGATGTCCTGCGCCACGATCACTTCGCGCGATCCGGTGGCCGCCTTTTTAAGTTGCGCGGCGCGCGAAAGGCTCTCGCGATAGCCCGAGACCACGATCTCCTCGCTGTCCAGCTCGTCGACCGACGCCGGATCGGCCGCATCTGCAACCGTGTTGTGGCCTTGGCGCTCGAGGATCACCGTATCGCCGATAATGCGGCCGCCGACCGCGCTTCCCGCGGTTAGCTGGCGCAGCGCTTCTTGGGCATCCATCCTGCCGCGGAGTCGATTGCTGCGCAGGCCGTTCAACATCGCGGGGGAGGTGGCCACCTGCAGCCCGGTAACGCGCGAGAAGGCGAGCAAGGCCTCGCTCATCGCCTGTGGCGGCAGGTTGAAATCAAACTGACGCCTCGGTGCCGCCGCAGCCTGCGCCATCGATGGCGACCAGGCGACGCTCGACAACGCCACCGAGCAGAACAGCAATTGCGAAATGCGACCTGTATATATCATCATAACCCCCGAGTTTGTCCGTTTCGGAGGGCATGACGGGCGCGGCGAACGAAACCCGACAAAAAAAGTTCAGTCTTTTTTAAAGTCTGAATTGTTTCGGAATTGCTACAAAATTGATTATCGAATATATGGCATCATTTAACCGCATTATAATTTTATAAATTAGATTAATTTCTGTAGATACGGAGGATGGCTGTTCCAAACTATTTTGGGCCATCTGGCCATTTGCTAGATAAACCTAAATTTTATTGAATTGCAGGCCTTCGCAAGGATCGGCCGGACGGCTCTGCCAAATTGTCACAATGCGATCATAGACGCGCCGCACGACCAATGCGGGATAGCGCGTGCCTGTTTCCCTTCCCCAGATCGACGATATGCCGGGTGCCGTTCCCGAAGATTGGGAGGCGATCGGCGCGGCGATCGGCCGCTATGTGCGTGGGCGCACCCGCCGCAGCGATCTGGTCGAGGAGGTGGTGCAGGAGACGCTGTCGCGGCTGGTCGAGCAGAGCCGGCAGAAAACGCTGGTCAGCATCTATGCGCTTGGCTTCCGGATTGCCGCCAACCTCCTGGTTGATCATCATCGCCGCGACCGCCGTTATTTGAACGGACCCGAGATGGAACAAGTCAGCGAAGCGCCGCTGCCCGATCGCATAATCGCCGGACGGCAGGAATTGTCGGTGCTGATCGACGCGCTGGCGGCAATGCCGCCGCTACGGCGCGAAGTCGTGGTGCGGCGGCGGTTGCGCGGCGAAAGCTGTGCGGCGATCGCCCGGGATCTGGAACTGAGCCTGAAAGCCGTCGAAAAGCACATCACCCGCGGGCTGGCCGATTTGCACCGGGCCATGGCGGCGAGTGACAATTGATGACGCGCGACCCGCAGATTGCCGCGGATGCCGCCATGTGGGTCAACCGGCTCGACCAGCCGGTGATCGACACTTCGGTCAGCGCCGCGTTCGACGCCTGGATGGCCGCCGACGCCCGCCACCGCGAGAAATTCGCCGATCTTCAGGCGCTATGGCATTCAGACACGCTCACCCAGGCGCTCGATCAGTCGGAAGCCACGGTGGTGAGCAATGCCCCGGTTGCGGTGGTCGCGCATTTCTCCGGCCTGCGGCGATCTGCGCCATGGCTGGCAGCTGCCGCGTGCGCAGCGATGCTGATGCTATTCCTGCTGGTGCCGGGTCTGCAGGTCGAAACCTACCGAACCGGAACCGGCAACGGCCAAGCGATCGTCCTGGCCGATGGTTCGCATGTCGAGCTTAGCGGCGATGCCGAACTCAGCATTCGCATCCTGCCGTGGCGCCGCGACGCAACGCTGGTGCGCGGCGAAGCATTTTTCGACGTCGCGCACGAGGGCTGGCGCCCGTTCCGGGTGCAGAGCGGAGCAAGCTCGGTGCGTGTGCTCGGCACCGCTTTCAATGTCGATCGTCAGAGTCCGACGCGTACCGCGGTCGAAGTCTATCGCGGCGCGGTGACGTTCGCGGCGGGGGGTGCCGAGAATATCGTGCTGCGCAAGGGCGACCGGGCGCGCGCAGTCGATGATCGCATCGCCGCGCAGGCACCCGGCCCCAATGCCCCCGGGCATGACAAGCCGGACTGGACCGCAGGCTGGTTCGAAGCCGCCGACGTTCCGATGAGCGTGCTGATCGCCAAGGTGCAGCGCTATTCGGTGCGGCCGATCCGCCTGCGCGATCCCGGGCTGGCGGCCCTGCCGGTGAGCGGACGGTTCCAGGTCTCGAACCCGGCGCGCGTACTCAAAGCGATCCGCGGCGCCTATGCGCTTGAAATCCGCTACGATCGCGATGCGATCCGCATCGCGCCTGCGCCCGGCGTTCCGGGTTCCTAAAAAAGTGCGCGGTCTGTCGGGTTGAGGGCACCTGCACCGTCTTTCCTGAACTGGCCAGTGCTGGAGGATCCATGTCCGACAAGTTTTACGACCGCCGCGACCTGATCAAAGGCGGAGCGGGGCTGGCGCTGCTTGCTGCGGCCAGCCCGACGCGCCTGCTGGCCACCCCGGGTTTTCGCCACTATCCGTTCACGCTCGGGGTCGCCGCAGGCGATCCCGCGCCTGATGGCTTCGTGCTGTGGACTCGCCTCGCCCCCGCGCCCGAAGCTTCCGATGGCGGCATGCCCCCGCACGATGTTCCGGTACGCTGGGAAGTTGCGGAAGATGCCGACTTCCGACGGATCGTCCGCTCGGGCAGCGCCATCGCCAGGGCGAGGCTGGCGCATTCGGTACATGTCGAAGTAAGTGGGCTGCGCTCGCACCGGCCGCATTGGTATCGTTTCCTCGTCAGCGGCGCCGATGCCAGCCCGGCGGGACGCGCGCGGACTGCACCGGCGATCGGCGCGCCAGTCGATCGGCTGCGGTTGGCGATGGCCGGCTGCCAGAATTTCGAGATGGGCTATTTCACCGCCTACGCGCATCTCGCGCGCGAGCCCGATCTCGACGCGGTGTTCCATTATGGCGACTATATCTACGAGTTGGGACCCGGCGCCACGCCCGGCCCGCGCCGCCATGTCGGGGAGGAACTGGCTTCGCTTGCAGATTATCGCCGGCGCTATGCGCAGTACAAGGCAGATCCCGATCTGCAAACGGCGCACGCGGCAACGGCGTTCATCATGTCGTTCGACGATCACGAGATCGACGACAATTGGGCCGGCGCACTCGACAAGGACGGCAACACCGCCACGGTGTTCGCGCCGCGCAAGGCAGCAGCGCTCCAGGCCTGGTACGAACATGTTCCGGTCCGCCTCGCCCAACTGCCCGGACCGCGCAGCGCAATGTATCGCCGCCTCGATTATGGCTCGCTGGTGCGCGTGCACGTGCTCGATACCCGCTCGCATCGCAGCGACCAGCAATGCGAGCGCCTTGGGCTGACGCGTGCGGAGAGGAATCAATGCCCGCGCGTCGACCGGCCCGAGCGCACCATGCTGGGGGCGGCGCAGGAGGCCTGGCTGGATCGCGGGCTCGCCAATGACGCGCGCTGGAACCTGATCGCGCAGCAAGTGATGGTGATGCCGCACGATTCGCGAAAGGACGGCAGCAGCGCGACCGAGACCAGCACCGACAATTGGAACGGCTATCCGCTGGCCCGGCAGCGCCTGATCGACAGCATTCGTCGGCGCCGGCTGACCAACGTGGTGATCGGCAGCGGCGACGCGCATCAGAACTACATCGGCGCGGTGCCGCTCGATGTGCGCGACGTGGACGGTCCGGCGATCGCCAGCGAATTCCTCGCAACTTCGATATCGTCGGGGGGCACCGGCAATGCCCGGCACGCCGATGAGCTGGATGCGCTCCGCAACAACCCCAATATGCGCATGATCAACAACCAGCGCGGCTACCATATCCACACGATCGCGCCTGATCGCTGGGAGACCGAGGTCAAGGTGATCGATCAGGTCGACCGACCGGGCGGGAGCATCGCCACGCTGGCCACCTTCCAGGTCGATCCCAGACGGCCCGGCCCCGAGCTGGCCTAGCCCCCTTGTTCGGCTCCGTCGTCTTTTCGGACGACAGCTTCCCAACATCCATCGCTATCAAGCTACCGGATCGGCCTCCCGCAAAAACGGGCGGAAGGCCAGCGCCGTCGCGGGAAAGGGCCCCGCCACCGTCGCTCTACTCCGTAGCGCCGAAGTCCGGGGCGTGGTGATCGCCGCCGCCGCTTCGCGGTGTGCGGTGAAGGTGCTGGCGAAGGGGGTGGTGGGCCCAGTTCCGGCCGCCAAGCAGCACCTGAATCAATGTCCGGTGTTCGGAGGCGCTTTAGCCGCCGCCAATGTCCGAATGTGGGTCGAGCCGGTCCGGTCAGATCTCTGTCCCCTCCGACAACTCCAAGCGTCTTCGACATCGACGCCA
The DNA here is from genome assembly GCF_002796605.1 of Sphingomonas psychrotolerans. NCBI lineage: Bacteria > Pseudomonadati > Pseudomonadota > Alphaproteobacteria > Sphingomonadales > Sphingomonadaceae > Sphingomonas > Sphingomonas psychrotolerans. Next base: position 716,778 of record NZ_CP024923.1, read on the forward strand.
AGGTAGCTCTCGATCTTGGCATGCCCGAGCAGGATCTGAACAGCGCGTAGATTGCCGGTGGCCTTGTAGATAATCGAAGCTTTCGTGCGCCAAAGCGAGTGCGTGCCGTAATCCTCGGCTTGGAGGTCGCTGCCGGTGACCCACTCGCGAACGAGGCGAGCAATGGGGATGGAAAGGGTGACTGAAGATATGCCTAGGGAGTCGATCTCTTCTCAAGGGCGATGGAGTAGGTGATCCTGTCAGGTGAGACCTTTGTGACGGTGATCGCGAGGTCACGGATATAGACCTTGCGTTCGCCCAAGCCGGCCGTTTCGATCTGACCCGAGCCGGGATTCACCAGGTCGTCGATCGAGTAACCGCGGATCTCGAACCGCATCTGGCCGTCCTTTATTCCCTGATAGGCGATGTCGTAGATCCGGCCCGCCTCGATCGGATCATAAGCGGCGGGGTTCGGAGCCTCGGCGCCCTTGGAATAATCGCGAGGCGGTACCATCGGCTGGCCCATTCCGACGGTCTGCACCTGCCCAAACGTGGCCGGGGCAGGCGCGGAGGAACGAACGATCGGTACGGCTTTGTCCTTTGCCATCCGCTCCTGAAGCGCGAGGGGTGACATCGCGCCATCGCGCTGCGCGAGAAGTGCCTCTGTGAAAGCGACATCGTCGATGGTGAGCGGGAAATATCCGACCGCGTGGCGGACGGCCGGCTTGGAACACACAAAGTCCAGCTCCGATTGGGCGAGGGCATCGGTCGCCTCGGCCATCTCCACCTTCGCGCGAGTTGAGGTATCGATCACGGTCTCGTCATATCCGAAGCGCTGCACGCCACCCCAACCCAACCGACGCCTCACGCAATCGGCCTCCATGAAAGAGACGGTCCTTGCGACGGGATTGCCCGGCTGCCGGATAACCTCCTTCGCAGCGAAGCGGACGATATCCCCTTCGCGCTCCATCGTATCTGTGTCGATGAACAGGACGCGATCCTGGCTTTGACCGACATACCACCAGGGCGCAGCGGCAGCAGGCGCCGCGGCCAGTACAAATGTGGCGGCGAACAATGCGCCAGACAGTTCACGCGACAATCCTATTCCTCTCACCGATATCAGCCTGATGGCTTGGCTGCGAATAGCTGGTGAAGACCTAGCGGACCGAACGAAACAGTATCGGCCAATCTCCCGGCTCGATCCCGCCACAGGATTGCTGCAGCGTCATTTCCGACAGCAGGAAAGATCTTCCGTCCCAGATCCAGCTTGCCGACACGCCGCAATCGGCAAGACCACGCCCCTTGGCCGCCATGCTGAGCGTGCCGGTCTTTGCGTCGAAGGCGCCCTCGGTGAAATAGGCCGCATCGGAGCGGTCGGACCCATTGCTGAGATACGGGGTCGGGGCGATCAGCCGGCGCGCGGCGCCACCGCGCCGTGGCGCGATGAAAGCTAGTGAGGAACCCTGATATGCCCCCATGATGCAGGGGATCAGCACAAGGGCCTGGCTGTCATCGAGCGCGTGCGCTTCCGGCATTTCCGGCGTCTCCCCGCAACCTTCCTTCTCGAACAAAGCCTTCTGGTTCGCCCGTACGGCTCGAATCAACCGTTGTTCCTCGCCAGTTGCGAAGCTCGCCAGGACTGGGCGGTTGGGAATCCTCGGAAGCGCAGGCGGCGCAGGAACCTGCGATGCCGGCTTCTCGCCTGTCCGGAGCAGTGCGGTTACTCCGCCCCCTCTGTGCTGCCGATCATCGAGGCGCAGGATGGCCGCCGCGAAGCCATCGAGCGGCACCTCGTCGCCTTCGGCGAGTGTTACTTTGGAGGCACTGCGCAGCTTCAGTACAAGCGCGCGTATCACCTCGAGATTGTCGGTTGTGGCCGTGGTCTCGTCATCGGAAGTCGTGATTTCCCAAGCCGGCCCCGCGAGGCCAGCCGGCTGGCCGTCGATCCGGATGTCCGTCAGTGCGAATTTATGGGTGGCGCTTATCGAAGCGCTCAACGATCCCCTCGGGCCAGCATCCCGCTCGATCCTGATCTCGGAACCCTGATAGCGGTCCGGGAAGCCCTTCGTGATGCAAGTTAGCGTGTTGTCGCAAGCGACGAACCACGATCCGTAGGTGTCATAAGACTGGACGGTGTCGCGCGGCGGTGACGCTGCGACCGACAAGATGGCCGTCGCCAGGAGAGGGAGGATCGATCCTGCACAACTGGCTTTCGTCAACGTCGCTCGCTCTCGAAATGGCAAGCTCCTCAAACGACCTTTAACAAGCTTCGATCCGGGAACGGCAAGTTTACCCGCCTCGCACCTGGAAGCGGCCGGTCGGGAAACGGCCCAAAAGCGGCAGGGCCCCCTTTCCGCATAAGCTGCGGGTCTCCGTTGCGTCGAGCGGAAGTGCCGCGCTTTGGCCTGAGTGGAATCCGCTGGCCAGCTTCGGATGCGCTCTTCTGCATGCGAGCGCATACCGGTAGAGCAGTACGATGAGAACTTATCATCGAGTCCGGCGCCCGCTGCTGCTGCTGCTGCTGCTGCTGCTGACTTGCGCCCCGGGTGCAACGTTCGCACAGGAAGTATATCAGCTCCCGGACGGCCAGGAGACCCGCTGGATCAGTCCCGAAAATCCGACGGGAGACAAGGGAGCCGGCGCGAAAGAAAATCGTGGCGGGAAAGGCCACGCCTTCGAAACCATTCCCCTCGGCGCAACACACACGCTCGCGCATATCAAAGGTTCCGGCATCATCGATCGGATATGGATGACGATCGAGGACCGCTCGCCGGAAGCCTTGCGAGGCCTGAAGCTCGAAGCATTCTGGGATGGAGCGAAGACCCCTGCAGTGTCCGTCCCGCTCGGCGACTTCTTCCTCCACGGTGCAGGCGAAATAGTGCCTCTGGAGACCGAGCTGTTTGCCAGCCCTGAAGGTCGGTCGCTTGTCTCCTATGTGAAAATGCCTTTTCGCCGCGAAGCCAGGCTGACAGTGACCAATGAGTCCGGCAAGCGGGTCAACTTGATCTTCTTCGACATCAATTATCGTTCAGTGACGGTGCTTCCGAAAGACACCCTCTATTTTCACGCGTGGTGGAACCGCGAAAAGTCTACGGCACTCGGCCGTGATTTCCGGATCCTGCCGCGCATCGAGGGCAAGGGGCGCTTCCTGGGGACGAGTGTGACGGTGCTCACTAACCCGGTTTACGAGAGAACCTGGTGGGGTGAAGGCGAGGTCAAGATCTCCCTGGATGGTGACGCCGAGCATCCCACTTTGGTGGGAACGGGCACAGAGGATTACATCGGTACGGCATGGGGCCAGGGGCCTTATGTGAACCGGTTCCAGGGTGCGCCAATTGCCACTTGGGACGACGAGGGACGCTGGACCTTCTACCGTTTCCACGTGCCTGATCCGGTATATTTTCGGCACGGCATCGAGGTGACTCTCCAGCAGATGGGCGGAGCGCGCAAGCCCATCATCCTTGGCCTGATGAAGAAGGGCGCACCTCTCGTCCCGGTGACCATTGACCCGGGCTCGCGAGACAATTTTCAGCAGCTTCTCTACAGCAGCAAGCAACTCCCCGACGCGGCACTGCCGGATGGGCATACAAACTATTACCGCAGCGACGATGTGGCTGCGGTGGCGTACTTCTATCTAGACAAGCCGGATCGCGTTCTACCTTCGATCGCGCCCGTTGCGGAGCGTCTGTCCGGACTGCGCGTGCCAAAAAAGAAATAAGCTGCGCGCCGCTGGTGAGGGGGCTGGGGCGTCCCAAGTCCGCTAAGCGCCCATTGTCGCTGTCTACAGCGCCCTTGGGTGTTCCCGAAAGCGGACGTCCGTTCACGTCAAAGCTCAGGGCCTTGGCCTTGGCAGCGCTCCTAACGAGGGTGGCGGTGGCGTGGACTCTCGCAGCGCATGCCGCGCTGGACAAATTCAGCGCTGTTGGCGGCATCGGCATCGCACTTCTGTTCACCAAAGAGCATCGTTGTTCAGGCGGCTTCCAAAGGGTAACCAGCTTCCCGCCAGGCGGTAGTCCCGCCCTCGAGCGCAGCTACGCGGGAAAAACCAAGATCCCGCAGCGTAGCGGCCGCGAGAGTGGAGATCTTCCCGAACTCGCAACAAGTCACAATCTTGGCCGTGGGGTCGGGCAGTTCTGTATTTACTCGAAGTTCCAGCTGGCCGCGCGGGAGGTGCCGCGCGCCCGTGATATGTCCCGCCTCGAAAGCCTCTTTCTCTCGCAGATCAAGTACGGTTACCTCGCTCGGGTTGTTGTCCAGACGACTGCGCAGCTCAGCCATCGCCATAAATGGCACCTTCCGGGCGGCCTCAGAGAGTAGCTGCGTTACGGTCTTGCCGCCGTTCATATTGGTGCGGAGCGCCTCCGTAATATGGGTTGGAGCCGCAAGGTCGAGGTCGCGCATCATAGCCACGAAGTCAGCTCGTTCGGGTCTCTGGAGCCGATGATTATACGCACGTTCGTGGCCGATAGTGGAGTTAGTCCTGCCCTTGTAATCATGCGCCGGATAGACAAGCGTAGCATCAGGCAACCGGAGAAGCCGTCCGAACAAGCTGTCGTACAAGGCGTTCGGGTCGCCAGTCGGAAGATCGGTTCGTCCTGTTCCTTCGATGAGAAGGGTGTCTCCCGTGAACACCCGGTTTTCCATGATCAGGCACATCGAGTCTGCAGTATGCCCCGGTGTATGCATCGCCGTCAGCTTCAGTGATCCAGCGACGAGCATGTCACCGTCGTCTAGCCGAAGGTCGGCATAGGGTGCCGAACTCAGCCGGTGCATGACAATGGGCACGCCGAGGACTCGGCCCAGCTCCCGGCTGCCGGAGAAATGGTCCGCATGCGTGTGCGTATCGACAATGTAGCGAAGACAAAGGCCCTGATGCTGAACCTCCCCGCGGTACCGATCGACCAAGCTGAGTTCCGGATCGATGAGTATAGCGGCACATGAACTTTCGCACGCGAGGAGGTAGGATCGGCAACCGCCCGCGGCGAAGGTTTCGAACAGCATGGCCAGTTAGCGGGGCTGAGCGACGAGGCGAAGATACGGGCGGGGGGCTTCCCAACCTTCGGGGTAGAGGGTCGCGGCTTCCTTATCGGAAACCGACCCAGCGATAATCACCCGATCGCCATCCCGCCAGTTTACCGGCGTGGCCACTCGATGCTGCGCTGTCAGCTGCAACGAGTCGATGACGCGCAATATCTCGTCGAAGTTGCGCCCGGTGGTCATGGGGTAGCTGAGCGACAACTTGATTTGCTTGTCTGGTCCAATGACAAATACCGTACGAACGGTAGCATTATCGGCTGTCGAGCGTCCGCGGGCGCCGCCGTCGATTTCTTCGGGGAGCATGTTGTAAAGTTTCGATACCGCCAGATCGATATCGCCGATCATAAGGTAGTTTGGCGCAGTACCCTGCGTTTCAGCGATATCTTGGGCCCAGCGGGCATGATTTCCCACCGGATCGACGCTGAGGCCGATGATCTTGACCCCGCGCCGGTCGAATTCAGGCTTGAGCTTGGCCATGTAACCAAGCTCTGTCGTGCAGACCGGAGTGAAGTCGTTCGGGTGCGAGAAAAGGATCGCCCAAGAGTCGCCAATCCATTCATGAAAATCAATGACACCCACTGTCGTGCGGGCGCTGAAATTTGGCGCAATTGAGTTTATGCGAAGATTCATCCAAGTTCGCCCCGCGTTTGCGCGCCCCGACTGCCAGGCGCTGTACGAGCTTAGTTGGCGGGAACTCCGGGGCTATGCGATTCCGGCAGGTAGGCAGGCGTATCATCCGCGATCATTGCGGATGCTCCGAACGACGTTATTCTTGGTAGGAATTCGGGAGCGGAGAGTGTCAGCGGTGCTGTCGGCACACAACGGTGTTAAGATCAAACGGTCGTTCTTCGGCGAGTTTACCGATCCGGATCTTATGGCGTCGGCCATCGGCGGTCTGGACCGCCGCGCACCCGGACCTCGCCCGATGAAGGCCCGTGCGGTGGATTTTCATGCCACCTTTGCGCGAGCGTTGCTCGACGACGTTAGCCTCGGGGTCGGACGTTTTGCCCAGGGCGAGCCGCAGCGTGCGGAACTCAACGAAGGCCACACCTTCCTGTTCGCAACCGAGCCCGGCCTCGTCCGCCGCATGTCAGGGCGCGAGCTGAGCGGAGACCGCATACTTCATTTCCGACCGCATGCGGAGACGGTCGCGACATCTCCCATGGGCATGGCTTGGGCGTTCGCCATCCTGATCGTGCCCAGCGAGGCACTCTCGAAATATGCTCCTGCACTGGCCGGCTTCGACCTCGAAGGCGCCCTGCCTAATGACAGAATGTTCGCTGTTGAGCGCCGTCCTTTGTCCCGGCTGATCGCGCTCACCAACGATGCGGCCCGGATCACCCGCGACGTCCCCTGGATCATCGAGGCGGAGGAGCCCGCACGCGCGCTTGCGGGCACGTTGCTGGAGGCACTGCTGTTGTGCCTCGCACGCGCCGAGTTGCGTCACCACCGGGGCGCGCCCTGGCGTCATCGCCAGATCGTTGAGGGCTTCGAACGACTGCTCGATGAGCGTCCCGAGGAGCTGCTGTCACTTCCCGCGATTTGTGCGGCGTTGGGAGCGCCCGAGCGGACGCTAAATCTCGCCTGTCAGGAGTTTCTCGGGGAGAGCGCAGTCCGCTACGCGCGCGGTCGCCGGCTCGACCGGGTACGCCTCACCCTGCTGTCGTCGGATCCTGAGACGACCCATGTGACTGCAGTTGCGATGCGATACGGTTTCTGGGAGCTCGGCCGCTTCGCGGGCGCCTATCGGTTGCGCTTCGGCGAGCGGCCTTCGGAGACCTTGCGGCGAGGGCGCTGAACGGTTGAATCGTAAACCCGGGCGCTTGTCTGCCGGAATCGCATAGCCGCCTCGCCGGACCCCGCCTTATGCGCGCAGGCTCTGAAGAGGGGTCATTATCATGCGCGCAGCTATCGATCGCAAAAAGCGGAGGTCCGTATTGCCAGCGCACGCGTCGGCCTCCTTAGCGGCACTGGCGGTCGCGACTGGGGTAGGCGCGGTGCCGGTCGCGCAAGCGCAGCAGCTCACCCAAGGCGGTGGCAATTCTACGGGTGGGATTGCGGGCGGCGGCGGGGGGCGCGGGGGCCCCGACTATAATCTCTTGGGCGGCGCGGGTGGCTCGGCAGCAACCACGCCGGACGGATTGGCGCAAGCCGGGAGCAAAGGCACGAACCCCACGAACGGGGCTCCGGGCGGTCCCGCAGGAACCCCGAACGACATCTCCGCGGGCGGCGGTGGCGGCGGCGCCGCGTCTGGTAGGGGGCCCCTCGCTCAATCGAGCGCAGGCGGCGCCGGCGCCGGCGGCGGCCACCTCGACGCGACGACTGGCGCCTTCTCCTTGAGCGCGGATTACCTTGGATCCTCGGGCGGCGATGGGATCGCCGGAAACGCCGGCACCGGCGGCGGCGGAGGCGGCAGCGGTGGGCTGGTGCTTACGGGCGTCGAAGTCAGCGTGCAAACTGACGGGCATGCGGTGACCGGCGGCATCGGCGGGCGCAGCGCGGGCTCCGGCTTCTGGGGAACCGCCGGCGGCGGCGGTGCAGGACTGGTGTTGCTCCAGGGCGGCGCGCTGGCGATTTCCGGCGGCTCGGCTATCGCCGGCGGATTGGGCGGCGGTCGGGCCGATTATGGCGGCGGCGGGGGGGCGGGACTCTTCCTCTATGCAGGCGGCGCCCTGATCAATCAGGCCGGGAGCATTCGGGGCGGAAACGGCGGCGGGGAAATTCTATTTGTCTACATGGGGGGTGATGGTGGTGCCGGCGTACTCAGCAATCTGGGCACGATCGCCAACGAGGCGGTGATCATCGGCGGCGACGGAGGCGTTGGCAGGTCAATGGGCGGGAATGGCGGCATTGGTGTCGTCGCGTGGGGCGGCAGCATCGACAATGCCGCGAACGGCGTCATCTCGGGCGGCCAAGGTGCCACCATACGGGATGCTGGCCGAAATAACAAAGCCGGCGGCGGCGGTGGTGGCATCTGGTTCCGCGATGGTCAGGCGGCGAGCCTGACCAATGCGGGTACCGTCGAAGGAGGGGCAGCTGGAGCGACTCCGTTTGGCGACAATGTGGTTGGCGCTGGCGGTGTGGGCGTCACGGGGGCCGCAACCGGCAACATCTCGATCATCAATTCCGGGACGATCACCGGCGGGCTCAACAGCCGGAATGCAGTGCGGTCTGACGCGATCACGCTGTTCGGCAGCGGTAACCGTGTCGAATTGCGCGCGGGCTCGACGATCAACGGCAATGTCGTCGTGTCGGGCGGGAGCGACAATGCGCTGGTGCTCGGCGGTTCCGCCAATTCCGGCATGGACGTGTCGCTGGTTAGCGCACTTGCACAATATCGCGGCTTCGACAGGTTCGAGAAAGTCGGGGCGAGCAATTGGACGCTGACCGGGGCGGGGAGTCAGGACTGGTTGATCACGAGCGGCACGCTGAAGGGCGACACCAACAGCCTCAGCGGCAGTCTTGGCTTCGGGACCAGTGACGGCGGTCGCGGCGCGATCTTTGATCAGGCCTTTAACGGCACCTATGGCGGAGTTCTCTCCGGCGACGGCGTGGTGACCAAATCCGGGACCGGTGCGGTGACGATGACGGGTGTCCCGGCGCCCGGAGACAAGTTCACCGGCCTCGTGCAGGTTGATGGCGGTACGCTGGTGCTGAACGGCACGCTCGGCGATCGTGCGGGCAAGACTGCCCAGCTCCGTGTCGGGACTGGCGCGATGCTAGGCGGCAGCGGAACATTCCTCGGCGACGTCACCGTCGCCGATGGGGGGATTGTCGGCCCCGGCACCAGCCCGGGCACGCTCACGATCACAGGCAATTACACGCTCGGCGCAGGGTCGGTCCTCAGATATGAGCTCGGCCAGCCCGGTGTGGTGGGAAGCGCGACCAACGACCTGATCGTCGTCGGTGGCAATCTCACGCTCGACGGCAGTCTGGACCTGACCGCGCTCCCGGATTTCGGTGCCGGCTATTATCGCCTGATCGATTATGCCGGCTCGCTGACCGACAACGGGCTAGAGCTGGGCACGACACCGCCGGGCTTCACCGGCACTGTGCAAACGGGGATCGCGGGACAGGTCAACATCCTGTTCAACGATGGTGCACAGCGGGTGCAATATTGGGACGGCACCGACGCGACCGGCAGATCTGCGGCCACCAACGGCGACGGCGGCATGGGCGTATGGCGCGCGGGCAGCACCAATTGGACCGCAGCGAGCGGCTTCGGGATCAATGACGGCTGGGCTGGGCAGGCCGGCGTGTTCGCGGGCACCGCCGGCGGCACGGTGACGATAGAGGGTAGGCAAAGCTTCCAGCGCCTGCGCTTCGATACCGCTGGCTATGTGCTGCAAAGCGGAGCGCTCGTGACCACCGGCGACTTCTCGATCATCGAGGTAAACGCCGCGACGACGATCAACTCAGCCATAGCCGGTATTGCCGGTCTCACCAAGACGGGCGCAGGCGCGCTGACCATGGGCGGCGCGAACAGCTACACCGGCCGCACCACCGTAAGTGCAGGAAGCCTGTCTCTCGCTGCCGGTGGCCTGATTGCGGGAGCGGTGCACAACGAAGCGTACTTCTCGAACGCAGGCACAGTTAACGGATCAGTGACCAACGCTGGCGCCTTTGCTTCGACGGGCACTCTGAATGGCAACCTCCTCAACCAGGGCACTGCCAGTCTCGCCGGCCAGGTTCGCGGCAGTATCGAGAACCACGGCACGGTCGCGCTTACGGGTGCGCTGTCTGGCGTCACTCGCCTGAACCAGGTGGGTGGCAGCCTGAACGTGGCAGGGTTCGAGATAGAGCTCGACGTGCTCGACGGCGAAGGCAGCATCGCTCTGGGCGGTGGAACGCTGATGATCGGCTCGACAGCAAGCAGCTCGGTCTTTGACGGCATGATCGCCGGCGGCGGCACCGTGACGATCGCCGCCGGCAGCTTTGAGGGCAGCGGATCGATTGATGCGACAATGGTCGTCGTCGATGGTGCGCATCTCAGGGGCGTGCGGGGCAGCACCCTGTCGGTGGGTTCGCTGATACTCGCTGCGGGATCGCAGCTCGATGTTGCGCTCGGCGCTCCCTTGAGCGCCCCGTTGTTCGACATCGACGGGAACCTCACGCTCGACGGCACCGTAAACGTGAGCGCCAGTCCCGCGTTCGGCGCGGGCGTCTATCGCCTGTTCGACTATAGGGGAGTGCTCACCGACAATGGCCTCGAACTGGGTGCCGTGGCGGGCGCTCCGGGTGGCCAGCTCTCGATTCAGAGCGGGGCCGGGCACGTCAACCTGGTCAACACCGCAGGGGTTACGCTCGCATTCTGGGACGGCGGCGCTGCCGGCTTCCACAACAATGGTGCGGTCGACGGCGGCAATGGCACCTGGAGCACCGGTAGCGCTAACTGGACCGCGGCGGACGGCAAAGTGAACAGCGCTATGGCGCCGCAGCCGGGGTTCGCGGTGTTCCAGGGAAGCGCCGGCACGGTGATGATCGACAACACCGCGGGCCAAGTCTCTGCGACGGGAATGCAGTTCGCGACGAACGGCTATACGCTCGAGGGCGGCCCTCTTGCGCTGACGGGCGAGCGTGCGGTGATGCGCGTCGGCGACGGCAGCGCAGCAGGCGCCGGAATGCGTGCGACGGTCGCGGCTCCGCTGACCGGCCCGGCGACCCTGGTCAAATCAGACCTGGGCACGCTCGTTCTCACCGGCTCAAACAGCTATTCCGGCGGTACGATCGTCGAAGCCGGCACCCTCGTCGGCGACACCAATGGACTGCGTGGCAACATCGCCAACCGTGCGTCGCTGGTATTCGACCTTGCCGCGAACGGTACATTCGACGGCTCCGTCACCGGGACAGGCAAGACGATGAAATCGGGTGCAGGGGCGCTCACGCTTGCAGGTGCGAACGCTAGTGACTGGCAGGTCCTGGCGGGTAGCCTGATCACCACTTCTACACTGTTCACCGGCGATGTGGACCTCAAGCAGGGGGCGAGCCTCGTGTTCGACCAGACGAGGGAGGGCGCCTATGGCGCAACGATCACCGGCAACGGCTCGATCGCCGTGCGTGGTGGTGGGGCGATCCGGTTTACCGGCAATGGCTCCGCTTTCCTTGGGACAACCAACGTCGGCGGCGGGCAGCTGCTTACCATCAACGGCACGCTGGGGGGCACGCTCGACATAGCTGCGGGCGGTCGCCTGCAGGGCAGCGGAACGGCCGGATCGGTCAACGTCGCAGGCACGATCGCTCCAGGCAATTCGATCGGAACGCTTACCTTGGGCGGCAATCTGGCGCTCACGTCGGGCAGCATATACGAGGTGGAGGCGGACGCGACCGGCGCGAGTGACCGCATCATTGTCGGCGGCACTGCGACGATCGGCAGCAATGTCGGCATGACCGTGCTGGCGGCGGACGGCAACTACGCGGCCAGAACCAATTATACGGTTCTCAGCGCCTCGGGGGGCGTGACCGGTACGTTCGCTGCCGTCACTTCCAATCTGGCCTTTCTCACCCCGACGCTGAACTATTCGGCCAACGCAGTGACGCTCAACCTTCGTCGCAATACCGTCGACTTCGCCACGGTAGGCCAGACACACAATCAGGCAGGCGTCGCTCCGGCTGTCGAGGCGCTGGGTTCGGGCAACCGTGTGTACGACGCAGTGGTCGCGCTCACCGCACCTGAAGCACGCGACGCCTTCGATCAGCTTGCAGGTTCAGACTATGCCAGCGTCCGCGGTCAATTGCTCGAGGACAGCCGCTTCGTGCGGGATGCGATGCTCGCACGCGGGCAAGCGGCCGGCGGCTCCGGCGTGGCACTTTGGGGCCGCGTTCTGGGCAGTCGGGGCAGCATCAACGACAACATCGATGCGCCGGGCTACGAACGTGATCTTGAAGGTTTGCTGACCGGCTTCGATGGCCCGCTGGGCGAGAGCCTGCGCGCGGGGGTCGCGGTCGGTTATGGGACAACGGACATCCATATCCGCCGTGGGCGACATGAGATCCGGTCCTATCACGCAGGCGGGTATTTCATGGGAGGCTTCGGAGTGTTCTCATTCCAGCTTGGCGGCGCCTATGCATGGAATGATGTCGAAGCCACACGCCGGATCGCCTTTGGAACGTTCGATCAAATATTGTCATCCGAGTATGCTGCACGCACCTTCCAGACGTTTGGCGAAGTCGCGCTCAGGGGCGAACTCGGCGGGGTCATGCTCCAGCCATTTGCGAGCGTCGCGCGGGTCAGTCTCTTCGACGCACGGGTTCGTGAGCAAGGCGGCGGCGCTACGCTGCGTGGGGGCGACGGCAGGGCGCGCGTCACTTGGGGCAATCTCGGGATTCGCACAAGGGCGGACCTCGGCATGAACGACATCGGACTGCGGTTTGCTGGCTCAGCGGCACTCCGCCACGCGTTCGGTGATCGTTCCGCCAATCTCGATCTCGCATTCACCTCCGGAGCAGCATTCAACGTGGTCGGTGCAGGAATTGAGCGCGACAGCATTGCCGTCGATGGTGGTCTTGAGGCGGATCTCACTCGCGATCTCGCTCTTAGCATTAGCTACATGGGCAATTATGGGAATAGCTCTACCGACCATGGCGGGCGCGTGTCCCTTAACTGGCAGTTCTAGGTCGCGGCCCGCAACCAGGCATTCCGACCCATGCTTGTTCAGGAGAGCCCCAGGCCACGCTCAGTCGTTCCCAGGAGCTCCCCACGTCTTGTGCGATTTTCCGCATCCGGAGGTGCAGCTGCGCCTGGCGCAGTCGCGTCGCCGGGTCGACGAACGGCAGCTATCGAGGTCCACGAGCCAGAAGCGGACTGGCAGCTAGCGGCCCATTTCCGGCCGATGTGCGGGGCCCCACAAGCAAATCGGAGCGGTTCTACAGGCCCAACCTGGAGCGCCTGTGTTCGAGGTCCGGGATGCACTAACCGAGGTCATAGCGGCGGCCCAGGCGGCTGCGGGAATCGCGAGCGCGGTCCCTTGCCCCAATCCGGTTCTACCGATCTTGGCGCGTGCGCGATCGGATCCTCCAGATAATGATCGATGTCGAGCGCGGTCTGGTGATAGAAGGCGGAGGTCAGAGCGTCTCCTCCGGAGCGTCGCCGCAACGCCTGCGCCAGGCTCGCCAGCTTCTGGAGAACATAGGCGCGGGCGTCCGCGGGCGCGTCCACGTCGGCACCCAGAATCTCCGCGGCCTCAAGCGCGACCGTCTGACTGGCGCGCAACAGCGCCTGCTCGCTTGTCCCGGCAGGCACCGGTGCACCCCAGGTGCGGCTGAACACCGCATCCACCATCTGCGTGAAGGTCACCGCGTCGGCCTGCCGCGCGCCCAGCGCCATCATGCGCGCCGCCTTGTCGCCGTCGAAAAGCGGCGCGATCACCATGGCCGCAAGGATACGTGCGGCGCGGAGCTGGTCGAAGGCATCGTCCTTGGACAGGTCCTCGAGATTGTTGCCGGGATCGGGTGTCAGCTGGGCGAGCAGGGTTTCGGGCAGTGCGAGGTTGCGCGGCTCGATCGCCGTCATCAGCAACTCCAGCGTCTGGTGTTGCAGCGCGCCGGGGATGAACTCGGTCGGCGGCAGCATGTCGCCCTTTATCGTCAGGTTGGTGAAGAGCCCGCCGACATATTTGACGGCGGATTCGATCGCGTAACGATGATGGAGATAGGCCATCCAAAGCCGGGTGTTGCGCAGCGAGCCGCTGGGCTCGCCGGGCTGCAGCACGCCGGCCTGGCCATAGGCCTGGAGCATGATCGCGCGCGCGCCCATCGCCTCGCGCAGATTCTCGGTCGGCGTGGCGCGATCGTCGTACCATGTCCAGCGCGGATCGCTCTGGGGGACGTAGAGCAGCCCGGCGCCGCGCATGTCGGCAATCACCTGGTCTAGCCCGGCCTTCTCCCCCGGCGCGGCGAGCGGCGTGTACGCATAGCGCACCATCGCGGTGTCATAGGCGCCGATCGCCTTCATGAAGGATTCGCTGAGATCGAGGCGGCCGTTGGTCACCTTTACACGCGGTGTCGGATATTCCATCACCGAGGCGCGATCGTTGAGGCTCGACGCGAAATTGTGCCCGAAGCCGAGCGCATGGCCGAGCTCGTGCGCCGTCAGCAGCGCCTGCCGCAGCAACACCATGTTGCGCTGGCCCTCGGGCACGCCTTCGAACGTACCCGGCGTCAGCAGGATCGGATCGACGAGGGTGATGCCGCTGCCATCGCTGGATAGGCCGGCATTATAGGCATCCCAATAATTGGCGATCGTACGGATGCGGTGAGTGTCCATTCGCGTCTTTGAGCCCAGGATCTCGCCGGTGCGCGGATCGCGATAGGTGCCGCCGCTCGAGAAGCCGCGCTCGTCGCGATTGATCCAGAGGACATAGGCGTAGCGTATGTCCATCGGGTCCATATCGGCCGGCGCATCGCGTGCCTCGATCGCGTTGATGAAACCGGCCGCCTCAAACGACCTGTTCCACCAGAGCAGGCCCTGCTTCATCGCGGTGCGGATCGGCGCGGGGATCGCGGGATCGAAGTAGAAGACGATCGGCTTGACCGGTTCGCTCATCGCCGCGCCGGGATTCTTCTTTTCCAGCCGCCAGCGGGTGATCAATTCGGTCTCCGGGCCTTGGCTGAACGGCCTGGAATAATCGTGAAACGCGATCGCGCTCACCCCGATGCGCGGATCGGCGGCCCGCGGCGTGTAGCCGATGGGTGCCTTCAGGAAGCTGTGATGGACGCGCAGCGTGACCATGCGCGCGTCGGGCGTCACATTGGCGATCCGCGGTCCCGGCGCGTCGGTGACGTAGGTCGAAATCGTCTCGATTTCGGTATTCTCGGGAAACGCCTTCATCCGAGCGGGATAGAAGCTGCTGCGCGTGCCATCGTAGCGAAAGCCGCCCTGATTGGCGCGCTTCAGATCGCCTTCAATATTGGCCGCATCGCGCAGGAACAGGCTGGTGGCGTCGGCGACCACCTTGCCGCCGCTCTCGGCCTCGACCGGAAGGCTGGCGATCACCGAGGTTGGAAAGGAATCCGCGACCCCCCGCGCATGCGCCGCATCGCCTTCGAGCGAGCGATAGTCGGTGTTCACCTGATTGACGAGCACGCGGCCGCCGACGCGCTCGAAGCGGATCACTGCGCTTTCGAGGATGCCGCGGTCGAGCGGCAACTCCACCGAGCCGCCACCGCTCGCCGCCGAAACATAATAGAGGATGTCCTGCCCGAAGAGCGGCACTTCGATCAGCAGCTTCCCCGCCTTCGAATCGAACCAGAAAGGCACGAAGCCCTCTATTCTTTCGAGCGCGGCGGTGCGCTTTGCGATGGCTCCCGCCGGCGTGGATTGTGCAAGCACCGGCGGAGAGCAAAGCGCGGTGCCGAGGAACAAGAGGGCGGAAAGTCGACAAGGCCGACGATAATGCGGTTTCGGCATGAGGTTCCTCGGCGGCAGGAGGGGAGAAAGGCGGCGGCTCAGCCGCTCATTTAGGCGCCGTGGTTGTCAGCGTCGGATATTTGATGCCGAGCTGGTCGAGATAGGTAGGGTATTTGGCCGGGTCGTAATAATATTTCTCCATCTCCGGCCGCATCTCCTTCATGATCTTCTCGTTCAGCCAGATCGCGGGCTTGTCCTCGGCGGTGAGCACCGGATCGTATTTGACTTCCTTGGTCTGGACGTTGGTGAAGTAAGTCTTGGCCTCGGTCACAAGCTTCGGCGTGGTGGCGATGTCGAGCACGGTCATCGCCACGGCCTTCGCGCCGGCCACCGCGCCTTTGTGCGCGATCGGAGTCGCCATCGCGATCGCCGACGTGACGTTGTGCCCGATCATGCTGGGGACGTTGGACGGGAAGCGGATCGTGATCGTCGGCACCGTCCACATGATGTCGCCGATATCGTCCGATCCGCCGCCCATCGATTCACCGCGGGTGTCGGGCGTCGAAATCTTGCCGACCTCGGTTTCCAGCGGCTTGAGCTTCAGCGCGTTGGCAGTCTGCGCGGCCTTGGCAAAGGCCTGATCGTCGGCAGTCCATTTGGGCATGCCGACCAGCTCGATGTTCTTCTGCGCCGCTTCGGCGAGCGGGCGGTTGCCGTGATTGGGCGCGGCGTAGCCGAGGACGCGGCGGGTGACGGTGGTGCCGGTGGCCTTGGCCGCCGCCTCGGAGATGGTGTTGCCGGTCTCGTACAGCTCGCGGATCGTGTCGAACTTCTGCTCGCGGAAATAATACCAGACAGTCGCGTCGCCCGGCACGATGTTGGGCTGGCCGCCACCATTGGTGATTACATAGTGGGAGCGCTGGGTGACCGGCAGATGCTCGCGCCGCATGTTCCACGCGATGTCCATCAGCTCGACGCCGTCGAGCGCGCTGCGCCCGGCCCAAGGCGCGCCCGCGGCGTGCGAGGTCTTGCCTTTGAAATTATACTCGACCGAGACCATGCCGTTATTGCCCATGTCGCCCCAGCCGGTGCCGAAGCCCGAGCCGACATGGGTGAAGATCGACGCGTCGACGCCCTTGAACAGCCCCGAGCGGACATAATAGGCCTTAGTGGCGAGCAATTCCTCGGCGACGCCGGGCCACAGCATCAGCCGGCCTTTGATGCCGTGCTTGACCATCACTTCCTTGGCGGCGAGCGCGGCGGCAACGATCAGCGGCATCCCCGAATTATGGCCCTCGCCATGCCCGGGCGCGCCGGCGACCTGCGGCTTGAGATAGGGCACGCCTGGGGTCTGCGAGAGGCCGAGCAGGCCGTCGATGTCGCTGCCCAGCGCGATCAGCGGGCCGCCTTCGCCCCAGGTCGCGGTCCATGCGGTAGGGATGCCGGCGACGCCGCGGGTGATCTTGAAGCCGTTCTTCTCGAGGATGCCGGTCAGATATTCGGAGGTCTTGAACTCCTGAAAGCCGGGCTCGGCGAAGCTGAACACCGAATCGACCATCTCCTGGACCAGCTTGGCCTTGGCATCGACGCTGGCGGCTGCCTCTGCCTTGAGACTGGTCGAGGCCTGGGCGAAAGCGGGGGCGGGAACGGACGCGAACGCGGCGCCGAGCGAAAGCGCAGTACGAAGCTTCATCTTCATGGGAGCTCTCCTGTTATGGATTTGAAGGACGGGCCGGCGCGAGGCGTTCGCGCCGGCGGGGAAATCAGATCCGCACGCGCATGCCGAGGCGGAAGACGCGGCCGAGCACGTCGTAAAGCGCACGGTTGGTCTGCGGATAGGCCGGGGTATTGTTGCCGGTCGGGCCGTTGCCGACCAGCACCGGATCTGTGTCGAGCAGGTTGCGGATCGACAGGAACGCCTCGAACTTGCCGCCGCCGGCCTCGAACTCATAGCTGGTGTTGAAGTCGAGATAGAAGGCGCCGGCGATGTCGTTGCGGTTGACCGTGCGGTTGGCGACGGTCGAGACCGGGCAGTCGGTCGAGCAGACGATATAGCTGTTGTCGTAGACGCCGCCGCTCACGCCGCGGCCGACAAGCTGGGTGCTGAACCCGCCGACCTCGTATCCGGCCGAGAGGCGATAGGTCCAGTCGGGGAGGCTTCCGGAATTCTGTCCCGCCGATTCGGTCGGCACGTCGACGCCGTTGTTGGTGTAGAGGCTGATCGCATGGCTCGCGAGCGCGCGCAGCGTCAGGGTGCCGGGGCCGACCGGCCGCCGATAACTCGCCTCGATGTCGAGGCCCTTGGCTTCGATGCCGACGAAGTTGGTCGGTTTGATCTCGATGCTGGTCACCGCGAGGCCGGGGGTGGTCGCCCCGCGCCCGCCGGTGGTCGAGATGAAGGTGCAGGCATCGGCGATCGTCTGGACATAGCATTGGTCGATCAGCGTCTGGGCGGTGAGCGACGAGATCGCGCCGTCGAGCTGCAGGTCGAAATAGTCGACCGACAATGCGAGGCCGGGCAGGAAGGTCGGCGTGGCGATGATGCCGACGCCGTAGGTCTTGGCGACCTCGGGCGCGAGCACGGCGTTGCCGACGGTCGATTCGTTGAACTGGTCGGTGCGGAAGCCGCCGCCCGCCAGCGGCACGTTGACCGTGTTGGTGCGGCCGACCCCAGGCGCAAACAATTCGCCGAGATTGGGTGCGCGGATGTCGCGCGAGATGGTGCCGCGCAGCTTGATGTCGGGGATCACCTGCCAGGTGACGCCGCCTTTCCACGTCGTCACCGTGCCCGAGGTCGAATAGTCGGTGACACGCACCGCGCCGTTCAGATCCGCGCCCTTGAACAGTGGGATCAAGGTCTCGAGATACGCCTCCTTGACGTCATAGGCGCCGACCGTGGGCAGGTAATTGCCGTAGATCCACGTGCCGCTGGTCACCCCCGCCGAGACGATCGGCCGGAACAGCGGATCGACGCTGCCGGTCACCGTCTCGCGCCGCCATTCGCCGCCCATCGCGATGCTGACCGGCCCCGCCCAGAGGTCGAATAGATTGTTGGTCGAGAGATTGAACGCGGCGACGTCCTGCGTCAGCGTCTGCTCGCGCAGCGGCTGGAGGCCGCCATAGAGCACGTAGTTGACGGCCTCCTGCGACATCCCGCCGACGCCGATGCGGTTGAGTGGCACGCAGGCGCGGTCGTCGTTGGTGGTGCTGGCATCGATGTTGATCCGGCAGACGATCGAGCCCGTGGCATAGCCGCCGACATTGCCCGCCGGCGCTGCGACTGCGTCGGTCGCCGCTGCCATCCGGGCGAGGTTCCACGCATTGGTGAGCAGCTCGCTCGTCCTGGTCTCGCCGCGCTGGTAATAAGCGTCCCAGCTCCAGTCGATGCCGACTGCGCCGAAATCGCCGTTCGCGCCGATCACATAGCGATAGACCTCGCGGGTATTGTCGCTGCCCTGCGGCGGGATACCGATATTGCTGGTGCCGATCTGCACCGTGGTGACCCGCGCCGTCGGGTTGGCGAGGTTATAGGCATTCACCCGGTCGACGAACGCCTGCGGCAGGAAGGCGTTGATCAGCCCGCCATTGGTGGCCGAGGACGCGACCTGCAGCGTCACGCCGGTGGTCGGTGTCTGCTGGTAATAGCTCTGCCCGCGATAATAGCTGTACGACACCTGGCCGAAGATCTTGAAGGCGTCGGCGAAATCGTAGCTCAGCCGGCCGAACAGGCTCCCGCGCTTCTCGGCGGGAAGCAAAGTCGCGCTGCTGCGGTGGCCGTCGCTGGTGATGTCGTAATCGCCGCCGACCATCCACTGGCCGTTGGTCGGGCCGAAGGCGAGCTGGTTCGTCGTCGCGCGTCCGGTCGCTGGATCGATCGAGCCGAAATAGGTGCCGCGGAAAGCGCCGGTGCTGATCAGGCCGCCCGGTGTGAACTGGCCGGTGCCGATGCCGCCCTGGATCAGCCGGGCAGGGACACAGAGCGTCGCGGTGCTGCTATCGGTGCAGGCGGCGGCGCTATAGGCCGGACTGTCGATCTGGAAGAAACCGGCGTCGTTCCAGTCGCGGTCGATCGTCTGGATGCCGGTCTGAGAGAAATATTCGCCGCTCAGCAGAATGTGGCCGCGGCCATCGGCGAAGCTCTGGCCGCCCGTCGCCGAAACTTTGTGGTTCTGGCCGTCCCCATAGGTAGTGATGCCGAACTCATAGTCCATCTTGAAGCCGGTGAACTTCTTGTCGAGGATGAAGTTGACCACGCCCGAGACGGCGTCCGAGCCATAGGCTGAGGAGGCGCCGCCGGTCACCACTTCGACGCGCTCGATCAGGGCCTGCGGGAAGGTGTTGACGTCGACCACGCCGGTGGTTGCCGAGGCGACCGAGCGCTGGCCGTCGAACAGTACCAGCGTGCGTGCAGCACCGAGATTGCGCAGGTTGACGGTGTTGATGCCCGCCGCGCCGTTGCTCAGGGAGCCGTTGGAGCTCGCCGCCGTGCCGCTGCCGCGCACCGCGGGAAGCGTGTTTACGAAATCGGTGATGTTGGCGGGCGCCTCGCGCTGGATTTCCTCGGCGCTGATCACGCTCACCGGGGTCGGCGCACTATAGCCGTCGCGAACGATGCGCGATCCGGTGACGGTGATTTCCTGCGTCGGATCCGCCGGCGTTTCGGGCGCGGTTTGGTCCTGTGCGGACGCCATGTCGGTGACGAGCGAGGCTTCTGTGGCAGGGACATCCTGCGCATGCGCGGCGGAACCGGCGATCAGCGCGGCAGTGGCGGTGGCTGTCAGCGCAAGCAGGCGAATTCGGTAAGCGGCATTTTTGCCGCTAGGCTGCGACCCTGTATCGACCATGGTTTCCCCCTGTGTTCGGTTCTCACCGCACAGGCACCCTCACCAGGAAACAATGCCGCCCAGGAACTCCCCACGCATCTTTGCGGCGGGGAGCCGCTTCAAGCCTCTCCGTTCGTTTCTGTCTTTATCGCCGTCTATTCGGTACTTTCCTTGCCCGAAATCGTCCCAATGCGAGCGAAACAATCACATCGATTGCTGCAGCGCAATAGACATTACCGGAATATTACATTGCCGCTTCGTTTCAGCGCCTTTTGGGCGCCGGGTCAGCGTCCGCCGGAAACATGCTCGATCGTCACGCTGCGAACCCGCGGTTCGACGAGATTTGCCAGTTGCGCCCGGACATTCGGGATGGTGTCGCGACGACAGCTGTACGCCTCGTGCTTGCGGCTCTCCTGCGGGTCGGAAAGCTTGCCGCACACGGCATCGACGGCGCGATCCACCTGCGTCTCCAGTGCCGCGCGCCCCTCGGCGGTCCCAAGATCATGGGATGCGACCGGAACGTGCACGGTGCGAACCGGGTCGCGTGCAAAGGCCGGCGGACTCAATGCGGCACAGATCGTTGCTGCGGCAAGCAGCGTTGCTTTGATCATGACATTCTCTCCAGCCGCGGCCAGGGCTCTGCCGCCTGTGGCTCGCGGCGCCTATCTAGTCGCAGAATGCTGCGCACAAAATTGCAAATTGCGCATCTAGCAGCGCAAAGCCCCGTCGCGCGTGACGGCCGCTTTCGTTGTCCATCTGGCTGAAGCTGCCGGACCAATCGGCCCTTCCCAGCCTTTCGCCATGGATGACCACAAAGCGCCCAAAGTCGGTCATCCAGCGTCGCCGTGCCGCTGCCCGAAAGCAGACGGACGTTCAGCTCAAGGGCGAACGACAGCCAACGCACGATATCGGCCGTTCAGCCGCGCGCCCGAACGGTCGTGTAAGCCTCGCAGCCCGGTGGAGCTAGCTCGCTCCAGCGGCTAATTCACCGGATGCCCGGCCTTCCGGCAGAGGCGGGTCAGGGTGCCGATCCGCGGGTCGTCGGCGCCGTAGCGCTCGCGTAGCATGGGCACCTTGGCGCAGTTCTTCGCGGTGCGTGTCGAACGCGTCGCCGCGTCCTCGTCCTCCGTTTGCCCGCGCTCACGCTTGCTCTGCGTGACATGGTCCTGCGACAGCGTGCCGGTGAGCTGCCCCATGTTGAAGGCGCCGCTAGCGTCCTGCGCGCCTGCGGCGATGAACAGTCCTGCGGCCAGAAGAATCATGACACATCTCCTCGTCTCCGACTCGTCCTAGGCCCGGCCCGTCGCGACCGGCTCAACCGGAATGCGTTTAACGCGTTCGTGCGCGCGGCGACTTGCGTGTTGCACAAGGGACGCTGGCGCTAATCGGCGCGGCTGGGTGCTCGCTCCCCGCGAACCTACCGACGATGCCGGCAAAGCAGTCGATATCGACTTCGGCGAGCGGATCCTCTTCGCTGGCGGATCCGTGGAAAGGATAGCAGCGCAACTTGCACTCACCCGCAAACCGCTTGCACTACCTTACCGGCTGGATCGACGGCGATCGTGACGCGATTCTCCCGGAAATCGTGCGTGACCGTCGCCGGGCGCGATCCGCCGGATCAGTTCCGCGCCGGTGCGCTTCCTGACGTGAGCGTCGTCCGGCGCACTCTGTCCGACAAGGCTCGTCGCGGCCTCGGGGCGGCACACATGCGTGGCCGAGCCGTCCTGGGCGTTCGTCGTGCATGCCACGACAATTGCGGCGGCACCAACGAGCGTGGAAACCATCGCTGGTGACCCCTACGAGAATCGAACTCGTGTTTTCGCCGTGAGAGAGCCTCCAAAAAACGCCCTTGGACGTCCTAGGACGCTTTATAAAACAATAGCTTAGACGATCTCAATCCTTGCCGATCCGAGCGAATTTGGCTAGTATTCCGGCCAGATTACGGAACCTCCGCAATGGCGCGTACGCTCGGCGAAACTCGGATCCAGGACCGCACCGCGCGCAGCCGTTTGGCGCACCGGGACAAGCCCTATTGGCGCATGCTCAGCGAAGGCGCCCATGTCGGCTATTTCCGTGGGCGCGTGAAAGGCTCCTGGTCCGCCCGCTACCATTGCCCGATCCGCGCCGAATATGTCCGCGCCATTATCGGCGAGGCCGACGACCACCGCGAAGCCGACGGCATCACCATCCTCAACTACAAGCAGGCAGTCGAAAAGGCGCTGCGCTGGATCGAGATGCAGAGCCGCGGCGGCGGCCCCGCGACCGAGAGCAGTCCCGACATGACGATAGCGGAAGCGGTCACCGCCTATATTGCGGTCCGTGACGCGCGCCGCTCCTCGCGCGCCGGCCGTGAGGTCAAGTCGGACGCCTCGTCCAATCTGACCAAGTTCGTTCTCGAGGACAGGCGGCTGCCGGCGATGAAGCTGTCGGTGCTCAGCGAAGCCGACCTGCGCGCGTGGCAGCTGCGCATCAAGCGCCGCAAGCCTTCCAGCATTCAGCGCGTCGTCAACGACTTCAAGGCCGCGCTCAACGCCGCGTTCGTCGAGCACCGCAAGGTTCTGCCTGCGGACCTGCCGACGGTCATCAAGTTCGGGCTGAAGGTGGATGCGCCCGAGGTGCTGACCGCTGCCGCCCGCGACAACCAGATCCTCACCGACGACGAGGTCCGCGCCGTCGTCACCGCAGCCATGGCGATCGACGAGGATTTTGGGCGGCTTGTGGTGCTGCTCGCCGCCACCGGCGCACGCTTCTCGCAGATCGCGCGGATGACCGTCGGCGACGTCCAGGCCGGGCAGGGGAGGCTGATGGTTCCGCAGTCGTTCAAGGGCAGGAAGCGCGTCCTCGCGCATATCCGCACGCCCGTCGGCGCGGACACGCTCGCCGTGCTGGCGCCTGCGGTCGAGGGCCGTCCGCTCTCGGCGCCGCTGCTGGAGCATTGGCGGCATCGCCAGGTCGGACCGATGCAGTGGGAGCGTGTGGACCGCGGCCCCTGGGCCTCTTCCTCGGCAATGCTCAGGCCGTTCCAGCGCGCAGTGGAGGAGGCGGGGCTGCCCTTGTCGACCATTCCCTACGCGCTGCGCCACAGCTCGATCGTGCGGGGTTTGCGCGCGGGACTGCCGATCCGGCTGGTCGCGGCGCTTCACGACACCTCGGTCGCGATGATCGAACGGCACTATTCGCGTTATATCACCGAGGGGCTCGACGAACTCGTCGCCCGCGCGGTGGTACCAATCGTCGCCAAGGCGGCCTGAAGCGTCTGACTCGCGTCCCAATCTCGGACTTTCGGTGATAAGAACGTCGTTCCTTAGAGCGGCCGTCCATCCACGTCGTATTACCTTGGCGACTTCGATCCGCTGAGAGAGTGCCGAAGTGATTCGCGGCACAGGGACTTATAGGTGTTCGAACGGTAACTGATCCGCACCTTTGATAATCAGGTGCCAAGCGTCGAGCGACGGCTAGAGTGCGGGGTTAGACTGCGCGTCCGAGCGCAGGCGACAGCTACTTTCCTGAAGGCAGTCGGCCGCACCTGCCCGACGAAGCGCATTGAAATCGACGTGAACGATGATGGCTCGCCTGGACGCCAGCACATTCAGGACCGCAGCGAGCGCTTGAGAAACGCGACCACTTGTGGCCAGGCGTCAGCGCGCGCTTGGGCATTCGCGATCGGCGAGCCTCCTCCCCGCAGATCTTCGCGCGGCTCAGCAGAACCGCCGGCGAGATCGTGGCCTGTGGCCGGCTAAGGGTCGCATCTCGTCATTCCACTCGCGACGCAGCGAAGCGTCCGCTTTGCGGTAGATGAAACCTAGAAGCGGACAGGCGGCTAGCGGCCCACTTCCGGACGTTCGGCGGCGCGATCCGAACGGCTCGATGTGAGCGGCTGAATTGGTGGAAAGCGCCGGGCAGCTCTTGGGAGCCGAAGGCGTGATCGCTGTCGTCTGCCTCGCCGCCGACGCTTAAAAGCGGTCATTCAAACCAGCCACCACGGTAACGATCTCGCAGCCGAATTGGCATATCGTGGCGTATGCTCTTGCTAGATCTCGTGAATGGCGAACGCACCCGTCTGCGCGATACGGGCGGCAACAAGCCTATTCTCATCCTTGTCCATGGCTTGGCGAACAGCATCGAGATCTGGGACCGCGTCATACCGCAGCTGGCGCGGAGGTTTCGCGTCATCGCTTTCGACTTGCCGGGGTTCGGGGCGGCTTCGCGTCCCGACGCCATCTATGACGCAGCGTTCTTCGCAGACCAACTGCTTGCCCTGATGGACACACTGGGCCTGCCCCGCGCGCATTTCGTCGGCAACTCGCTCGGCGCGAGCGTGATCGTCCGCCTCTCCGACCGCGCGCTCGACCGGATCGATCGCGTGGTGCTCGCCGCGCCGGGCGGGTTCGGACGGCGCACGCACCCCTTGATGCGACTGCCGGCGCTTCCGCTGATCGGTTATCAGCTCGGGAGGCCAACCTCGTTCAACAACGCGCTGACCCTCAAGCTGGCGATGCACGACCCCGCGCAGGTGACGCCGGCGCTGCTGCAACTGATCAACCGCTACGCCCGCGTCCCCGGCAGCCACCGATCGTTCGTGCGGACGCTGCAGACCGGCGTCGGCGTGTTCGGCAGCAAGGATCGCGCCAGCGTCGAGCGGATCGCCGCCCGGCTCGATCGACCGGCGCTGGTTGTATGGGGGCGCCAGGATCGGGTGTTCCCGCCCGCCTATGCGGAGCGCGCAATGGCGCTGCTTCCGCAGCCGAGGCTTTGCCTGATCGACCGATGCGGCCATTATCCGCATTGGGAGCAGCCGGATGTCTTTGCAGCCGCGGTCGAAGGATTCCTGACGCAATGAGGCGACCGAGGCTCGTCTTCGCCGCGGCGGCAATAGTCCTGCTCGTCGGCGTGCTGTGGGGCGCGTCGCGGTGGACGACGGAATCGCTTGCCCGTCCCGTGGTCGCTGCGGGTGCTCCGGCAGCGACGCGCGGCGCGGCCGCGTTCGAGGGGGCAGCGTTCGGCGGGGTCAGCATGGACGCGCTGTCGACCAACGCGGTGCCGTGGCGGCTGGTCGCGGCGGCGCTGGTGCTCGACGAGCGCGCGCAGAATCCTGGCGCGCCGCTCGACAAGACCACGCTTGATCGAGTGCTGCGTCGCTTCGGATTCCTGACTGGCGTGGCGATCGTCAACCGGGCGCCCGGCGCGTCCCCCGCGGCGACCGAACTGCCCCTCGGTATCACCGTCAGCGACCTCGCCCCCATCGGTGGCAGCGTGATTCGGGTTGCCAATCTCGGATGCGCGGCGTGTCATGCAGGCGTGACATACGCCGCTGATGGCAGTCCGCGCCCAGACCGGGCGATGCTCGGCATGCCCAACAGCTCGATCGACCTCGAGGCGTACACGATGACGATCTTCCGCGCGCTGCGGCGGTTCGCCGGATCGGATCAATTGCTGCCCGCGGTCGACGCGCTGTATCCCGAAATGAGTTGGCGCGAGCGGGCGAGCCTGCGCTTCATCGTGTTGCCGCTCGCGCGAAAGCGGCTAGCCGAGCTTGCCGATGTCGACCGTCCTCTACCGTTCCCCAACGGCGCGCCGGGCAGCACCAACGGCGTCGCGGCGCTGAAGGTGGCGCTCGGGCAACCGCTGATCCATGGTGGCAGAGGTGATGCCGGGGTGGTGTCGATCCCCGATCTCGCCGACCGGGTGTGGCGTACCAGCCTGCTCGCCGACGGCGCCTATGCGATCCCCGGCAAGCCCGCACAGGCACCGACCACGCCGGCGACGATCGATGATTCGCATCTGCGCGCGCTGGCCGGGATCACGACCTTCTTCACCGTGCCCAGCATGGGAATCCATCCCGACAAGGCGGTTGCCAGCCTGGAGGACGCGACGGCGATCATGACCTTTTTGAAAGGCTATCGGCCGCAGCGCTTTCCCGGCGCCGTCGACATGGTGCGTGCCACAGCGGGAGGCGTCGCGTATGCGCGGTACTGCTCCGCATGCCATGGTAGCTACAGCAACGGTTCCGCACCGCGCTTGACGCACTTTCCCAATTGGCAAGGGGATGTCGGCACTGATCCGCTCCGCGCCACCGCGTTCGATCGCGGTCTCGCCAATGCGGTCGCGGGTACCGACTACCGATCGCGCATCGCCGTCCGGATCGGTGGCGGCTATGTCGCACCGCCGCTGACCGGCATCTGGGCGTCGGCACCGTATCTGCACAACGGCTCGGTTCCGACGCTGGCGGCATTGCTCGCGCCCATGACGCGTCCGGTGCGATTCATGGTCGGCGGGCATGCGCTCGATTTTGTGGGGGTCGGGCTGAAGCTCGAAGCCAATGGCGCATATCCGCCAGGGTACCGGCCGTTTTCGCAACCGGCCCGGATCGATACGCGCGATGCCGGGCGCAGCAATCATGGCCATCTTTTCGGCACGACGCTTCCGGTGGAGGAACGCGCCGCCCTGATCGAATATCTGAAGCTGCTTTAGACCAGTATCTCGGCAAGGCGCCGCCGCGCGCGCGGCACCGTCGCGCCTGCCGGTCGGCGCCCGATGCGAAAGGCGCTGACGATGCGATGCCCGCTCGGCACGCCGGCCATTTGCGCGATCCGCTGGGCGGCAGCCGGATCGTCGGCGAGCGCGGCGAGAACTGCCGCGCCGAACCCCGCCGCCTCTACCCGAAGCCACAGACGGTAGAAATGCGCGCCGCTGTCGAACGGCGTTTCCGCCACGGGTCGATGGAACACCACCAGCGCCGCGGCTGCCGCGACCTTCTTGCCCTCGGCGAGCAGGCCCGGTGCGATACCGATGCGATCGAGGATGCCAAACGCTGGGCCGAGCACTACCGACGCGCCGATCGCTTCGACCCGGCCGAGCGCCATCGCCGCCGCGTTGAGGCCGTCGCGATCCCAGCGCCGGTGGCGCCGCGTGAAACGCATCCATGCACGCAGCTCGTCGCGAAACGCGCGATCGCGAAGGAAGCCGTAGCTGGCGGCGTCGAAGATTCGCGACGCTTCTATCAGGGACTGGGAGTCGGTGACCACTGCGCTGTCCGTATCGATGAGCCGCTGCGCATTCTCGCGATCGGCGGTGTTGACGACGGTAAAATCGCCGCGCCACGATGCCCTTGCCTCGACCTGGTCGGCGAGCGGATCCGGGTGCGTGTCGGTCGGTACCAGGAGGTAGCGCGCTATTGGCAGCAGCGCATCGTCGGTCTGTGGAGGGGCTTCGCGCGGCTCCAGCCCTAGCCCGCGCCAGCTCGCCGCCAGCCGCAACCCCTCGGCAGCCGCGCCCAGGCTGACGCCAGCGTCGTTGCAGCGCGGATCGCCGACCGTCAAGCGCGCGCGCACATCCTCGAACAAGTCGATCGTGTCGTCGCCCACCAGCCGCCAGCGCGCTGGCTGGACGTTGTGGACGCTCGGCGCGAGCATTGCCTCGGCGACGAGCAGGTGCAGCGTATCCGCGCTCATGCGATCGCTTTCCGGAACAGATGCAGCCGGTGCAGCGGCGTGGCGCCCAACCGCTCCATCTGGCGCAGGCTCGCGGCGTTGCCGTCGGCGATCCAGGTGATGCCGAGCTTCGTATAGCCCGCGACCCGCAGCGCCGCGACGGTGCGCGCGAGCATCGCACCCATCAAGCCTTGCCCGTGCATGTCGCTCACTACCGAATAGAAGATGATCACCGCCCGTCGCCGGCGCAGGCGATAGCGCAGGTAGTGGAAAGGCGTGGCAAGCCCGATGCGCGATCGCGTCGCGGCGAGGAAGCCATTGAGATCGGGGATGCAGATGATCGCACCGACCGGCCGATCGCCGTGCATCAGCACCGACGATAGGCGAGGATCGAGGATCGACATCATCTCCCCCGCCTGGAAGCGGAATTCATCGGCGGTCAGCGGCACGAACATCGGATTGCCCGCAAAGCCGTCGTTGAGGACGAGCCGCGCTTCCTCCATCCGCGCGGCGAAGCTGCCGCGCGCAATGGGAGCGAAGCTGAACCCCGCCGCGGCATCGATCGGGCGGGCGGCGAAATCGCCTTCCGCGGCCAAGTCCAGCTCGAAGGTCTGCATGGGAAAGAAGCGCGCAAATCCATTCGCTTCGAGCAGGCGGGGCACATGCGGCGGATTGACGATCATGTCGGTATAGGCCCGCGCGCCGAAGCCTCCCGTCATCACGCCCGCCTGCTGCATCGCAGTCAGGTTGAAATTGCCGACCAGCTCGTTCTGGCCGTGCGTGCGGGTGAAATCGGTGGCGGCATCGAGCAGGATCCGCGCTGCCTCCGTGTCATCGGCGCAGTCGAAGAAGCCGAACTGCGCGCGTTCGGTGCCGTGACGGGCGTTCGACTGGCGATGGACGTGGGCGATGACGCGCCCGATCGGCCGGCCAGCCCGGTGCGCGGTCCAGAAGGCGAAGGGGGTGCCCGTCGTCCACAACGGGTTCCTGACCGGATCGAGCATCCGGACGATGTCGGTGCGCAGGGGCGAGACATAGCCGTCGGCTTGGTCATAGGCATTGAACGGTGCGTCGAAGAACGCAGCGACGTCGCCCTGGCGGAGTTCGACCGTCATGCCGATCGCTCAATCAATCGCGCAACGAGCACAAGCTCGTCATCGAGCGCGGGTGCGGTCAGGCTGCCCGCAGCTACGGCCAGCAGTTGCGGCGGCGTGCGCGACAGCCGGACGAGATGTGTCGCGGCATAGGCGTCGAGCACCTCGCGCGCGGCATCGCGCGCCTCGGAGTCGTCGCTCGACGTGCTGACCACCGGATGGTCGAGCAGCCGCGCGATGCTGGCCTCGGGATAGGCGCGCAACTCGGCCGGACCGAGCACTCGTCCCGAGGCGAGAAGCGGATGGGCCGCGATCAGCGCGTGGGGATCATGAGCCGGTGCGCGTGCGAGCGCGGCGACAAGACCTGTCGCGTCGTCATCGCCCGCCTTCGATCGCGCGACGATAAGTAGGAGGCACGCCAGCGCGGTGCCCCCGGCAGCAACAAGGATCACGGCGTCGCCCGGCAGGGTAGGCTGCGCAGCCAGCGCGATGATGACACTCACGCCGCCGGCCCCTGCCGCGACGAGCAGATCGGCGACCAGGCGCCACGGCGAGCCGTCCCCTGCCGCTAGGCGTGCGGTTGCCAGGACGAGCAGCAGCGCAGCGAACGCGCCGCCGCGAATCGGCATGTCGGGCAGAACCGCGGCAAAGTCGGTGGCGGCGAGCGGGATCGTCAGCAGCAGCGCGAGCAGGAAGGTGTCGGCGGTCCGGCGTTCGCCACGCCCGAGCTCGCCGCGGCTGCGCGCGAGCAGCGCCACCATCAGCGCGAGCATCGTCAGCTGATAGAGCGCGAGCGCCAACGCCGCGGCAGCGCTCCACACGATGCCCAGCGTTACCGCTAGCGCCGAAAAGCCGACAGCCCCTCCCAACGCCACCATCTTGACCAGGGGAGGCGCATGGCGGCGGCGCAGTTCCTCGACCAGCCGGAGCGCCGCCATCGGCAACCAGGCGGCGACCAGCATCAGCGCGATCACAAGTGGCGTGGCCGTCGCCAGCGGTGCGATCAGGCGCAGCGCGAGCAGCGCCGCGACCAGGGTATAAACCGTGCGCAGCCGCGCCGCGACCGGCGACCGATCCGCGATCGCCGCTGCTCCGCGCCGGGCCACGAGCACGGCCAGCAGCGCGATCGCAGAGACGATGGCGGCGACCGACAGGATCACCCCATCATCCGCGTCATCAGGCGCCGCACCGCAAAGCCGCGCAGCGCGGCGACGGGCGCGGAGCGCGGTCGCTCGATCGCGACGCTATGCGGATTGAAGAAATAGCCGCGGTGGTCCGTACCGCCGCGCCGGCCCAGCAGGACGCGCACGGCTTCCTCGGCCATCATCGTTCCGGCCATCGTCACCATCGTCGAGAAGGAGAAGCGCGATCGCTTGCCGGCGGCGACTTCGGCCGCGACATCGAGATCGACATAGCGGTGCGACGAACTGTGCGTGAGCACATAGGCGATCTCGCGCTTAAGGCAGTCGGCGCGCATCTCTGGCGTCACGCTGGTCCAGTCGCTTCCCACCGTGGGATACCCCAGCCGCTCCTCTAGCCGCGGCGCTTCAGGCCCGACGACGGTGACCGAGGGCAGGGGGGAGGCATAGGCGTCGATGATCGTGCGACCGTGGATCCTAGCGCGACGATAGAGATGCACGCCCGCGGCGGCATCGTCCATGCCGTTCACGGCGACATGGCTGGCGGCAAGCAGTCGATCGAGCTCTTCGGTCCATTCGCGGCCGAGCACTTCGATCTCGACTTCTGGATTGATCGTCAAGGCAGTGTCCCGGGCCACCTCGGCCTTAGGCTTGCCCACCGCCGGCAGCGTCGAGAAGAGTTGGCGGTTGAGGTTCGACACTTCGAACGTATCGATATCGGCGATTATGAAGCGGCCCACGCCGGCGCGTACGAGCGCCATGAACGCCGCCCCGCCCATTCCGCCGACACCGGGAATGAAGACCTGGCTGTCGCGCAGCCGCACCTGTTCCGTCGCGGTCACGAAGCCGCGATTGCGCGTCGTCATCTCGGCATAGTCGAAAACGGTCATCGGGCGGGCCTCAATCTTCCCAGGGGGCGCTCGGCGTCGAGCCATTGGAGAAGGGGGGCGATCACGGCTTGCACGCCGATCATCGATCCTTGTGCCGCGAGCTGCGGCATCGCGCTGCGTGGCACGCTACGCGCGAGGAAGCGTCGCGCGGTGCCGATATCGAGGCGGCCGATCTGCAGCAGGTCGTCACCGCGCTCATAATCGAGCGAGGTGGCGCAGAAGTGATTGTAGCGCGCGTCGCGATGCTTTGCCGCTACCGCGAAGCTCTTCTTCAGATTGTCCGATCCACCGGTATAGGCGTTGGTGATCAGCTGGGCGTCCGGATCAAAGCCGGCATCGTCGCCGACCCCGAAGGCGTCGCGCTCTCCGGCCATTATCTGATGCGCGAGATGGCGATGCGCAAAGCTTGCCACCGTACCGGCCTGACCCGGATAGACGTCATCGAACATCTCGGCGACCATCCCGACCACCGCCGGCACCTGCGTCACGCTGCTGATCCACAGCGGCCGAAGTCCACCGCGCACGAACAAGGCGAAGCACGTCAATCCATAGAGAATCCACGACAGCCCGCCGCCGCGCTCGTCGGGATCGACCATCACTAGGCCCAGATGGAGTACATTGCTCGCCTGGCCGCCGCGCGTCACCGGCAACAAGGGCATGGCGTTGAAGGCTATCGGTTTGCCATCGCTGACACGACGCACCAGCGTGATGACGCTGCGGCCCCACGCCGCCTCGTCCCGTGCGAAGAGCCCGTAATCCAGCTGCCGGCCAGCCAGACATGCCGCCACCACGCCACGACAAGCCGAGATGAGTTCGTCCAGCGCCTGGCGGTCGAGCCACAACGCGGGTCGCTCAATGATCTCGACTATATGGGTTCGATCAGGGCGAAACCGCAGCCGCAGGAAATCGCCGCGCAGCGCCGCAATGATCGTCGATGGCCCCACGCAGCTCTCCCCGTGCCGTATCTATGATTGGAATCCTAAATATTGGTAGGCTCGATTGCCATGAATGTCCGCATTCTCACACGTCCGGTTTGAAACCGCGCTGCTGAAGGGTAACTCACCGTTCCGATCGAGCGGCAGCTATGCGCCCATAATCGGTCATCGAGCGGCATGGCGACAGCTCCCAAAAAACTGCCGTTAGCTCACGCTTTGATTATCGGCGAGGACCCACCACGCGGACGGACGGGCCACACAGTCGCGACGGGCTTGCAGCGGCTCGGAGTCAGGCTCGAGGTGACGGAAGCTGTGTAAACCACGTCTCGGGATCGCGAGCGGGGATCGTCGGCGTTTACCAACGGCACAACTACTTCGATGAGAAGAGGGCGGCCCTCGAGGCGTGGGCGCACGAGGTGGAGCGGCTCGGAGCAGGGCACCCGCTGAAGCCCGGCTCTCGACCTGTGAGGGCTCGGCGCAGCTCGGACACCATGTCGGCTTTGGGAAAGGCGAGGGGCAGGGGTGCACATAGCTCAACGGCGGCAGCCGCACCTGGCGGCCGACGAACAAGGTGACCGGGCGACCCTCCCCACAGATGGCACGTCAGGCTGCCATCCGCCCCATTTCCTCGAGATAGAGCGCCTCCAGCTGGGTCGCGGTGATGTCCGCCGCGTTGATCATGCGGCGCAGCCTACCCTCGCGCATCAGCCCGATACGCGTCCCGACTTCGCGCGCTCGGAACAGGTCATGCGTTACCATCAACACCGCGGCACCGGCATCGCGCTGACGGACGATAAGGTCATGGAACTCCGCAGAGGCTTGAGGATCGAGCCCCGAAGTCGGCTCGTCGAGGAGCAGGGCGCGCGCCCGCTTGGCGATCGCCAGCGCCAACCCGACCTTCTGACGCATGCCCTTGGAATAGCCAGCGGCGCGGCGATCCATCGCGGCCGGCTCGAGCCCTGCCTGAGCCAGGCAGTCTCGCAGGCGCGTGGAGGAGCGATCCGCGATACCCGCCAGCGCCGCGAAATAGGCGAGGTTCTCAAGACCGGAAAGCTCGCCGAACAGCGCGATCTGCTCGGGGACATAGAGGAGCTTGCGCTTGGTTCCCACGGGATCGGCACGGACATCGACCCCATCGACCCGCGCCTCGCCAGCGGTCGGCTCCAGGAAGCCGAGGAACAGGTTGACCGTGGTTGTCTTGCCGGCGCCATTCGCGCCTAGCAGACACACGATCTCGCCCGGATCGACGCGCAGGTCGAGGCCGTCGAGCGCGCGGTGCGTGCCGAAATCCTTGGTGAGAGCGATGGCTTCGAGCATCGGCGCGGATCCTAGAGAAGCTTCGCCGCGCCGCCGCGGAGGCGGAGCAGGCCGAGGGAGAAGAGAAGCGCGACGAAGAACGTCAGCGCGAGCAGGTCGACTGCCAGTGGCCTCGTGCGCGATGGCTCGGCAAAGACGAATCGCGGAAGCCCTCCGTCATAATCGGCTATCGTCATCAGCCGGTCCTGATCCATCCAGTCGAAGGCCAGCAGCCGGACCTGGCCGGCGAAGTTGCGGGCCTGCTCCTGAAAGGCTAGCGCGCGCGCTGCATCGGTCCCGGCAAGGCGGTCGAGCGCCGCCTGGGCGACGACGGCCGGCGAAAGGTAACGGAGCCGCTCGGCAAGCGAACGGTGCCGCGCCCATTGCGCCGCCTGCACCTCGTGCAGAGGCGCGAGCCGGGCATCACGCTGCTGAATTTCGCGGCGACTATGCCAGAGCGAGGCCGGATAGGCACGGCCGGACTGCGCTGTTGCGGCGGCGCGTGCTGCAGCGGCATTGGCGGCGCGGATCTCTAGCCCGGCGGCCCGCACCTGGTTGGTATAGGCCATGGCGGAAGGCGGCGGAGCCGCGAGTTCGGACAGCGACGCGGCGGCGGCCGGGAGCAGCACGACGAGGCCGAGCCAAGCCGTGCCCGCGGCAAGCGCAGCCGTCGTCGAGGCGCGCACGAACAAGTTGATCAGCACGACCAGCGCAATCCAGAACAGTCCGTACGCGAACACGATGAGCGCGAGGAGCGAAAGGTCGCCCGCATCGCGCCCGCCCGCGAGAAACAAGCAGCCGCAGGCGAGCAGTGTCGCGGGTATCAGCAGCGTGCCGCCACGCACCGCCGCGCGGACCAGCAGCAATCGGCCCGGCGATACTGGCTGCGCAAGCTGGAAGCGGGCGCTGCCATTCTCGACATCGCGCGACCAGAAATCATAGGTCGCAGCGATGAGCAGCAGCGGCAGCAGCATGACGATCACAAAGGCAAGGTCGAACCGTCCCGCAGCCAGCACCGATGGGCTCTCGAGGCCGGCCATGTGCGGATCGAAGATCGACCAAGGATCGGCGAAGGGCGAGATGCTGGCCGCCGCGGGATAGCCCTCCGTCTGACCGGCCGAGAGCGCGGCAAGCGGGGCATTCGGAAGACCGGCGCGGAACGGCAAGGCAGTCGTGTAGATCAGCCCGAAATTGGGCTTCTCGCCCTTGGCCACCATTTTGGTGAAGTTCTCGCGGCGCAAGGCCATGATCTCGCCGGCCTCGGCAACCGCTTGCTCGACGGAGGCGGCGCGCTGCTGCGCCCAGCGCTCCCCGGCAAAACTGGCATAAGCAGCGATCAACGCGAACAGCAGCAGCATCACCCACAGGGTCGGATCGCGCCAGACACGGGTCCATTCCAGCCGTAGAGTCGCGCTCATGCGGCGACCCTCCCCAGGCGCCGTGCGGCGGCAAAGGCGAGCAGCGTCGCGAGCGCCGCCCAGGCGGCGAGGATTGCAAGGTCGATCCAGTGTCGGGCGAGGGATTCGCGGAGCGATGGCGGCGGCGCCGCAAATCGCGCGTCGCGGGTGATCGCGGCTACATCGGCGAGGTAGGGGCCTTCGGCGCCTTTCGGACGGTGGATGACCGCCCGGTTCAGCTGCTGCACGAGTCCGTAGCGGAAGGCATCGGCCTGTTCGAGAAAGCGCCGATGGGCATGCTGGTCGGTTCGGGCGAGCGCCGCCGACCAGGGTCGTAGCGCCTGGAGCGGCGAGAGCAGGGCGAAACTGCGTTGCACTGCGGCCTGTCGGTCATAGCCGTCATAGAGCGCGGCGAAGTGCCGGCGATAGATCGTGCTGGACAGCCTCTCGCCCTCGAACAGCGCGACGCCGTTGAAGTCGATCGGCAATTCCTCCAGTTTCGTCACGCCGTAGCGCCGCATCGTTTCCTGGCGCAGCCGCTCGAGCCGGGCGTCTTGTGGATCGTGGCCGCTCGGGCCTTCGCGCACCTCCTGGGTTACCGCCGCCTCGAACGCCGGAGCCGACAGAGTCGGCACCAGCGCTTCCGCCACAGAGGGGGCGATGCGGGGGACGAACAGCGTCGCCATTGCCCAGAAGGCGAGGAGCACGACCAGCGCCGAGCGGGCGGAGGCGAACGCCGCCGATGCGGCAAGCGTCAGCGCGGTAAAGCCGAAGAGATACAGCCCGTAGGCGAGCATCATCCAGAGCAGCGCGACCAACGCAGTTGCGCCGCCCCCGGCGAGAAACAGCGCAACGGCTCCGGCGAGGACGGAGGCGGCGAGCAGCAGCGCGACCATGATCCCGAGCCCGGCCATGCGGCCGGCCATCAAGACGCGCGGCGCGACGCCGCCGGCGAGCTCCTGGCGCAGCAGTCCTCGCGACCGTTCGCCGGCAAAGGCAGCGAAGCCGGACAGGATGATCAGCAGGGGCACGAGCGCCTGCAACATCGCGGCAGGGCTGAGACCGCCGAACCGGTCGAGCGCGGTGCCGCCATCGATGCCGCGGTTGCGTGCGGGATTGTTGGCATGGGCCTCGAGCTTGAGCGCGCTGCCGAGTTGCGGCAGCAAGCCCGGATCGACGATCGCGAGCGGGGAGGCTGGTTTGAACACATAGCGCCCGAAATGAGCCGCGCCATGCGGGTTGGCCGGACCCTGGCTCTCCCAGACATGCGCTTCCTCGGCCTGGGCGCCGCGCCGCTCGGCCTCCTGCGTGCCGTGAAGCGCCGCCCCGGTGAGTGAGGCGGTACACAGCACCAGCACCAACGCGACGGCCAGCAGCGTCAGCCGTCGATCGCGCACCAGAAGCCGCCATTGCTGGCCGGCGATGATCGGTACCAGCGCGCCTGCCATGGTCAGTAGCTCGCGCGGAGCGTCAGCAGGACGTTCCGCGGCTCGCCGTAGAAGTTGTAGGTGTTGATGGAGCCGACACGCTGATAATAAACCTTGTCGAGGACATTGTTGACCGACACGAAGGCGCGCAGGCCCTCGCTGAAGCGCCAGCCAAGCTGGGCGCCTGCCACCGCGAAGCTCTCTTGTTCGCGGACGCCAGCGACGCCGCCGCCGACAACGCCGCTCTGTCCGTTGAGGCTCACCGATGCGAACGCGCCGCCAAGCGTGGCCGGTTCGTACCGCGCATAGAATTTGTACTGGTGACGCGGCGTGAAGATGTCGAAGATCGCGCCGCTCTGTGCGGCAGTGCCGACCTCATACTCGGTCTTGACGTTGGTGTAGCTCGCGACGAGGTCCAGCCCGGCCATCGGGCGTCCCGTGACTTCGAATTCGAAGCCTTCGATCTTCACAACGCCTGCCTGGACGAAGAAGCCGGGGTTTGCCGTGTCAGCCAGCGAGCGGTTCTTGTCCTTGCTGCGGAACACCGCCGCGCTGGCGCTGAGTGCACCATCGAGGAAGCGCCCCTTCAGCCCCGCCTCATATTGCTCGCCGATGCGCGGATCGAGCACGGTACCGTCTGTACGCAGCGCGGTCTGCGGATTGAAGATGTCGGAATAGCTACCGTAGAGAGTAATGTCGTCGGTCAGGTACAGCACCGCGCCGAGGCTCGGGGTGAACTTGCCGCGCTCGCGGGCGCCGGTCATGAAGCTCGTGGGCACCGACGGCGGGATGTTGCGGGACTTGTTGGTATAGTCGCTGATCCGTCCCCGGCGACGATCGTGAACCCCTTGAAGGGCCGCAACCGCAGCTGAGCATGAAATCCGCTCTGCTGAAGGTCCGTCTCGCTGCCAGAGGTGAAGTTGGCCGGGGGTAGCGGAATCGCATCGGCATCGTAGATCGAATACCGGCCGACCGACGTCTGGCTGCGGTTGAGGAACGAGGTCGTCCGCTTGTCCCAGCTATAGCCGACCGCAAGCTCATGCACCTGTCCGAACAGGGTGAAGGGGCCGGTGACATAGGCGTCCACAGCGGTCTTGCCGTTCACCCCGCGGCTACGGCGGTTCACATAGGTCGCGGTCAATGTCACCGGATCGACCCCGGTCCCCGGCTGGATGAATGCGTCCTCCCAGGCCCGCGGTATGTCGCGGTTCAGCGCGCGCACCACCATCGACCAGTCGCCGACCTGCTGCTTGATTTCGCCCGCATATTCGGTGGTGGTCTCGGTGAACCGGTTCCAGCTTGGCAGGTGCTGGAAGTCGCGTGGGAAGTCCAGGAACTGATCGGTTAGCGGATGACGCGTCGATGTCGCTCCGATTACGCGGAGCCCATAGGCCGGCTGTCCGCTCATCGGGGTGTCGGCCGTAGTGTCCTGATAGCTGAACGAGGCGCCGACCGTCGTTGTCGGCGTCAGATCGAGGTCTAGCGCAGTGTAGGCGGTCAGCTTGCGCGTGTGTGACTTGGCCTGGAAGAAGTCGCGATCGTGGAGTGCACCCACGGCACGCACACGAAGGCGACCTGCGGCATCGACCGGACCGCCGATGTCGAACTCGCCGCGATAATTGTTCCACGAACCAGCGGAAAGGGCGCCCGAGACTGCGAACGCGTCCTTGCCGCGCTTGCGGATCAGGTTGATGGTGCCACCCGGCGAGCCCGAGCCGCGGAACAGACCGGCCGGGCCGCGCTGCACCTCGAGCCGCTCATAGATGACTAGGTCGAACTCCGGCACGCCCGAGGAGAAGGTCGACGGCACTCCATCATAGGCATAGTCGAGCACGAAGCCGCGCGCGCGATAGTCCGGGTTGGTGCCGTCGAATGGCATCACCGTCACGCCAGCCACGGTTTGCACCGCCTCGCCGATCGTAAAGAGATTGCGGTCCTCGATCTGCTGGCGCGCTACCACGCTGACCGACTGCGGAACTTCGATCAGCGGCGCCGGGCTCTTGCCTGCAACGGTCGCCTGCTGCGGTGCATAGCTGTCGTCATCCGCGGCGCCTGTGACGACGATTTCGGTGCGGCGACGCTGCTCCTCATCCTGCTCCTGCGCCAGGGCAGGCAGGGTCAGCATCGGAAGGCCCAGAGCGAGCCCGGCCCGAAGCGTGGTTGCAAACTTCATCATTCCCCCTTTTGCGGTCGCGTAATGGTATATCATGTCCCGTAAATTGGCGATCCGCCGTTCGCAAGAGCATTGTGCGCCTGCGAGACATGTTCATCCATGTCTTCTCTCACGCCCGAGAACGTGCGGTTCTCGTGCGTTAGGCGACGACCGGTTCTCATCAGCCTGGGGCGCTCGCAGCGGGTGTGACAGGGAGGCCGAGAGCCGAAAGGGCGGGAATTACGCTGCCTGCGTGTGGGACTTCGCCGGCCCGGCAGGTTGCGAGGCTAGATCGGAGAGCGCTGCCGTGACCTGTTCGGGCACCGCGTAGTGCAGGAAGTGACCTTGGCTTGGCACCAGGCGTAGCTCCGCTCCTTCGATGTCGCGGGCGAGGCGCTCGGCGTGCTTTCCCGCAAAGGTCACAAGATCGCCTTCGCCGGACATGATGATCACCGGCAGTTCCAGGTCGCGGTAGCGGCCTGCAAGCGAGACCGCTGCCGGCACCATCAGGGCACCTTCTGCCGCCGACGCACGGATCTGCGAAGGCCGGAGCGTCAGCCCTACAGGAAAGTCGGCCATCTTGTCCGGGACCGGTGCCGGGGCAAAGCTGGCCTTGAGCGCCACGGGCCCCGTGAGCAGCGCGGCGATCGGCGAAATCGTCATCGCCATCAGGTCCCCGATTAGTGGGACGGCGGGCAACGAGGCAGGGACGAGGACGCGATGGTGCTCGGCAGCCAGTCCAAGGACGCCGCTAACCTCGAAGTCCTGGAGGGTCACGGCGTTGCCATGTAGCAGCACAACCACCGGCCCTTCGCCGCGATCGACATAGTGCAGTCGTACCCCATCGACTTCGATGAACTCGCCTGCCGGAGGGGTTTTCGCTTCAGCACGGTGGGCGTTGACGCGGTTGATCGCTGCGCTCGCGACCAGCGCGGCGGCGCCCGCGGCCAGCCATCCGGTGTGCTGGCCGACGAAGCCGCGACCCTCACGCCTGGTGGCCGCAGGACGCGGATGCGAGGGCTTCTTTGTGGCTCTCTGTGTCATCCGAGTTCAACCGTTGTGCGGCGCACAAATTTGCACCTTACTCGCTACTCGGAAGCTAGCTGCTGTACCCGCAATGTGACGATCACCTCCCGCTCTTCAGCGCTCGCCGTCGACCACCAGTGGAGAGTTGTCATAGTCAGCGAGCAAGGCCGCGACGTCGTCGTAAAGCGCGACCGCGCCGGCACCGCGCAGCGCCTCGTCGGGGAACTTGCCCGAGCGCAGCCCGATCGCAGCGATACCGCACTTGCCCGCCGCGTCGATGTCGTAGGGAGTATCGCCGACCACGATCACCTCGCGAGGGGAGAGCGGAGCAACCTTCGCCAGAGCCGTGGCGAAGATGTCCGGCGCCGGCTTGGTATTCTCGACATCGTCGGCGCTCGTGGTTGCGACGACCAGATCGCGCGCCTCGAGCAGGTCCAGATAGTGATCAAGCTCCTCTGCGGATGCGGAGGAGGCGAGGACCACCTTTTGACCTCGGGCCTTCACGTAGGCGAGCAGGTCGTGAGCGCCGGGGAACGGTTTCACATGTTCCAGGAACCTGGCCTTGAACGTGTTGCCATGCGCCTCCCCGAGCTTCTCCTGCGCGGCTGCGTCCACACCAGGAAGCAGCGTAGGAACCAGCATGTCGGTACCTTTGCCGATCTGATCATGAATCGTCTGCCGCTCGAACTCGGCGCCGATCGTCGCGAACGCCTCCTCCCACGCGATCACGTGCATTTCGTTGCTGTCGACCAATGTTCCGTCGATGTCGAAGAGCACGGCTCTGATTGCCATGTCACATGCTCCCTATTGCGTTGTCAGGTGGGGATGGAACGGAGCAAGGGTGTCCCGACGCGCGTCCCCGAGCTCCGTCGTCCGGTGGCCACTTCCGTGAAGCGAGCTTCGGCGAAGGTCACCAGCCGGCCTGATCGGGCATCCCAGAGGGTAAGCCTTACCGACCTGAGGCTCTCGGCAAGGCCGATACGGTTTAACGTGGCGAGTTCGGGTCGAGCTTTGAGGATTTGGGGCAGCCGGTAGAACGGAACCGTGCTGCAGAGGTGATGTATGTGGTGCAGCCCGACATTTGCCGTGAACCAGCGCAGAACTGGCGGCAACGCATAGTTCGAACTGCCGAACAACGCTGCCTCGTGAAAGCTCCAGAGCTTGCCCGGCTTCCAGTAAGTTTGCTCGAACTGGTGCTGGACGTAGAATAGCCAAACCCCGATCGACGCGGCAATCAGGGTGATCGGGAGCTGGATCAGCAGGAACGGCCCTGCGCCGACGAGGCCGATGAGGCTGCTCCAGACAAGCAGGACCGCCGCATTCGTTCCCATGGTGCTGACCCATGGCCGCCAACCGGCTCTCATCATCCCCACGGGAAGACGATGTTGCAGGAGGAATACGAAGGCCGGCCCGAGCCCGAACAGTACGATTGGATTGCGATACAGGCGATACTTTAGCCGGCCCCAAACTCCGAGGTTGGCGAACTCGTCGACGGTGAGGGTCGCGACATCGCCGAATC
Source organism: Sphingomonas psychrotolerans (assembly GCF_002796605.1). NCBI lineage: Bacteria > Pseudomonadati > Pseudomonadota > Alphaproteobacteria > Sphingomonadales > Sphingomonadaceae > Sphingomonas > Sphingomonas psychrotolerans. Next base: position 757,267 of record NZ_CP024923.1, read on the forward strand.
CGCGCCGGTCGAGATTGCCGGTGCCGGCGTGATGCATCGCATGGGTGCGCCGCCAATAGTCGTATGGGGTGAGAGTGACCACGCCGATGCAGCGGCCAATCAAGTCGTTGGCGCGTCGCCCCTTGAGAAACGCGTTGTGGCCGCAATCGTGCTGGATGAGGAACAGCCGGAGCACCAGGCCTGCGGCGGGAATCGAGAGGAGCAATGTGAGGGCGTAGTGTATGTCCAGGGAGAGCCACATGAGCAGCCACAGGACCGCCAAAGGTGCGACGCTGGCCAGCAGCTCGAGCCAAGCTCGTCTGTTGTCGGGTTCCCGGAACGCGGCTACCTGTCGTGTGATTTCGCGGATGTCGAGAACTCGCTCGGTTACGCAGTCATCGGCGGGTTGGATGCTTCGCGTGGATACGCCTGAATACATTGTAAAACGGCCTTTGTGGGTCAGTTAGGCTGCGACTGCATTCAGACGCAGCCAGGCCGCTTGTCACGACGCAAATGGAGCGTACCGAACGAACGCTGCACCATAAGGATGCCTGGCAGCTACACTCGCGATTCGCGGGCGCCCTCTATGGTAGAGACCTCAGCGCGGGCTTTCCCGTATCCGGAGAACGTATGATCGAGCCGACCCCAGAAACGACTGCTGACGGCTCGAAGCGAACGGCGCAGATCGCGTTGGCTACGGTCACCGTCCTCGCGATCGTCGGAGTTGCGTGGCTGTTCCTCGAACTCACACGCTTCTTCCTCCTCGTCTTTGCCGCACTCGTGCTCGCGGTAATCTTCGACGCGATGGCGCGGCGGGTCACCGCGGTCGCGCGCGTGCCGCGCGGGCCTGCCCTCGGACTGTCGATCATCGCCTTGTTGGCGGTCTTCATCGGTGCGTTCGCGCTGTTCGGAACACAGATCGCGCGCGAGTTCGATACGATCGTCGAAAGCATCCCGCCAGCACTGGCTCAGGTTGATGCGTTGCTGTCGGGCTTCGGCGTGGGCGAAAGCGCCCGGGAACTGTTCGCTCGCGGCAGCAGCGATGTTTCAAAGCTGATGTCGCGGGCTGGAGGCTATGTCCTCGCTGCGGGAAGCGGGTTCGCCGATTTCGTCCTGGTGTTCGTCGGCGCGATCTTCATCGCCAGCGATCCGGGGGTGTACCGGCGAGGCCTCCTCTTGCTCATACCGCACCGCGCGGAAGCAACGCTCGACAAGTCGCTGGACGATATGTCGCGCGGACTGCGCGGCTGGATGGTTGGACAGGCTGCCTCCTCGGCGCTCGTCGCGGTACTCACATGGGCGGGGCTGGCCGTGCTCGGTGTGCCCGCCGCCGGGGGGCTGGGGCTTATCGCCGGGTTGCTGGACGTGATTCCGATGGTCGGTCCGATCATTGCCGCCGTCCCGGCCGTCCTGCTTGCCTTCACCGTTTCTCCGATGACAGCGCTGTGGACGGTTGGGCTGTTTCTGGTGATCCAGCAGCTTCAGGGCAACTTTCTCCAGCCGATGATACAGAAGCAAGCCGTGGATGTGCCGCCCGCGGTGTTGCTCTTCTCGGTCGTGGCCGCCGGTACGATCTTCGGCTTTCTCGGCGTGCTTCTGGCTGCGCCGCTTACCGTCGTGGTCTATGTCATGGTGCAGCGGATCTATGTGAAGACGCTGCTGGGCAAGGATGTTCGGGTTGTCGGCGACCGCTAAGGTTGGCTTCGAATAGCGACCAAAAGCGCCGTGTCTCAGCGCTGATTATGATCGTCGACACAATAGAACATCGGGTTCTTCAGCCATTCGGCGATGGCGGATTCCCGCCAGCCGGCGCAGCGTTCGCTGATCTTGATGTTTCTGGGGAAGGTGCCCTTGTCCATCTTGCGGTACATGGTCGAGCGGCTGAGGCCGGTGCGGGCAAGCACCGCCTTCAGCCGGAGGATGCGGTCGGGGGTGTCGGACATGGCATGGTCCTGTTCGCGCTGAAGTGGTTCGCTTCGGACAGGATTGGGATTGCGCCACAGGACGCAAGAGGGCGTGGCCGGGGTGGCGTACGCTGGCGTAGGCTGGCGTAGAAAAACAGGGATCTGCGTAGGCGGCGATTTTGGCGTCCGGGTCCCAGAGCGTCCCACGCTTCGCGTGACCGTGCTCTACGCCGCGAACCGCGGCGCCGAGTCGCTGTTGCGTCTCGGCCCATTCGGGTCACGATCGACTGACGCAAAGCCGGCTGGCGCCTGAGGAAGCGGAACGCGGGGACCAATGGAGCGCTCACTGGCTTGCTCCTGCGGCGCCGCCAGAGGTCGCGGTGTTTTTGTTTCCGCGTGACACGCTCGATCCGGCCGGAAGGCGCGGCGGCGGCTGGCACACGGGCGCGTGCGCACGCCGCCACGACGGCCGGCCGGACTCGAGAGAGCGGTTGTGGTGCAGCGCCGCTGGCGCTGGGCAGCGCTGCGCGCTGATTGGCTGCGGACGCGGCGCTCCGGCGCCGCGGCGTTTGGCCTCCGGCACTCGACCTGGCGGGGTGGGCGTCGCTACCCTCTAGTCCCGCCGCGGCGTGCCGCAAGCTGGCTGCGCCAGTTCCTCCTCTCCGTTGCGGCCCTGCAAGCCACCCCATTGCGCAGGCGCAATGGGGACCCCGGCTACACCGATCCCAGCGCCTTTCGGAAAGTCTTCAATCGCATCGTAGGCCTGTCGCCCTCCGAGTATCGACGCCGTTTCGCGGCGGGGGACAGGGTGGCGGGCTGAAAAGGCCTGCGATTACTTCAGGCCGGGATATTCCATGAACAGTGCGACATTGCGCGCGGCTTTCGGACCATAGGTTTTGGAGATGTCGGCCAGCGCGATGTCCAGCGCGCGGGTCGCCTGATGCGCTTCGAGCGGCGCAAGGGTGCGGTCCACCGACTTGGGGCCGCCGGCGACAAGGTCTGGCAAGACGACAAGGCCATGGGCCAGGCGCAAGGGGGCTTTGCTCGCCGCGACGGCAAAGGCCATGGTGTTGCCGGTCCTGCTGTAGGACTCGGCGGTCAGCGCGAGCGCAATCTCGTCGTCGCCCACCTTGACCGGAATGCCTAGCGTGACCTGCGGCTTCGCATCGCGGCCTGGCATGTCCGCATTGCCAGGGTCGGACTGGAACGCATCGCTGTCGTGTTTCGAACTCCAGCCATCGATGCCGACGTCGCGGGCGACCTGTGCCGCCTTTGCCGGGCCGGCGATCGCTTCGACCAGTGCGATGGAGGTCGGCATAGACGCGCTGACACCGGCGCTGGAAACGACCTTGCCATCGGCGACATAGCGGATGTTCTTCTGCCACATCACGTTCGGGAAGCGCGTCACCCGCATCGATTCATTGCTGTAGTGGGAGGTTGCCCGATGGCCGTCGAACAGGCCCGTATTGGCTACGACCATCGCGCCGTAACAGATGCTGATGACGGTGCAGCCCTTGCCTGCCTGCGCCTTTATCCATTGCAAAAGGCCGGGATCATTGTCGTTTTCCACGGCTGGAACGAAGATATAGTCGGCACCCTCAGGGTGACGCTCGTCAAATTCATCGACTGTCGCCTGGAGCTGAAAGGTGAGCGGCTGCATCTTTACAGGACCGGGCCTGACCGAAACCGACACGACATCGGCTACGCCGGATCGCGCCATTACCCCGAACGGGATGCAAAAATCGCTGATGATCGTGCCCTCGTTCAGGCCGACGATCGCAACCAGCGGCTTGGTGCGGCCAAACCGAGCCTGATAAGGCGCAATCTTTTCCGGGCTCGGATTCTTCGAAGCATCGAACAGCGCGGTTGTTTTCGCTGCTTGCTGCGCGATTGCCGCTCTGGTGCCAAGCGCGAGGCCGCCGAGGGTCACAGCCGCAGTGACGATCGCGGTCCGTCGATTCATATTGTGCATGGAAGCTCCTGATCACCGCCGTAGGCGGCGACGTCTCTCCCAGCGCGCTGATCTCGTAAAGGACACAGATCCATGGTTTTCAGCCATGCGAGTTGAGAGGATGAACGGGCAAGCGAGCTCGTCAGGCACATGTTGCACAAACCCGTCGACCGAACCCCGGTGCGGTAGAGCGCCAACACCGGTCCGTTTGCCGCCTCGATCGCCTTGGCGTCTTCTGCGGTGGCCTGGCCGGCATGATCGGGGATGTGCCAGTAAGCAAGGCCGTGACGCCTCGCCTCAGCTTCCAGCTCAAGCGACATCGGCTGATCCGTCGCTTCGCCATCCGGTCTGTTGTTGTTGATGCCCTTGACTCCGGCAGCCGCCCGACCCTCGATCTCCCTGAGCTACCGCTGTCCCTGACGGCGAGATGCTTGTGCAACATCGCGTGCGTCGTGACGCTCTCGATTGCGACTGAAGGAACGGGTATCGGCAGAATCATAATGGCATCCTCGCGACGAGATCGATGAGTGCGGACATGCCTGAATGCGCTGCCTCCCACTTCGCTAGGTCGGCGAGCTGCAGATCGACCGAAACGCCGCGCCGCGGGCCAACTCGGCTGCGTTTGCCTGCGCCACTTTGAACCCGTCAATGGAAACCACGTTCAAGCCCTGCTTAGCCAGCCACGCACCATGCGACGCTCACCGCCGGCGACCGCTGGCGCCTTCATGCCCGGGCGTAGCAGGGGTTGCTGGCCTTTGAGGACGGCATTGGGTTCTTCACCGAAGAGGAACTCTTCGCGGGCATAACGCGCATCGTTGCTTCTGGTCCATTCTTCCCCCGGTCAGAGCAGCCAGGCACGGATGATCGCGCCTACGAGTGTCACGCTAAGCACGCCCGCAGCCCAAAGGCCGACGAACCAGCCGAGACGGCGAAGCAGCGAACGCCTCTCAGTGGTATCCTTCATGACCCGTCTTCCCTCGAAATACCCAGTAGGACCAGGCCGTATAGGCAAGGATGATCGGGACCAGCGCGCTTGCTCCCACAAGCATGAATATCTGGCTGCGCTCAGGCGCGGCCGCGTCCCAGATGGTCAGCGCGTTCGGCACCACATAAGGGTACATGCTGACGCCAAGGCCTGCAAAGCTCATCAGAAACAGAGCCAGAGCCAGAAAGAAGGGTGCCACCTCCCGCCGCTTTTTGAGCGACCGATAGAAGGCGAACGCCAGGATCGCTGTGAGCAGGGGCACCTGCGAGGTTGCGAAGATGGCAGGAGTGCTCAGCCACTTCTGCCGGTAGTCCGTGCCGAGGCCGAGGGTGCCGAGGCTGACCGCGAGGATGGCAATCAGTGTCAGGACGAAGAAGCGACCAGCAAGCCTGTAAGCGTGGCCCTGCGTGCCTTCCTCGGTCTTCCAGATGAGCCAGGTGGCGCCCAGCAGAGCATAGCCGCAGACCACGCTTGCACCGGTCAAGAGACTGAATGGCGTCAGCCAATCCAGCCATCCGCCGGCGTAAGCGCGATCCGCCACTTCCACCCCCTGCAACAGCGCCCCAAGTGTCACGCCCTGCGCGAACGCGGCGACTATCGAGCCGGCGGTGAAGGCAAAGTCCCAGCCCGCACGATGCTTAGGATCACGCCAGCGTGCCTCGAACGCGACGCCGCGGAAGACGAGGCCTAGCAGCATAGCAATGATCGGCGGATAGAGCGCGGTCATCACCACGCCGTAAGCGAGCGGGAAGGCCGCAAAAAGGCCGCCTCCGCCCAGCACCAGCCAGGTTTCGTTGCCATCCCACACCGGCGCGATCGAGTTCATCGCCTGGTCCCGCTCCTTGCCGACGCCGAACGTGGGAAAGAGGATGCCGATGCCGAGATCGAAACCATCCATTACCACATAGGCGAAGACGGCGAAGGCGATGATGAAGGCCCAGATCATCGTCAGGTCGATGTTGATGCCCATCGGTCAGGCTCCCGTAAGCTGGGTGGGACCGGGCGTGATTCCGGCAGTCCGGATTGGCCCGGCTCCCTCGGCGAGCGCAGGCTCGGGCACCTGCACGCCGTTGTTCATCAGCCGAAGGATGTACCAGGTGCCGAAGCCGAACACGACGAAGTAGACGATGACGAAGGCGATCAGCGACGTGGCGACGGCAGGCGCCGCCAAGGGTGAGGCGCTCTCCGAGGTCCTGAGCAGACCATAGACAGTGAAGGGCTGCCGCCCAACCTCGGTCGTCACCCAACCGGCGAGCACGGCAATGAACCCGGATGGCCCCATAGCGACGGTCGCCCGGTGCAGCCACGTCCACCGATAAAGCTTACCTCGTAGCCGTGCAACCACGCTCCAAAGGCCCAGCCCAAGCATCGCGAAACCGACGGCCACCATGATCCGGAACGACCAGAAGACGATCGGCACCGGAGGCTCCATGTTGTCGGGGATGGTGTCCAGCCCGGCAAGCGGCGCGTCCGGATCATGCTTCAGGATCAGCGACGACGCTTTTGGCACCTCGAGGGCATAATCGATACGCTTCTCCTCCGAGTTGGGTAGGCCGAACAGGATAAGCGGGGCACCGTCGGGGTGACTGTCATAATGGCCTTCCATCGCCATGACCTTGGCCGGCTGGTGTACTAGCGTATTGAGCCCGTGCAGATCGCCGGCGAAAATCTGGAGAGGAGCTACAATCGTGGCCATCCAGAGCGCCATGGACAGCATCTTGCGCGCCGCTGTTGCTGAGCGAGCTAGATCGGCGCCCAGTTCGGTCGGCTCGTCTCCCTCCCGGTGGGCGATCATCCGTCCGCGCTTCAGCTTCAGTAACTGCCATGCGCCGACCGCGCCGACGACGAAGGCGGTCGTCAGATATGCGGCCAGGACAGTATGGAGCAGTCGGTATGGAAAGCTGGGGTTGAAGATAATCGGCCACCAGCTGGGCCCGGGAACGAACTGCCCCTGTGCATTGATCTCGAAGCCGGTCGGCGTCTGCATCCAGCTGTTCACGCTGAGAATCCAGGTGGCGGAGATCAGCGTTCCCACCGCGACCATCAGGGTTGCCAAATAGTGAAGCTTGGGACCGACCCTCTGCATGCCGAACAGCATCACGCCGAGGAAGCCTGCCTCGAGGAAGAAGGCGGTCAGCACTTCATACGCCATGAGCGGCCCAATAACCGGCCCGGCCTTGTCGGAGAAGACCGCCCAGTTAGTGCCGAATTGGTAAGACATGACGATGCCTGAGACCACGCCCATCGCAAAGACGATCGCGAAGATCTTCAGCCAGAACTTGAACAGGTCGAGATGGACGTCCTTACCGGTCTTCAGCCACAGCCCCTCGAGCACGGCCAAGAAGCTTGCCAGGCCGATCGAGAACGCTGGGAAGATGAAGTGGAAGCTGACCGTGAACGCGAACTGGATACGCGCCAAGAGCAGTGCATCAAACCTGTCTAACATCGCCGTTCCTTTGCGGCAGCATCTGGGTTGCGCATCCACGGAACGGAACTGGACAAGTTGTCCTAGCCGCGGGCAGGCGCGCCTGACTGGATCTAAAAAGTCCTGTGTCAAAAGTTGGACGGGAATGCCGATCCGGCCAACAAGGGGACGGCTTGGTTCGGATTGCTGAGTGTTTTCATTCGCCAAACAGAAGAATCTTGGCCAAGTTGGCATGCAGTTCCGTTTGACAGTGGTGGGATGCACACCTTAGCAATGGCGGATCGGAATTGCCTTGGTGGGCGGTATCCCCCGAATAGTGCCACCACATGAGCATTCGTGACGGGATGCAGCCGTGCCGGTCAAAGCTTGTGCGAATGTCCGGACCGCCGTCAGTGCGCAGATATTCCCTGGTCTGGCCGCGAAACAAGACGCCAGGCCGTCAAAGAACGCACCCAGCTCCTCTACCGTCTGACAGTCGACAGTTTCCATTCTACCTCCTGCGCTACCCGGCGCCATCGCATAAGCTTGGCATCCAAACCTTTAAGGCTGCTCTGCAGATCGAATAGCCTAGCTTGGGCGCGGCTGATCCCGGCCACGCCGTCGGACAGGCTCTTCCTTGACATCCGCGCTAACACGCAACATATGAAGTTGCATGAGAAGAGATAGCCGATTGTCAGGCGTGCTTCACGTCCTCCTGCATATGGCAGAGCAGCCCGGTCCGGCCACGTCGGAAACGCTTGCCCGCGCCATGGGCACCAACCCCGTCGTCATCCGCAGGATCATGGCGGGCCTGCGCGACCAGGGCTTTGTCCGATCCGAGAAGGGGCACGGCGGCGGGTGGACGGTCGCTTGCGATTTCGAACAGGTAACGCTGCGCGACATCTACGATGCGCTCGGCAAACCAGAGCTTCTGGCAATGGGCAACCGTACCGAGGCGCCCGGCTGTCTGGTCGAGCAAGCCGTCAACGCCGCGCTCGGCGAGGCGTTCGACAAGGCGGAGGCGCTTCTCCTGAGTGAGTTCGGGCAAATCACGCTCGCCGCGCTCAGCGCCGACTTTCACACCCGCCTCGCGGAGCGAGGCGGGTTCCTCACCTTGGAGAACAACCATGCAGCATGATGTCATCATCGTCGGCGGTGCCTTTGCGGGGCTCGCGGCCGCGACCTATCTCGGCCGCGCGCGCCGGAACGTCTGCGTAATCGATACTCGGCAACCGCGAAATCGTTTTGCCGACGCCTCGCACGGCTTCCTCGGCTTCGACGGCAGCGATCCGAAAGCGATCCTTGCGAAGGCTCGCGAGCAGCTTGGCGCCTATTCCAGCGTGCACATGATCGAGGGGCAAGCGGTCGCGGGCCGATCCGACGGGGATGGGTTCGCTGTGACTCTGTCGAGCGGCGAGGAAATCTCGGCGCAAAAGGCCATCCTTGCTTATGGGGTGCGCGACACGCTGGAATCCATTCCGGGCCTGCAGGAGCGCTGGGGCAAGACGGTGCTGCACTGTCCCTACTGCCACGGCTTCGAGTTCAGCGACCGCCAGCTCGGCGTGCTCTACCGCATGCCGATGTCGGTGCATCAGGCCGTCCTTGTCGCAGAATGGGGGCCGACGACCCTGTATCTGAATGGTGCCGAGCTCGATTCAGAGGCTGCGCAAACGCTGGCCGCGCGAGGCGTGAGAGTGGAGCAGAGCAAGCTGAAGCGGCTGGTCGGCGAGCGCTGCGCCTTGTCCGCCATCGAGCTCGTGGATGGACGCGAGAGCCCGGTGGAGGCGCTTTATGTCGCGCCGCAATCATGCCCGTCGAGTCCGCTTGCAGAACAGCTAGGAGCCGCGATCGAGGAGGGACCCTTTGGACCGCTTATCACGACCGATGCCGACAAGATGACGAGTGTGCCCGGCCTTTACGCCGCCGGCGACATCGCCCGCGCACCCCATAGCGTGAGCTGGGCCGTGGCCGACGGCGTGACGGCGGGCATCTCCGCCCACCGCGCGCTTGTATTCGGCTGAGCGATGGACCTGCTGCAGCCCTTCCTCGATCCCGCGAAGATCGCGGGCTATGCAGAGGCCACGCCCCGCAAGGTGCCGGGCCTTGCCGACCTGCATTGTATGGCGATGCTCCTGCTGGCGGAGCAGGCTCCCGAGAATGCAAACGTTCTCGTCGTTGGCGCGGGGGAGGGCTCGAGTTGAAAGCGTTCGCCGAGGCGCAGCCGCAATGGCGCTTCGTCGGCGTGGATCCCTCGGCGGCGATGCTGGATCTGGCCGCACGCGTGCTGGAGGCGTTCGCAGGGCGGATTGAGTTACAGCACGGCTATGTCAATACGGCCCCCTCGGGCCCTTTCGATGGCGCAACCTGCTTGCTTACGCTGCATTTCCTCGAGAAGGAGGAGCGGCTGGTTACATTGCGGGAGATACGGCGCCGGTTGAAACCTGGCGTCCCCCTCGTCGTCGCCCATCACAGCTATCCGACGGGAAGCGAGCTTCTTCCCTGGTTGGTGCGATCCGTGGCATTCGCCGACGCGTCCGGCGTCAATTTCGAGCAGGCTTCCGTTTCGGCCGCAGCCATGGCGGAGCATCTCCCGATCCTGTCGAGCGACGAGGATGAGGCGCTTCTCAGAGAAGCCGGCTTTTCGAGCGTCGCGTTGTTTTATGCGGGGTTCTCGTTCCTTGGATGGGTTGCGACTGCGTAATACGAGTAGCGACGCCAGCGCCGGTGGAAGGGCGGATGCCCCGGGGGCGTCACGGATTGAGCAGAAACAGGACATAGGCCTGAAACGAGCCTTACTTCTCCTTCAGACGCTGATCCAGCCAACTGAGCCGGCTTCTCTGCAACACAATCGCAAGTTCGATCCGTTGTGTTTCCACCGTGTCCAGATCGGCCAACCGGGCCGCGAGTGCTTCAATCTCGGACTCGATCCGTTGGCACAGCGCTTCAAATGCCCTTCGTCGGGTCGCGGGCGCGATCGCGTCCCACATTCCTGCCCTGAGACGGAAGGGGTCGAGACCCACGCTCGCGGCTCGCTCTGGGTCGCATATCCAGTCATTCATACGCGTCTCTCCGTCCGCGGTGAGGGTCAGGAGGCGTGTCTTCAGTTTGGACGAGGTCGATTCGGACCTTACCAACCCCGCCGCGACCATCTTGCTGATCGCCGGATAGGTCACCACCGGACCCTTCACGTTTTCAGCGAATGTCGGCAATGACGCCTCTGCCTTGGAGACCCTGAGTCGACTGCCGTCATCGATCCCCCGGGGCCCGAACGCTCGCAAACTGCAGCGGCTGTGGCCCTGGGCGAGGAAGCGCGCGGACAGGCATACACACGTCGTTTCGAATGGCCGCGACGAGGCATGAAACAGCACGCAACGTATTCCGAGGCGATGCGCGTGTTTGAGATGCGAGCTCGCGCAATGCTCGCGCAAGGTTGGACGTCCACCCGGTCGCCACCGCGCTTTACGGGCGGTTGTGACGGGAAAAGGATTTGTGATGAAGAGTATCTGTCTGTTGATCGGCGCCATGGTGGTGATGCCGAGCGCCGCTGTCGCCCAGTCGCGCGAAGAGGTAACGCTCGCTGGCGTCAAGATCGGGGCGTCGATCGACTATCGCTGGCATGACGGCGACTTCCAGCTGCCGCGTATCGCGACCAAGGTCGACGAGAAGGAAGGCGGGATCGGCTATCGCGGACATGTCGGTTACGACGCGCAGATCGGCAAGGCATTGCTGGTCGGCGCCGAGGCGGGGATCGGACGCGGCGGCAAGGCGCTGATCGGGTCGAGCACCACGGGCGACTATAGCCTGAAACCGCGATGGACCTGGGATGTCTCGGGCCGCGTGGGCGTGCTGCCTGCGTCGAACGTCCTTCTCTACGGTCGCGCCGGATACAGCTGGCTGCGGGTGCGGGAGACGACCGACTTCCGCGCGACCAATCTCAAGGACCTGAAGAGCAGCAGCACCGAAAAAGGGTTCCTGTGGGGCGCCGGCATCGAAGCCGCGGTAACACAGGGTGTTTCGGCGCGTGCAGAATATGTCCGCGTGAATTATCGCGACGGACTCACCTCGTCGAAGATCCAGCTGGGCATGTCGCTCGGCTTTTAAGGCGCCGCTGACATGGTGGGCGGTCGGTCGTCGCGGCCGCCCATCCGCTGCGCACCCGTTAGCGATTACATGAGGACGAAGCGATGCGGATATTGCTGGTCGAGGACGAGGCCGGGATGGCGGCGGCGATGGTCGCCGTGCTGGAGCGGGAGGGTTATGTCGTCGACCAGGTGACATCGCTCGCTGAAACGCTCGAAGCGGCGAGGCTCGCAGTGAGCGACGTCGTGCTGCTTGACCGTACGCTGCCGGACGGCGACGGAATCGCCGCGATCGACGACATAAGACGGTTCAACCCGGGCGTGCCGGTGATCGTCATATCCGCGCGCGGCGACATCGATGACCGCGTCGCGGGACTGGATACCGGCGCCGACGACTATCTCGCCAAGCCGTTCGCGATGGAAGAATTGCTGGCGCGCATAAGAGCGGTACGGCGGCGCCCGGCAGCATTGCCCCATCGGCACGTTCAGCTCGGCGAACTGGTCTATGACATGAGGAATGACGAGGCGCTGGTTCGCGGTGTGCGCCTCGATCTGCCGCGGCGTGAGCTGCGCGTACTGGCGGCGCTGATGCGACGGCGCGGGCGAACCGTCCTGCGCGGCGCGCTGGAGGAGGCCGTCTACGGATTCGACGACGAGATTCAGTCGAACACGCTGGACTCGCATGTCTCGCGCCTGCGCAAGCGGCTGAGCGAGGCCCATACCGAGGTAGAGATCCATGCCATCCGGGGCGTCGGCTACCTGCTGCGCCAGGCTCTATGAAGCCGCGGGCCCCGAGGTCGTTCAAGGCCCGGCTGATCATTCGCCTGCTCGGATTTCAGGTCGGCTTGTTCCTGCTGACCGGTGCCTTGCTGGCGGGTTACGTGCTTTACAACGACGATGGCAAATCACTGGTCGAGCCGGATTTCGCCGACGTGGCGGCTCGCGCGATCGTCCGCGACAGACATGGCAAGTTGCATCTCGTCGATACACCAGAATTGCTCGACGCACGCCGTCGTGTGCCCGACCTGTGGTTCGTGGCGCGGGATGCGCGCGGCGAATCCGTCTCCTACAACAAAACCCCCGCTGCCTATGTGGGGATCGCGAATAGTCTCGAGCACATCACGTTCGCCTACATCAAAGACCAGATGGCGCCGTACCGGTATGTCGCCTCAGTCAGGCTGGCTGACGGTCCGGCTGGAGAATTCACAATTCTCGGGACGTCCCAGACCGGCGACTGGACGGTCCGCCTGTTTGCGGCGGGAGGCGAGATCCTCGTATTTGGCCGCGGCGCCGTGCTGAACACGGTGACGATGCTGTTGCTCCTGTCGAGCACGATCATGGTGCCGTTCCTGATCGTTCTGTCGCTCATCACGATCGTTGCCATCCCCTTGATCGTCGGCAAGACGTTTCGGCGTTTGTCCGTGCTCGCCGACGAGGCAAGCCGGGTGGACATCGACCGGCGCGGCAGTCGCTTGTCATCGGATGGCATCCCCGCGGAAATCGCACCCTTGATCAAAGCGATGAACGGGGCCCTTCGCCGGCTCGACGAAGGCTATGAGCAGCATCAGCGTTTTCTTTCCGACGCGGCGCATGAATTGCGCACGCCGATCGCGATCCTCCAGGCCAAGATCGAAGCCGCACAAGACTCGACGTTTGCGCGGCGTCTCCAGGGTGATGTTGCCAGGCTGGCGACACTGGCCGAACAGATGCTCGACCTGCAGCGGATAGGGCGTGCCTCGCCGCTCGATGATGCGGTCGATCTCGGAAAGGTCGTGCGGGAGGTGGTTGCAGACCTGGCTCCCCTGGCGATCGCGGGCGGCAAGGAACTGGCGGTGGCCGATCTCGGCGGTGTGGCCGTGCGCGGTGACACAGCGGCGATCGGCCGCGTCCTTGCCAATTTGATTCAGAACGCGCTCGAACATGGCGGTCGTCAGGTGATCGTACGGGTCGAGGGCACGACCGTCGAGGTCGAGGACGATGGCCCCGGCATACCGTTGCAGGAGCGTGAACGCGTCTTCGAGGCTTTCCACCGCCTGCGGGGAGGAAACAGCGGTGCTGGTCTCGGCCTCAATCTCGTCCGGGAGGTCATGATCCGCCACAGCGGATCGGTCGAGCCGCTGGAAGCGCCATCGGGAGGCACAATCATGCGGCTTGAATTCGTCGCCGCAGCGGAAAGCTGATGCGGCGGTGCCCGGACATGATCGCCGCGCCTGAATGGTTGCGCCCAGCACGTGATTCTTATCCCGGCGCCTGTGACGGGAATCGGTTGCCGGCGACGTTAAAGCCAGAGCGGCTCGGGCGCACACAAGGCAACAAGATCACGGCCACCCCACAGATCCGGGAGAAAGTCGCGGGCAAGCAACTGCGTGGGCCCAACCAATACCATTTCTCGTGAAAGGAACTTCAATGCGTTTGTATCTCAATCTTTTTGCCCTCGCGGCGACCACGCTCCTGCCAATCGCGGCCTCGGCCCAGGTGCTGCCGGCGCCCGCTCTCATTGACGGCACCATCCTGGAGGTGGTGTCCGAGGGCAAGACCACGCGTGCGCCGGACCTGGCGGTGATCAACACCGGCGTCGTCACGCAGGCCCCGACCGCAGCGGGTGCCCTGTCCGACAATGCCGCGCGCGTGAAGCGCGTGGTCGCCGCGCTCAAGGGGGCAGGGGTGGCCGATCGCGACATCCGTACGACCAATATCTCCCTTCAGCCGCAATATCGCTATGCCGAGAACACGCCTCCGGCGATCACCGGGTATCAGGCTTCGAATACCGTTTCAGTCCGGTTCCGGGATATCGCGCGCGCTGGCACGATCCTCGATTCACTCGTCCGGGAGGGGGCAAATCAGATCGACGGCCCAACTTTGTCGCTCGACAAGCCCGAGACGGCGCTCGACGAGGCGCGCGCCGATGCGGTGGCGAAGGCGCGTGTCCGCGCCGGTTTCTATGCCCGCCTCGCTGGCTTGCGGGTCGATCGTATTCTGTCGATCTCGGAGAATTCCGGGACGAGCGCGCCGATCATGGCCGGCGCGATGCGTGAGAACATGGCGGCCGCCGACGCGAACACGAAAGTGATCCCCGGTGAACAAGACGTCACCGTCAGTCTCTCGGTCCGTTTCCTTCTCAAATAACCGCGCGGCATGCCCATCCCGCCATGGCGCCGGCGAAACCCGGAGCCATGGCGGGATGAAACGGTCCTGGAACCAGCTTGACCTGGTGTCTGTGGGATGGTGGCGACGAAATGGCCGGCGCGGCGTTGGCAACGGTCGTCGCACGGGCCAAGGGACCTTCCGTGACAGAACGGCGCTCGGCGCGTACAAGATCCAATGCTACCCGATCCAACCCTTGTTGCAGCTCGTCGGCTGGAACGCGATTTCGCGGGTCGCTGGGGACTGTATTCCTCCCGCGACGACCGGTGGCTGGACGTCGTCTTTGGGTCGGAACGCGAAGCGGAGGAGGCCCTCCAAGTATTGCGAAAACCAAGGGCTGTCGTCCGTCCCACGGTCTTAAGCCATCGGACCCGTTGGCTCGCGGTAGCTCACCTGGCTTGAAGGACAATTGCCGACAGTTTTCCACCGCTCCTCGCCGAGCTGCCACCTGATCGAGCCGCCATCGCTCGACCAGCGCTAACAGTTGCGTGGCGGTGGCAAGGATTGAGCAGAAAGGCGACATAACCCCGGAATCGGGGCCGATACCGTCATGAGCGGTCTGCCGACAGAATGGCCCTCAAAATCGTCTCCGACCGCTTCTGGCCATGACCGCGACCATAGGTGCTGCGCTCCTTCGGAGCGTGATCCGACCGCTGGTTCGATGGCAATCCGCAATGCACGCCGTTCTTTCCTGTCCCGTATGAGGTCGCAGTCGAAGCAGGGTATAGCCGCAGGCAGGCGCAGGTCTTCGTCGATGCCGGTTTGTTGCGGCAGGAGGGCGAGGTCGCGGTCGCCGATCCCAATTCCGGATCGGCCGTACGCAAGGTCGTCCGATACATCGCGACCCCGGAGGGACAAAAGCAGTTCAGACCCGGGACAGGAGCGTTGGCCAACGCCCAGAGCGTCATTTGTCACGGGAGGCGGGACGTGAATGACGTAAAGGTCGGCCAGATCGATACGATAGGTGACCGGGTCAGCATGGCCTATAGCTACCGCTTGAACAACGTTCCCGCATGGGCTCGATCGGCGTCGGTCGCGGCCTTTTATCCGACGTTTCAGCAATGGCTCGACCGCAAGGAAGAGGATCATGAAGACCTGATCTGGAAGGATGGCAAATGGGCTCTGGAACGGCCGCCGTCATCGGGAATGTTCGATCTTCGGCAATTGTCTCACTGACCTTGCACAGTGATGATCTCCTGGCCCTGAAATTAATGTGCCTTGACCCATCGCTTGCTGACCCGCCCGCTGTCGAAGGACGAGAGAAGTTGAAAATGAGACTCATTTACGCAGGCGCGAGCCTGCTGTGCCTGATTGCGCTCGCGCGCCCTGTGGCGGCCCAGGACTACGCACGGTTCCCAACCTTTGAGGCCGATGGCTGGACCGTCACCGACAAGGGCGAGGAGAACTGCGACGCCGACTTTGCTTCCGACGGGGACACGCTGTTGGGCTTCATGGGCCCCTATTATCATCGCTCCGGGGAACCCGCGTCGGGCAGCATCATCCACCTGGATGATGAAACGCATTACGCGCTGCCCAAGGGGGACAGGCACGGTGAGTTTTCGGTCCAACTTATCGCCGGAACGGCGAATTTCGCGGTTTCGGGCTTTGCGACCGACCTGGGCGGCTCGCTCGTCACCGATTCCGGCAGCCTCCCGACCGTCGTCGACCTGCTCGCCGAGCTCCGGGACAGGGTCATTCTTAGCGCCATGGTCGAGGGCAAACAGGTGTACGCCATAAAGCTCACCGGCAATCGGGCGGCGGCCAAGGCGCTCACCGACTGTACCGCCTTCATCACCGCACAAAAACGACCGGGAACAAAGAACGGCCCGGAATTGGGACCGCCAAAAATGGTCCCTCTCGAGGCGCTGCTCGTGCGCCCCGAACCGCCATCCGGTGCGCCTCCCACGGCGCTGCCGGATGCCTCTCCGCCCAACCCGGTGCCCCCCTCATCGCTGTACTGAACAGCCGGCATCTGTCGCCGGGAGCTTGCCAGGCCTCATTCTCCTCATGCCGGTTGCACATTGCTGTGGGAATTACCGCATTTTTTTCTTAGCCTGGAACTCGCCGGGCTGCGCGTCGTCCTTTGGAATGCAGCCCTTTTGTCTTGTGGCTCGCAGGTGTCGCGGCCGAAGCTGAAGGGAAACGAGATTAGTGAGGCGTCAGGAAGAGGAAGAGGAACGGCGCACAGGAGCTGAGCAGACAGAAGCGTTCCGGGCATTTCAAAACCGCGTTCTCGAGCTGGTCATCGAAGATCGCTTGCTTGAGGACACACTCGAACAGATGATGCGTGAGGTCGAAGGACAATCGACCTCAGGCGTGTTGGGATCGATCCTACTTCTCGACGGATCACATCTGCGCCACGGAGCCGGGCCGAGTCTGCCGGAGGCTTATAATGCCGCGATCGACGGTATTCCGATCGGGCCGGCGGTCGGGTCCTGCGGCACGGCGGCTTTCTCGAAAGCGCCCGTCTATGTCTCGGACATCGGTACGAGCCCGCTTTGGGCGGACTTTCGCGAGCTGGCCTTGTCGCACGGTCTGCGCGCCTGCTGGTCGACCCCGCTCATCTCGGGGAGCGACGAGGTGCTGGGCACGTTCGCGATGTACTACCGCGAGCCGCGCGAGCCTGTGGAAGGAGACCTGGCGGTCGTCGACTTGATCACGCGCACCGCCGCGCTGGTCATCGAGCGTCGAAAGAGTGACGCGGCGCTGCGCGATACCGCGGAGCGCTATCGGCTCGTGGCGCGGGCGACCAACGATGCGGTGTGGGACTGGCATCTCGCCGACAACTATGTCTTGTGGAATGAGGCGCTTGAGGCGGCCTATGGTCATGCGCGTGCCGATGTCGAAACCACCGGAGCCTGGTGGATAGAGCATATTCACCCCGACGACCGGCAAAGGATCGATACCAGCATCCACGCTGCGATCGACGGCTGCGCCGAGAACTGGACCGACGAATACCGCTTCCTGCGCGCTGATGGAGGCTATGCCGAGGTGCTCGACCGCGGACATATCATCCGGGGGCCCGATGGCCAGGCGATCCGCATGATCGGCGCTATGCTCGACCTGACGCATCGCCGGCGCACCGAAGCCGCGCTGCAGGAGAGCGAGGAGCGCCTGCGCCTCGCAGTCGACAACGCTGAGATCGGCTTCTGGGATGTCGATGTCGTCAATGACATTCTCATCTGGCCGCCGCGCACCAAGGCCATGTTCGGCATTTCCGCTGCCGCGCCGGCGACGATGCAGGATTTCTACAATGGTCTGCATCCCGACGACCGCGATGCGACGTCGGCTGTTTACGCGGCCGCCGCCGACCCCGATCAGCGTGCGCTGTACGACGTCGAATACCGCACGGTGGGCAGGGAGGACGGCATTGTCCGCTGGGTCGCCGCAAAGGGTCGCGGCGTGTTCGATGACGACGGACGATGCATCCGGGTTATCGGCACCGCGATCGACATCACCGAGCGGAAGCGCCTCGAGCAGGCACTTCGCGAGCTGAACGAGACGCTGGAAAAACGCGTCGCCGACGCAGTCGCCGAGCGCAAGCTTCTCGCAGACCTGGTGGAAGGTACCGACGCGTTTGTGCAGGTCGCCGGCCCGGACTATCGATGGCTCGCCATCAACAAGGCAGCGAGCGACGAGTTCGAGCGGATCTACGGGATGAGGCCTCAGGTCGGACAGTCCATGCTCAAGGTGCTCGATGGATACCCGGAGCACCGGGCCGCAGTGGCGGCGGTGTGGGGACGCGCTCTCGCCGGCGAGGAGTTCACGGAGGTTGGCGAATTTGGGGATGAGAGCCGGGACCGCCGAACCTATGAAATGAAGTACAATGTCCTGCGCGACAGTGCGGGCCGGCAGATCGGGGCCTACCAGTTCGTCTATGACGTCACTGAGCGAGCCGAGGAGCAGAGACGGCTCGCGGCGATGGAGGAGGCACTTCGCCAAGCCCAGAAGATGGAGGCCGTTGGCCAGCTCACCGGCGGCATCGCCCACGACTTCAATAATATGCTCGCGGTCGTGATCGGCTCGCTCGACCTGCTCGGACGTCGAATTGGGGCGGGCGATCCGCGCGCCAAGCGCTATGTCGATGCAGCAACTGACGGCGCGCGTCGTGCCGCGACACTGACGCAGCGATTGCTCGCATTCTCGCGCCAACAGCCGCTTAAGCCGGAGACGGTCGATGCCAATAAGCTGGTCGCGGGAATGTCCGATCTGTTGCGCCATTCGCTTGGCGGCGACGTGCGGCTCGAGACGGTCCTCGCCGGCGGCCTGTGGCGTACTCATGCCGACCCGAACCAACTCGAAAACGTCATTCTCAACCTCGCCATTAACGGGCGTGACGCGATGCCGGGGGGCGGACGTCTCACAATCGAGACGGCGAACTGCCATCTCGATGCCCGCTACACCTCGACTCATCTGGGGCTACAGGCCGGGCATTATGTGCTCATCGCTGTGACCGACACAGGGGCGGGGATGCCACCGAATATCATTGCGAAAGCGTTCGATCCCTTCTTCACCACAAAGGAAGTCGGCAAGGGCACCGGGCTCGGGCTCTCTCAGGTTTATGGGTTCGTCAAACAGTCCGGCGGCCACGTAAAAATCTACTCCGAGCCCGGCGAGGGAACGACGATCAAGGTCTATTTGCCGCGTCTGACTGGCGCCGACTCTGAGCATGACGAGGAGCAACCGCTTTCTGATTTACCGTTCGGGGACCGCCAAGAGGTCGTCCTGGTCGTTGAGGACGAGCCGGCCGTCCGCCAGTTCAGCGTAGATGCTCTGACTGAGCTCGGCTACCAGGTCCTCGAGGCTGACGGAGCCGCGGCAGCGCTCCGGCTTCTAGATGCCCATCCCGAAATTGCGCTCATGTTCACCGATGTAGTCATGCCCGAGGTAAACGGTGCGAAGCTCGCGGAAGAAGCGCGGCGGCGCCGGCCAGACCTGCGGGTGCTGTTCACCACCGGCTACACGCGTAACGCGGTGGTCCATAATGGAGTGCTCGATCCCGGCGTCGAGATGATCGGAAAGCCCTACACGATCGAGGAGCTGGCGGCAAAAGTGCGCGACGTTCTGGACGCTCCCGAGGGCGGCTGACGTTGGAATGACCCGAATGTCAGCCGCCCAATCTTAATCAGCCGGTGCGGCGGGGTGGCGTCTCAATTGGTCAGACTCGCGAGAGGGCAGGGTAGTCGATATAGCCCTCGGCACCCCCGCCGGCGTAGAACAGCGGAACCCGCGGCTCGTTGAGCGGTGCACCCGCCTTCAGGCGTGCGACGAGGTCGGGATTGGCGAGCGCCATGGAGCCTAGCGCTTCCATGTCGGCGAGACCTGCCGCGACGTCGGTCCCGACCTGCTCGCGACTCCGACCCGGGCGGTTCACGATCAGCACGCCGCCGAACGCCTTACGGATGTCCGCTACGAGTTCCTCATTCCCGATATGCAGGACGTGCAGATAGGCGATGCCGATCTTGTCGAATGCCCCCACGAGGTAACGGTAGAGATCGTCGTTCGCATTCCCTTCTACGATGCCGCCCGTCGGAAGACCGGGAGACAGGCGGATCGCCGTTCTCTCAGGCCCGATCGCCGCAGCGATCGCCTGCACGACCTCGACGGCGAACCGCGCGCGGTTCTTGAGCGAGCCGCCATATTCATCGGTGCGATCATTGGCGTTCGGCGCCAGGAACTGGTGCACCAGATACCCGTTTGCGCCGTGGACCTCGACGCCGTCCGCGCCCGCCTCGATGGCGCGAACAGCGCCATGCGCGAAGTCGGCGATGGTCTGCCGGACTTCGGCGGTCGTGAGCGCGCGTGGCTCAGGCACTGTCTGCATGCCTTGCGGCGTGAACATCTGCTCTCTAGGGGCGATCGCCGAGGGAGCGACGGGCTGGCGGTGGTGCACGGTGTTGTCCGGATGCGACCTGCGACCGACATGCATCAGCTGCACGAACAACCGGCCATCAGCCTTGTGGACGGCATCCGTGACCTTGCGCCATCCGGCGACATGGGCGTCGGTGTAGATTCCTGGCGTGTTCGTATAGCCTTGCCCGTCCTCGGAGGGCTGGGTGCCTTCGGTGATGAGCAACCCCATCGTCGCACGCTGCGCGTAATATTCGGGGGCGAGGTCGCCGGGCGTGCCGTCGGGTCTGGCCCGGCTGCGCGTCATCGGCGCCATGGCGAGGCGATGCGGCAGTTGCAGGTTGCCGAGCTTAATTGGGGACCAGACATCGGTCATGAGACTTCTCCGTGTGTTGCTTGATGAAGAGGGGGCAAGGGATCAGAGCTCGCCCTCGGCGAGCATCTCGCGGGTGCGCTTGAGCGTGGACAGCAGGGCGGCCTTGTAGCCCTTGTCACTGTCGAACTGCTGCTGCTCAGCCTGCTCCTCGGGGCCGCCGGGCTGCTTGTCGCGAAGCCCGAGATAGCAGTAGAATTTGAGCTGTAGCTCGCCTGCTTCATCCTCGAACAGCTCGTTGATGATCGCGCCTTCACGCGGGCCGGTGGCCTGGAAGAAGGTCACCTTGCGTTGCGGCTCGAGCGTGATGATCTCGCGCAGATCGGCACCTGCGATTGTGGCGTTGCGGACGAAGTGCGTCGCGCTTTCCTCGGTGACGTCGCAGCGCGTGCATAGGCCGGGGGGAAGGAACAGGCGCGCATCGCGGGCCTTGAGCTCGAGGCCTTTCCAGACCTGCTCGCGGGTAAGCCTGGTTTCGCCTTCCGGGTTCACCGGGACGGTAGCGGTCGAATAGATCATGTCGGTGGTCCTTATCGGTATGGGCGGGATGGAGGCGTCAGCCGGCGATCTGCGCGACATGGTCGCGGTAGGAGCGCAGCGGACGGCCCAGCAGCGAGGTCAGCCGGTCGACATCGCCGGGATCGGGAAGCATGCCATCGCTGATGAAGCGCTCGGCCATCAGGCGCATGTCGAACGCCATCCAGCTCGGCATGAACGCCCGCAGGTTCTGTTCGAACCCGGCGGTGTCCTCGCCCGGATAGGCGATCGTGCGGCCCAGGACGTCGCTCCAGATGGCCGCGGCGTCCGCGCCGGTCAGCGTGTCGGGTCCGACCAGGTTGATGCGGTTCGTCGGCAGGGGCGTGGCGGACTGTTCGCGGCGAATGAGTTCGATCGCGGCGATCTCGCCGACATCGCGGGCGTCGATCATCGCGAGGCCCTTGTCGCCGATCGGCATCGGGTAGATGCCGTATCCGGTGACCACGTCTTTGATCGTGATCTCATTGTCCATGTAATAGGCCGGGCGAAGGATCGTGGCGCTAAGGCCCATCTGTTCGATCATGCGCTCGACGCCGAACTTGCCGGCGAAATGCGGCACGTTCACGTAGATGTCGCTGTGGATCACGGACAAATAGACGATCCGCTCGATCCCGGCGTCGCGGGCCACGTTGAGTGCGATCAGCGCCTGCGTATATTCGTCCGCGACGACGCCGTTCAGCAGGAACAGGGTGGAAACGCCGGACATGGCGCTGCGGAGCGAGTCGATGTCGAGGAGGTCGCCCTGGACGACCTCTACGTCGGCCGCAAAGCTGGCTTTGGAGGGGTCGCGAACCAGAGCGCGCACATCGGCGCCGCGCTCAACGAGCTGTTCGACGACATTGCGTCCGACATTGCCGGTCGCGCCGGTTACGAGAATGGTCATTGGGGTCACTCCTTGAGTTGGGCCGTTTGGCTGCCCTCAAATTAGCGATCCACATTCTTGCCACTAGCCGCTATATCTGAACAGACAGTCTCGCTGGCGGAACGCTCATGGACCTTCTTGCTCTCGCCGACTTCAACCTCGTCGCTCGCCACGGTGGCTTTGGAAAAGCCTCGCGAGCCGCGGGGCGCCCCAAGGCGACACTGTCGCGCCGGGTCTCGGAATTGGAGGCGAGCCTCGATCTGCGCCTGTTCGAGCGGGGCGCACGCGCCCTCAAGCTGACCGAGGAGGGAAGGGCGCTTTTCGAGCGAACGGGGCAGTTGCTAACAGAGCTCGAGGAGACAGCCACGGCCATCGCCTCTGGCGGGCACAGCCCGCGTGGCCGATTGCGGATCAGCTCGCCATTGCTGTTCTCGCAACTCGCTATGGGAAAACTTGCCGCCAGCTTTGCGCTGAAATATCCGGAGGTCCGGCTCGAGGTCACGACCGAGGACCGTCCCGTGGACATGATCGAGGAAGCCTATGACCTGGTGATCCGGGTCAACCCGGCGCCGGACGACAGCCTGGTCGGACGCATCTTCCTGCACGATCGTCTCGTGGTCGTAGCGGGTGCCGACCTGCCGCGGCCGGAAGACGGCTCCGCAGTCCCGGTGGTGGTGCGCGGACCGGCAGGCCCGGACGACACCTGGAATATGGTAACGCCGACGGGAAAGGCGAAGATCGCGGTGAGCCCGGTCCTGGGCCTGTCCTCGATCATCATGGTGCGCGACGCGGTCCGGGCAGGAGCGGGCGCAGCGCGTCTGCCCGTGTCTCTCGTCAGCCACGACCTTGCTGCCGGGACGATGATGCACTGGGGCGACGTGGAAGGCCCTGAGATTGCGCTCTGGACGCTCTATCCCACGCGCCGGTTGCTGAGCGCTCGCGTGTCGGCCTTCCTGGATCATCTGAAAGAGGCTTTCCCGAAGGGCACGCCAGACGAACTCGCGGCGTATGTCGGTAGCTGATCCTCGTTTGTGTCTGATGCGGTGAACCGTCGGGGCAGTCGGCAGGTTGGAGAAACCAAATGGCAGGGCTCTGTCGTTTGCATGAATTCTTAATGAGAACTATTGCAAATTGAATGCTTGAGGCCTACCTGTTTCGAGTGGAAAAGACCATGTCAGCCCTTGCCGAACTCAAACGCCACCTGCGCCCCGGGCAGGTTTACCGGCGCAAGGACCTGACTCGGTGGTCGAACGCCGTGGATCGCCACGTTCGACAGCTTGTCGAGGAAGGACGGCTCGAGAAGGTGTCAGCGGGTGTCTACATGGCGCCGCGCAAGACCCGATTCGGCGCCGCACCGGCAAGTCCCCAAAAGCTCGTGGAGTCCTTCCTCGGTGATGATCGGTTCCTGATGGTCTCACCGAGTGCCTTCAACGGCCTTGGCGTTGGTACGACCCAGCTTCACAATGAGCCGGTGGTCTATAATCGAAAGCGCCACGGTCGATTCAAGCTCGACGGCCGTATGTACGACTTTCGGCTGCGGTCGACCCTGCCCAAGCGTCTTTCAAAGGAGGTTCTGCTCGTCGACCTCCTGCATAACCTCGACAGGCTGCCTGAGGACAAATCGGCAGTCCTTCCACGCGCACTTGCCAAGGCAGGTGAAATGGATCGCGGGCGCCTCGCGCGTGCGGTGAAGGAGTTTGGCTCGGCGCGCGCCAAACGCCTTCTCGCGCCTCTGCTTCAACCTGCCTGACTGCGGCGGCCTTTATGCTTCTGCATGACAGCAAGGACTTCTCTGATCTGCTCGCGGTGGTCGCGCGCAACCAGGCAATCGACCCGGGATTGGTGGAGAAGGACTATTGGATCATGCACGGTCTGTGGGGCCTGCAGCAGCTTGGCTTCGGCTTTGAGCTGAAGGGTGGAACTTCGCTTTCCAAAGGGCATGGGCTGATCCACCGCTTCTCGGAAGACATCGACATCCTGATCCACCCGGACGGCGACCTGCCCACGGGCAAGAACCACAACAAGCAAGCGCACATAGATGCGCGACGAGCCTTTTATGACGGCCTGCCGCCCAAGCTCGTTATTCCAGGGTTCGAAGCCGCCGAGCGCGACCATGCTTTCGATGACACCCGAATGCGCAGCGCGGGGATCCGGCTTCACTATCCGAGCGCCTACGCCCTGCCGGACGGTATCAAGACCGGCATCCTCCTCGAAGCCGGTTTCGATCAGGTCGCTCCAAACCGGCCCTGCTTGATCAGTTCATGGGCGTACGACAGCGCAGCTGCCGCTGACCTGCCGGGCTTGGTGGACAACCGCGCTATCGATGTGCCGTGTTACGAGGCCGGATACACCCTGGTCGAGAAGCTGCAGACGATCTCGACAAAGTTTCGCAAGCACATCGGAGATGGCAGCATGCCGCAGAATTTCCTGCGGCATTACTATGACGTCTATTGCCTGCTGGCCGACCCTGCAGTGCAAGTCTTTATCGGCACGCCGGCATATCTCGCGCACAAGGACGCACGCTTTCCAGGCGCCGACAACAAGGACATTTCCGCAAATGCCGCCTTTCATCTGGAAGATCGCGAAGTTCGTACGCGTTTTGAGCGAGCGTATGAGACGACCCGCGCACTCTACTATCGCGGGCAGCCGCCTTTCGACGACATAATGACCAGGATCGGCGAGCATGCCGGTAGTCTTTAGATGAAGACAATCTTGGCCATGGGCGCTCTGGCGGCATGCAGCCCGGCGGACCCTGGCCCTCCAATCCCGATTACCTTCTCGACTGGCGTGTGCGAAGGCACATGCCCGGCCTGGGAAGTGACTGTGATGGAAGCCGGCGGCGTGTTCCGTGGCGGCCAGTTCTCGCGGGTGACCGGTGAGCGGCGGTTTGCCCTCAGTCCTGATCAATATCGAGCGATCGCGTCGGCGCTTGCGCCAATCCGCCCCAAGGGTGAGCAAGCGCTGTATCCGGGTCAACCGGGCTGTGAGCAGGCTCCCACCGACATGCGCACGATCCAGGTGAGCTGGGGCGACCTCGACCGGCTGATTTTCTATACCGGCTGCGAGGGCCCCGGGAATTTGCGGATACATGACGCGCTCTTGAAGGCCGAGCAGTTGCTGCCGGTCCGTGCCCTGGCTGGCAACTAACTTAGCGTCACCACTGAATCAAAGCGGGCTCATCCGCACCTGGCTTCCACGACCTTCCCGCCAGGATCGATGGCGACCGTGACGCGATTCCCCGCAAATCATGCGTGACCGCGCCGCCGGTCGCACCGTCATGGTGTCAGTCCGCCGTTCCGCCTGGAGCGCCTTCGGCTAAATGGCCTTCTCAATTCGGAAGTGATTCCGCATCGAGGAGAAACCCTTCTGCTTCGCGCAGCAGTCGTTGTGCGCCTGGAAGCAGCTGCCGCCCAAGTTGCGTCAGGACAACGGGCTGCCGGCCCCGATCAAATAGCGGGCCCCCAAGGGTGTGCTCCAGGCCGTGGATCCGTTTGGTCAATCCTGGCTGTGTGATGTGCAAATGCTCCGCGGCGCGGCCGAAGTGGCCATGATCCGCGACGGTGCAGAAGGCTCGGAGACGCTCGATGTCCATTCCCGCCAGTTATCACACCCCGCCTACTATTTCATTGGAGTTGATGAACGAGATCCATGATCATTGCGCTGAAAGGAGTACGTTGATGAGCAGAACCCTCCGCGTGGCCAGCGTCCAGTTTCAGCACCGGGCTGGAGATAAGGACTACAATCTAGGTCGGGTTGAGCACTTCGCCGGAGCCGCCGCCGCAGAAGGAGCGCAGATTGCGTGCCTGCCAGAGATGTGCATCAGCGGCTATTGGCATGTGCCCCGGCTGGATCGAAGTGGGCTCTACGAGCTCGCCGAGCCGATGGATGGGCCAAGCGTCTCTAGAGTGGCGGCGCTCGCACGGAATTTGGGGATCGGCATTGGCGTCGGCTGGCTGGAGTGCGACGCGCACGGCAGGCTTTACAATGCATATCGCCTCTGCCTGCCGAATGGCGAGGGGCACACCCATCGCAAGCTCCATGCCTTCGAGCATCCGCTCATCTTCTCCGGCGAGGGCTACACCGTATTCGACACCCCATGGGGTGTGCGCATGGGTATCCTTATCTGCTGGGACAACAACCTTGTCGAGAACCCCCGCGCGGTCGCGCTTCGCGGTGCCGAGGTGCTACTGGCCCCGCATCAAACCGGTGGCACCAATTCGCTCAGTCCCAAGGGCATGAAGCACATCCCGCTGAGATACTGGGAAGAACGCGGGCAGGATCCCGAACGTCTGAGGCGTGAGTTCCAGGGCCCGAACGGCCGGGGCTGGTTGATGCGGTGGCTCCCCGCGCGAGCTCATGACAACGGGCTGTTCATCGTCTTCAGCAACGGTGTCGGGCGCGACGAGGACGAATTGAGAACTGGAAACGCGATGATTCTCGATCCCTACGGAGACGTGCTCTCCGAATCGAGCTCGACGGGGGACGATATGGTAACGGCCGATCTCGACTTAGAGGAGGTGGCAACTAGCAGCGGCCGCAGATGGATGCGCGGACGCCGCCCCGACCTCTACGGATCGCTTGCACAGCGCCTCGGAACGGAGCTCTCGCCTCACGCCACGCGTTTTGGACTTCCGAAGGTCGGACAGGTCGAGTTTCCAGAATGATCAAGCGTCGCCTGCTCGCGCCTGATGGGCCGGCCGCTGAGAAGCGGTTTACCGCAGGGCCTCGCCGAGACCGCCGGTCCGGCTCTGGCCGATCCGCGCCGAAATCAGAAGCTGAACAAGCGGCGGGTTTGGAGAAGCGGGCTGAAAGCCCGAATGTCGCTTTTTGGGGCGGTAGCTGCCGTTACCGCGCCGCATGAACGACGGAAGCTTTCAGGTGCCGCGGTGATCGATCCGAAGGGCCGAGATTGGGCGCGAAACCGACGAGCCATCGCACGAATCACTCCGTTTCAGCGTACGATACGCCCCCCAATCCCCGTCATTCACTGGCCCGGCGCTCTATCCCGAAAGCCGTCATTCGTTCACGCAGCGTCGACCGCGCAACTGGTGGATTACGCCTGGCCGCTTTTGGGCGAGTGGGGCGGTAAGCTGCCCTTCGTTCAGCCTTGAATGACCAGCAGCTAACTGCGATCCCGGAAGCTTGCGTCGTGCTGTTCGCGACGCAGACGACGTCGCGCAAGCTGTCGAACCCGGGGCTCAGACCCGACGCGTGGAAGAAGAGCTGTTCGAACACCTTTCCACCCCGCCCCGGAGTCGGTCGGCGGCAGCCGGTCGGCCTTCTCGGCCAGGTAGACCATGGCCGCCTAACTTAAACCGGGGGCTCCTGCCGAACCCGAGCGGTCACAACGGTGAATTGCGTAACGCCGAGTTAACCGCTGGTTAGACGGTATCAACCAACGTACCCCGATGGTCGAACTCCACGCCGTGATCAGAGGAGGATATCGCGTTGCACGTAGCATCGCGCGAGACGGCAGCAGGTCGATTACTGTGCTGCTGGCCGGGATGGTGTGCCTCTCCGTACTGACTTCAGTGCTCATCGTCTGCTTTCTCGCCTGGCGTGCTGATGCTGACGCCAATCGGCTAGCTGCCATCTCGATATCAGGGGCCATCGACCGTGAACGGTCCCGGATTAGCAACGAAGCCTATATCAACGCGCATTGGGATGACGCGTATGCCCATGCCTATGGCTCGATGCGCGACCCATGGATACTCTCCCAGTGGGGGACCCCCATCGGGCGCGGCT
This sequence comes from Sphingomonas psychrotolerans, assembly GCF_002796605.1. NCBI lineage: Bacteria > Pseudomonadati > Pseudomonadota > Alphaproteobacteria > Sphingomonadales > Sphingomonadaceae > Sphingomonas > Sphingomonas psychrotolerans. Next base: position 785,080 of record NZ_CP024923.1, read on the forward strand.
ATGTGATCGATGCGCATGGACGTACCTTGTTCGCGCATCTGCCAGAGGGACATGAACCGCCTCTTGCGCAATTGATCGGTTCGCGCACGCTGGCGGCTCTGCTTGCTCACATTCCCGTTACCGAGGCGGATGTGAGAACACGGGGCGACGCAACCGTCCTTCTGGGAAAGGCCGGGGGAGGGCCGGCTTTGATCGCCTTCTCGCCGATAGTCCGGGAGAAGGGTCCAACGACACTCGACCGATCCTCGTACCGGATCTTCGTCGATATACGGTTGCTCGACCGTGATTTGCTGGCGGAGTGGGCAAAAGGCTTTGGTCTGCAGGACCTGCAATGGCTTGCCGGTGCCAAGGTCAAACCGAATGAAGCTTCGACCGATGTCCGAGATTGGTCGGGCACGCGCGTTGGAACGATCACCTGGACGCGCCTTACCCCGGCCACCGCGGCTATACGCGAATTGATGCCGGTTTTCGCCTTGTGCATGGCCTTGTTTCTGGCGGTCGCTGCAGTGATCGCTCGCCGCGTCCAAAGTCTTAACCGAGAGTTGAAGGCGCAATCGCAAGCAGCAGCGAAAGCTGCCCGGCAGGAGCAGGAGGCGCGCTTTCTCGCCGACAGCGACGTATTGACGGGGCTCTACAACCGCCGGCGCTTCTACGCCGATCTCGAGGAGGCGGTCCTGCCGGCGAATGTGAATGCGCTCACCATAGGCTTGGTCGACCTGGACCACTTCAAGATGGTCAACGACACGTTCGGGCACCATGTCGGGGACTGCCTGCTCGTCGAGGTCGCCCATCGGCTTAGCGAGGAAGCCGGAACCGACGCCACTCTCTATCGCATCGGCGGCGACGAGTTTGCCATGATCGTACGGATGGGTCCGGAAGCGGCGGTGCGGATTGCCGGAAGGTTGTGCGCAGCAGTGATAGTCCCGGTGCAGATTGGCGACCGGCAGGTGAGTGTCGGGGCGTCTATCGGGCTGGGAGCGTTCGCCGAGGCGGATCTGAGCTCCGTCGAGCTTGCTGAGCATGCGGACCAGGCGCTGTATTACGCGAAGCGTGAGAAACCCGGTCGTCCCGTTCTTTTCAGTCCGGAACTCGAACGGCGGGCAGCATGACCAGCTGTCTGCCCTTTCCGTCGCAAACGGCATGAAGCTTTGAGTTCAGGCCTCCTTCGGGGCTAACGACGTTGTCAGCTCCTGAACTTAGGTCCGCTTTGCGCATTGGGCTCGCCGAAACATGCTTGTCCGCAATCGGCCGAGTCTTGTCGTTGCCTCCATGTCACGAGCAAACCCGGGAACGTCAGCTTTTGTGAGAAACTGCGGCTACGATCAGTGCGAGCATGGCTCCCGGTTGCACGGCAGATCCTTACGATTTACAACTCCACTCTCACTCCATGGCATCATCCGCGGAGCAGCATTGCGCGAGTGAAGCGCGCAAGGAACAACGACTCACTAGACTGATATGGTGTATTTTTGCTGTTGACGAAGGGGGCAAACCGGACAAAAATGTGCCCTGACGGTTTTTAAGACATCTTATAAACCGTTGAAATTAGTTTATTTATGAGCAGCTCGCGAGCGTACCGCGAATTGTCTGTGCGCAGGGTGCATTGCCGCCATGGCTTTCCCGGAACGTCGCGTTATTCGAGGTCGTTCTCGTCGACTATTACGACACTCGCGGACGGTCGCTGCAAAGCCGCCTCAGCGCATATATCAGCGATCTCGTCGCTGAACCGCTCGAACAGCTCCAGGGCGTCCTCGTCTGGCTCATCGCCACTCAGTTCCTTGAGCACGGCATATTTCACCGCAAATTCGCGCTCATCGCCATCCAGTTCCGCAGTGAACTCCACCTGCCGCGTCAGGTCGTTGTCGGTGACGCTCGCCTGGTCGATCTCTAGGCGGTTTGGCATTCCGGGTCTCCAATGGGGGATCATCCCCTTCTCGCAAAGGCGGGGCCACGGCAAGTTCGCCGCAACACCGCCTTCCGAAAGTCGCGCCGCGGAGAAGCGTTTGGCGGGGCTGATGCGTCGCTCAGCCTCGCGGCGGCCGAATTCGGGCCGCGTCGGCTCTACCCCAATCTCGGCAAGGTGCAGGTCAAAGCGAACCGCTTCGCCATAAGCTGGAACCAGGCAGATTGACGAAAAAGGGTGTGCCGCTTCGGTGGCGCACCCTTCCGGAGTCACTCGGCCTTTACGCGGCCGCGACGCGCCGGCTTCGGGGCAGGTGCGGGAGCGACGTCCGACTGTGCCGCCCGACCCTTGGCGCCGAGGCCGATCTTCTTTGCCATTGCGCGGCGCTGCTCGGAATAGCTTGGCGCCACCATCGGATAGTCAGCCTTGAGGTTGTACCGGCGGCGATAGTCTTCCGGCGTCAAACCATGCGTCGAGAGATGGCGGCGCAGCGTGCGATACGGCTTGCCGTCGATCAACGAGATGATGTGATCCTGCGACGCGAGCGACTTGCGCACCGACACAGCAGGTGTGAATTCTTGCTCGGCACCTGCATCGCCAGAAGCGCCATCCGCCGCCGAAGATCCCGTCGCCAGTTCCGTGACGGTGGCGTGCATCGTGCGCAAAAAGGCCGGCACATCCTCGGCCGAAGTCCGGTTGTTCTGATTGCCGAGCCAGGCGATCGTAAGTTCCGTCGCAAATTCGACGGCGTTAAAGCTGTTATCTTCCGACATGGCGACCCTTGATTTTGGAGTTGGCGGCAATCTTCTATGCGCCAATATTTCTCCATAATGGAGGAATCCAGTTTGTCGACCCGCCGCAAGGTCGTTGCCGGATCAGCTTGAGCTCATCTCTTCAAAGCTTCGACTTCCGCGCCGTCAGCTGTCGCTCGCCCGACCATCATTCTCTGACATTCGTATGACCCGGGCCTGCCGCGCGGCCGAACGGCGGAAATTGGGTGGGAAGCGGACCGGCGGCTTCAGGGACGGAAGCGGGAATAGCAGCCGGTCGGGATCGGGCTCGTGCGATCGACCGCAAACGCCCCAAACTTTGCCGTTCAGGTCGCGCTATTGCTTTCCATTAAGCCGACATAGGAAAGTAGTCTGCCGTGTCTTCGCCCGAGTCCGCAAAAAACCCGAACAAAACTAGGTTCGGATGCTCCGCCAAAGTGCGATCACAGCCAAATTTGTTGCCTGAGAACCCTGCGCGAGCCGCCACGCTTTATTCGGAATCATTGCAAGCACGTATCAAAACAGCGCATGGTCTCGTCCCGGAGAATACGAGGACGAACACCCAGAGAATCAGGAGTCCGCTCATGGAATACAAGAACCCGCTCGATGGCCTTAAAATCGGTTCGACTGCGTTCAGCTCGACCGGAAAATGGGGGCTGTCAGTCGTAAACGGCGCGATTACCAAAACGACTGTCGTGCCCACCAAATGGATGTCAATGCAGGGCGAGAGCTCCTGTGTATATTCAAAGCAGATGAATCAAGGCTCCGCATCGCTGTCGGGCTCCTATGGTGTTTCTGGAATTAGCAAGTTGACCGGCGCGCTGTCCGGCTATGTCGGTAATGCGTCGGCCAAGGGCGGCAAGAATATGAAGGTGAGCTATCAGATCATTGTGCGCGGCGGCTTGGAGTACATAGATCTAGACAATCTTAATCCTGCATTGCTGATATCCGCCCTCAGCAAATCGGCGCAGGCAAGAATTCTTCGGGCTCTCGGAGCGTATCAGGACCTAGAGCAGGCTCTGGAACATCTGCCAAAAGACTCGCAGGATCCGCCAATTTATTCGGTTATAAAAGATGCTGAGCGATACAAGGCCGAATTTGGTAAGTATCAGCAGTGGTTAAGATCGGTAGATGATTTTAAGAGGGCCTGCGGCGACGGCATAGTGGTCCAGGTTGTTTGGGGCGGCGTTGGCATTGTCGACATGGAGATTGGGAGCGACAGCGGTGAGAGCGTGTGGAAGTACGGCGGCGAGACGGATTTTTCCTACGCTGGGGTAGGTGCTACTGTCTCAGTCGGCGCCACGTATGATGGAAGCCAGTCCAAGGAGTACGCAGGCGTTCACGCGAGCCTTGGGTCTTTTTCGAGCGGCTCCTGCGTGGACGACCAGACCACCGCGTGGTTCAAAGCTCTGGACGGTAAGTCGTTCCAGGAATTGGCCGACGTAAAAGTGCTCGCGAGAGCGCCGGACATGACGGCCAAGGCAGCCATCCGAACTCCCCCGGAGTTTATCACACCGAAAGTCGAAAAAAGTCTCACAGACAAGATCTCGCAAATCAAGGATCTTGACGGCCTTAAGGCGTACGCCACAGCGGCCGCCTATGATAAGGCGAAGGCGGATAACAAGAATCTTACACTAGAAGATTTTATAAATACGTCGGGAAAACGAGCCAATGCTGCAAAACTAGATCTCGACATCGACAACCTAATGACCGAAATAGATGAGATGGCCAAGAAACGTTCAAACCTTGGCGAAGAGGAGGGCCTGCAGCTTGACATGGTCTCCGATTTGAATCATTCTGCCACGGCCGGGGACGATCCGTTTATCGGCTACAGTCCAATTGGTATCAAGGTCGCTAGTTGGGATCATCTCTTTCCCTGGCTTGCAACTGGAAATTTGAACTCGATTGTGGACGCAAAATCAACCCGGCCAATGATTATTCATCGAGCGATGCTACAAGACTGCCTCGCTTTATCCCGGCTCTACTACATTGCACATAGCTCTGAGCTAAATTTGGGTTTCAGCGCTATCCAGGTGGCTGACGATTTCGCTCAGGCCGCATCAAGGCTGCAAAGTGGGTTGCTCAAGCAGAGCCTCAGAGATCCGGAGGCTTACGCACGGGCAGCAAGCGACGCATTGGGAAAGTTCGGTACGAATACGAAGGAGATCTACAAGATTTGGTGCGAGGTAAGTTTTCTACGTGACTGTAACCTTGGGCTAGGGCTATTAGTAAAATCCCCTGTTTCCAAGGATAAGTGGTGCTCTCCGTCAATACCTGCTCAGCACAGTGATGATAAATCTTTGATGTACGCGGCGGCTGCAGGTTGTGCATTTGATCCAACGGTTGGGAACTACGCTGCGTTCGCCACCTTTTATAAACTTCTCCCGTTGATATTCCCAAGCGGAGAAATTCGTGTTTTCGGTCCGGGGGGATTCTTAGTGGCACTTTGGGAAGAAAAAGCTAATGTCCGACCGGAAAACATATATTTCGATCGGAACTCGCCGAAACTCTGCCCTCCATTGACAGCGGATAAGGCTGGCAGGTTCCTGGAATCAAACCGAGGGCCCGTCTCCTATCGACTATATCCGGTTCCGTTTTCGGCGGCAGAAGGTGTGCAAAACTGGAAGGGGCAGTCGTTCAGTACGGGCTTGGCATCGCTGTCCGGTTTAACTTCGGCGCTGAGTGACTTGCAGAAAGACATTGGACAACGCCTTGCCTGGAGTCTCACGAGTGAAGCTTGGCCCGAAGGATCCTCCGCCGAGGATTACTATGCGGAAGGACTTATCGCTAAGCAGTATATTGGATTGGTTGAGGAAGAAGACGCCTTGTAGTGGTTGGGCGCAGTGGAGCCCCAATGCGTGCGGTAGGGAAACCCGTGCCACAGCCTGATACCCGAACTCGTCCGCGTCGCAAGGCGTTACGAGACGTCCTGCCGGGACGTAGGCTGGCCCATTCCGCGACGCGCGTTGCACTCGACGCCTTCATTCGCGCACGATGACCAGCCGCCGTTCGGCCGCCGCGGAGTCGTTGAACGCCCGGGTGACCTTCAGCCGCAAGTCTGCCTGCGCCTCCGCCACACGCACCCGGGCGGCGCCCTTGCCGCCCAGCTCGAGCGGCAAGGACATGCCGACGGTCGTCTCGGCCGAACTGAGGCCGCTATACGCGCCGTTGCCGATGACATTCTCGGCTTCGACGTTGATCGAGGGGTTCGGTCGAAGCGCCGCGGCGCGACGCTGCGCATCGGCGGCACGGACGCCCGCCGATGCCGCATCGATATCGGGAGCGGTTGAGCCAGTATATCGAACTGCGCTGGTGCTTCCCCGTCAATATTCGGCGCCGTATTGGAGGCGGCCAAAGGGCGCGACGTCCACTGCCGTCTCCTCCGACATTTGGTGCTCCGCGTTTTCCTCCTCGGTATTGTACCAACACAATAAAGGCCCGGAAAGGGTTGGCACCAACACTGTCGGAGCGGTGTGGCTAGGCGGTCGGAATGCTCGTCTGCTTTCGGGCTCTGTCGCTAACCCGATTAACGGCCGCTGCTGGGGCGGAAGCTGACAGTCCCGTTTATCGTCTACGGGCAAAGTCGGACTCTGACAGAGTCGCCGGATCGGTGATTAGTGCCGGTTTGGGGAGGTTTCCGGTCGTTGGAGGTATGGCGCCGCCACCCGGCCACGACTATTCTTGTCGGCGTGGATCAGGACAAGGGTGCCAGGGCCTTCATGATCGCCCGCGAGCTGATCGCAAAGCATGGAGACGCCGTCGCACTCACGTTGAGTTCCGGTACGACCCTTCAGTAACTTGCATCGCTTCCTGTGCTGGCACCTCGGCTCCTGCGGCGCATTTTAGCATGCCCGTCCCACGGCATTTCGGCGCGTTGCGCCGAGCTGCGGACAATGGTCGTGGCGGAGGAGGGAGGGGGATCAGTCCGATTGGATATTCTTCAGCACAGGGTGGACCGATCGATGTCTGTACTCGCACAGCGCCTCGACCTCGAGGCAGCAGCCTCCGGATTGGTGACGCGCCTCGGTGGTGTCTGGCGGCCGTCCGGCACCATGTGCCGCTGTCCTGCCCATAATGACCGCACCCCAAGCCTTTCGGTCCGGGTCGGTGACAGTAGCCTGCTCTTCAAATGTTTCGCGGGATGCAACGGCGTGGAAATCCTGAGAGCCATCCGGCGCCTGAATTTCGAGGTTCCCGTCAGCCCTGCGAGCGGCTCGACCGGGGCGTCCGACAGGGATGCCGCCATGGCCGAGCGCGCCCGGATGCTCTGGGGCGAAGCGCTGCCGATAGGGGACACGCCGGCGGACGCCTATCTCGCCAGCCGCGGCATCCTGAACCTGTCGCCCGCGTTGCGCTTCCATCCCCGGACCCCCCTGGGCCGAGGTCGGGCGGTTCGCTTTCGCCCCGCGCTGATCGCGGCCATCGAGGAACGGTCCCTCGTGGTGGCTGTCCAACGGATTTTTCTCGAGCGAGGCGCTGCAAGGCTGGCACGTGATCTGACGAAGCCCAAGCTTGCGCTCGGTCGCCCGCTTTCTGGTGCCGTGCGGCTTCATCGGGCTGGCAAATGCCTCGGGATCGCCGAGGGCGTTGAAACAGCGGAGTCCGCCGCCGCTCTGCTCGGCATCCCGGTCTGGGCGACGCTTGGAGCCGAGCGTCTGGCGCGCATCGGCATCCCCGATTTCGTGGAACGGCTCATCCTGTTGCCGGACAACGATCGGGCGGGCCGTCTTGCCGAGCAGCAGGCCCGGATCGCCTATGCCCGCGCCGATCGAACGATCGAAACCGTTTGGCCCTGGTACCGGCTGAACGATTGGAACCGCGTGCTCCTGCGGGAGGGGAAGGGGGTGGGGGATCGGGTGCGGTTAGCGGCCTGATGGTCATGTGGCGCCGCCGATGGAGTGAACCCGATGAACCCGAACATCATTTACGTCCGTGCGCTCGACTGCACCAAGTCGCCGCACAATGTCCGCACCCAGAGCGACGCGGATGCCGACGCCGAACTCGAAGCCAATATCGGCGAGAGCGGCATCGTCCTTCAGAACCTGATCGGCGTCGCGGTCCCGCGCAAGAAGGGTCATTTCAGCATCTTCGGTGGCGGTCGTCGGCTCGAGCGGATCCACAACCTGATCGCCAAGGGGACCTTCGGCGAGGATTTCATGGTCCCGGTCCGAGATCGGGGCCGCCTGGGCCAAGACCTCGAACGAGGGGCGGGAATATCTGGGCCTCAAGCTCGACGATCCGAGCTTCACCGCTCCGATCTACGCAAATCTCTTCGAGGACAGCGATGGCAAGACGCATTCGCTGATCTGGTCGCGCCAGAGCCGGCGGGATTGACCGAAGGCACCGCGCCCGGTGAGCCGGGCGCGGTCGCTCTGGTGCGAAGCGCGGGGGTCGATCGGGATTGCGATTCAGGATATTCGGCATCGGGCTGGGGATGCGGGATAGAGGGCCGAGATCACAAGTTAGCCGTGGTCCTTTCAGACAGCGTTGCATTTGCAAACGCCGGGAAGGGCAGGGGGCGTGAATGTCTCATGCCGCGGGCGTCAGATGACTCCCGGTTGCTGACGACACCCCGCGCCTAGCCCGTTGAGGCTGGATGACGCGAACGTATGATCGTCACAATGCACCCAGCGCACGGGCAATTCACCGTACGCGCGAGCGCTGCTCATAAATAGCTTATAATTCAGCGGTTTAATAAGCGTTCTTAAAAACCCGCCAAGGCATATTTTTACGCTACGGCGCGGCTGAATTCAAGGAAAACTTCGCGGGTCGGTCAACCATTTAACACACGAGTCGACGATCGACAGGACCCAAACTGCGTATGGAAGCTGGGATTTAAATTTGCGGCGAGAAGGCAGCAATAATGTATCACTTGGCCAATCTGTATGATATCTAATTTGATACAGATTTGAAGGTTTGCGTCATGAATGTTCAGCGCGGTAAATTGGTTTCGGGCGGCAGGTTGCAACTGCCGGCGGAGATGCGCCGGATGCTCGCGCTCGCGGATGGCGACACCGTTCTTCTCGAAGTGGTCGATGGTGAAATCCACGTTCGGCCACTGCGCGACGCGGTGTCCCGCGTTCAGGCACGTCTGCGCAAGTACGTGCCTGCCGACATGAGCCTTTCCGAAGAGTTGATCGCCGATCGCCGGGCCGAAGCCGCCGGTGAGTGAGGGCGCCTATATGCTCGACGCGTCGGCGTTGCTCGCGCTGATGCTTGGCGAGCGCGGTGCCGACACCATCAGCACGGTTTTGCCCAGCGCGCGCCTCTCCGCCGTGAACCTGTCGGAGGTGGTGGCGAAGTTGCAGGAACGCGCGGTGCCAGACGACGTGATCGCCGACAGCCTGGCAGAGCTCAATCTTGACGTCGTCGCGTTCGACCAACCGCAAGCGTTGCGCGCCGGTCTGCTTCGACAGGCCACGCGCGCGGCGGGCTTGTCACTAGGGGACCGGGCCTGCCTCGCGGCTGCCGCAGAGGCTGGCGCGACTGCGATTACCACCGACCGGGTCTGGGGAGGCCTCGATCTGGGCATCTCGATCGAGGTCGCGCGATAGTCCGGCGATTCCGGACCTCACGAGACAGGTTCAAAGCGTCAATGTCGCGCACGAAGCGGTTGCGTCTTTCCAGCGTTAGCCGACCGGCGACTTTCTATTTCTGCGGTGGCCCGGCGAACGGCGGAAAGTGGTGGGAAGCGGACCGCGTGCTTTCGTGGCGGCAGGTCGCGATATCAGACATTGAGCGCCGCAGCCGACTGTCCGAAAGGATGGTGTTTTAAGAAGCGCGTTCTCCGCTAACTTGATGCGAGATAACCTGAGCGATCTATCAGCGCATTCACGGCCGCCGGGTCATCATAGTGCAATTCAATAAGCTCTTTAACGGCCCGCCGCTTGTTCCGGGCGGCATCATAGTATCTTCGCGAGATCCGATAGCCGACGTAGTAACCCACGTCGCTCACCCCAAACGGATTGTTCGCGCTGTTCCAAAGCCAATTGTCGTAATCGTCCCCCCGCATCTCGGCCAGAAAACGCTGTCGAATGGCCGCATCATGCGTCGGACCGTAGGTGTAGACAGGCAGAGCCGGCTTCCTGTTGGTGATAAGCTCCGCCACCAATTCCGCTACGCCCTCACGCAGAACCTGCTGCGCCAAGCTGCCCTGAGTTTCCTGCTGCTGGGTATGCACATATTCGTGGATGTTGTTCTGCGCGTTGTTCGCGAAAGGGCGGGACGCGAAGTAGACGCCGAGGCGCGCGCGCAGTGGGTCGGGAAGTTCGGACACTTCTACGGTCTCGTCGCCCAAGGCAAGCTCGGCACCGATCAGCACCTTGTCGCCGGTCGTCGTACCCCCGGTGCGCAGCACGCCGATTGCGTAGGTGATGGAGGCGGGGCGAAGCCCCGGGTAGAGCCGGCGGAACTGGGCCACGTCATCGTTCAGGCTCGCGACCGCCTGTCGCGAGCGCGCCGTCAACGGCCTGATCGATTTCCAAAAGCGCGGCCAATTGACGATGGCGTCGACATATTGCTGCGCCGTGTAGCGCCGCGCCGCCATGAGCGCATGCAGGCCTGCTGTACCGGGATCGATATAGATGGTCTGGATCAGGCGAAGCCGTTCGGCGGGATCGGTCGCCGCGTTGATGGCATCGAACGCCTGCCAGAAGCGCGCGATATCCTGATCGGAAACCGTCTGCGATACTGCCGCTGCGCTCACCGCGATCGGCGGCCCTGCCGTGGCGAAGTTGGAAGGGACTACGAAGCAGGCCACCATAAGACGGGCAGCAACACCAACCATCTTTCTCACGACGACGTCTCCCCCACTATCGTGAAGTCTCTGCCTTGAGCAGAGCGATCGGTAAAGGAGCCACTAGCAGTGGAACAACTACGCGGCCTCTGAATCCCGATTGGCGCCCGAACCGGGAAACCGCTACTGGTCGCGCACGGATAGCTACTGGGAACCCAGCTCGCTCGGCTGGCCGTCCGACCACGACCCGGACACGAAGGCGATTTGTTTCACCGTCCCGCACCCCAAAAGCGGCGCCATCGACATTGCCATCGGCAAGCATGTCGGCGAGACCGTCTACCGGATCGAGTACCGTAGACGGTGCGCTGAGGATCACCGATCAGCTGCTGGATTGGGGCCGAGGCTTTATCTGGCCAAGGGTGGACCGTTGATCGCGGAGAGGGCTGATTGTCACTCCGCTCATTGCCTTGCCAAGATGGGGGGCAGGACGAGCCCAGCTTGCTACATCTGAACGACGTTGACGTGCCCGCAAAGGTGGATTGGCGTGAGATAATGCATCTCGCGCACGGGCAATTCACCGTACGCGCGAGCGCTGCTCATAAATTACTCAATATCAACGACTTATCGACATTGCCAATTCACCGTCAGGGCACAATTTGGCGCGGGCTGGTAGCCCTGTCAACGTGATTTCAACCACCGATCCGGGCCTGTTGGAGCCAACTCCGGGGCCGCACTTGGATGAAAGAAACGAGGTCTCTTGGGACTAGGACGTTCGCCGAGCCTCGCGCGACCCAACGACCGCTATCGCCCGGTTTCGGATATCGCAGCCGGCACCTTCGGATGACCGATAATGGGCCTATTTTGTGAAAAACTCCGCAAGCGGTCCAAAGGCGTGAGCGGTGCGCAATAGTCATTCAGCAAAGCGGTAGTAGGGCAATATAAATACGTGGAACTGCCCGTGCTCGTCGTAATGTTTCTAAGTCGGGGACCGGGGCCGGGTGCGCAGGAGTTTTCAACAGAATAGGGCCGTTTGCTGACCGGCCGCTTCAAATTGCCGCGCCGGTGTAAGCGGACGTCGGCGGCGATCGCGCAAAAAAAGATGCCGCATCCCTTTTCGCCCCTCGCAGGGGGCGGCCTACGACAACGTTACGCTGTTGCAATGACTTAGACGAACCATCCCCCGAAATCCGTGCCAAAAACCTGAACCAGGCGAGATCACGGGTGCCAACGGCAGGTTGACACCAAATCAGCATGGGGTTCTCCGTCGACATATCGGGGGGAATACACATGATCGGTTCTACGGGTTCTTACGCGACTCTGTGCGTCGCCGAGACGCAGTCGCGGAGCGCGGGGCGCACGATTGGCGCCAGGCTTCGCAATGAAACGCGATCCAGCCCGGGCGGCCACCCGAACCCTCGGACGGGTGAGCCGGGTCGGTTGCAGAAGCAAGCAGGGCGCAAGCATCATCTGCTTACCGCCACCTTCCTTGCGGCAGGGATATCCGCGGTGGCGTTCGCCGTCCCCGCATATGGTCAGGATCGTGTCTACGACGGTCCGGGCACCGACTGGACGTCGGCGCCCAACTGGAACGGCAATGACGTGCCGGACACGGTTGGCGAAGACGCGGTCTTCCAGAATAACGGCGCGCCCACGAGCGTATCGGTCACGACCAATGTAGCGCTTCGCTCTGTCCGCTTCGATGCCAATGGGCCGGCGCGCACCATCAACCTTGCGGCCTTCCTAGGCTTGACCAACGGCGTTAGCAATCAGTCGGGTGTCGTCCAGACGATCAACATCAACGGCACTGTCATGGCCAACACAAGCTTGCAAATGTTCGGCTCGTCCGACTTTACCGGAACGCAGACGGACGTCCTCCTCGGGGCCGGCTTTCTCCAGATCCTCAACCAGGCCAATGCGACGCGCGCCCATGTCATCCTGAATGCGGGCGCCATCGGGATCGAGACGGACGACGGCACCGCGGCGCTCGGCGCGCTGAGCGGCACCGGAACGGTGCTGAGCAACACCAGCAATGGTGCCATCGCCAATCAGCAGCTTACGGTTGGCGGTCTCAACCTGTCCACCACCTTCGCCGGGGTGATCGGGCAAGACGCCGTCTCAACCTTGAGCCTGGTCAAGGACGGCACCGGAACCCTGACGCTGACAGGTGCGAACAATTATACCGGCACGACGACGATCAGCGCGGGCACGCTGCAGGTCGGGAATGGCGGCACCTCCGGAAGGCTCGGAAGCGGCGATGTCATCAACAATTCCATACTGTTCTTCAGTCGAAGCGACGGCCTGACGGTCGGCAGCGTCATCAGCGGCACCGGCAGCCTCGCCCTGTTGAACGGCGGGCTGACGCTCAGCGGGGCCAACAGCTACTCCGGCGCGACCACGATCCAGTCCGGCACGCTCACCATCCAGAATAACAGCGCACTCGGTTCGAATGCGACGGGAACGACCGTAGGAAGCGGTGGCGCATTGGAAATGCAGGGCGGGATCACAATCACGGAAGCGTTGAGGTTGTTCGGCACCGGCGTCGCCAATGGCGGCGCGCTGCGCAGTATTTCCGGTACCAACACCGTCGCGACCGACATCGTCCTGGGATCGAGCGCGCGGATCAACATCAACGGCGCCCTGAATCTGCAGGGCGTGACCGGCAACGGCCATACGCTGACGGTCGGCGGCGGGGGCCAAGGGACCTTTTTCGGCGCAATCTCGAACCTGACCTCCTTCATCAAGGACGGCACCGGAACCCTGACGCTGACAGGTGCGAACAATTATACCGGCACGACGACGATCAGCGCGGGCACGCTGCAGGTCGGGAATGGCGGCACCTCCGGAAGGCTCGGAAGCGGCGATGTCATCAACAATTCCATACTGTTCTTCAGTCGAAGCGACGGCCTGACGGTCGGCAGCGTCATCAGCGGCACCGGCAGCCTCGCCCTGTTGAACGGCGGGCTGACGCTCAGCGGGGCCAACAGCTACTCCGGCGCGACCACGATCCAGTCCGGCACGCTCACCATCCAGAATAACAGCGCACTCGGTTCGAATGCGACGGGAACGACCGTAGGGAGCGGTGGCGCACTGGAAATGCAGGGCGGGATCACAATCACGGAAGCGTTGACGTTGTACGGCACCGGCGTCGCCAATGGCGGCGTGCTGCGCAATATTTCCGGTACCAACACCGTCGCGACCGACATAATCCTGGGATCGAGCGCGCGGATCAACATCAACGGCGCCCTGAATCTGCAGGGCGTGACCGGCAACGGCCATGCGCTGACGGTCGGCGGCGCTGGCCAGGGGACCTTTTTCGGCGCAATCTCGAACCTGACGTCCTTCACCAAGGACGGGACTGGCACGCTCACTCTGTCGGGGGCCAGCACCTTTAGCGGCGCGACCGTGGTCGATGACGGCACGCTCGAACTCACGGCCACCGGCTCGACCGGTTCGGGCCTGATCCGGGTGAACAATGCAACCTTGCGGGTGCTGGGCACGCGCAGCATTGCCAACAATATCAACTTCGCCAACGGGGCGTTGTCCGAGCTCCATGCCCAGGACGGCCAGACGCTCACGCTGACCGGAACCCTTGGCTTTGCCAGCGGTGAGATGACGTTCGGATCGGCTGGTGGAACCGGCACGATCGTGGTGACCCCAAATGGCAACATCGGCTACCATCCGACCGGCAGGATCATCGTCGCCGGAGGTACGCTGCGCGCCGGCAGCGATCGGCTCGGCGTCTTCACCAGCGTCCACCGGACCACCACCGTAAATGCGGGCGCTACGCTCGATTATGACGGCCAGGCCGGCGCACCGGTCGCGATCAAGAACCTCGAGGGAGCCGGAACCCTGCTCAACGGCGGCGGCACCACCACGATCAACGCCGGCACGTTCAGCGGCAGCATCCGCGGCACCCAGTCGCTGGTCGTCGGCGCCACGCAATTTGCACCGGCCGGCACGCTGACGCTGAGCGGCAACAACGATTATTCGGGCAGCACCACAATCGACACCGACGCGACGCTGGCGTTGAGCGGCACCGGGAGCTTGAGCGCGTCCTCTGGCGTCGATATCGCCGCTGGCGGCATCTTCGACGTGTCCGGCGCCAGTGGCGCGGTCGTCATCGGCAATCTGTCCGGCAACGGCGACGTGGTGATTGGCGCGCGCGACCTGTCCATCGCCAATGGCAACGGCACGTTCGGCGGCGTCATCAGCGGCTCCGGCACGTTCCGCCAATCCGGCGCCGGGACGCTGATCCTCGCCGGCAACAACAGCTCCACCGCGAATTTCACCGGTGCTGTCGACGTGACCGGCGGCAAGCTGGCGATCGACGGCAGCATGGGTGACGTTGTGGGCAACACGGCCCTCATGACGCTGAGCGGCGGCGCGCTGGGCGGCAGCGGCACCTTCCATGGCAGCGTGACGATCGGCAATGCCGCGCTCAATCCGGGCAACAGCCCGGGCACGCTCACGATCGCCGGCAACCTGGCGCTGGGCAGCGCCACCATCCTTAATTACGAGCTGGGCGCGCCGGGCACCGTTGGGGGTGTGAGCAACGATCTGGTCAATGTCGGCGGCGACCTGACGCTCGACGGCACGCTCAATACGATCGCCTCGGGCGCGGGCTATGGCCCGGGCTATTACCGCCTGTTCAACTATGGCGGTTCGCTGACCGACAATGGCGTAGCCATCGGTACGATCGCTGGCGCCCTGCAGGCGGATATCCTCACCAACGTCAATGGCCAGGTGAATGTCCGCCTCGGCGGTTCGCAGGCCCTTCAATATTGGGATGGCGCCGATACGAACGCGACTCCGGGCGTCGCTGGCGGCGCGGGCATCTGGAACAACAGCAGCACCAACTGGACCGGGCCGGCCGGCTACGCGATCAACGACAGCTGGAAAGGCCAGGTCGGCGTGTTCGCCGGCGCCGCCGGCGGCATCGTCACGGTGGACGGCACGCAGAATTTCGAGGAATTGCGCTTCGAGACCAACGGTTATCAGTTGCGGCCGCAGGACTCGCTGGCCCGGCTGAATACCACGGGCGGCTTCTCGATCATCGATGTCGCCAGCGGCATCACCGCCGATATCGGCGTGACCATCCAGGGCGCCGGCGGCATCGACAAGACCGGCGCCGGCACGCTGATCCTCTCGGCCGCCACCAGCTATAGCGGCGCCACCGACGTGGCGGCGGGCACGCTGCGCCTCGGCACCGGTTCAGCGCTCACCGACCAGACGGCCCTCACTGTCCAGGCGGGCGCGACCTTCGACCTGGACGGCTTCCAGACCCATGTCGGCTCGCTTGCAGGAGCAGGCAGCGTGACGCTTGGCGCCGGCCAGCTGAATACCGGCTACGATAACAGCGCGACCCTTTTCAGCGGCACCCTCACGGGCACCGACGGTAGCGGCGCCATCCTGACCAAGGAGGGCTCGGGCACCCTGACCCTGGGCGGCACCGTCACGCTGGCGACCAGCGGGACGGCGGCCAGCAACTGGGTCAAGGTCAATGCCGGCACACTCGCGATCAGCAACACCGGCAGCATCACCACGGACTACGCCCAGAACTTCGGCACGATCGACAATGCCGGCACGATCACCGCCTTCACCACCTTCCAGACCTTCGGTACGGCGATCAACAACGGCAATATCGTCGGCAACACCCAGAATTTCAGCACCCTCGACAATCACGGCACGATGGGCGCGCTGCAGTCACTCGGCGGCACTGCGACCAATTACAGCACCGGCACCATCAACGGCACTGTCCAGAACTTCGCCAGCTTCACCAGCACCGGCATCGTCAACGGCGATATCAGCAATTTCGGCACGGTGCTGATCGCGAATCAGGTCAATGGCCAGGTCGCCAACCTGACCGGCGGGGCGACCGTCACGCTCACCGGCGCAGTGACCGGCATCACCGGCTATCTGGGCTCTGCCGGTTCGACCTTCGACCTTGCCGGCTTCGATACCAGTGTCGGCGGTTTGACCGGCACGGGCGCGATCCAGCTCGGCGCCGCGACGCTTACCATCGACGCTGTTGGTGCCTCGACGTTCAACGGCACGATCTCGGGCAGCGGCGGGCTGATCAAGGCGGGCAGCAGCACCCAGGTGCTGAACGGGCTCAACAACTATACCGGTGCGACCTTCGTCAACGGCGGCACGCTGGCGCTGGGCGATGGCGGCAGTGTCGGCGGCGGCAATGTGATGAACGGCGCCGCCTTCGCATTCGAAGGCGCGGCGGACCGGGTATTCACCAACGCGATCCTGGGCAGCGGGACGGTCACCCAGGCGGGGAGCGGCCTAGTGACCCTGACCGGGGCGAACGGCTATTCGGGCGGCACGCAGGTACTCGCCGGCGCGCTCGGCTTCGACAACAGCCTCGCGCTGGGCACCGGCTCAGTCGCGCTGGGCGACGGCACCAGCCTGCGCAATGTCCAGGGCGCAGCAACGATCGCGCTGGCGAATGCCATCCAGATCGCGGGCGGCGGCACCGCGACACTGCAGGGCGTCGATGGCTCGAACACGATCCTCAACGGCGCGATCAGCGGCGGCACCGTTCGCTTCGGCCTTTCGGGCATCGGCGCCACTGCGTTCACGCTGGGCACGGCCAACAGCTATGGCGACACCCGGATCGGCGGCGGCGTGGCGCTGACCGTGGAGGGCGGCGGATCGCTGGGCGTCGGCAATACCCGCTTCGAAACGTCTCCGATCCCCTCTTCGCTCACGTTCGCCAACGGCATCGATTACAGCTATGCCGGCGTGATCTCCGGCAGCGGCAGCATCATCGTCGACACCACCGCGCCCGGCGTCTCGGTCACGCTGACCGGCTCGAACAACGCCGTCGACAATTTCACCGGGCTGGTCACGGTCGACGCCGGCCGGCTCGTCCTCAACGGCGATCTGGGCGACGTGGTGAACAACACCGCCAGCCTGACGCTGAACGGCGGCACGCTCGGCGGCAGCGGCACCTTCCATGGCGACGTCAGCTTCGGCAACGCGGCGCTCGATCCGGGCAACAGCCCCGGCACGCTCACCGTCGCCGGCAATCTGACGCTCGGGGCGGGCACGATCCTCAACTATGAACTGGGCGAGGCCGGCACCGTCGGCGGGGCCAACAACGATCTGGTCAATATCGGCGAAAACCTCACGCTCGACGGCACGCTCAATGTCACTGCGATGGGCGGCTTCGGCGAAGGCTATTACCGGCTGTTCAACTATGGCGGGAGCTTCACCGACAACGGGCTGAACCTCGGCGCCCTGCCCGCCGGCTACACGCCGACATTGCTCACCAACATCACGGGCCAGGTGAACATCCTGTTCGCGAGCAGCCCCCAGGTGATCCAATATTGGGATGGCAGCGACCTGACCGGCGGCTCGACCGCCAGTGGCGGCGACGGCGGCTCTGGCGTGTGGAGCAGCGCCAACGCCAACTGGACCGCGCCGACCGGGTACGGCGTCAACGACGCGTGGCGCGGCCAGGTCGCTGTGTTCGGCACATCGGGCGGCACCGTTACCGTGGAAGGGACGCAGGCCTTCCAGGAACTGCGCTTCCTGACCAGCGGCTATGTGATCGGCAGCGCGACCGCAGCCGACGGGCTGGCGACGACCGGCGGCTTCTCGGTGATCGATGTCGTCAACGGTGCGGATGCCACGATCGATGCCGCCATCTCCGGCACGGGCGGGCTGACCAAGATCGGCGCCGGCACCATCACCCTGACCGGCGCCAACACCTATACCGGTCTCACCTTGGTATCGGGCGGCACGCTGACGGTGAGTGCGACCGGCAGCATCGCCGGCCCCGTGCGCAACCAGGCGAATTTCACCAACGCCGGCACCGTGACCGGCGTCGTGCAGAACGACACCACGCTCACCAGCACCGGCAATCTCGCCGGCGGGCTGATCAACAATGGCACCGCTTCGCTGGCGGGCGCGGTCGGCGCCGCCCTCGCCAACAACGGCACCGTCACCTTCACCGGCGCCGCGACAGTCGCGGTGCTGCAGCAAGGCGCGACAGGCAATTTCAACTTGGCCGGCTTCGGCGTGTCGCTCGGTGCGCTCGTCGGCTCGGGCACGATAACCCTCGGCAGCGGCGCGCTCAGCGTGGGTGCGGGTAACGGCAATTCGTCCTTTGGCGGCACGATCTCCGGCGCCGGTAACTTGACCAAGACGGGCAACGGCACGCTGGCGCTCACCGGCGCGGCGACGCAGACCGGCGGCACCACCATTTCGGGCGGCACGCTGCAGATCGGGACTGGCGGCACCACCGGCTCGCTCTCGGGTGCGGTCACCAACAATAGCGTGCTCGCGCTCAACCGCAGCGACGCGGTGACGCTGGCCAACGTCATGTCGGGCACCGGCGGCTTCGTGCAGGCGGGCACCGGCACCACCACGCTGACCGGCGCCAACAGCTATAGCGGCGGCACCCTGGTCTCCGCCGGGCGGCTGCGCGGCGACTCCGCCTCGCTCCAGGGCGATATCCGGATCGATACCGCGCTCGAATTCGCCCAGACCAGCACCGGCACCTATGCCGGCAGCCTCTCCGGCGTGGGCCTGTTCGACAAAACCGGCATCGGCACGCTGGTGCTCACCGGCAACAGCGCGGGCTTCACCGGCGCGACGCACCTCATCGGCGGCGGGCTGGCGGTCAACGGCCTGCTCTCGCGCTCGATCGTCACCGTCAGCAACGGCGCCACGTTGAGCGGCACCGGCACCGTGGGCGGCGTCATTCTGCAAAGCGGCGCCACGATCGCGCCGGGCAACAGTGTCGGCACGTTCAGCGTGGCCGGCAATGTGCAGTTCCTGACCGGCTCGCTCTACACGGCGGAGGTCCAGGCCGGCGGCAGCGACAAGATCCTCGCCACCGGCACCGCGCAGCTCTCCGGCACGCTGCAGGTCCTCAATCTCGGCGGCAATTACGCCATCAACAGCACTTTCGTGCTGCTCCATGCCGATGCCGGGGTGAGCGGTACCTTCACCACCGCCAACCTCGCCAGCTTCGGCCTCGCCTACCGGCCGAAGATTATCTACGCCGCCAACGAGGTGCAGTTGTTCCTCGCCGCGAACCAGCTCTCCGCGGTGCTCGGCACCGGCGTTTCGCTCACCTACAATCAGGCGAGCACGATTGGCCGCCTCGATGCCGCCGTCGTCACCGGCGGATATGATCCGTCGGCGCTGAGTGCGCTCTACAACCTCGCGCCAGCTGCGATCCCCGCAGCGCTCGATCAGCTCTCAGGAGAGATCTACGCGGATGCGACGCGCGCCGCGCTGGAGGACGAGCGGGTCGTACCCGAAGCAGTGCTCGGCCGGCTCGGCGAAGCGGCCGATCTCGGCCTCACCGGCAATGGCAGCTGGGGCCAGGCGATCGGCAGCTGGGGCAGCGTGGACGGCGACGGCAATGCCGCCGGCTATGACGTCAACCGCACCGGCTTCGCGATGGGCATGGATGCCGGCGATGCAAGTGAAGAGGGCTCGTGGCGCGCCGGCGTGACGGGCCACTATACCCGCATCACCGTGCCGGCCTCCGCGCGCGGCAGCCGCGCCACGATCGATCGGACGGGCGGCGGTTTCTATGCCGGCGCTGCGATGAACGGCTGGCGCGTTCGCACCGGCGCATCGCTTTCGTTGCTCGATCTCAAGGTGAAGCGCGAAATCGCCATCCCGGGCCTCTCCACCACTGAGCGCGCCAAAAACTTGGGCGTTATGTTTCAGACGTTCGGCGAACTCAGCTACCGGATCGAGATGGGCGCGCCCGGTTTCGTCGAACCCTATCTGGCCGGCAGCGTGAGCCAGGTGAGCTTCGGCCGCTTCGCGGAGAGCAGCGGGCCGGTAGCGCTGATCGCGCGCGCGCAGAAGAATGTGCTCGGTATCGCCGAACTGGGCCTCCGCGGCGGGACCACCTTGGTCGGCGGCGACAAGGGCGGCATCCGGCTGGGCGGCAATATCGGACTGCGCACCGCCTTTGGCGACCGCGTCGCCAATCCGGTCATCGCGCTGGCCGCGGCACCCGATCAGGCGTTCAACGTCCACTCGGCGGCGATCGACCGGTTCGCGGCAGCGGCGAACCTCAACGTCACCGCCGATCTCAGCGACAAGCTGAGCCTGCGTCTGGGCTATAACGGCGTACTGGCCGGCGGTGCCCGCGAACATGGCGCCCGCGCGACGCTCAGCCTGAAGTTCTGACCGGCAGGCGAGCTGGCGGTCGTCCGACGGCCGCGAGCCGCCCCCCTCTCTGAGCCCCGGCCAGCCCGCATTGTAGGTGATGTACGGCGGGCCGGCCTTGCCTTTCAATCTCGCAGCCCAAACGCACGGCCTGCGCTTCAGCAGGGAAACTCAAGGTCGCCCAGGCTCGGCTAAACTGACGGTAGCTTACAGGATTGCGACAGACGTCGTTAAATGACGGGCATTGGGCGCGTTCCCGCGCGGGGCGCGCGCTTCGGCATTGCGACCCGACGCAGAGGTATTGCTGCGAGCGCTTTCGCTTGCCGGCCCTTTGAGCCGAGGCCGACGCCGCCCGAACTCGGGCGCCGCGAGGCTGAGCGACACATAAACGCCGCCAAAACCCTTCTCCGCGGCGCGACTTTCGGAAGGCGGGGTTACGGCGAACTTACCGTGGCCCCGGCTTTGCGAGAAGGGGATGATCCCCCATTGGAGACCATGAATGCCAAACCACCTCGAGATCGACCAGGCGAGCGTCACCGACAACGACCTGGCGCGGCAGGTGGAGTTCGCTGCGGAGCTGGATGGTGATGAGCGCGAATTTGCGGTGAAATATTCCGTGCTCAAGGAATTGAGTGGCGATGAGCCAGGCGAGGACGCCCTGGAGCTGTTCGAGCGGTTCAGCGACGAGATCGCTGATATATGCGCTGAGGCGGCCTTGCAGCGATCGTCTGCGAGCGTCGTAATAGTCGACGAGAACGACCTCGAATAACGCGACGTTCTCGGAAGGCATGGTGGCAATGCACCCAGCGCATGGACAATTCACCGTACGCGCGAGCGCTGCTCATAAATTAGCTAGTTTCAACGGTTTACAAGGTATTCCTAAAAAACCGTCAGGGCACATATTTGTCCGGTCTGAGCCCTTCGTCAACAGCAAAAAGAGTCATATCAGTCGAGCGATTCACTGTTACTTGCGCGCTTCACTCGCACAATGCTGCTCCGCGGACGATCCGTGGAGTGAGGACGCAATTAAAAATCGTAAGGATCTTCCGTGCAACCGTGGAGCCATGCTCGCGGTGATCGTAGCCCCCAGTTTCTCGCAAAGGCTGACGTTCCCGGGAAGGCTGACGTTCCCGGGTTTGCTCGTGACATGGAGGCAACGACAAGACTTGGGCCGTTAGCTGAACTGGCGGCTTTAAGGCCAGGTTCGCGATATCTGCCGCGCGTCAAGTCGCGGACGAGGGCACGCCATGCCGTCACTAGCGATGAAGCATGAGGCAACTCAGAGCATTCTTGCCGCGATAAGGTTGTCGCGCCGGACGAACTGATGCCAGAGCGCCGCGATAACGTGCAGGGCAACGAGCGCGATGACCGCCCAAGAGCTGTAGTGGTGGATATACCAAGCCAGCGCACGACCCGTTTCATCGTCTACCGGCGGCGTGAACAATTTGGGGATATGAATGACGCCGAGGATATCCATTGGCCCGTCCATCCACACCCAGATGACGTAGCCGCTGACCGGCATCGTGACGAGCAGCACGTAGAGCAGCCCATGCACCATGGCAGTGCCAGGGCTTTGCCAGCGAGGACGCGCATGCAGGCTCGGCGGTGCGCCATATCCGACCCGCCAAAGCACGCGCAAAAGCACCAGGCCGAAAATGACGATACCGAGCTGATAGTGGCCGCGGATCAGCCGGAAGCTCTCGGTTCGTTCGGTTTCCCATTCGGCCGCCCAACCCAGATAGATCTGGATCGGAATCGCGGCGGCAATCGTCCAGTGGAGAACGCGTGCCGGCAGCGCGAAACGCTGCGGCGCTTCGCAAGCCGTCATCGATCGGGGTGATGTTCGAGGCGGATGTCGCGGACGGCGATGAGCGTATTGTCCGCCCGACGCCGGAGCCGGACGATCCCGCTGCCACCGCGCAACTCCTGCGCCGCGCGATACGCGGGCGTCACCCCGAACTCGCCATCGAATACGACGTCGTCGATGTAATAGGGCCGGCGACCGGGCTCGCCGATGAACAGGTGGATGTGCGCCGGCAGCGCCCGATCCGGATAAGGCGCGGGTTTGATCGTCGGAAATTCATAATGGCCGTCGGACCCCGTCTTCACCCAGCCTCGCAGCCGGCCGTGCCGGCGGCTCCACTGCGTCAGATTGCTTCCGTTCGCGTACAGCCCGGCGGCGTTGGTCTGATGGGCATAGATTATGACCCCCGATGCCGGTCGCGAGCCATCCGCGTTGCGAACCTGACCGGACAGAAGCAGCCGCTGTCCGGGCTCCGCCGGCCCGGCAAGGGGCCATACCGGACCTAGCGTCAGGGGTGGCCGTTCACCGACGGCTTCGCAGCCCTCGCAGTCATAAAGGTCCGGACGCGTGCGAGCGGTCGATCCGGCCACTGCGCCAAGCCCGGAAACTGCCAGCGCTCCAAGCAGTGCCAACGCAGCCCGACGATCTAGCGACATTGCCTACCTCCCGGATACCCATGAATATCTGGAGTGAGCATCCTGTTGGAACGTATCGCGAGTGTGTCGGGCGCCGCACCATGATCGGAGGACACAATTGCGATACACATTCCTGCATGAACGTCGCCATGCCGCCTTCCATCACTGGCACAGTCCTGGTCGTCGAGGACGATGTGAGCGTCCGCGACGCTGTGAACGAATTTCTGTCGCAGCATGGCTTTATCGTTCATGTGGCCGGGAACGGACAGGTGGTCGATCGCCACTTGAGCGAACGGACCTACAACCTGGTGATCCTCGACCTCATGCTGCCGGGCGAAGACGGCCTTTCGATCTGCCGGCGGCTGACGGCACGCGGTATTCCCGTTCTGATGGTGAGTGCGCTCGGCAGCACCGACGATCGGATTACCGGTCTAAACAAGGGGGCATCGGACTATCTCGCCAAGCCGTTCGAGCCGAGGGAATTGCTGGCCCGCGTCAAGGCAATCCTCCGGCGCCGTGGTCCCGATGCCATCGACCCCGTACCGTGCTACATCTTCCGTGGTTTTCGGTACGACCCCGCCGACGCCCTGTTGTCGGACGCGAACGGCAACCTCGTCACGCTTACCGCTGGCGAAATTCGCCTTCTCGGCGCGTTCCTCGAACGACCGGGCAGGCTGCTGAGCCGGGATATGTTGCTCGATCTCACCCACGGCGACCATGCCGGCCCGTTCGATCGCGCGATCGACCTCGCGGTCAGCAGGCTGCGACGCAAATTGAAGCGCGCGGAAGCTGCGGCGACGATTGAGACCGTCCGTGGCCTGGGATATCGCTTCGTGGCGCCGGTATCGCGCGCATGAGGCCGTTGTCGATCTTCTCGCAGGTCGCTGGCCTGGCGCTGCTGGTTCTGCTGGTGGCGATGGGGATCAGTTTTGCGCTCGCACTTGCCATTCCGGCGCCGACGGCAGGCCAGATGAATATCGAGGAGATGGTCTGGGCGCTTGAAGCCAAGCCGTCATGGGTGATCGAGACTGATGTCAGGACCGCGCCGCCGGTCGGCCGGCGTAGTCCGCTCGTCGAAGCCAGTCTTGCCGCGGGGCTTCGGGTCGACCCGGCCAATGTGCGCGCGATTTGGGTTGGCGAACCTCAGGGTGCGGCCGGCACGGGTGAGAGCATCCTGCTCGTTGGGGAACGGGACGTTCTGGTGCGGAGCAGCGCTTCGGGCGTCAAGTTGCGCTCGGGCGATGACGCGGCCGTCAGCCGGCTGACGCTTCTGCCCCTCTTCACCGGCGCGGTCAGGCTGAACGACGGCAACTGGCGTTGGGGCATCCCGGACGATCCCGTCCGGACGGCCTGGCGCTGGCGAATTCTGGCGGCATTCGTGATCGCCACCGTTTTACTGTCAGCGCCCGTATGGCTGATCGCGCGCCGGATCGTCGCCCCTGTTGAACAACTGGGGCGGAGAGCGGCAAGTTCGCGAATGGCGGGAGAAGACCCGTTCGCACTCGTCGGGCCGCTGGAGGTGCGAGCAACGGCGCGCGCGATGAACGGGATGCACAATCGCCTGGTGGCCCAGGCTGCGGAACGCGTGCGGTTGATCGCGGCGATCGCGCACGACTTGCGAACCCCGATCACCGCGCTCCGGCTCCGCGCCAACGCGATCGAGGAGCCACTGCGTGGACGAATGAGTAGCGACCTGTCGCGACTATCCAGCATGATCGGCGAGATGCTGGACTTTGCCGCAATCGGTGGACGCCCACCGCAGCTCAGCGAGGTTGATCTGTTCGAACTGCTCCGCACCTTGGTCGCCGGCAGGGTGGAGGCCGGCGACGACGTGGCAATGACGACGGGCGAACCCATCATCCTCGTCACTGATCGCGATCTGCTGAACCGCGCCGTCGAGAATCTGATCGACAATGCCGTGAAATATGGTGGGCAGGCACGGATCAGCCTCATCGGGTCACTCAGTTGGGCAGTCATACGAATCGACGACACCGGCCCCGGCATTCCGGACGACTCGCTGGCCGAGGCGATCAAACCGTTCGAGCGGCTGGACGCATCTCGCACCGATGGGCGAACGGGAACGGGTCTGGGACTGTCGATCGTCCACGACATCGCACGGGTGTTGGGGGCACGATTTGAGCTGCGCAACCGCTCGCCCGGCCTGAGCGCGACGCTGATGCTTCCTCGCTCATAGGGCAAAGGACACATTAGCGATACAAACCGGAAATACCTGCCGGTCCACACCGGTCAAGGAATCCCATGAGCAGCTTTTCAGTCATCGATCGCCGCGGCGTCGTTATCGGCCTGATCGCCGCTCCCGCCGCAGCGCTGTTCCCGGCGATGGCGATGGCGATGGCGAGGGCGCAACGGGCGGTCGGTGACGCGATTGCCGAAGCGCCGATCGCCGGCTTTCCGCACGCCATAATCTATCGCCTGGCCGGACCGGCCAGGCGCCTTCCAACCATTGTCATTCTACCGGGAGCGGAAGGCGGCGATGGCGCGGGTCGACGCTTCGGCCCCATCCTTGCCCGGCTCGGTTACGCCACGATCAGCCTTCCTTATTATTCGCAGGCCTGGGGCGAACATGCCCCGCCGCCTCAATTTCCGGACCTTCCGGGGAGCTTCGTCGATATCCGCGTCGACCAACTGGCCCGATTGCGCGTAGCACTGAAGAACGATCACGGTCTTGACCTCGACAGGCTGGGGCTGTTCGCCGGCTCGAAGGGCGCGGAATTCGCGCTGATCGCAGCCAGCCGCTACCCTTGGATACGCAGCGTCGTGGCCTATGCTCCGTCCGATCTGGTGTGGGAAGGCTGGGGCCTGGAAACCTTTGAGGCCGAAGGCACCCGATCCTCCTTCTCGTTCGAAGGCAAGCCATTGCCCTTCATGCCGTATCGAGGATTTTCCGAAGGATTGCTGGCTGGACCCGCGGCCGATCTGCGCGCGATCCACGAGAATGGCCGGGCGGATCATCCCGAGCGTGAAGCCACCGCGTGCATCCCGGTCGAGCGGTATCGGGGGGCGCTGATGCTGGTGGCGGGAGATCGTGACCGGCTGTGGAATTCCGGACGCATGGCCCGATCAATCGTCGCTGCGCGACACGCCGCCGGCCTGAAGACCGAAGCCCTCATCTATCCGGATGCAGGTCACGATCTCGCCGGTGGTTCTGCTGAGCCGCGCGAAGATCCGCGGGGAGGAGGCTCGCCAATCGCGAATGCCCAAGCGCGCGCTGACGCCTGGCCAAAAGTGGTCGCGTTTCTCAAGCGCTCGCTGCGGCCCTGAGTTGTCGAATCGCGTCGGAATTCCCATGCTCAGCGGATCGAAGTCGCCAAGCTGTTACGACATGGATGGACGGCCGCTTTAGGGTCAGGACCCATTGATGCGAGGGCTGGGATCTGATTCAGGCTCCGAGAGGAGACTGGGATGAGCAACCTGTTTTGGCTGACGGACGAGCAGATGGCGCGCCTGCGACCGTACTTTCCCAAGAGTCACGGCAAGCCTCGCGTCGACGATCGACGGGTGTTGAGCGGCATCGTTTTCGTCAACCGCAACGGGCTGCGATGGCGGGATGCACCCAAGGACTATGGTCCGCACAAGACGTTGTACAACCGCTGGAAGCGGTGGAGCGAGAAAGGCGTGTTTGCGCGGATGATGGAAGGGCTTGCTGCAGCGGATGCCGAGCCAAAGACGGTCATGATCGACGCGACCTATCTGAAGGCGCACCGCACGGCATCGAGCCTGCGGGTTAAAAAGGGGATCTCGGCCGGCTGATTGGTCGCACCAAAGGCGGCATGAACACGAAGCTACACGCTGTCGCCGATGCAGAAGGCCGCCCGCTCAGCTTCTTCATGACCGCCGGGCAGGTCAGCGATTACACTGGCGCAGCAGCGCTGCTGGACGATCTTCCGAAGGCGCAGTGGCTGCTCGGCGACCGTGGCTATGACGCCGACTGGTTCAGGGACGCTCTGCAGGCCAAGGGCATCGAACCGTGCATCCCGGGTCGGAAATCCCGCAACGAGCCCGTCAGATACGACAAGCGCAGATACAGGCGCCGCAGCCGCATCGAGATCATGTTCGGGCGCCTTAAAGACTGGCGCCGCGTCGCCACCCGCTACGACCGATGCCCAACCGTCTTCTTCTCCGCCATCGCGCTCGCAGCACCGTCATCTTCTGGCTCTGATCAACGAGTCCTGACCCTAATAATACCAAGACGGCCGAACATAGCAGGCCAACATTTGCGCATGCGGGAGATCCAACATAATATGTTTTCCTAGAACATTCAGATATAATATCGGTGAAGAGATTTATATCGCATGCCTCTTTGATCTTACCGGGAGTTGCATAGCATTATTCATGCTTTTTGCACGCACCACCTCAATTGCCGTCCGGAATGCCTTCTGACCCCTTCGACCGACAATAATCTTTTACCTTATTCTTAGATATTTTTCTTTGCATCGCCTTCGCACCGAAATTGTCCAGCTGAGCAGTAACGGTAGCCGGGTTGGCACGAGAGGGCCCAAAATTATCCGACATCGTGGGAAGGCTGGTGATCGATGACGCGGTTGATAATCTGGTACCCGTAACAACTATCTCGTTCCCGTCCAAACCGGTCGGATCTGTTTTGTTTATCGGGTCGCTTCCGACATAATTGTACCAGTTCATCCCGTCGCCCTACCCGATGGGATCGGTCTGCATGAATCGCCCCAGCGTGGGCGAGTAGATGCGCGCCTTGTAGTAGTACATGCCGAGCTCGGGCAGCCATGCCTGGACGGTATACTGGAAGCGGCCGATATTGGTTGAAGCGGGAATGCCGTATTCGTCGTAGCGATTGACCCCGATCACGTTGCCCGAACCCCTTATTATGTGCCTCCCTTGGATGTCGGGGCGCCTTACGGCGGCGGAGGGTTGGGTGAGCCGGTGACCTTGAGGTTGCGACCGTTGTTCGCCTTGTCGTGCGTGTACTCGTACTTGACGCCATTGTTCACTGCACCGGCACGCTCGACCTTAACCAGCCGACCCTTGGCATCATAGGTGTATGTGATCGACTCGGAGGCAATGGCGGCCGATGCTGTGAAAGCGCAAGAGGCCAATAAATGGCTCGGCGGAGCGTACGCATCTTTGTCCCCTCACAGAAATGCGCATGCGGGTGCGCGAATTGCAGAATAAACGTTCGCCCGCAGCCCCCGTCTTCGTTGCGCACATGAAGAGAGCACAAGTCATCACCCGTCACAATACTTTTATGAATGTTAGCCGCGGATTAGGTTCGATAGTTCATTTGATCGGATGTGGATCAAAGCACAGGATGCCTTCGTACCGGCCGCTTTGCATCCCACCCCACCACTCCACCCTGCCTGCGTACGACTCCTCCTTAAGCAATCCATCGCGATCAGGCGCGATCATCGCCGAGGTACGATGCTGGAAGGCACGCTGCTCGACAGGATTGCTGCAACCGTGGCGGTGATCGCTGTCGCCAGCGTCGGCTTCATGGCGCGCAGCGGCCGAGTGGAGAGGCGGCGAGCGTAAACGGGACCGGCAATGGGGCCAAAATTCTTCTACCAAGAAGTATTGTTTATTATCAATATGATGGAAGGCCGAATTGGCGGAGAGGGGGGCACCGGGACCATCGGTATCATTCTTCCGTGTAGCCGAGCGCTGATCTCGTTGCTATCGGACGCAGCGGACGGCGGGGGAGTGCTGCTTTCGGGCGGGGTTCTCGTCGAAGTCCCGCCGTTCACCCTCGCGATCGCGCCCCTTGCGCCACTTCTGCGCTGAACATTGGCGATTTGTGGAAACCGGTCATAGTCAGCTGCCGCTACGCGCTTAGCGCCGGTCCGCTTCATGCTACGACTTGGCGTCCAATGCAGATGATGCCCCCGGGCGACTATCTGCTTTTCGCCCTTCCGAATTTGCCCTTGAGGACCTTGGCGCCGTCGCGGAGGAAGTCGAATGATCCGACCAGTGCTGCATCATGCGCACGCGTTCGTCCCAATACTCTCCGCGCGTATAGGCGCGGCGGCCGGCGTTGTTGTCGCAGTGCGCCAACTGACGCTCGATGGCGTCAGCATGCCATAGTCCCATCTCGTTGAGCAGCGTCGCGGCCATGACGGGGAACCTGCACGTCAATATGCTGCGGTGAATCGTCTGCGGCTGTGGCGATGCTCTTCGAGCTCGTCGACCATGGCGATGGCGTAGTCCGCAAAGCTGATCTTGCTATCGCCGGCTTCATCGATGACCAGCTGATCACCGCCGAGCCGGAACGTGCCGGTGCGCCGGCCGATCTCCAAATCTGAGCGTATGGCGGGTTTAGGGATCGCATCAGGCGCGCTGGAAGGCGACAAATGGACGCGTTGCCGACCGCAACTGATGCTGAAAGCAGCCTAACTGCTTATAGGCGTTAGCGGCTGGCAGCTCTCAAAAGCAGTATCGCGAATTGCAGCCGTGCGCGACATTAGCCTGCAAATGACCGCGAATAATCGGCGCAGTCATCCGTACCCAGGAAAGTCCAACTCTAAGTGCGCAGCCAGCGCTGGATCGTTCAATCGTTGACGTCCGGTTTACCCGGATCCCTGGGCCAGATCAGCCGCAGGCCACAACGCGCATCAAGTCGGCCTGGCGGCGCACTCCTGTCTTGTCGAAAACGCGCTGTAAATGCGTTCGGGCCGTGCTCCGGGCCACGCCCAGGAGGTGAGCGGCCTCCGGAATTGAACAACCTGCGTATAGTGCTTCGAGCAAGCGGAATTCCGCCTGTGTCAGCCCGAAAGCAGACCGAACCGCTCGAAGCCGGGGAACCTGCCCGATGCGCACCGGCTTCAACAGGATGATGATGCGAGGAGCACCGTCGCCCCCGGGTTGGATGGCGAAGAACTCGGCGTCGAGGCGCTGATGCGGTTTCTCGAACGTCGCGCTTGCGCGACTGTGAGCGATGGTGCTGGCGATTGCCGCGTCAAGGCGCCCGGCGACAATTTGGGTGGCACCGGCGACGCGGCCAAAGCTGCAGCGCAAGACGCTACCTTCGGCGAGAAGCTTGTGGCCACCGACGGTCGCTTCGACAAGCTTGCCCGATGCTTCGATGACGATGACCTCCGGCGTCTGCGCTGTCGGTCTCGGGTTCGGGGCGGGCCGCCGCAGAAAGACGGGGGCTTCCTCGTTGGCGGCAATGGTCCGGCTGTACATCGCGCGTGGCTCCTGCATGCTTTTATCGGTTGACGCGAAGCGAGGACGAAACCGGCCAGATGACGACGGAAAAATCAGCCGGAGCCGAGAGGCTGGCGGGCGCGCTCTATGAGGAACTGCGCACCGCCGCGCACCGCGAATTCCGCCGGGCGGGATCGCCGCAGACATGGCAGACGACTGCGATCATCAACGAGACGTGGATGAAGCTCCACGCCCGGGACGATTGGGAAAGCCGCGAGCATTTCGTCCGCACAGCCTCTACGACGATGCGTCACATCATGATCGATGCGGCCCGCGCCCGACTTGCCGAGCGCCGCGGCGGGGGCGCGCAACGCCTGCCGATCGAAGCAGCCGCGCAAGTCGCCGACGGGATTGACGACCAGATGCTGGTCCACCTAGGCGACACGCTGACAGAGCTGGCGGAACTTGACCCCGAACTGGCGAGGATCGTCGATTGCCGGTTCTTCGCCGGACTGACCGAGCCCGAAGTGGCGCAAGTCCTCGGCATGAGCGAACGGACGGTACGCCGCCGCTGGGCCCAGGCGCGGGCGTGGATCCATAGCGAATTACTATCGTCGTGAAACGGAAACTCAGTGCAGCTTGACCGATGAGACGCCCATGTGAGGCACGACAGCATCGAGCACGCCGATCCTGTTCCCCATATCCAGCAGAACGCGTACGCGATCGACCACGAATGGATCCCCCACCCGCGACAGACGGGCCTCGCGAACCGGGCCCGGCAGGCCCAAGCCATCGAACAACGCGTCGATTCGGGTCCATTCGGATCGGGTCGGCTTGTGCGTCGCCGGCGGCCCGGGCATCGCCCTAATTCCATCTGGGTGTTTCCGAGCCCCGCTGGAAACGCCCGCGGCCATCGACAGTGATGACCGGATTGCGGCAAAGATCGCGATTGCGGAAAATCTGTTCGCCCGGCCGATTACCGAGCAGCACACGCACGTCCCAGCGGCATCCCGGGCCTGGAAGGGGTAAAGTCAGCTTCCCTTTGATGCGGACATTTTCGGTGGCCCGATCGGGACCCCAGGCATCGACGCTGGCCGGCGACAGATAGACGCCGCGAAGCACGTTCGCCGTGCGATTTTGGATCGTCACGGTGCGCGGCGGGGCCGCACTGCACAGAAGAGGGACGGTACAAAGCAAAGCGGGAAGGAGGTGGCGCATCCGCAGTGCCTATCCCTCGAAATCGCTGCACGCCTCCCACATTCGGAGGACGTGCGGCGCGGCGTGGCGTTCTAGGCTTGGGAGATGTCCACCCGGTCTGCCCCTGCCAATTCGATGCTGGACGCGCATTGCGCCCGCGAGGTTTCCATGCAGCGCGAGATGGGGCGGGCGGTGTTCGCCCCGGCCCTGCTGGGCTGGGCTGGAACCGCGTCGGCACAGGTATTGCCGATCAAGATCAAGGCGCGCCCTCGCCCGATCATCAATCGACCGGTGCCAGTACCGCTGCTCGTCGGCAGGACGAAGCTGGTCAGCAATCCTGACGGCAGTTTCGTCTCCGATATTGACGGAGAGCGGCGGAACTTCGGATTTCGACCGGGCAGCGTCCACTCGATCCGGGGCCAGGGCTTCGGGCGGCTGTCGAACGCCAACGTGCTGGTGCTCAAGTCGAGTGACGGACGCTATGCGGCGAACCTCGCAATTAGCCGCCGGGAAGACGATCTGATCGTCGCGCAGGTGCCGGCAGGGCAGTCCGGCTTTCCGTCGAAG
This sequence comes from Sphingomonas psychrotolerans, assembly GCF_002796605.1. Lineage (NCBI taxonomy): Bacteria > Pseudomonadati > Pseudomonadota > Alphaproteobacteria > Sphingomonadales > Sphingomonadaceae > Sphingomonas > Sphingomonas psychrotolerans. Next base: position 816,971 of record NZ_CP024923.1, read on the forward strand.
AGCCAGCTGACCTTGCTGATTGTGATCGGGCCGTCGAACGGGGGGCTGCGCATCCTTCACGATCGGCGGCGGCAGCTTCGAGGCCGAGGAAGCCGAAGTGAAGCTGGCGATGACTCGTTGGGAGCAACGCGCGCTCGAGGATGCCGGCCTGCGGATCAAGGCGTGGAACCGCGGGAGGGAGTTTGTCACGGCAGAGCGGGACGGCTCGATCACCGTCACGCGGTACCTCGATTTCCCGAAGGACCAGCGCACCCGCCTCTGCCCCGGCGCGGGCAGCGAGCGGATCAACCTGACCCAGCTGGAGACGGCGCTGGAACTGCGCCCCGGCTTCCGCCTCTCGCGCATCGCCATGGAAAACGGCCCGACCGACGGTCATTTCACCGGCAGCTACGCCAGCACCTGGCAGAAGGTGGACGAGCTGACCTTCCTCAAGGTCGAGTGGGGCGCGTGGCGGATGCGGCGCGATGCCAGCTTCAGCCTGAACAAACCGTTCGATGTCACGGGTGCGAAATTCGGGCGCCATGTCCCGGTTCCTGATGCCGATCGCGCGTTCACCGCGTGCGGGTCGGAATACAACCTGACCTTTTACGTGACCGGCCCGCGCGGCCTGTCGCCCCGCTGAGGAGCTTATATGTATCGCCTGATTCTAGCTGCGAGCCTTGCCTGCTGCGGGGCCCACATGGCTTCGGCACAGGTGCAGGTGCAGGCGCAGCGGCCGCTGCGGCCCAAGCCGAGCCCGGCGCCGCAGGTGTTTACGCCGAACACCGTGGTGGACGCCGGCGCCCTGCCGCCCGGGCCGGCGGACGCGGTGCCACGCGGCGTGATGCACGCATCGTGGGACCGCAAGGGCTGGATCGACACGATCGACGGCAAGCGATCCGGCATCCAGTTCCGGCTGGGGAGCGAGCATGTGATCCGGGGTGCGGGGCTGGCCAATGCCGTCCAGGGCTTCATCACCAGCTCGCGGATACCGCGCGGCGGCGGCAACAAATATGAAACCGTGGGGTCGGTGCTGACGATCGTGCGCAACTCCGATAGCGAAGTGGTGGTGCGGGTGTCGCAGATTTCGGGTGGCAAGGTGCGCTGGTCGGCGACCGGGCATCGCCAATATCCCGACGTTCGCCTGATCCTGCGCACGGATGGCGGTGGCCGGAACTTCAACTTCCCGATCCGTGGCGGGCGTTACTCATGTGCGGCCGGGGAGCCGAACTGCGAATGATCGCGCCGTTCCTGCTCGCCCTCCAGGTCTTCCCCGCCAGCGGTCCCGCCCCGGAACGCTATGATGGCAAGATGACGGTCACTTACGTCCCGATCTATTGCAATCGGGCGCCCTGTCCTCCGGGGAATTTCTCGATCCAGATGTCTGGGCATCCGCGGGTATCGGTGAAGACATTGCATTATGAGCCGCCGCCCGGGGTGCAGGCGCCGGGACGTAGGCAGGGGGACGGCGTCAGCATCGAGGGATCGGTGACGTTCGTCCGCAACGCCCAGGGGCGCGCGGCCGAGGCAGTGATCGTGCCGCGGCGCGTGGCCGATGGACTATGGAAGCCCTGATCAGTCCTGCTTGCGGACGATCAGGGTCGCGCCGTCGATCGAGAGATCGAGCCGCCTCGGATCTTTCGCCTGCTCGATCAGGAAGCCGTTGCCGGGCCTGGCTGCGAGGATCGCATCCATCGCGCGCGTGAGCCCGATGCGCACGGTCGGCACGCGGTCATAGTCGCTCGATACCTCCACGACATTCTTGGCGACCCGCTTGACCGTGATCGTGACGTCGGACTGCGATCCGCCCCGCGTATCGGCGACCACCGCGCCTTCATAGGTACCCGCGGCGATGTCGGCGAGATCGGGCTTGCGCTGCGCGGTTTGCGATGCCGCGGAGGCGAAGGACGTTGCCGTGACGGCGACGGTGGCGAGCAGGAGGGGGAGGATTCCAGTCATATCATTTCTCCATCGAGGGGATTTCAGCGCAGTATCTTGCGCTTGCCGGGAAGCTTCCTGCCGGCAGCGGGGGTGGCGGGTGTGCGAACGCCGCCGCGGATCGTATCGCCGGCGCGGATGGCCCCACCGGGGCGAGTCACTGCTTCGCCCGGCCGCAGCTTCCCCGCCAAGGGGCGTTCCTGCGTTTCGAGCCAGTCGGGATTGCTGGCTAGGGTCCAGGCGGTCTGGAAGTCGACATTGTTCGCAGGCGCGCGGGCGGTTTGCTCTGCAGGGGTCACGGTCAGCGATCGCTGCGGCCTTTGCGCGCGGCCGATGGCGGCGTTGACGACTGGATTGGCGCCGATCGGTGCGTCAGCGATACGATATCTGCACCGCCGCTCGGCGGGCACGCCTTCCTGGCCGACCGGGGTGCCGACCCGGGCGGTCTGGACGCTGCCACTGGTCACTTCAGCTCCCGGGGTGAAGCGCACCGGCGACGCGAAAGGACTGACCAGCTTGCCTGGGCCATGGGCGCTCGCCCGCACCGTGAGGTCGGAGCAATCGGGCATGGAGGGACGGGCGATGATCGCGCCAGCGATCGGTGCGCGAGGCAATGCGGGGAAGCGCGGGACGAGAACGACCGCTGTCACATTGCCCTGCCGCCACAAGGATACCGACACAGCCTGCGCGACCTGGCCCGGTGCACTCTCCGCCAAGGCGGTGTTGAAGCTTTCCCCCACGCCATCCACCGGGATGCGCTGGCTCTCGACACCCTTCGCGATGACGGCGCCCACGTCGAATTTCGCGAACTCGGCGAGCTTCAACAGGGCATCGCCGACCACGGTCGCGCCATCGACATCGACTTTGCCCGCATCGACCCTCGCGGTGACTGCGTCGAGAGTGAGCAGCCGTCCGGCATCACCCGCATGCGCCTTGATCGTTGCTTCGATCGAGAAGGGCACCTTCACGTAGAAGTCGGGCCGGCCGGCATCGAGCTCGATCTTCAACCGGACGTGATTGCTGGCGACCCGCAGCATGGTGTTCAGATTATTGCCGCTCGCGCTTACGGCCACGCTGGTCGCGGGGCCGAAATCGCAGCTGATCTCGTGTGGAGGCACCCTTGCGCCCGAATCCCGCTTCAGGATTGCAGCGGGCAGTTGCTGTTTCACTTCGTCGCAGGCGGTCCCCCGCGCCGCGCTCCACGCCGTCCTGGTGAAGGTCTCCAGGCCCTCCGGCCGATCGGCGAGGATCCGGAGGCCGTCGGCCTGCGCCGCGCGTGGATCGAAGGTCTGGACATAGATGCGCGTACCCTCGGCCAGAGCGGGGCCGGCCGTGGTGCCCGCGAGGATTAGGCCAAAAAGCAGGCGGCAGGAAATGCGGACGGTCAAGCGAAAACTCCGAACTGCAAAAGGTAGGGGGCGGATCAGTTGACCTGGCTGCGCGTGATCCGGCGGCCGCTGAACGGGTCCACATCCGCGGGGCCACGCAGCGAAATATCGACGCGATATCCGGTGAAGCAGGGGACCGAAAAAGCGCCCAGCACGAACATGTGATGGCGCCGGGCACTCAGCGGGATGCGGACGACCTGGTCGAGATCAGTCGTCCCGTTGCCGTTGACGTCCTTGTACGCACCCCGGCGGAACGGCGCATTGTCCGTCTTATAACCCTGGGGCGGGACAAGCGACGTGATCGTCACGTCCGCCAGCCGGAAGCCGTGGCGCCTCGGCTCGGTGATGTCGATTTCGTCGCCGCCGCGCAGCCGGGGTTCGGTGCAAGCGTCGTTCAGAGACGAAGGCGCCGGATCCTGCCAGCGTTTCGCGACATAGACAGTTGCGCCGGCCGTACCGATCGCACCGGGCGCAGCCGGCGCGACGCGCGCGACCTGCAACCCCGGCCAGATCTGAAGATGCAGCGCGGAATCGGGGATGTGGCTCAGCCTCACGGTGCGCATCTGGACGCGCTTCACGAACTCGACTTGCGGCTTGATGACCACGCCCGGAGTCAATTGCCTGGAGCGATCCTGGGCAGGCGCGGCGCGGGGTGTGGCGAGCGTCCCAAGCAGGGCCAGAACATGCAGCGTCTTCATGGCTATCCCCGTTTCTAGCGACTATCGCGGTGTGACGGGCGGCGATAGTCGCCGAAGGGGCTTGCGCCCTTCGGCCCTTCGAGCGTCACCGTCAGCCAATATCCGGACCAGCAGGTATTGAGAGCGCCCTCCTGCTTGACGAACAGCGGCGGGCGGATGCGGATCTGGTTCGCGTCCATAAGCGAGGCGGAGAAGACATCGCCAACCCTGGTGTTGACCGCGATCGCCTCGGCCGGGGATGTCTGCACCTGCCCGTAACGGGGCGGCAGCGGCTCGATATTGTAGCCGACCAGCCGGAAGCGCCGCAGCCGAACCATGGTCAGGTCGATGCGATCATAGAAGGGCGCGCATGCCGAGCCGACGCGGCTGCGTACGCGTTCGACCGCCAGTGCCGATTTGGAGTAATTGCGCGCAATGTCGCGTACCGGGCGGCTCCAAAATTGCGGCATCGCCAGGGTGAGGTCGCGATCAACCCAGTCGAACACTTCCTTGCGCTCGAGCTCGACGCTGGGCAGGCGAAGCACGACGTTCCAGTCAGGGATCGTGACGCCCGGCGCCAGCTTACCGGTGCCGATATGTGGTGAAGGCGTCACTTGCGCACGAGCGATACTGGCCGACGTGGCGATGCTGGTCAGTGCGAGCGCGATGCGGAGCGGGCTCACCGTGTGCGCCCCGTGATCGGATCCTTGCCCTTCGGTCCGATCATGTCGATCGACAGCTGCCAGGTCGCCTGGCACCCCAGGCGCTGCGTCTTGCCGCGCACGGGCGCGTCGAGCACCCACGGGCCAGGCGAGACGCTGAACACGTCGATCTCGGCCGGGTTATTGGCGTTCAACAGCCGCTCGCCATTGCGGCGATAGGGGCGGACATTCGCGGAGGCCGCCTGCTTGTATCCGCGCGGCCCGGGCGCCTCCTCTAGCCGGTAGGCGACTACGGTGAAGCCGTTCATGCGAGCGCGGCGAAGGTCGATAAGGTCCGCGGGCTGCCGGCAATTCTGCATCGGCACCGAGACGCGCGTGACTCCGGCGCGCGGGCCGGGCGTGCGCCGGGGCGCCTGCCAGCCATCACCGGTGTGCATCTTGATCATCTCCGGCGGCAGATTCTTCAGCGCGACTACGGCTTGCCGGGCCGGTGGACGCTTGATCGGCTCCATAACCGGCTTGAAGGTCTGCGCGCGCAGCGGTGCGGCGACCAGCGTCGCGGCGGCAATGCCCATTGGTATCGTGAGCCGGTTGATCTGCATCCTCAACATCCTCGAACGGGGGTATCGATGGTTTGACGTGCGCAGAGCGGAAATCCGGCCAAAGATTATTGGCGCTGTCGCAGGCTTGCGGGTGGACGCGTCCTTCGATCGGAGGAGACGTGGACGGGGGCACTGCGGCGCGATACCATCGCCGGATGCTGAAGAAGCCCGGCTCGGCGGAGTGGGCCGCGATCCTCGATGCGTTCGATCACCTCAGCGCTTTGTCGTCGGGGCGAGAGGAAGCGATCGCGGCGATGGAACTGCTGCCGGAGGTCGAGGCGGGCGTGCGGGCGATGCTTGCGACGAGCGAGCACAGCGGTGTGCTCGACCGACCGGTGGCACTCCCGGAAATGGGTCCAACGTTCGATTATGCCTCGCTTGCGCCCGACATGATCGTCGGCAGCTTCCGCGTTGAGCGGCTGATCGGCCGGGGTGGTAGCGGCGAAGTCTATCTCGCGCATCGCATGCGCGGCGATTTCGACCAGCGAGCCGCGCTGAAGATGCTGCGCCCGGAAGCGGCAAGCCGCTTTCACCGGTTCGAGGACGAGCGGCGTATGCTCGGCGGGCTCGAGCATCCCGGAATTGCGCGCCTGATCGACGGCGGCATCGCGCCCGACGGCCGGCCCTATATGGTGCTGGAATATGTCGAGGGGAGCGAGATCACCGCATGGTGCGCAGCCGAGCGCGCCGACCTTTCGACCCGGCTCCAGCTTTTCCTCCAGCTATGCGACGCCGTCCGCTATGCCCATGCCCAACTCATCGTCCACCGCGACTTGAAGCCCGGTAACATACTGGTCGATCGCACCGGGCGGGCGCGCTTGCTCGATTTCGGGATTGCGATGCTGATCGATCCGCTCGCGTTCGACCGGACCGCCACGCGAGCGCTGGCCACGCCCTGCTACGCCGCGCCCGAGCAGCTCAACGGCGGCAAGTTGAGCGTCGCTACCGACATCTATTCGCTTGGGGCGGTGCTCTATGAACTGTTGTCCGGCCACGATCCCTGGCGCTTCGGCGAGGATGATTTGTGGCAGACGATGCTGCGCCGCATGCTGCACGAGGAGCCGCCGGCGCCGAGCGCCACTGCGCAGGATCCGAACGTCACGCGAACGCAAATAGCCGGCGACCTGGATGCGATCGTGGGCAAGGCCATGCGACGCTCGCCCGCAGACCGCTATACCAGCGTCGATGCGCTGGCCGATGACATTCGCCGGCATCAGGCGCTGCAGCCGGTCGCTGCCTTGTCGGGCTCGCGGGCGTACCGCGTTCGCCGGCTGATCCGCCGCAACCGCTGGAGCCTGGGGGCGGCGGCGATCATCACCCTGGTGCTTCTTGCGGGCGTCGGCGGGACCGCCTGGCAAGCCCGCATGGCTGCGGAAGAGCGCGACGTTGCGCGATCCGAAGCGGCGCGGCTGGAAGCGGTCAACCAAGCGATGATGCAGGTATTCCGCGATGCGCGTGATCCGGCTCGGATCAAGAAGATGAGCGCCACCGACCTGATCGACGGCACCGCCAACCGGCTGGCGCAATCGCTTCCACCAGAATCGGCCGAATCCGCTTCGATCGTCGCGGCGCTGGCGGATCTGCACCTGATGGTCGAGAACCGTTCCGGTGCTCGGTCCCTTATCGAGGCAGCGATGGCGCGGGGGATCGGCCGCAACGATCCGCCAGGCGCGGCCCGGCTCAAGCTGAAGCTGGCGACCGTGCTTGTCGCCGATCGGCGTTTCGACGAAGCGCGGCGGCTGCTGGAGGCGGTGGACCGCTTCTGGCAGACCGATCCGCGCCGCTTCCGCCGCGAGCATGTCGAGGCGATCGGCGCTCGCGCCTTCATGCTGCGGCTGGAGGGCAAGCGCGACGAAGGTATCGCCCTGCTGATGGCCAATATGGCCGAGGCGGAGCGAGCCTATGCCGGCTATGATCGCGATCTTGCGACGCGCTATACCAATCTGGTCACACATCTGAGCGAGGCTGGCCGGCCCGACGAGGCCTTGGTGATCGTGCGCCGCGGCCAGGCGGTGCTGGCCGGGAACGAACAGCAATATTCGAACGGCGCGTTGAACCTGATGCGGCTGGAGGCCGGGCTCGCCACGCGCCAGGGCGACCTCGGCGCGGCAGCGGCCTTGTTGAGCAAAGTAGTGGCGGAGCGCCGCGCGCGCGCCGGGCGATCGACTGCGCTGGCCGTTGACCTGTTGCGCTACGCCAGGCTGCTCAACCTGCAGGGGCAGCCCCGCAAAGCTCTCCAACTGCTCGATGAAGCGCTGCCGATTTCCGCCGAACATATCGGGCCAGAAACTCCCGCGACCCTGCTTATCGAGCTTGCCCGCGCCGATGCGCTCTCAGATCTCGGCCGAGTGGAGAATGCCGAACGGCTCCTTGCCGCCGTATTAACGCGGCTTGAGGCGCAGCAGCCGATCGATACGACGCATGCAGTGAGCCTGCTGACCCGCGCTCGCCTGGCGCTGGTCCGTCGGAATGTGGCGGGCGCGCGCGCTGCCATGCTGGGGGCCAGGTCGCGGTTCGCCCAGCTTGGTGCCGCGGCGTCCGTTTATCACCAGGACATGAAGGCAATGGACGATCGTCTCAGCCGCGCAGTCCGGACACGCTGACGCGCCATCCTTCGAACATGGGATGCTGCGCCGAAGCAGGCAATTTACGCGTGGCTCAGGTCTGATTCGGCACTGTCCGTGTTCAGCGCGGGAGACTTGATGTCGTACGGAATGCCGCGGGGCTGGCACTGCTCACCCAAACTCTGCCCGCCGGCCAGCGCGCCGAGCCGCTGATCGGCAAACTGCCAACCGGACTGCGAACGCCCGCCCCCACTCGCAAACCGCCGATCGTCTCCGGGCCGCAGGAGCTGAGCGAGGCGGAACTGAAGTGGCGAAATCTGGTGGAGAAATGCAATCGGGCGGGTGCGCGGTGGCAAGTCGCGGTCAAGGGTGTCCGCCTCAGTGCCGGCGGCACCGACGTGGCGAAATCTACGGCAATATCTGGCTTTCGGCGAGCTTCGCTTCGTCGGATAGCTTTCGCCAGTCGGCTGCGGCTGCGCGGATGGAACCGGCAGACGATCTGGAGCACCGAAGAGCCCGTCATCCTCGGCAAATATCCGCAGACGGCGCTGTCAACGATCACGATCCCCGGGGTTTATCTCAAGCGCCAGATGATCGTTAAGGTTCATTTCGACCTGAAGGACAAGGACAGCCCCGGGGCGGACGAATATTTTCTCCTTCCTGGAAACACGGTCCACATCGGCCACGCCAATCATCACGCGTTTTCCTTCACGCCGCCGACATGTGAGGAGCAGCCAGAGTTCGAGCGGATCAGTCAGGTGAGCCTCACCGGTCGCGCGCCGGGCACTGCCCGCGGAAATTATGTCGCGATGGACGTCCGCGTAACCTGCTCGCGCCAAATCGAATGATCCCGGCACGTCTTCACGGATTTCGGGAGAGCCGCGCAAATGGCAGCTCCCGGAGGTCGACTGGCCTGTCGCAATGACCGCACTGGTCATGTGCCGGCGAACGCGGAGCACATCGAAAAATTGGTTCTACATCACAGTGGTGCTGGGGCACCGCATTGGTGTCCAGATGTAATAGCTAGGATACGGAGAGCGCGATGATTTGGGTGTTTTTGCTTGGGATTCAAACTGCTCCTCGGTTTTCGATGCAGTCGCCGCTGTGCCAAAGAGCCATCGGGTCTTGATGGAAGACGACAAGATTCGAGTCGTGCGGATTGAGGTGGCGCCCGGCGCGATTGAGCCGATACACGATCACCGCGGGCCAAGCGTGATGTATTTCGAACAGCCCCAGCCGATTACCTACATTGCCTACAAGCTGGTTGACGGCAGGCCGGTTGAAACGAAGCGCATCGACGCACCTGCGTTTGAGGTCACCCAGACCGTAAGAGGTGAGCCGGAGGCCCGCATGCCGTCTTGAACCGCGGATCAGCGCCGTTTCTCGCTGTGAGAATTGAGTTCAAAGGTGGAGTTCCACCCAAGACCAATAGCGCGGCTCCATAACTTCGGTCATTCATGCCGCATCCATGAAATGCGTTTCTTAGAACTAGGGAAGCGGATGCCAGAAGCGGCCGACTGCTAACGCCCCAACACTGGACATCATATGTATCGCGGACGAAGTATCCTTGTGGCTAGACAAGGAGGTGTGACTGCCCTGTTGCTGATCCTCACATCCACATTCAAGATCAGTCAAATCGGTTTCATGGTCTTTGTTGGGGTCGCCTTTCGGCTCGCCCGGAAGGGCGCAAAGGCGCGAACGCGATCACGATAGTCAAGGTGTAGTGAACGTCCTCTACTGGTGATTTGCGGACGAGCAGCTTTTACGAGCAAAGAGGACGATAGCCGCCGTTCTGGATCGGGCCAGCGTGATATCCTACTAGCAATTAGCCCCGGAAGGGCGCGGCTCAACAGAACCGCGCGTTCGGTAGCGGCGGGTATCCTACGATCGAAGGACGCGGGCACCTTGGGAGGCGGCTATTCAGTGCCTGCGTGTCATCCCTCAGGGAGTTTCAAGAATGAAGTGTCCGCACCTCACCGCCCGTCTTGCTAGTACGTTTGGCCTTCCCCCTATCCGCATGATGGCAGGAACCAGCCTCGTAGCTGTAGGGATGCTTCTCGCTTCGACAGCGTCAGCGCAGTCGGTAGCTGGGGGCCGCGACCGAGGTAGCAACAGCCTAGCCGTCGGGGCGGGCGCGCGGTCGGTCACGCAGGCGACGGCAATTGGGGTCCGGGCACGGGCCGCGGGTACTTCCTCTACTGCAATTGGTAATCGGGCCGATGCCCGAACCCGGAGCGTTGCCATTGGCGCCGATGCGCAAGCGCGTTCGACCTCGAGCGTTGCGATTGGCGAGGGATCAAGAGCATCCGGTACCCGCTCGGTAGCGATTGGCGCCGATTCGGTAGCGCTGAGCAGCGACGACAATTCAGCCTCGTTCGGCAATGCCACGCTCAAACGCCGCGTCATAAACATTGCCGACGGGGTGGCAGCCACCGACGCCGCGTCGGTCAGGCAGGTAACAGCGGGGGACGCCGCGACCCTGGGGGCGGCGCAGGGCTATGCCGACATTGGCGATGCTGCGATGCTGGCTGCGGCCAACAGCCATGCTGATGCCGCGGCGGCGACGACGCTCGCCTCGGCGCAGGCGTTCGCCGCAGCAGGAGATAGCGAGACGCTTTCTTCCGCGCGGGATTATGCGGACTCCGGGGACGTGGCTACGCTCGTCTCGGCGCAGGACTACGCCCGCGCCGGGGACGTGGCTACGCTCGCCAGCGCTCGCACGTACAGCGATCAAGTCGGTGCGCAAACGCTCTCGCTGGCCAACGCGTACACTAACGAGCGGATCGCTGGACTGAAGTTCGATCTTGATCGCATGGGAGACCGCGCAGATGCTGGCGTCGCCGCTGCGATGGCGGGCGCGAACATTCCCCAGGCGGTCGAACCGGGTCGAACCACGATTGGAATCGGGGCGGGAACGTGGCGTGGTCAGCAGGCGGTCGCGTTCGGTGCGTCCCATATGCTGAGCGGCGGCCATGTGGCAATTCGCGGCAGCGCCAGCTTGAGCGGTCACAAGGGTTCCGGCGGGGGCATGGGGATTGGCTTCAGCTTCTAAGGGCGCAGCCCCTCTCGCGGCAGAGACGGGTCTCCCATCCGACGGACCGGCGAGTGCTATCGAAAATACCATCAGATGCTTGTATGCTGTGGTATTTCAACGATCCGACTGGGATGTGTACGCCGCCTCGGCGCCGGCGAAGGCCTTCCGGATCGGGGGCGACGAGTTTGCGATCATCTGGGAGACGCTGGAGGACCTTCGGGACATCTCGGGCACGGCGCAGCGGCTTCTCGATTGCCTTGCCGAGCCGGCGTCATGTGACGGGCATCTGGTCTCTCCACCGGCGACGATCGGCGGCGCCGTGCTGGGAATTGAGGATACAACTGTCGAAACCGTCCGACAAAAAGCGGACTTCGCGCTTTATCACGCCAAGGAGACGGGCCGGGGCGGGTTTGTCCGCTATTGGCCCGGAATCGGGACCGCGATCACGAACGACTGACGGCCATCCGCGACCTTGGGGACGCCCTTCGCGCAAACCGCGTCGAGGCTTATTATCAGCCGATCTTCCGCCTCGACACGCGCGAAATCGTCGGCGTCGAAGCACTATGCCGCCTGATCACGCCGGAGGGCGACATCATTCCCGCCGCGGCCTTCAGCGATGCGGCCTCGGACGCGCAGATCGCCTGCTCGCTTACGGAGCGTATGCTCGAGCGTATCGTTGCGGACATCAGGAGTTGGCTCGATCTTGGCATTCCGGTCCAGCACGTCGGCTTGAATGTGTCCTATGCCGACGTTCACCGCGGCAAGCTCGGCGGCAAGCTCGGCGGCCAGCTCAGCGCCGCGTTCGCGGCGGCCAACGTGCCGCTCCAGCACCTCATCGTCGAGATCACTGAGAATGTTTATGGGACGCCGCGACCATGTCATCGCGCGCGAAATCAAGGCGATGCGAGCGCTAGGGCTGCGCGTTGCGCTCGACGACTTCGGAACCGGTTTCGCGTCGCTGACCCATCTGCTGACGGTCCCGGTGGATGTCCTCAAGATCGATAAGAGCTGCGTCGACAGCCTCTCGCCGGGGAACCCCAGCAGTGTGATCGTCGGAGGACTTTTGAGCATAGCCGAACAGCTCGGCATCCGCGTGGTTGCCGAGGGGATAGAAACGGAAAGCCAGGCCGCGCAACTGAGCGCATTCGGCTGTGTCTTGGGGCAAGGTTATTTGTTCTCACCGGCCGTCGATCGCGATGCTATGACCGATCTGCTGCTTCGGTTGGGGCAGCCACTGCCCGCCGAAACGCCGTCGGTGGCCACGGAAAGTGCGCGCACCGGTGGTACGGCTGCCGGTGCCAATCAGCGCACGCCTCCTGACGCACAGGGGGCGGTGAGGCGCCGGGCGTAAGCCCCTGCCACCGCAAAGCCAGTTCAACCTCGCGGCTCATTGGATGGCCATAGAAGGGGTCCAAACGACCATCGCCACCTTTGCCCGGGCCCAGGCTGCGCCGGATAACGCCGGGGCACCTGCTTAGGCTCGGTCACGCTCCACATCCTTCTGCCAGCTCAGAATTAGCAGACGGGCACGGCGACCTACTCGAAACAGCAATAGCCGTGCTCCTCGATCAGGGCGATTGCCTCCTGCTCGTCGGCCGCCGTGCCGTCCAACGAATGGAATCGCACCAGCGTCCACGGGTCAAGCTCGGCGGGAAGGTTGCTTCCCTGCTCGTCGATCGTCAGCGCATGCAGTCTGTCGGAATTCGAGAAGAGCCAAGCGTCCATCCCGATCCCTATTCATGTCACGCATCGCCAGCGTCAACATGGACGGCCAACGAGGCGCCCCGCCGGCGCCTTGCATATTGCGGGCGCCGGCAACTGCGATGCCGACCAGATTCGACGCGAAGGCGCATTTGGGCAATACGGCGCGCGATGACGACGATCGAAACCTATCTGGCCAATGCCGCAGCCCAGCGCGCGGCAGCCGAAAACACCGACCTGCCGAACCGCCGCGCGATGCATGAGCGCTCCGCGGTCACTTGGGAAACCATGGCCCGCGCCGCCGAGGATACGCTCGGCAGGGCGGCCGTGAACCTGGCCTCGAAAATGAGCGCCGCGGGCTGACTGCGCTGCTAAGCTAAGCTAAGCTAAGCTAAGCTAAGCTAAGCTGAACTGGTCGCAGCAGGCACGGCGCCCGCGATCGACTGCGGCTTCAGCTGTGAGCTTGCCGCTTGTCGTCTCGCACGGGAGTAAATCCGCCGTGACTGCCGGCCCTGCTATCGCGTAGCTTTAAGCAGAGCCGAAGCGGCGCCGAAGCCGACCTCCGCTCTTTCACCAAGCGGTGCATCGGAAGAAACGCACGGCCTCATTGCCCGAGTTGGCGAACGCGTGGACCTGGGCACTGTCGAACACATGGTTCGCCGCACTCAGCTCGATCGTCTCAGTCTCGAGTTCGAGTGTGAGCCTTCCCGCGACCACGAAGATCATCACATGCCATCCAGCCGGGTCGGCCGCGGCCTGGTAGCGTTCGCCCGGCTCGAGCCGCCATTCCCATAGCTCGACCTCGCGCCGGACATCGATGCTCCATCGCAATACGCCTTCGCCGCCTTGCTCGCCGCTCCAGCCGGCCCGGTCAATTCGGGCGGTGCGCGAGGCCGATGGGTCTGCGACGAGATCGGCGAGGGTGGCATTGAGGGCGATACCGATGCGGTCGAGCGTTGCGGTGCTGACGCTGGTCGCACCATTCTCGATCCCGCCAACCATGCGCAGGCTGACGCCGGAAGCTTCCGCCAGGACTTTCTGGCTCATGCCAGCGGCGATGCGACGTAAACGCACATTTGCGGCTACGTGCGTGAGAAAAGACGAGGTGACTTGACTAGGCAAAATATTGCCTCCACGGGCTAAGGCAGTATTTTGCTTACCGGGCTTTGACGATGATGCCTATTCCCTTGTGGGGCCGACTTATTCTCGCTGGCGCATGTCTGCTTGCCGCGCCGGCGTTGGCCGACACGCCGGCGCCGGATACCTCGCTTACGAAGGTTGCCGCGCGGGAGGATCTGGAACTCGCGATTTCCGCCGTCGAGGCAGCCATACCGAACATCTACTGGCATCAAAGCCGCCGCGCATGGGCGGCGGCTAAAGCCAAAGCGCGCGCGGGTGTCGCGCGCGTCAGCGACAGTGAGGGTCTTTGGCGCGTCATGCGTCCGCTGCTCGGCCAGATCGGCGAAGGGCATCTCAGCGTCCAGCTGAGCGATGCCATGAGCCAGGGTTACAGGGGGGCGCCGCGTTTTCCGCTGGATCTGCTGTGGACCGAGCGGGGTGCGTTCGTGCTCGCCGGCCATGGTGCCGCGGCGGATATCCCCAAGGGCACGCGGCTGATCTCCGTCGACGGCGTCCGCGATGCCGACCTGCTGCGCGAGATGGTGGCGGTCACCCCGCATGATGGTGTGATCCGCACCGCCACGATGCGCACCGTCTCGGGACGGGGTTTCTCGTCGATCCTGTACAGATTGCGCGGGGCGCAGTCGCACTTCCATGTCGTGCTCGAAGGCGCTGGCGGACGGATCGAACGCGACTTCCCGGCGGTGTCTCCGCTTGCACGGCCCCCAGAGGCCGCAGACCCGGCGCCGCTGCCGACGCTCGAATGGCTCGATGACCACACCGTCTATCTGAACGTGCCGACCTTCAGCAATGCCCGGCTGCGCAAGGTGGGAACGACCTTTCCCGACGCGATCCAAAGGATATTCGCCGAGATCGAGCGGCGTGGTGCGAGGGATCTTATCCTCGATTTGCGCGAGAATGGCGGCGGGTCGGAGCCCAACGAGAGCATCCTGTTCTCCTACCTCGTCGAAAAGCCGCTGCACAAATATGCCGCGGTGGAGGCACGCGCACGTCGCATTGTCGTGACCAGCCTCAGCGGGAAGCGCTTCGAGACCGAGGTTTTTGATGACGATGACAAGGACCCCCAACGCCAGATTCAGGGCGGGCGCTGGACGCGTCTGAACACGCCCCCGAACGGTCTGATGTCGCGGTGGACGGCGTTCGCTCCGATCTTTCACGGGCGTCTCGTCGTGCTGGCAGGCGGCGAGACCTTTTCAGGCGGCGCGGAACTCGCTTCGATGCTTCGTCACACGGAGCGCGCAGTGTTCGTCGGAGAAGAAGTCGGCGGCGCTTACGAAGGCAATACCAGCGGCTATCGCTGGAATCTCGAACTTCCCAACAGCGGGATGAAAATCGCGATTCCGCTGCTGCAGTTCCGCATGAAGTGGGCGGGTCGGCGTTCGCATGGGCGCGGCGTGCTGCCCGACTGTCCGGCACCGCCTGAAGCGATGCAAGCCAACGAGCGGCGGGATCACGCTTGGCGGGTCGCGGTCGCGCTTCTTCGGCAAGACTGGCAGACGCCGCGGCGCGCACTCTGCCCGCAAACCGACTGAGCTAGCGGTGGGACGGGTGGGGACCTGCAGTGGGCTATTTTGAGGCAACCGCGCTCAGTTTCGCCAGTTCCCCATTCGAAAGGATCTGACGATGCCCCTGAAACTCGAAGGGTCGTGCCGCTGCGGATGGGTTCGCTTTTCCGCCGACAGCCACGCGCCCGTACCGTTCATGCGCTGCTATTGCTCGATCTGCCGGAAAACCGCCGGGGGAGGCGGGTACGCGATCAATCTTCACGCCGACAAGCGGACGCTGGCGATCGAAGGTGAGACCGCGGTCTTCCATGCGGAGCTTGATGACGGGGAGGGCGGGTGCACCGTCAGCACCGGCGAGCGGCATTTCTGCGCCAAATGCGCCAGCGCGCTATGGGTGTTCAGCCCGGAATATCCTGATCTCTTCCATCCCTTCGCTTCAGCAATCGACAGCCAGCTGCCCAAAGCTCCGTCCCGCGTCCATATGATGCTCGCCTCGAAGGCATCCTGGGTCGAGCCCGTTTTTGGCTCCGACGACCAGTGTTTCGAGGAGTATCCCGAGTACGCGCTCGAAGATTGGCACCGGGCGCGGGGCTTGTGGATCGACTAGATCCTGCGGTCGCGATGGCTGCGGAGACTGGCCGCGTCCCGGAGCATTGCCGACGGAAAGTTGACATTGGTCGGGGCCGTCCCCGTGTCCCGCACGGGCAAGCAGAGCAAGCCGCGTCCATACCGCTTCACGTTCAATTTCCAGGGCGGGTTGTGACGGTGGCACCTGCGACCCGGTCCCACGTTCAACACGCGCCGAGAAACCATGCCAGGAGAATAGAATGAAGATGAACCCGCGAGTTGCCCTCGTCATCGGTATCGTGCTGCTCGCGGTCGGTGCATTCATCACCTTTGGCAACGCGCCGCCGAAAGCGGATCCCGTTAGCGCCGCGGCCTGTCGAGAACGGTTCAAGGACCAAGGCCAGGAGATGCTCGATCGCTGCGACGAAGCGGCCTTTGCCACGGCGATGACCGCGGCCGATGCCAATCAGGCAGCCGCGTCGATCAGCGCCAGCAACAATCAGGAGGTCGGCGGCAACGCTCTCGGCATGTTCCTGCTCGGCATCGGCCTTGTTCTCACGCTGGCGGGCGGGGTCGCCTGGATGAAGCAATCCGGCGACGGGGCAGGGGAACCTCGCAAATGATGCTGTCTGCATTACTCCTTCTCGCTGTGTCACCGGAAGGTGCCGCCGCCCTTCCGGAACACGATCCGACCGAAGCCGCCCTGCAGCGTTGCATTGCTGCTCCGGCAAACGCGTCGACCGCCGGGCAGACCGAATGCGAAGCTCAGGCGTCAAGCGATTACGACCGGCGATTGAACGTGGCATATACGTCACTGACGCGCCGACTTTCGGCGGCTGCGGCAACCCGGTTGCGGACGGCGCAGCGCGCCTGGCTGTCGTTCCGATCTGCTGACGGAGAAGCCCGTTCAGCCCTTTACGCGACGCGCAAAGGCACGATGTACGTACCGATGCAGGCCGGGGCGGCGACGAACATCATCCGCGACCGCGCGCTTCAGCTGGAAAATGATCTCCGCGTCATGACGATCGACGGCTAGAGCTCCCTTCGGTCGCCGCATGTGCGCCGGGTGGGAGGAGGGCAGGGTCGCGGAAGACACTGCGGAAGGCGGCCATGGCTCGGCTCGGCTGCTCCGCGGCGATTTCGTCGTGTCTCGCTATCGGGATGCGAGCCAAGGTCGCTCCTCGGCTTGACACGCAGCCTCATACGCAACATATGAAGTTGCATGAGAAGGGATGGCCGATTGTCGGGCGTGCTTCACGTCCTTCTGCATATGGCCGAGCATGCCGCCCAGGGTCGCATCAGCACGGGCGGCATCCTCCGGACGGGCGGCTTTCACCGCATCCGACCGATGGGCCGTGACGTCGTCGAGCAGATCGCGTTCATGCGCGGCATAGCCCTGGACCGTGGCAACCAGATTGGGCACCAGATCCGCGCGTCGCCGCAATTGCACGGTGATCCCGCTCCAACCCTCGCGCACAAGCGCACGCGCGCGCACTAGCCGGTTGTAGATCAGGATGAAGAGGAGACCAGCCAGCGCCAGGATGGCGAGGGCGATCCACAAAGCAGTATATGTCAAATTTGCTCCCCGGAAAGATCGCACCGACGCCGGGCGGCGGCTGGTTCACCCCGTTACCGTGTCAGCGATCGATATCCAACATCGACTTGCGAGAGGCGAGACCGCTTCGGCCGAACGGCTGCGTCTCTGGTCCCCAACTTGCGCCGGAGCGCAGCGCCTGCTGGCTTTTCCGCCATGTAACGCGGCGACGAAGCCTCCCGAGCCTGCGAAACAATGGCATGGGTTCCGACACGCATTTTAAGTAAAGATCGCCGGACATCTGCTGGATGGAGGCGCCCCCGACTGGACTCCAGGTCGAAAGCGCTACGGCCAGCCGCCCCGCCCCGCCCCGCGCCGCGGGCGTTCAGTCTGCGCGCACCGGCGAGCCCATCGGGCGCGCATCCGCCTTGGGTCGTAGATCCATAAAGGTTGCCAATCGGCTCCCGCCCGGTTGCGGAGATTGCAGCTCAGTCATCTCATGCCCGCATTGGGCGGGTCACGGTGGGTCCGGAAATCGACTGGTGTCGGTACGCCGACCTTCGTTGAGGCCAGCCTCTTATGAACACTGAAGACCATTGCGGACATCGGATGAGATTCTTAGTTTACCTGATCGACCGATCGGTTGGAGCGAGAAATGGCAATAACCGCCTTCTGGAAAGCATTGTACACAGTTGGACACGATGCCGCATGTCTGACTCAGACTAACGATGGCTGGGTGCTCGAAGGTACAACCGTTTACCTGAAGGACTCTGCCCCAGCAGCGCTGAATTATCGTCTGGAATTGTCGTCAGATTGGGCAACCAACGCTGGCCGCATCAAGGGGCGTGTCGGCAGCAGTGAAGTGAACCACGAAATCCGGAGGGACGGCGAGGGATGGCTCCTTAATGGTAAGCGACAGAGCGGACTTGAAGGTGTGTTCGACCTGGACTTCGGCTTCACGCCAGCGACCAACTACGCCCAGTTGCGCCGAATGGCTTTGCAGGTCGGTGGAAACGCGGAATTCGATGTTGCGTGGATGGATGTGGAGAGCACCAGGCTAGAACCGCTGCCGCAATTGTATAAGCGAATCTCGGATCGGGCCTACGACTATAACTCGCCGCAAGGCCCTTACAGAGCCACTCTCCAGCTGGACGAGAATGGCTTTGTGACTTTGTACCCGGAGTTGTGGCAGGCAGAATTCAACTAACGACCGCTTTGTCACGCAGGGCAGTCATTCCCGCCTCATTGCGCCCCACTTCAAAGGGGCGCTGGCGGCGTAACATGGGTGATGGCTCACCGCTGGCTGGCGCCCCCATAAGATCTGACCGCACCCGTCGCACCATTGCTGCCCACTGCAGATGTGGCTGCCGGCAGCGACGGGCAATTCGAGAATATGCCTGTTCGACGGTCCTTGTGCCGAGTTTGGCGACCCATACGATCGAAATACGGCGACGCCTGTCACATCCTTGACGAAATTCTCCTTATGTGAGCCTTTCCCCACGGGCCGTGCCCCATGCGTAACAAAACAGGAGCCATTATGTCCCGTTGTACTCCGTTGCTTTTGCTTTGCCCCCTTGCCCTCGCGGCGTGCGGCGGATCCGAACCTACCGTGAAGGCAGAGAATGCCTCGATTGATCAGGTCGCCAAAGCCACTCAGGACGCCGTAAAGATGCAGCCTGGCAAGTGGCAAACCCAGATCAAGTTCGTCTCGGTCGATGTACCCGGCATGCCTAAAGCGCAGGCCGACATGATGGGTCAACAGATGGCGAAGATGTCCGAGCAAACCACCGAGACCTGCGTCACGCCCGAGATGGTCAACAAACCGCCCAGCGAGATGTTCGGCGGCAAGGCCGGTGCGGGCTGCACCTATGAGAAGTTCGAGCTGACGGGCGGCAAGATCGATTCCGTGATGTCGTGCAAGCCACAGGGCGCCGGTGAGATGAAGTCGACCACCACCGGCACACTCAGCGGCACCTCCTACGAGCTCGCCAGCGACACGACGATGTCGGGCACGCCGGGGATGCCTGGAGGCAAGATGACCATGAAGACCCAGATCACCGGCAAGCGGATCGGGGACTGCCCCGCAACCAAGGGCTGAGTCTGGCGCACCGGCGATAGGCAACCCGCCACATCGCCAGGACGATTCCGGCCGCGACCAGAGCATCAGTCCGCTGGTCGCGGCCGCACACTGGCAGTCTGAACTGCTCGTATATGCGGTGGGTGCCGGATGCAGCTAAGATTGGTCGCCTACGCCGTGATCGTCATTGGGCTCCTCGCAACGCCATTTGGCATCTCCGTAAAGCGCAAAGCGATCGTCTGCCGCGTCAGCTCTCAAATCTCGGTCGTCCGCCCGGCCAAGTTATTGGCCACCAAGCGGATGTCCCGGCGCTCGCATCATTGAGTTCACGACTTAGTCGCCATTTGACGCCTGTCAGGGTCGTGGATTGAGGAGAAACACGACATAACCCTGGAACCGCGGGTTGGAGGCGAGGCCGGGCGGCGGCGTCCATTCGCCGTTCTGCAATAGGCCGATCCGGAACGGGATGCTCATCCGCTCGAGCCTTGTGAGATAGGTACGGTAGCCCGGGATGACGCGGCGGCCCTGGTATATCTGCAGGACGACTTCATCGACGACGCCAGCGAGCGCGTCGAGACCTTTCGGGTCGCCGTTCGCGCTCCAGTCGAGCAGGCCGGTGATGCCGAGCTTGTAATGCTCCGGCAGGCGCACGCGCAGCGTCTTCAGGAAGGCCGCATAGCCGGACAGATGCCGTGTCCTTGCGTCGAAATCGATCTGGACCCCGGCGACGCGGTTTCCCGCGCGCCGCCAGCGCTCGAGCGCGGCCAGCAGCTGCGCCTCGATCTGCGGCGTCCATGCCAGCGTCTCGACCCGCAAGACCAGCCAGACCTCGGCATGACGGACATGCGGCACCGCAGGTCTTTGCGCCACGAGTCGCGCCGGGGCGCCCGCGACGACCGCGCCGTGAAGCAGATAGATGCGCTTGGCGCGGGAGAGGGCGGGCTGCGGTTTGACGCCCGCCCAGAGCCAGAAGGCGTCGTAATCGTTCGCATCAACGCGCGGGGTGGTCGGAGAACCGCCACTGACATCGATCCCGCTCGCTGCAGGCGTGGTGATGCCGATGCCGGGATTCTGACCGCCACCGAAATTCTGAGGCAGCGCGCGCGCAACGTCCCCGAGATTGGCGCGTGCTGCATCGCGGATTTCCTCGCTGCCGATCGTGACGACCGGCGACGCGACCGGCGCGCCGCGGATCCGGCTCCCGGTGACCACGACATCCTCCGATTGCACATCGACTTCGCTGGTCTCTTCGTCTGCGCGACGGATGACGATGGACTGGCCCGCGGGCCGCTGCGCGAGGCCGCTGCCGGCCAGCAGCTGCGCCACCGCCTCTTCGGGCGTGAAGTCGCCTCTGAGCGCTGGCGCCGTCTTGTCGCGCAGCAATTCGGCAGGCCCGCCGATATTGCGACCGCCGCGGTCCGCCACCGCGCGCAGCGATGCGGCGAGCGGCTGTGCCGGCAGGTCATAGGTCTGGCGGTGTGCCTGCTGCGCGCACGCGACGGGCGCGCTTGCCGCCAGTGCGGCGGCGCTGGCAGTTGCCAGAAGCGCCAGAGCGACGGCCTTGGTCGATTGCATGTCTTGTCCTCCCCCGATCGCGCCGCGCGGGCGCTGGTGGAAGACCTCGACAACCGGGGACGGACTTACCCTGGGATTTTATTTTGTCGGCGCAGCGAGGAAGAAATCGCCGCGCCCGTCTCGAGACAGATCGAGCCGGAATGCCGCGGCAAGTGTCCGGGCGGCGGCCTCGGGCTGGCGGGCATGAAGCGTGCCGGTGAAGCGCAGTCGCACCGCGCCCGGATCGATGCGGATTGCGGTTGCATTGTAGCGATTGATTGCCGCTGCCACGGTGCCGAGCGGCACGTCCTCGAACGAGAGAATACCCGCTGTCCACTGCGATGCGCCGCGCGGCAAAGCGGTCTCGCGGGCGGGGCCATCGGCGCTAGTCTGAAGCATGCGGCCGGGCACAATGCTCCAGCTTCGGCCGCCGTCGCTGACCCGAATCTCGCCCGACAACGCCGCGATCGACAGATCCCCGCCAAGGCGCTCGAGATCGAAAGAACCGGTGCCGGTCACGCCGCGGCCGTCCGCCTCGACGATGAAGGGCCGTGGATCGCCGGCGACCTCGAACCGTGCCCGCCCACTTTCGATTATGACGCGGCGTTCGTCTTGCGAGAAATTCTCCTGAAGGCGGGTCTGGGTGTCGAGGGTCGCGCGGGTTCCGTCGGACAGCGTCACCGTCCGGATCTCGCCGAGCGCGCTCGCGAGCATCACACGGTCGGGCGCGTCCGCGATGTCATGTGCTCTCGGCAGGAAGATCCCGGTAAGGACGAAGAGGGCGAGCGCCGCCGCGATCGCTCCATGCCATGGCCGCAGCCCGCCGCCACGAGGGACGAGGGGCGGCCGCGCCTGGCCGGCAGGTGTTTCCGCCGCCGCCGCACTGGCCGTCCAGGTTGCGAGCAGCCGTTCATATGCCGCTTCGTTTTCCGCGTCGGCGACGTACCAGGCTTCGAAAGCGTCATGGTGCGCAGCGCTGTCGGGCCCGCGCAATCTCGCCAGCCATGCCGCAGCCTCGCGTTCGGCACGCGAGCCCGCCCCGCCGTGGCGGGACATCAGCGCGTCCTCAGCGCGCGATCGAGATGGCCGAGAGCCTTGGTCATGTGCCACTCGACGCCCTTTACGCTGAGACCGGTGGCTTTGGCGATCTCGCGATACGACAGACCATCCAGTCGATGCGCCAGGAAGATCGATCGCGTCTTGTCGGGCAGCTGCACGAGCGCATTCTGGATGCGGTTGAGCTGGTCGCGCGCCTCGAGCGCCTTGACCAGATCGGAGGCGGGCAGCGGCACATTCTCGACCGGCACCTGAAACGCGAGCGAGCGTTCGAGCGCGCTCTTCGCGCGGTTGCGCGCGAGGTTAGCGGCGATGCGGCCGAGATAGGCCTCGGGGCAGTCGATCGGTTCCTGCCGGTCCGAATGGGCATGTGCGAGCCGCGCAAAGCTCTCCTGGACGAGATCCTGCGCGTCGTGCCGCTGGAAGCGCCGCGCAAAGAAGCGCATCAGCTTCGGTGCCTGTGCGCGGTAGAGATCGTCGAACGCGAGTCTCGCGGCGGCGCGCAGCCGGTCCTCTGGCGGAAGCGGATCGCCTTCCGCAAGCCGCGGGGCAGGGAGCGCGAGGTCCCCGGTCACGCGCGACCTGCCCGCGATGCAAAGGGTGCCGCTCGTTCGCTCGCCCATGCCCGACCCGCCACGCCGCCTTCTCCTGCAAGCGAGGCGCGAACCGGCGGAAACCGGGTGTTGAGAACAAGTCTTGAGTCTTGCGCCGGCGCCTTTGGCCGCGAACGGCTTGGACATGCGCGCCGGCCACCCGGCCGATCATCCGGCAGGGTCCGCGTCGTTCAAGACGAGGTTCTCACGCCTCGGCGCTGCCGGGAGGCAACGCACCTTCAGACTAGCGCCGGGAGTTGCTTTGGCAAGTCTGGTGGGGCGAGCGTGTCGCGCCCGACGAGTGACCTCCGGAAGGCTCCGGACTGCGATGCCGCCGAGCTTCGCCATCCCTCGTCACCGCGCGGCTGATCTGCGTTCGTTCAGCAAAGGACATCTGACAGGAAACCTGGTTCATCGCCGGCGCATCGCGGCTTCGACGCGCTTGGGCAACTTGCCTCGGCTACGACTGCCTTTGGGTGGGACGCTGCCTTACGCAACCACGGGGAGGGGACGGCAGCTTTCGTGTCTGGATCGCCCGAAACCTGCCAGGCAGCTCACGGCCCATTCATGCCGATTAGCGTTCCTGAGCTTTGCGCCCGAATTTATACCGCTTACGCCAAGTCGTAACGCGCGCGTCATGCGGCGCGCCTAGCCGCGCCCTGTCCGCCAGTCGGGTCGCCACAAACTCCATAGGGGTATCCATGAAGCTTTTGTTCGGTAGCGCGATGATCGCGCTGTAATTCGCGTGCACACCGGTCGCCTGGGCGCAGAACGAGACCGTCGATGCGCAGGAAAGTCAGGCTTCCGGCGATGAGGGCCCGATCGTCGTCACCGGCACCCGCGATCGCGCGCGCACCCAGTTCGATACCCTGGCTCCGGTCGATGTGCTGTCGAAGGCGGCGGTGGCATCCAGCGTCTCCGGCGATCTCGACGATGTGCTCGCCCAGCTGCTTCCTTCGTTCAACGTCCAGCGTCTTCCAGCGGCCGACGGCCAGGCCTTTGTCCGCCCCGCGACGCTTCGCGGGCTCTCGGCCGATCAGACGCTCGTACTGCTGAATGGCAAGCGCTATCATCGCTCCGCCCTGCTCGGCTCGCGCGGCGCGCAGGCACCCGATCTCGCCAGCATTCCCACCGCCGGCATCGGTCGCGTCGAAGTGCTGCGCGACGGCGCCCTCGCCTATCGTGACATTCGCGACGATGCGCAGCCGCCGCTACGAGGATGCCTTTTGAGCTGCCGGCCTCTCGGTCGGCGGGTTAACCAGGACGCCAAGCAAGCCTTAACGCGACGAGGCGAGCTCCAACCGCCGCCAAAGCCAGGCTGGCAGATTGTCTCACTCTACCCCGACTGGCATGGTCGGCCGGCGCCGCAGGGTCAGTTGGAGAGTCACAGATGAAAGTTGGTTTGCCGATAGCCCTTGCCGTTCTCGTTCTCGCATCGCCTGCACTACCCCAGGGCAGCGACTTCAACCTGACTTATCATGTCGAGCGCACGCCGGCGACGAAGCTGAGCCTGGCGGCCTGCGGCAACGCGGTGATCCAGATTGCCCGCCAATCCAAGCTCAGCGTCGATTCGCAAAGCTTCCCGGGCCAGCTAGTGATGGTGAAGGGTGGCCGTGCGGGAGCTGGCACGTTCGTTGTACAATGCATCGCCGTCGGTAACATGACAGTAAGTGTGGTTCAGGGGATCGACTACAGAACGAAGGGAGCGCTAGGGCAATTCGCGGACCGCGCATTTGCTGCGGTCAAAGCAGCGATCAAATAGGCTACGACGAAGGTGCCTCGCTGGCGACCAGCGCCGCATTGCGTCCCTTTGTCATCGCGTTCAGAAATTCGACAAGACCGTAGCGATCATCGCGATAGTCATCGACGATCAGTTCCGGCCCCTGATCTCCCGAGCGTATGAAGAACTCGGCCTCCTCCGGGCATTCGTTCAGCCGCGCCAGGCTGCGGAATCCGCCGGTATTGCAAACGCCGAGGAATTTCCCCTCGACCGCCTTGAGCCCCTGCTTGTCGAGGATGGGCGATGCGCCCTGAGCGCATATAATCAGGCGCTCGCCTTCCCCGGTCTCCGAGAAGCCTAGGGGCAGTTTGATTTCCTCGTCGAGCACGAAGCTGTCGAAATCCGCACGATCAGCAGCGCGCGCGTCAGCGCCTTCCAGTGCCGTCAGGCGGAGGGCGCCAAGGGCTTCCGACCAGACCGTGGCTGGCGGCAACGCGTGGGCATCATCGCCCAAGGCGGCGATCAGCTCCTGCCGGGCTTCCTGGGGCGTATGGTGCAGGGACAAGATCATTCGCAGCACAACGACGAGCACGTTATGGTGCAGACCGGCGCCGGCACCGTTCACGGTGAAGCCATCGTCGCGCCAGGTGACCGATATCGTCGCCCGTGACCGCACGTCCATGTGACACCAGGCGAAGAAGCCGGCCTTCACCAGTGCGTTCAGCTCCTTGAAGGCATCCCGTACCACCTCCCGGTCCTCCTGCCCGGCATATGCGGACGTGAAGACAGCCTCCACCGCGAAGCGCGTCAGATAGAGCGGCAACTGAGGAGGGACTTCCGTTAACAGCTTGGCGAGCGGTGATTCCTCCATTGGACGCGGTTCTCCTGAACGATGGATCAACGGGATCGGGATGCGGCATTGCCGGGGCTGGTCGAGGCGCCCGATGACAGCGGTTCGTCATGGGCCCAGCGCGACTCCATGCGGACATTTGCGCCCGAGACACTGGAGACTTCGGTCCTGATCTTATCCCGCACTTGCGGATCTCCGCCAGGCCGATGCCAGTAATAGGTGGTGACTGACGCGGACGCGAACGTATCGGCCGGTGAACCGAAGCGTTTGCGCAGACCTTCCGCAAACGCCTTGCTGTTCCTCAAATTTTCTTCGAAACTGAGGAATGCCACTCGCTTGTCGAAGAAATAAGCTTCAACAAGCCGGCGTCCTTCCGCCAGGTCAAGGAGCTGCAGGATGATACGAAACGGCCGGCGAACTGACGCATAACAGGACGAACGCTCGCCCTTATAAAGTGGGTTTTGGAGAAGCTCCTCCTTCGAGCTGCAGCGTACCTGCGCATAGCCGCCCGCACGTAGCGCGGCTTCCACCTGTTCGGGCGCCATCAACGGCGCGACCCCTTCGACCTCTGCCCCGCTCCAGTCGGGTCTTGAACGCTGTGGCTTCGCTGGCTCGCGATCGCAACCGGCCAGTGTGAGCGTGATGCTCAAAAGCCAGGCCGATCGGATCATCATGCACCTCCAACATTGAGCTTACGGTGGGAAAGTTACCCGATGAAGGCTGCGCCTTGATACGACGCCCGAGCAGCTGCTCCCCGCTCCAGCGCGGTCCCGGAACGGCTCATGGCGCGCCCCCTCTGGAACCCCCAGCTCTTGCGATTTGGGCGTATGCCGATTGTCGAGGCCATCAGCACATCGCCTCCCCGCCATGGGCGGCCTTTCTGCCGGAAGCTTCACCCGCTCGAATGCGGCGAGGAGGGCCGCGCCATCCGCACGCGCCATATGATGGATACCTAATAAGTAGGTGCTGCCCAAGGATGGCGAGACGCCAACGGGCTCGGCCGATCTCATCCTGGCAGCGATCTGGGACGCAATATCCCCTAATCGATGATCCGAGCCGCCGGTGAGGCGGCCTGATTGCGTAGCCTCGCGCTGTTGGGAAGCGAGGGGAAGGTGTCAGCACCGATCAGGAGCGCCTTCGCCGGATGGGCGCCACCACGCCGGGACGAAGATTGCGCACCCGAGCCAGACGCGGCTATCGTGATTGGAATGTCGGCTTTCCTGACTCTCCTCCTGGTCCTGCAATCCGCCAATGCGAGGCCAGCGCCGAACCAGGCCTGTTTCGAGATTCTCGCCGACTCCGAGGGAGAGATGGCGCAGGCGCAGGATCCGGTTTGGCGGCGTAAGGCGGTTGGCGAGCTGGCAAAAATGCGCGCCGAGCATGACCGCTACGACGCCTCGATAAATCGCAAGCTCGTACAAAATGCGAAGGCGCGCGACCGGCTCCAGCAAGAGTTCGACCGACGGGAAATCGAGGAAGACGACTTCAACGCAGCCCGGTCGGAGATTGAGACCGAAGCGCGGCGTCTGCTTGCCGAGCGCGACACCCCTCAACTGCCCGCCTGCGGCTTTTGACGGCAGGGGCGGAAGCGGAGCCGACTGCCCGCACCGGCTGCCGCAGTTGCGGCTTCATTCCGTCGGAAGAGGCTCGCGACTGCGTTGATTGAGCTCTTAGAGCGCAGCTACCGAATGGGAGTTTGGGCGATTTTCGTCCAGGCCAATCAGGGCCACGACGCCGCTATCGCTTTATACCAAATTAGCTGCGCGCAGATGGGATCCATTTCGACATCGATCGCTAACCTAAGCCATTCGTAGCCACGTCAGGTTCTCACGCACGCCGGGTGAGGGTGGGCGCCTTGCCATTTCCAGAGTGAACCCCTCAACGCCGCTGGCACCCGTTTATGGGTCACTACCTAGCTAAGGTTATGGCCGAAGGTAGAATAAGACGCGAGGAACGCGACCATGGCGATACCGGAAAAAACAAAAGCGCGGCGAGACAGCGCCCGGTCCTGACGAGCCAGCCCCACCACCAGCGAGCAGAAGGATGAGGAGCCGGCCAGGAGGAGGATCAGGGCCGAATAGACGAGCCTGTCGAGGTTGTAGGAGCCGCCGCCGATCGGGGGCGATCCCTCCGTTCCCCAATCGCCGATCAGCGCCACCAGCCACAAACAGGCCGTGGCGAACACCCCCGCTGCGATCATGAAGCTTCTACGTGTAATAGAGATACCCACTCTTGTCGAACGATCGACCTCAGTCGACACCAGCTTTCGGACTCAGAAACCCGTACTTGCAGCCGACGCTGGAGTCGCCTTTTAGACAATCCGACCAGCGAAAGAGTTTTTCGATTTCGACTAGGGGGCCGGTCGTGCCGCCCCCGCCCATACCGATAAAGGTTTTGCCCGAAATCCTGCCGACGATCGTGACATTAGTAGACTCGTGAACGAGCTCCTTATCGTACGAGCCGGCAGTGCAGGCATTAAAAGATTGATACGTAGGGTCGTTGGTCCAGCGCGGTTCGCCAAGATCGCCGCTAAGAGCATACAATATCGTCAGGCAAACGCCTTTGTCCGATTTTGCTACGTGCTGAACGGCGCCCGCCCAACGGATGCGTTTGCCAAAGTTATGTTCTTTGACTCCCTGATCCGGACTTAGGGGAGCAGCCGCAATATTCCTCAGCGTCTCGGTTTCTGTCGCGTTAGAGGCACTATAGGCTGAAGCGCGCTCGGCGGTACTGATACCGGTTACATTCGGTCGAAGTGCGATCGGGGAACTGACGCATCCGGACAAGATCGCACAGCAGAAAAACGGGCCATATATCGGCCTGATCACCAGCTTGCTCGGAAGGATTTTCATTGCGCAGGTACATTGGCGGTCATGACGAACCCACTATGTAGTGCGGCAGTGATGCGCAACAGCTATGGGGGTCGCTTCTGCCGTTCGCCGTCGTGCGCAGGTGTTCCGCCGCAGTCGAAACGTCCGGCAATACCTGGAGTCAGGACTTATTGGTCCCAGCCACAAGATGACGGTGGCAGCGAGCGCGACGGCGGAGAAGAAGACGGTTGGACAGCGGTCGTAGCGGGTGGCGACGCGCCGCCAGTCTTTGAGGCGGCCGTGATCCTCGCCCAGCAGCGCAAGGCTCAGCAAGCGCGTAACACCGCCGCGCTCGCTGATTTCAATCGCTGGATTCAGCACCGCAACGCAGTCACACTCGAGACGGCAAGGCTCGACGGCATGATGCGGGTTCTCGATACCGAGAACACCTATTTCCCACGCTGATGCGCAGTGCATCGAGGAGGAGGCATTAGATTCGAACAGCATGGCTCCTGATGGCCGGGCTTGCGGTCGCCGCGTGGGGCGGAAAGCCGGACGAGACGCAGGTTGTCAGGCCTGACTGGCGCGGCGCATCGATTGAGGGCATCGCACCGCTCATGTCGCCTTCGGACGTCGAGGCCGCGCTGAAGCAGCGCGGTTACCGCCAGGTGCGCTGCCTCTCCGATGGTCAGTTGCTCGCCGATCCGCTCAATCAGGAGGACGCGTCCCCCTGCTATGCCGCGCCAGGACGCCCGATGCGGATCATCCTCTATTTCCTCGGTCTGCGCGAGGGAAGGCGATTGGCCGTGGTCAATTTCAAAGACAGCTCCGTTGCGCAGTCGAGCAGGGAAGAAAGTCTCGCGGCGAGCCAGGCTTATGCCGAGGAGTTGCAGTCCCGCTTCGGCCTCCCGATGCGAACGGTCGAGCATTCATCTTTCCGCACGCTGTATTGGCGTCGCCCCGGCGGCAACCCTTCGCTGCCGGATATGATCAGCACCAGCGTGGGCGACGCGTTCGGGGCGAATGTCACCATGACGAGCATGTGGGCCTATGGCCAAGCGCGCCAGCTTGCGTCTTCCCCAGCCAGCAAGGGAAACTGAGGTACTGTCAGAGCAAATGCACCCGGCCTTTCCTATTTGGCTAGCGCCCGGACTCCTCCACCGAGATCTGGAAACGGTGCTGGTTCGGACATGCTTCGTTCCTTCCCCAGCTGGTAAGTCTGACAGTACCGCGAAAGGCCGTGCTTGGGATGACGTGCATCCGTATTTGTTTCGACCAGTTGCGAGGACCCTAACCGTCATGCCCATTCAAATATTGGCCATACTGGCGCTGAGCGCATTCGCCGCGGGCTGCGACAGCGATCCGCAGCAGCAACTGATATCGAACGATGGAACACAAAGCCGGCTCGGCAAAACCGATTCTTCCGCACCGGGCACGGACGCGACCGGGGCTGTCGACACGGCAATCCGGCTCGTTGCCGCTTTGCAGATGGATGCACGCTACGCCACGAGGGTGGATGCGGTGATCGAGGCAACGAGATCGCACCCGAGGCTATGGTCTGGGAGAGAGAACGCGGACACGGCGGAGCTTCGCTACAAATTGGCGCGAGAAACTCTTCTCAAAAGGAAGCCCCAAGTCCTGAATGATGTCGCCCAACGCCTAGCATCAACTTATGGTGAAAGCGATCTGCAGGACTACCTCGCCCATCTAAAAAGCGGCAGAGAAGCTGATCATCCTCTGGCGTCCAATGTCGATCGAACCTTGACGGACGTAATTTGGGACGCGCTCATGATGGTTTCCGTGGAGGTGAACGAACAGGCGGAAGGTTGGTAATAGTCCTAATAGGCGAAACCGCCTCGGGGCTCTGTCAGGGCAACGTGGCAGCAGTTCCTTCGTGCTGGTGAGACGCCAATGACCCGCAAATCACGAGCATTGCCGCGTAGTCCATTTCGTTGCTTCAACTCGTCACCTGAGGTGATCCGGCTGGTGGTGCTGATGTACGTGCGCTTTCCCGCTGTCGTTGCGGAAGGTACGCTACCGGAAATAGCTCACAGGTGATGCGGGTCGCAAAAGACGGCGATGCCTGTCTAGCGAAGCCGTATCGCTCCGCAGACTTGTTGCGCGGGCTGCAAATCGTAATGGAGATTCTCGCCGCTGGCCGGGCGACCCCACCTTTCCCAACTGGACTGCGGGTGCTCGAGCATGCTGCCGACGCGGGCGGAGCCCGGTAAGCGACGTCCCCTCGGGGGGCTGGGCATAATGCTGCCCGAGAACGGCAGGTGCTACCTGTCCGCTTCTCGAAAGCGGACAGGTAGCAAGCGGCCCAAAGTCGGTCATCCAGCGTCGCCGCGCCGCTGCCCGAAAGCAGACGGACGTTCAGCTCAAGGGCGAACCACAGCCAACGCACGATATCGGCCGTTCAGCCGCGCGCCCGAACGGTCGTGTAAGCCTCGCAGCCCGGTGGAGCTAGCTCGCTCCAGCGGCTAATTCACCGGATGCCCGGCCTTCCGGCAGAGGCGGGTCAGGGTGCCGATCCGCGGGTCGTCGGCGCCGTAGCGTTCGCGTAGCATGGGCACCTTGGCGCAGTTCTTCGCGGTGCGTGTCGAACGCGTCGCCGCGTCCCCGTTCTCCGTTTGCCCGCGCTCACGCTCGCTCTGCGTGACATGGTCCTGCGACAGCGTGCCGGTGAGTTGCCCCATGTTGAAGGCGCCGCTAGCGTCCTGCGCGCCTGCGGCGTTCGCCGTGCATGCCCCGACAATGGCGGCGGCACCAGCGAGCGTGGAAACCATCATCTTCATCAGCGCGATCCTCCTCGACCGGCACTATCGCGGCCAACCTGAACGTAGACGGAGCAGGTTTGCCGATCCCGTTCACATAAACCCGGGGAAGTTGCGCCCCGCGGACCGCTGACGGGCTGGATCGGACGAAATGACATTTGCCGGGATCGCCGATTCTGCACCGGTTCGGGATCGATTTCCCGGCGGCCACCTATGGTGCCGCCGGCTGACCAGAACTATTCTTCCGTGGATCGAGACGAGGATGCCAGAGCGTTCATGATCGCCCGCGAGCTCATTGCGGAGCATGGCGACGGTGGCCGACTTCCTGCAAGCCAGAATCGACGCATTGACGGAGGCAAGGGATCTTGAGCAGCTGTCGGCCTGGTTCGTCATCCGCAACGCCGTCGCCCTGACCTTGAAAGGCGACCCCACCCTTCATTGACGGAGCGGAGCAGTGACGCACGCTGCCGAACCGCTGCGCGGCCGGACAGGGTGCGGAGTCTGACCGCGGCCCCGCAGGCACACGCGCTCTGCAGCCGGGCGGCGCGCCCGGTTTCACGCCCGGCGACAAGTGCCGCCCCTGGGCGCGAAGCCCGACCCTGCGCTGCTGATCCGGCTGCGCCGTGCGAGAGCCTGTCCTTGTCGGGTCGGCGGCGTCGCCGCCGAGGGCGGTGCGGTCGCCGCTGGCGCGGCGGCGTTGTTTTGGCCTCTCCCGGTGGCGCGGGAGTGGGCGGCGCTCCCTGCTAGGCCCGCCCGCGTCCCCGGCAAGCCGGGCTGCGCCCGGCTCCTCCACTGGCGTTGCGGCCCTGCGCCACCCCATCGCGCAAGCGCGATGGGGACCCCGGACTTGGGTGCCGGTGCCGCTCTTGCGGGCCTCTCCAGTCGCTTCTGCCGCCCAGGCGAAGAACCTGTCGCGGATCGACTTTCGCGAACTCCAGGCCCTGACGCAGACGCTTCAGCAGATCGATCGTCTCATGGGCCAGGCGCAGGGCATCGGGTACCGGGTCGATCAGGTCGACAGCGAGTTCAAACGGCTGTTTCCGCAAAGCTTCGGCCAGGCCCTCACGACCAACGATCTCGTCGTCGGCGCCCGAGCCCGCCTCGACACTTCGGTCGCGGCGTTCAACCAGACGATGCGGGTGCAGGCGCAGGTGGTCGGCAACGTCGCTGCCGATACGCAGGCGCTCGCATCGATCATGGCGAAGAGCCAGGGAGCAGAAGGCGGGCTGCAGGCGCAACAGGCGACAAACCAGTTGCTCGCGCTGGCTGCCAAGCAGCAGTTCCAGATCCAGAACCTGATGGCGGCGCAGTACCGCGCGGAAACGCTCGAGGCATCGCGCCGCGCCCAGGCGGAAGCCGAAGCGCAGGCCGCCACCAGGAAGTTCCTCGGCAACGGCACGGCCTACCACCCTCGCTAGGGGCCTCCCGTCCGAGCATGGCGGCGGACTTCGCCCCCTGGGTCCGCCGTCACCTCCCGCGGGGCGTGCTTCTGCTCCCCGAGCGCGTCCCGCGGGATTCCATCCCACTGCCACGGACAGAGTCATGAACGACCTCAACATCATCGATCAGTTCATGCAGGCGTTCATTCGCTACATCGACAACGGCTTCGGTCTGTTGGGCGGCGACGTCCATTTCCTGGCAGCCACGCTGATCGGCATCGACATCACGCTGGCTGGCCTGTTCTGGGCGCTGGGCGGCGAGCAGGATGTGATGGGGCGCTTCCTGAAGAAGATCCTCTATGTCGGCGCGTTCGCCTTCATCCTGAACAGCTTCTCGACGCTCGCAACGATCGTCTTCAACTCCTTCGCCGCGGCCGGGCTCACCGCGGGCGGCGGCACGATCTCGGCGGATGATCTGCTCAAACCCGGCAGGCTCGCGGGGACGGGCTTCTCCGCGGCATGGCCGCTGCTCGACCAGGTCTCGAAGTTGCTCGGCTTCACCACCTTCTTCGACAATTTCCTGACGATTGCGGTGCTGCTGTTCGCCTGGGCGCTGGTGATGCTGTCGTTTTTCATCCTCGCGATCCAGCTCTTCATCACCATCCTCGAGTTCAAGCTGACGACACTCGCCGGCTTCGTGCTGGTGCCGTTCGCGCTGTGGAACCGGACCAGCTTCCTCGCCGAACGCGTACTGGGCAGCGTCGTGAGCTCGGGCATCAAGGTGATGGTGCTCGCCGTCATCGTCGGGATCGGCTCGAACTATTTCAACGATTTCGTCGGCTCGCTCCAGGGCCAAGAGCCCGACATCGGCAAGGCGATGAGCCTCGCGCTCGCCGCGCTCACCCTGTTCGGGCTCGGCATCTTCGGACCCGGCATCGCCACCGGCCTGGTTTCCGGCGCTCCGCAGCTCGGCGCGGGAGCGGTTGCCGGCACGGCGCTCGGCGCCGCCGGCGTCGCTGCTCTGGGGGGCGGTGCGGCCCTGGCCGGTGCCCGAGCCATCGGTGGAACAGCGCTCGGTGCCGTTCGCGCGGGCACCTCGATGGGGTCGGCCGCCTCGACTGCCTACAAGCTCGGCCAGGAGGGCGCCGGTTCGACCAGCGTCGGCGCCGGTCTGAAGGGCGTTGCGAGCGCGGCAGGCGGAGCGCTCCGCAACCGCGCCGCCGGCGCGTTCGGCATCGGCGAGGCCGCCGCTTCGGGGCGCCAGGCCGCTTTCGACTCCCTCACGAACCGGCAGGTGCCTGCGAGCGGGTCGGGCCAGACCGCGGAACAGCAGCCCGCCTGGGCGCAGTCGCTGCGCCGCCAGCAGGACGCGCGGCGCCATCGCCAGGTCGTCGCCCACACCCTGCGCGAGGGCGACCGCGGCGGTGCGTCCGCAATCCCGGACATCAAGGAAAAGGAGGACTGAGCGATGCTCTTCAAGCGAAGCGTCCAGCGCTACGGGCGGACACCCGAACCGGACACACCCTTTCACCGTGCCGGCCAGCTCTGGGATGAGCGGATCGGATCGGCGCGCGTCCAGGCGCGCAACTGGCGACTGATGGCCTTCGGCGGCCTGGCGTTGACGACCGCGATGTCGGGCGCGCTGGTTTGGCAGTCGCTGCAGAGCCGCGTGACGCCCTATGTCGTCGAGGTCGACCGTCTCGGCGAAGCGCGCGCGATCAGCGAAGCGGAAGCCGGGTACAAACCGACAGACCCGCAGATATCCTGGCATCTGGCCCGCTTCATCGAGAAGGTCCGGTCGGTCTCGCTCGACCCGGTGCTGATGCGGCGCGACTGGCTGTCGGCCTATGACTTCGCCACCGGGCGCGGCGCGCTCTTCCTCGGCGATTATGCCCGCTCCGCGAACCCGTTCGGTGCGATCGGCCAGAAGACGGTGTCGGTGCAGGTCACGAGCGTGGTTCGCGCCTCGGAGCAGTCGTTTCAGGTCAAATGGGTCGAGACGGCGTTCGACCGCGGCGCGCCGGCTGGCACCTCGCATTGGACCGGCATTCTGATCGTCAAGCTCAAGCCGCCTGCGTCGGCGGAGGTTCTGCGCAAGAACCCACTCGGCCTCTATGTCGATGCGATCGACTGGAGCCGCGAGATCGAGCCGGCCGCCAGTCCGACGGCTCCGCCGCCGACAGCGCCGCGTGCGACGCAGCCTTTGCCCGAAGGTCAAACGATCGCGGCTCCGGATGCCGGCGCCGCCGTGAGCCAAATCCCATCCACCCCGGAGAACCGGCAATGAAACGCCCCAGCATTCTGCCCACGCTGCTTTCGACAATAGTCGCGTCGATCGTGCCCACTGCCGCTCTCGCGCAGAACTCCACCCCGGCCGATACCGCGCATCGGGTGCCGTCGACGATCGCTGCGGCGAACCGGGCTGCCACGCTCGAGCCTTCGCCGCCTGCCTTTCTCAATGCCGCGGCGGTGATGCCCTATGCCGAGGGGGCGATCTATCAGGTCTACACCACGCCCGAGCGGGTCACGGATATCGCGCTTCAACCGGGCGAGGTGCTGGGCGCGGTCGCGAGCGGCGATACCGCACGCTGGGTGATCGGCGACACGACGAGCGGGGCAGGGCCCGCCAAGCGGGTGCATATCCTTGTGAAGCCCTATGCCGCCGGTCTCTCAACGAACTTGGTCATCACGACCGACCGGCGCACCTATCACGTGGCGCTCACCAGCGTGCGGAGCGTCGGCATGTCCGCAATGGCATGGACGTATCCGCAGGAAACGCTGATCGCGATCAAGCGATCCGAGGAGGCTGCGGCGGCCGCCGCGCCGGTGGCGATCGGGCTCGACGTCGATCAGCTGCATTTCAACTATGCCATCTCCGGCGATACGCCGCGATGGCGGCCCTTGCGGGCGTTCGACGACGGCAGGCAGACCTATATCGAATTCCCCGCCAGTCTCGCGGTCGGCGAGGCGCCGCCGCTGTTCCTCGTCGGTGCCAAGGGCGAGGCCCAGCTCGTCAATTATCGCCTGCGCGGCCGCTATTATGTCGTCGATCGGCTCTTCGACGTCGCCGAGCTCCGCCTCGGCACCAGGCATCAGGATGTGGTCCGGCTTACCCGCGTCGACGAGGCGGGACGCCGCAACCGCTCCAAGGGGAGGGCGTCGTGAGCGAGGATACCGCCGGGGCGCCGGAAGGCGCCACCCCCTCGACGCCGCCGAAGCTCGATCCCGAAACCTTCGTGCTGCGTGCGCGACCTGGACGCGCGATCCGCTTCAAGCGCGGTGTGATCGTCTCCCTGGCCACCATTGCCGTGGCCGGTGTCGCCGGTACCGCCTGGTTCGCGCTAGAGCCGCGGGCGCTGCACCTTGTGGCCGATAGCGAGGACAAGAACATCGCGGCCAAGCCGCCGACGGATACACTGAGCGGGTTACCGGCAAGCTACGGGACGGTGCCGAAGCTTGGGCCGGCACTACCGGGCGACCTGGGCAAGCCTATCCTCGATCGTCAGCGCCAGCTCGCCGGCGAGACCATGCCGCCAGTTCCGCCCGCGGTATCGGCGGTGCCGCAAGCCGCCGACGATGCCCGTCAGCGCCGCGCCGCGGAACTCAAGGCTGCCCGCGAATCCGGATTGCTGGTTCAGACCACTGCCCAACAAGGTCCGAGTCCAGCGATGCCCGCCGCGACGGCGCCGGTGCCGACGGCGGTCGGTGATTCAAGCGACAAGGTCGCGGTCGATGCCGATCGAGATCCGAACGGCCAGCAGCGCAAGGCCGACTTCGTCCGCACGGCCGACAAGGCGGGCGATACCAATCCGCACACAATAGCGCCGCGACCGTCGCCGTTCACACTGTCCGCCGGGAGCGTGATCTCGGCCAGCCTGATCACCGGGCTGCGATCGGATTTGCCCGGCTTGGTGACGGCCCAGGTGACCGAACGGATCTTCGACAGCGCGACGGGCCGCATCCTCCTGATCCCCCAGGGTACGCGCTTGATCGGCACGTATGACAGCGTGGTTGCCTTCGGGCAGCGCCGCGCACTGGTGGTGTGGCAGCGGATCATCTTCCCCGATGGCAGCTCGATCCGCTTGGAGAACGCGCCGGCGACCGACCCGTCGGGCTATGCCGGACTGACCGACAAGGTCGACTTCCATACATGGTCGCTGCTCAAGGGTGTTGTGCTGTCGACCCTGCTGGGCGTCGGGTCGGAGCTGCAGTTCGGCGGCGAAAGCGATCTCGTCCAGGCCGTTCGGCAATCGACCCAGCAAAACATATCACGCGCCGGTGATCAGCTAACATCCCGGAATCTGCAGATCCAGCCGACGATCACTATCCGTCCGGGCGCGCCTGTCCGGCTGCTGGTGCATCACGATCTCGTGCTGAAGCCGTGGGTGGGAGAACAGTGATGGCCGATCTGCGTCTCCCGCGGCTGCCTGACCGCACGCCGGTGAAAGTCGGGATACAGGTGACCCCGCAGCTGTTCGCGGATCTCACGCGATACGCGGCACTCTACAAGGAGACCTATGGTCGGGAAGAAGCTGTCGCAGACTTGATCCCTTCGATGCTGACAGCCTTTCTCGACAGCGACCGGGCGTTTGCCAAAGCCCGTTCGGGCGGGAAGTGAGCGATATGGCTACGACCATTCGAGAAGTGGGAAAGGGCGCTAATGGCCCGATCGAGCCGTTCAGCGTCCGCATTCCTACCGCCATCGCCATGACCGGCCTCAGCCGGTCGAGAATTTATGAGCTGATAGCGTGCGGCGAAATCGAGATCGCCAAGGACCGCCGGAGCACGCTGATCATCGTCGCCAGTTTGCGGGAGGCGGTCCGTCGGCGGGTCGTGGACCGGAATTTGTAGATCGAGCAGGGTTATGGCTCCGTCCATCGCATCCGAACACATTGGACAGTGCAACGCCTCTTTTCAGATGTTCTTGGTTTGTGCCATCTTCGCGGCATGGAACGATTCGCCCCAGAGCCTTCGCGCGCCGCTATCTCATCCGCCATTCTCGCGGCGCCCGGCTGGGCGCGCGTCGGGATCACGATGCCGAACGATCGGTTGCGCGAGCAGGCTGCAGAAGAACTGGCGCGCGCGATCGTCGATCGGCTCCATCATGCAGAGCCCAGCGTGGATGCGGACCAGCTCGCGCTGCCGATCTGATTCCGTCTCTGCGAATCACTCATCCAGCCCGGGCGAATGCCGGGCTGCGATTCGCTAAGTGAGCGGGGAACGGGGCCCAAAGAGCCATTTGTCAGGTGGAAAGCAGGGCGACACCAGCGCCACTCGTCCAGCCATATCCGACGAAATCCGAGGAGCTATTCCGGCCAGATTCCGGCCAGATCGCTAGATTTCATCTCAACATCAACGGCTAAGCCATTGAAAACGCTGGTGACCCCTACGAGAATCGAACTCGTGTTTTCGCCGTGAGAGGGCGACGTCCTAACCGCTAGACGAAGGGGCCGTGCAGTGGAAGGCGGGCAATTAGGAGGCGCGGGGCGAGCCGTCAAGCGCGTATCGGCGCAAGGCCTAACCAGCGGCGGACACCGGAGCAGTGCGGAAGCATCAACCGGTCAGCAACTGCAACCAGCGAGAGCGTCGCTCCGAACAGCGGCATCGCTAGCGCGAGCAGCAGTACGGCGCCGATCAACACCGGTCCGTAGCGCGGGCGCGACAACCGGGCGGGGGCGCCCAATAGTCCTTCCGGGCGCCTTCGCCACCACATCACCGTTCCCGAAACCGAGAGAGTCGCGAGGAGGAGCGCAGTCAGCGTACCGAGCAGCTGGTTGGCGAGGCCGAACAGCGCGCCCTCGTGCGCGGCGATGCCGTAGCCGACGGCGCGATCGAGCCAGTGCCGTTCGGCGAAGTCGCGGCGGGAGGTGAGAGCGCCAGTGCCGCCGTCCACGGTGATGCTGGTGCGCAGCGGCCGGTTGGCCGCGTCGGATGTGACGGTCCACGGCGCGCCAATGGTCGCGGGCGGCGCGATCAGCACCGGCGGCGCGATGCCGAGCGGGTAGACCGCCGCCGCCACCCGGTCGAGATCGGCGCCCGGTGCCGCCGCATGCGGCATCGCCATGCCGCCATGCCCGGCATGAGCGCCGGGCATGGCGCTGCGGCTGCCGGTCGGCCAGTCCTGCGGCCCATCTAGCGTGCCGGTGACGGCGCGGACTTCCTTGAAATAGCTGCCCCAGAACTTCGCCCAGGGAAGGCCCGTCGAAATCAGGAGCAAGGCGAGGACCGCTACCCATATGCCGGCGACGGCGTGCAGGTCGCGCCAGAACAGCCGCTTGCCGCTGCGCAGCCGCGGGTATAGCACCCCGCCGAGCCCGCGCGCCCGGCGCGGCCACCAGAGGTAGAGGCCGGTGAGCAGCATCGTCGCGGTCCAGCAGGCGGCGATCTCGACCAGATAGCTGCCCGGGCTGCCCGCGCGAAACTTGCCGTGGAGGTCCGAGATCACTCGCATCGGGCGCTCGCTCTCGGTTTCCGTCCTGAGGACGCGCAGCTGATAGGGATCGACATAGACGCGCGTTTCCAGGCCATCCTTTCCTACGATCACGCGTGCCGCTTCACCCGCACTTTGCGGCAGCTGGTACTTATGCAGCGTTGCGCCGGGCACCGCGGCGAGCGCCGCCTTCACTTGCGCGTCGGCGCGGGCGCGCGGACCCGCCGGGGCGAGCGTGTCATAAGGCCGTTCAAGCCAGGCCTCGATCTGCGGTTTCCACAGATAGATCGTCCCCGTCGCGGCGAGCCACAGCACGAAGGGCATGCAGAACAGCCCGGCATAGAAATGCCAGCGCCATACTGCATTGTACCAGCGCGCGCCGGGGACGCTCGCCATCAGAAGGCCGCCCGCACGCCAGCGAAGACGCTGCGCCGTTCCACGGGAGTGAAGATTGCGCTCGCGGGCGCGTATTGCACCACCGCGGAGACATCCCCGGCGGCCTTGCGCCCGCCCAGATTGCGCGCATCGGCGAACAGGGTGAAACGGTCTTCGATCTTCGCCTCGGCGCTGAGCCCGAACAATATATAGCCCCCGGTGCGGAAGCTGTTGGCATAATCGGCCCAGGCGCCGCGCGGTGTCCATTCGAGACTGGGCGCGACGTGGAACGCCTCGCCGCCCACCCGCAGTTCGGCGCGATAGAAATGCTCCGGGATCACCGGCAGCCGGTTGTCGCCGAACTGGGCGTCGTCGCGGAAGCCGAAGTCGCTATATTGATACACCTGTCGCAGCCGTGCCCAGGCCGTGAGGTCGACATCCAGCCCGAGTTCGACGCCTTGGTGTCGCGTGCGTCCGGCATTGAAGGTCGACGCCGGGATCGTCGGCGGTGCGGTATTGTACTGGAGCAGCTCACCGTCGAGGTCCGCGCGATAGAGGCTGAGATCGAAGCGCAGCGGCCCGATCCTGCCGCGCCCGCCGATCTCGGCGGTCCAGCCGCGCTGCGCGTCGAGCGGCACGAAGTCCGAGATCTGGGCAAGCTCGATGAAGCCCGGCAGTTCGTGGCTGCGGCTGAGATTGGTATAGAGCTGAATCCCGTCACCGGGTTCGAACAACAGGCCCAGCTTGGGCGAGAGCTGATCGAACGTGGTACGGCCGGTGGCGAGCGCCGGAAAAATCTGGTCCTGCCGCCGCAGCCCCGAGGTGTAGACCGCGCCGGCGATCAAGGTCAGCCGATCGACCGGACGCAGCCTTGCCTCGGCATAGGCGTCGATCGTGCGTGCCGCCTGATCGGCCGCGAAGGTCTTGGCGCCTTGCTCACCGTTGACGTTGACGAAGCGCCGCGATGCGACATCGCCGAAGCGCGCGGTGACGCCCGCGGTAAAGCCGAAGGTGCCGAAGTCCTGATCGAGCCGGGCATAGCTGCCCCAGTCGAGTGCTTTCTGGTCCACCAACTGGTAGATCGGATGGTGGAGTTGCTTGGCGTTGAGGAAGACACCGACATCGAGCTTGCCGGCGCCGAGGGTGATGCTCGTCCGGTTCTGCAGACGGAGCGAGTCGATGTCGCGTGCCTGATCGTTGGCGAAATTGCCGCTCCGGGGGGCTGCGCGGACTGCCGCGTAGGTGAGCGCACCGGGCAGCTCCTGCCGGATCGTCTGTGCACTGGCATAGAAGCGGGTCTCGACATTCTCGCTCAGCCGCAGGCCGATATTGCCGTTGACACGCAGTGCCTTGCGGCGGGCGTGATCGCGGTCGCCGTCCGAGCGGTCGCCGGCGATCGCCAGCCACGCGTCGCCGCGTTCGTCGGCATAGCCCGCGCTGGCGAAGCCGCGCAGCGTATCGAAGCTGCCGCCATCGACGCGCAGACGAAAGCCCTTGGACGAGCGACCGGTCGGCGTCACTCCGTTGATCGCGCCGCCCAGCGTCGATGCGCCGAAGCGCAATGCGTTCGCGCCGCGAAACACTTCGATATGCTGAAGGAAAGCCGGGTCGAGCTCCTGAAAGTCGCCATTGTCGTCGGCAAGGTTGATCGGGATGCCGTCCTGCAGCAGCGTCAGGCCGCGCATGTGATAGCCCCGGCTGATCCCCGATCCGCGGATCGACAGGCGCACTTCCTGCCCGAAGCGCGGCTGGGCGTAGATGCCCGGCGAGAAAGCCAGCGCATCGCGCAGCGAGACGGCGAGCTTTTCGTCGAAATCCTCTGCGGAGACGACATTGGCGCCGCCCGGCGTCTCGCCGACGCGCTGGATGGCTTCCTCGACAAGCCTTTCGGCAGTGACGACGATCTCGTCGCGGCGGACGGGAGCTTCCTGGGCGAAAGCGGGAAGGGCGGCGAGCAACACAGGCGCGCCAAGCAGCGCGCGTACGGACTTCGACATGAACTGATCCTCGGCAGATAACGAGCAAGAGGCGTGCGGACAGCACGCCGGCAGCGTCAGCCGAGGCGAGGAGGACCGGTGGCGAGCGGGGGAGGGGCGGCGAGGCCGCGGCCGGGCGCGGACTCGAGGCGGATGTGTGGGATCGGTTCGGCGCGGGGCAGCGCGGGGGGCACGACGATCGGGTCGACAGGTGCGAGCGGCTGTGCGGCCATCGCGAAGGCACACGGTTGGTCGGCGCTCTTCTTGTGCTCGGCGGGGATCTTCTTGCCGATCGCCTCGGCAAGCAATGCCTTGGCCTCGGTGAGCGCCGCGGGACCGCTCGACCCGCTATCGGCGCACCATGAGAGCGTGACCCCGGCGGCGTTTGCCTGCGGCATCCAGCCCGCCGGAACCGCCATCCGCACGAGCAGCGCGCAGCCGACCAGCAGCAGCGCGAGGCGCTGCCATGGGGTTCGCTGCATGGATGCCGCTCCAATCATGCGGCATCGCCTCGCCGAAGCGCCGCGTCGGCACAAGCGGACATTTTGTCCAATCCTATCCGGTCACCGGCAAGCGCAGGCTGCCGTCGGGCTCGTAATGGAGCTCGCTATAGGCGATGACGGCATCGAGCGGCAGCGCGCCATAGAGGTGCGGGAAGAGTGCGCCGCCGCGCGAGGGCTCCCACTTGACGACGCCGGCCAGCGCATCGAGATCGACCGCGGCCAGCCAGAGATCGCTCTGTCCGGCAAAATGCTTGTCGATTGTCTCCTGCAGCTGCGCCGCGGTGGACAAGTGGATGTAGCCGTCCTTCAGATCCACCGGGGCACCGGCGAAGCTGCCGTTGGTCTCGAGCGCGGCCATCTGCTCAGCGGTAAGGACTTTGAAGGCGGTGGTGTCGGGCATTCCGGCCTCCGGAACTGTCTAACTATAGCAGCATTACTTCGTCACCCCGGCGCAAGGCCGAGGTGACGAAGAATCCTACTGTCCATCCTCCGGACCCGCGGCGAGATCCTCGCCGGTCGTGCCATCGGGTGTGGGCTCGGCCGCAATGGCGCCATCGGCGAGATTCA
Organism: Sphingomonas psychrotolerans; assembly: GCF_002796605.1. Taxonomy (NCBI): domain Bacteria; kingdom Pseudomonadati; phylum Pseudomonadota; class Alphaproteobacteria; order Sphingomonadales; family Sphingomonadaceae; genus Sphingomonas; species Sphingomonas psychrotolerans. The sequence continues at coordinate 858,929 of NZ_CP024923.1, forward strand.
CTTCGGCCTCTTCCTCGCTCTCCTCGATGCGTGCGGCAGAGACGACATGCTCGTCGGCCGCGACGCGGAAGAGGATCACGCCCTGGGTGTTGCGCCCGGTGACGCGCACCGAGCCTACCGTGGTGCGAATCAGCTTGGCCTGATCGGTGACCAGCATCAGCTGCTCGCCATTGTGCGCCGGGAAGCTCGCCACCACCGGGCCGTTACGGTCCGAGCTGACGATATTGGTGATCCCCTGGCCGCCGCGGTTGGTGCGGCGATATTCATAGGCCGAAGTGCGCTTGCCATAGCCGTTGGCGGTGACGGTGAGGATGAACTCCTCCGCCGCCTCGAACTCAGCCATCCGTTCGGCGGACAGAGTGATCTCGCGCTCGCCTTCCTTCCACGGGGCAGCCTTGAGATAGTCCTCGCGCTCTTGTGGGGTGGCGTCGAAGCCGCGCAGCACCGAAAGCGAGATGACCTCGTCGCCCTCGGCCAGCCGCGCGCCGCGCACACCGGTCGAATCGCGGCTCTGGAATTCGCGAACGTCGGTCGAGGCGAAGCGGATCGCCTTGCCCTGTTTCGTCGCGAGCAGCACGTCATCGTCCTCGGTGAGCAGCGACACGCCGATCAGGCGATCTTCCGATCCCTCCTCGAACTTCATCGCGATCTTGCCGTTGGTGCGTATATTGGCGAACGCGTCCATCGAGTTGCGGCGCACCGAACCCTTGGCAGTGGCGAACATCACGTGGAGGTCGCCCCAGGTTGCTTCGTCCTCGGGCAGCGGCAGCACGGTGGAGATCGTCTCGCCGCTCGCCAGCGGCAGCAGATTGATCATCGGTCGTCCGCGGGTGGCCGGCCCGCCCTCGGGCAGGCGCCACACCTTCATCCGATAGACCTTGCCTTCGGTCGAGAAGAACAAAACCGGCGTGTGGGTCGAAGTGACGAAGAGGTGCGTCACCGCATCCTCGTCCTTGGTCGCCATGCCGGCGCGGCCCTTGCCGCCCTTGTTCTGCGCGCGGAAGGTGTCGAGCGGCGTACGCTTGATATAGCCTTCCATGGTCACGGTGACGACCATGTCCTCTCGCTCGATCAGGTCCTCGTCCTCGATCCCGTCGGCGGCGGCGGCGATCTCGGTGCGGCGCGGCGTGGCATATTGATCGCGGACGGCGGTCAGCTCGGCGACGATGACTTCGTAGAGCTTGGCGCGATTGCCTAGGATTTCGAGCAATTCGGTGATCGACTCGGCGAGCTTGGCGAGTTCGTCGCCGATCTCGTCGCGGCCGAGCCCGGTCAGGCGGTGAAGGCGCAGATCGAGGATCGCGCGAACCTGGACGTCGCTCAGGCGATAGCCGTCGCCGGTGATTTCGGTTTCGACCGCCTCGACCAGGCGGATATACGGCGCGATCTCGGCGATCGGCCATTCGCGGGTGAGCAAACGGTCGCGCGCCACTGCCGGGCTCGGCGAGCTGCGGATGATCTTCACCACCTCATCGAGATTGGTGACCGCGATGACGAGGCCGAGCAAGATGTGCGCGCGATCACGTGCCTTGGCGAGTTCGAACTTCGAGCGCCGGGTGATCACCTCTTCGCGGAACTTGACGAAGGCCTCGATGATGTCGCGCAGGTTGAGCAGTTCGGGGCGGCCGCCGCGGATGGCGAGGATATTGGCCGGGAAGGAAGATTGCGCCGGCGTGTTGCGCCAGAGCTGGTTGAGCACGACTTCGGGAGTCGCGTCGCGCTTGAGGTCGATGACGATGCGCACGCCCTCGCGATTCGATTCGTCGCGGATGTCGCTGACGCCTTCGATCCGCTTTTCCTTGGCGGCCTCGGCGATCTTCTCGACCAGCGCGTTCTTGCCCTGCTGGTACGGGATTTCGGTGAGCACGATCGAGCGACGCTCGCCGCGCTGCTCGAAGATATGGCGGCTGCGCACCATGATCGATCCGCGCCCGGTCTGGTAAGCCGAACGGCAGCCGCTGCGGCCGAGGATGATCGCGCCGGTCGGGAAATCGGGACCGGGAACGATTTCCATCAGTTCCTCGATCGAGATCGCGCCGTTCTCGATATAAGCAAGGCAGGCGTCGATCACTTCGCCCAGATTGTGCGGCGGGATGTTGGTCGCCATGCCGACCGCGATGCCGCCGGCGCCGTTGACCAGCAGATTGGGGTAGCGCGCGGGCAGGACCGTCGGCTCGCTCTCGGAGCCGTCATAATTGTCCTGGAAATCGACGGTATCCTTGTCGATGTCGTCGAGCAGGGCGGAGGCGACGCGGGCGAGCCGGGCCTCAGTATAGCGCATCGCCGCGGGCGGATCGGGATCCATCGAGCCGAAATTACCCTGGCCGTCGATCAGCGGGACCCGCATCGCCCAATCCTGGGCCATGCGCGCCATTGCATCGTAGATCGAGCTGTCGCCGTGCGGATGATACTTACCCATCACGTCGCCGACGAGGCGGGCCGATTTGCGATAGGCGCGGCCGGCGACATAGCCGCCTTCCTGCGCGGCGTAGAGGATTCGGCGGTGAACGGGCTTGAGGCCGTCGCGAACGTCGGGCAGGGCGCGCGCCACGATCACGCTCATCGCGTAATCGAGGTACGAGGTCTTCATCTCGTCGACGATCGAGATCGGAGTAATATCGGAAGGGTCGGCGAGGATGGTCTCGTCGGTCAAAGGATCACGCTTTCGGAGTTTGTTACGTTCCGATGGCTCTAGCGCCCCCGATACCACCTGCCAAGCCCGCGCGCTCGCGCGTACGCGTACGCGCGAGGCAGCACAGCCTTCCGCCCTATTGAGCGATGCTGCTGGGCTTTGGAACGACAGGGGCGTTCAATCGTCGTTCAGGCCGCGCTGGCCATCGCGAAGTCAAACGCCTCCGCTTGAACGGCGCGCGGCGGGCATTTAGAGGGACCGGCAACCGAATGCCGTTCCCACGAGGAGAGTTGTACATGACGTTCGTTTCGAAGCTCGCGCTGGCTGCGGTGCTCACGCTGGGCGCCGCGCCGGCGATCGCGCAAAAGGCGGACAAGCCGAATGCGGCACCGGAGCTGAAAGTCAGCGACGAGTTCCGCAAGCCGGCCGCCGCGGCCGACGCCGCACTCAAGGCGAAGGACCTCGCCACCGCAGACACCCAGCTCACCGCCGCCGAGGCCGTCGCCAAGACCGATGACGAGAAATATTATTCGACCTATCTCCGCCTTCAGCTCGAGCTCGAGCGCAAGAACGAGGCCGGCCAGATGAAGGCGCTTGGGCTGTTGGCGAGCAATCCCAAGACCCCGGCCGATCGGGTCAACGTCTATGGCGGCATCTACAATTACATGCTTGGCGGCGAGCTGATCAAGCAGAAGAAGGCGGCGGAGGCCATTCCGGTGCTGCTCAAGGCGCGCCAGCTCGGCACCAACCAGCCCGATCTGCCGGTGCTCCTCGCCAATGCCTATGCGGCGACCGGCAAGAACGCCGAATCGATTGCCGAAGTGAACAACGCGATCGAAGCCAGCAAGGCAGCCGGGCGCAAGCCGCCGATCGACTGGTACAAGTTTGTGATCCCGCGCGTGAAGGCGAGCGGCGATACGGCTGCGACCGCCGACTGGCTCAAGCGCTTCATCGCAGAATATCCGACGGTGCAGAACTGGCGCTGGTCAATTCAGGTGTTCCGTCAGGGCGCGCCGGCGGGCGGCGGCAAGACCGACAGGCTCAATCTCTATCGCCTGATGCGCGCGACCAATGCGCTGGCCGATCGCGGTGACTATGCCGATTACGGCTTCGCCGCGCAGCAGTCGGGCCTTCCTTGGGAAGCCGTCGCGGTGATCGACGAAGGGCGCAAGTCGGGCAAGATCCCGGCAGGCGACGCCGATGTCGGGCGCACCTACACCGCCTCGCAGGCGGCAGTGAAGTCCGAAGGCTCGCTCGACGCGCTCGCCAAACAGTCGGCCGCCGCCAAGGATGGCCGTACCGCGCAGCAGACCGCCGACGCGTTCCTCGCTTCGGGTAATTATGCCCGGGCGCTCGAACTCTACGATCTGTCGCTGCAAAAGGCCGGCGTCGACGCCGATGAGGTCAACCTCAACCGCGGCGTCGCGCTACGCGCGCTTGGGCGCAAAGACGAGGCCAAGACCGCGTTCCGAACGGTCAAGGGCGCCTATGCGAGCACGGCGCAATTGTGGCTGGCTTCGGTGGATTTCCCGCCGCTCGCCTGAGCCGGCGGTGACTGCTGAACGGAAGGGGGCGGCCGTCGTGCCGCCCCTTTTCACATCTCGGGAACGGGCACGCCCGGCAGCGCTTTCGAGGTACGGATGGTCAGCGACGTCTTCACATGCTCGACATTGGGCGCGGTGGTCAGCTGCGTCGTCAGGATCTGCTGGAAGCTTTGCAGATCGGGGGCGACGATCTTGAGAATGAAGTCGATCTCGCCGTTGAGCATGTGGCATTCGCGAACTTCGGGGATGTCCGCCACCAGTTGCTCGAACGCGCGCAGGTCGCTCTCGGCCTGGCTCTTGAGGCTGACCATCGCGAAGACGGTCAGATTATAGCCGAGCGCGGCCGGATCGAGCGCGGCATGATAACCGCCGATCGCGCCCTGCTGCTCGAGCGCGCGGACTCGCCGCAGGCAGGGTGGGGCAGTCAGGCCGACCCGTTCGGCAAGCTCGACATTGGTCATCCGGCCATTATCTTGCAGCAGCCCGAGAATCCGCACGTCGATCTCGTCGAATCGCATCGGCTCGCCTCTCTCATTGTGGATTCGTTGCATGTTCGGGTTGCTAGACTATAAGATAATTACAACGCAACGCAATTGTCCCACAATGCGACGTGCCGAAATGGCATGTTTCGAGCGACCACTTCGAACGTTAATAAATTCTTGATGGCGCGCTTCCGCGTCGCGGGGAAATGCAGGCGCGTGCGCTTTGACGATACTCTGGACACGGTGCTCGCCGCCGATCTTGGTACGCCCTACGGCGTCCAGTCGGTATGGCGGCAGCTCGTCGACCTGATCGGCCGGCGCCGGGTGCCCCCAGCTACCCGCGCGATGGCGACCTTGCGGGCGATTCGGGCAGATGTGCCGCTCCCGGTCCGGGCGGCCAGCGCCCGCGCAGTCGAATTCGCCGATCCGCCGGCGCCGCTCGTCCGCCTGTTCGCGCAAGACGACATCTCGATCGCCATCCCCGTGCTGCGCAGCGCACGACTGACCGCGCCTGAGTGGATCCAGCTACTTCCCGATCTGTCGCCGACCGCGCGCAGCGTGCTGCGCAATCGCCGCGATCTCGGCCCCGACGTGCGGCGCGCGCTCGAGAGCTTCGGGCCGATCGACCTGGTCTTGCCCGATGGCGTGACGCAGGCATCCACGGAAGTTGTGGATAGATCGGTCGGATCGATTGCGGAACCGCGCTCCGGCGCGCAGAACCCTGAAATGGATCATAGCGACAGGATCACGGCCGCGGCGTCCGCCGCGAGGCCGGTGCGGCCGGTCGCACAGCCTGCCGAAGGTGAGGATTCGGGTCCGTTCGAAATCGCCGAGGTCGTCGCGCGGATCGACGCATTCTGGCGCCATCGCGAGGAAGCCGGGCCGGTGGCGCCGCCGGCACCGCCCCGCGCCGAAGAGTTCCGCTTCGAAACCGATGAGAAGGGCGTGATCCGTTGGGTCGACGGCGTGAGCCGCTCGGCGCTGATCGGTCTTTCGCTGGATCTGGCGCGCGAGGCCGATGGCGCGCAGGTCGACGGCATCGCCGCCGGCGCATTCCGCCGACGCGCCGGATTCTCCACTGCACGGATGCTGATCGACGGTGGCTCGGACGCCGCCGGGGATTGGCTGATTTCGGCGGTCCCGGTGTTCGATCCGGCCAATGGCCGCTTCACCGGCTATCGTGGCACGGCGCGACGTCCGCGTATCGATGAGCGCGCCGAGCCCGTTCGGACCCCGACGGGGTCGCCGGCCGAATCGCTGCGCCAGCTGGTCCACGAGCTGCGCACCCCTACCAATGCGATCGCCGGTTTCGCCGAGATGATCGAGACGCAGATGCTGGGCCCGGTCGCGGATGTGTATCGCGAGCGTGCGAATGTCATCCGCACCGAGGCACGCGAGCTGCTAGGCGCGATCGACGATCTCGATCTCGCTGCGCGTATCGACAGCGATGCGTTGGCACTGACGCCCGATCGCGTTGCGCTGCGGCCGCTGCTGGCGGCGATCGCCGACGATCTCGCGCCGTTGCTCGAGCTGCGCGGCTCTATGATCGCACTGCCCGTCGAGGACCATGTCGTCACCGGCGATCGCCGTGCGGTCGAGCGGTTGTTGTCGCGGCTGATGGCGACGTTAGTGTCGGCCAGTGTGCCGGGCGAGCGGATCGGCGTGAAGATGGCGCTCGAAAGCGACCGGGGCGTTGCGGTGGCGGTCGACCGGCCGAAGGCGCTCGCCGACTATCCCGGCGATTCGGTTCTCGGCATCGACGACGAGCGCGAGGACGCGACGCTACTGGGGACGGGCTTCGCCCTCCGGCTGTCGCGCAATCTCGCCCGCGAACTTGGCGGCAGCCTGATCATTGGCCCCGCAACCTTGACTTTGCGGCTTCCTGCCGCCGTAACCAGCCAGGTGGGGCAGGCGATCTGAACTGAACGTGGCACAGCGGCACTCCGGCAGGGGCCATCGCCCCCCCGCATCCGTGCCGGCCGCCCTGGTTCGGTGGCCGGAAAGCTTCGGCACGCGCTTCGCTATTCTCGTCGATACCGAAGAGGAGTTCGACTGGCGCGCACCGTTCAGCCGGAACCCCGGGGGAACCACCCACATGAGGGCGATGCCGACGGCGCATGCGCGCTTCGTCGCGCATGGCGCCGCGCTCACCTGGTTGGTCGACTATCCGATCGCGACCTGTTCGCGCTCGGTCGAGATATTACGCAGCCTGATAGCCGACGGCCGCTCCGCGATCGGCACCCAATTGCATCCTTGGGTGAACCCACCGTTCGAAGAGGAAATCTGTATTGCCAACAGCTTCGCGGGTAATCTTCCCGCTGCGCTGGAGGAGCAGAAGCTCGCCGCGCTGACCGAGGTGATCGCTGCGGCATTCGGCGTCCCGCCGCTGGTCTACCGCGCCGGGCGCTACGGCATCGGCCCCGCAGCTTGGCGACCTTGGCCGGGCTTGGCTATCGCGCCGACACGTCGATGCGGTCAGGCTATGACTATTCCGCCGGCGGCGGACCCGATTTCTCCGCCATAACCAACCATGCCTTTCACACCGGGCCGGCGCAGTCGATCGTCGAGCTTCCGCTGACCACCGTTTTCACCGGAGCGTTCCGCCGCGGCGGCGTGCGTCTTTATCGCCGCCTGGGAAGCGTGCCGCGTGGCCGCGGTGCCGCAGCGCGTCTCGGCCTGCTCTCGCGCGTGGCGCTGACGCCCGAGGACATGCCGCTCGAGGAAGCGCTCGAAGCGGTGCGGATCGCGGCGGGTGAGGGGGTGCGGTTGCTCAACTTCAGCTTCCATTCGCCCTCGATCGAGCCCGGCCATACGCCTTATGTTCGCGATGCCGCGGATCTCGCTGCATTCTGGCGCTGGTGGGACGCGATATTCGCCTTGCTCGCGCGGCTCGGGGTCGCGTCGGCTTCGCTGGCCGAGATCCTCGACGCGGCTTGCGGGACGACGCAAACCTCCGCTACTGCCGCGGGCGCTGGGGGCCTGTAGCTCAATGGTTAGAGCTGGCCGCTCATAACGGCTAGGTTGCGGGTTCGAGTCCTGCCGGGCCCACCAGCACCATCATGTGCGCTTCGAGCTTGTGTGTTTCGACACAAGCGCCTAGGCGGCATCGGCGTCGGGGAGTGGCGCAGTCCGGTAGCGCGCCTGCTTTGGGAGCAGGATGTCGCAGGTTCGAATCCTGTCTCCCCGACCACTCTGCACGGAATTTCCTGCTGTCTTCCCAAGTATGTCGTTGCCACCGAAATAGATGCCCTGCGGATCGCGCGGCCAGGGCGGCAGCTCGATGCAGAGCGGCTCGGCGAGCCACTCCTGCGTCAGATCGTGGGTGGACCTTTCCGAAGTGCGCGTCAGCACCGCCGAGAGCAGGTTCGACGATCCCGTCGACTAGATCATCGCGCCGCCCGGCTCGTCGGCGAACGGACGCGACAGCGCGTAGCGGACCCAGTTCGGGCTTGCGACCCAGGCGCCGTAATTGGGGCCGGACGTCGCCCCAAGCCCCACCTGCATGGACAGCAGGTGTCCGATCTCGATGCGTTCGATCCGCGGATCGGCACCGGGCGGTATATCGGCGCGAATAATGGGTGCGATCTTCTGCTCCGGCCCTCTAGGATGCCGTGCCCGATCGCGCATCATCCTGCCGGAGCGGCCGCCGGGGCGCCTTGCCGGCGGACGAGGGCTACGATGCCGATGCCATCCGTGCTTACCTCGCGAAACGGAACATAAATCCCGTCATTCCCGGCCGATCAAACCGCTGGGTCAAAATCGAGCATAACCGAACCCTCTACAAGCAGCGCAACCGTGTCGAGCGTATGTTCGGTCATCTCAAAATCAACCGCGCGATAGCCACCCGCTACCACCAAATTGCCAGTAGCTTCTTCGGCAAGGTCCATCTCGCCACGGCCAGATACTGGCTCAAATTTGTCTACGCCGCCTAGTAATCCGACATCGCCAGCAAAATACGTATGCTGGACTGGGCCAGTCGCCACGACAACGCTTCCCTGTTGCATCAGATCAGTTTAGGTCACTGAAAGTGGCTGGTTATCCAGGGGCGGGTGAGCGTCTTGAGCGATGTAAGCTTCAATGACGTCATACGCACCCATTCGGGGCTGCTTTCGCGCATAGCACTTGCCTATGAAGCCGATCCGAGCCAGCGTGAGGATCTCAAGCAGGAGATCGTCCTTGCCGTGTGGCGCGCGCTACCGTCCTTTCGCGGCCAATCCTCGCTCAAGACCTACGTCGCCAGCATCGCGCAGAAGCGAGCGGTGACGCACGTCTCGCGCCGCACGCGAAATCCTGTTACGGAAGAATTGGGCGAAGAGCTCCCGACAGCCGACCTGCAACCTGACGAAGCGGCAATAGTCGCGGATCGGCGGTCACGACTGGTGGCGGCGATGCGGCAGTTGAGCGTAGCCCAGCGGGAGACGGCGACGCTGATGCTGGAAGGTTTTTCGTTCATCGAAATCGGCGAGACGTTGGGGATCACCGCCAATGCCGCGATGCTCCGCTGCCAACGGGCAAAGGCGACGCTTGTCGAGCTAATGGGGGCGGCACATGGCCGGTGAGTTCGACGATCTCTCCGAACTATGGCGTGGTAGCGTACGGCATGCCGCGGAAGAGGTGTCGGCCCTGTCGGAGCGCGTGCTGCGGCGCGCCCGATGGATCGAGCGCGCCGAATTGCTGGTCGCCGCCTGCCTGACTGTCTTCGTAACGTTCGGCATCTGGCGAAAATTCACGCTGGGTTCGCTCGTCGTCGGCGTGATGATCCTGCTCCTGTTATTGTGGTCGGCACGGACGCGCTATCGGCTACGCCGCGTGGAATGGGGTGCCAACCAGCGCGATCGGGAAAGCTTCCTGGAAGGCCAGATTCGGCGATACCGCGCACGCGTCCGCCGCACCTTGTTCGACTTGACGCTGTTCGGACCGGCGACGTTGCTGGGAATGGTTTTCGCAGTGCTGAGCCAGCGCGATGGCCGCCCGCTCGGCCCGCATCTAGCGAATGCGCTGCTCAGCTGGTCGGCGTTGCTCGGCCTGGCGGTGATTGCCGCCACCATAGTATTCCTGTTCGTGCGGCTCCGGCGTCAACGCGCGGTCGTCCGGCAGCTTTCGAACGCGCTGGACGATCATCGCCGCGAGACTGCGATCGATCAGCTGATGCTCGGCGCCTAGTTCGCGCACAGGTTCCCGTCTTCGAAAAAAAAGTTGGAAAAACTGCGACAGGTTTCCCGGTGCAGCGAGACTAATTGATTGACGGCATTGAACAGCCGTCCTCGTCGAAAGCCTCAGACGGATGCCGATCTGCCGAACGCGATGTCACGCGATCGGCGAAGCGGGGACTTGTGTGCGAGAGGCGGCGACTTGGGAGGTACTGGCCGGTGACGCCGGCTGCTTTTCGGGGGAATATCGATGACGAAGATCAGCAACGTGCACGCTTCCGCTTTCACTCTGCGCACCCCGGTAGGATTTTGCGGGCACGTCACGCGCCAAGAGGTCGGGGGACCGGTCTGCATCGGCGTAATCGTCGGCACCTATCTCATCGGGGGATAGCGGCCGAGCGGGATCGGCCGCGGCGATCCCGCCGCGGCCCATCCTTGCCGCTCGAATTAAACGTCCGCGCACTGGCCAAGCATCGATCCCGCCGCTGTCCTTAGAGCCGGCGACCTTGAATCGTGCCTGGCGCTGGAGGATTATGTATGATTTCCGGACCGGAACTTCGGAACTATTTCATGCGGGCGGAGCAGGCCCGGGGCGGCGCGTTGCCGACCAGCCTGCCGGCGCATCACTGGCGCCTGCAGCCCGCGCTGGCTGCGCTTCATGGCGAGCTCGACGAGCTCAGCCATCCAACCGTCGATGCCGTGCGGGATGTAGTGGAAACTGCCTTTGCCGACACGGACTGGATCGACGGCTGGATCGCCGCGATGGCGCAGGACGCGCTTCGCGACGCCTATTTCGAACCGCCGCTCGCGCCGACCGGGAACGGGTTCCAGCGCGGGGTCGCAGTGTTCGCGCACCGTCATGTCAACATCGCGCTGAACAACCTGCCGGTGGACGTGTTGGCCGCGAAGAAGATGCAGCGCGGCGGCCCCACGGCGATCACCTTCACTGGCACCGTATCGGTGCAGAAATTCCTGCGAGCGGGCGGGGCATTGCTGCAGATGTGGGGCGCTCCGGAAGTATCGGGCAATTTCAGCCTGGATGACGGGCTGGCATGTCGCCCGGCCGGGCATCGCGCGCTGGAAGACGCCGACATCGTGACGCTCGACGGCCGCACGCAGAGCTATGTCATCGAGCATGCAATCGCCGACATCGTCGTGCTGCAGGCCGAGATCCTGCTCGATCGGGCGCCGCTGCTCGTGGAATATGATTCGGAGGATCTGACGGCCGTCGCGGCGTGCAGTACCAGTGATGCGGCGTCGCGCAGCCAGATGCTGCTCACCTTCCTCGCGACGCTGGGGCGAAGCGAGGACGACGCGGTGGTCGAGCCTTTCACCCATGACGACAGCTTCTTTCTGCGCTGGCACGCGACGACGGAGCTGTTCCGCCTGAACGAGGGCCGCGCACGCGCTCGGCTCCACGCGATGGCTGACCGGGATCCGCACCCCGATCTGCGCGCGGCGGCGCGAAACGCGCTGGGCGTGCTCGGGGCGGAGGCTGGCGCATGCCACGCGTGATCGAAGCCGCTACGCGCCACCGCGCCGAGCTCGGCGATTTGATCGAAGCGCTCGAGAGTGGCCGGTTCGATGCGCGCGACGAGGATTGTTTTGCGTCCTTCGGCGACGGCTTGAAGGCACTCGCCAACAATCGCGATTTCCTTGCCGATATGATCGTCGATGAGCTCAAACAGCATTGCCGCGATCAGAGCGCGCAGAATGTCTATGGGCCGCAAGTAGTGATCCTGCACCAGTCGCGGGACTTCTTTCTTCGCGCCAATTTCTGGCCGTCCGAGGCTGACCGGCTTTTGCAGGAGAACGGCCATGAGGCGTTCTTCTACCATGTGCCCCACGACCACAATTTCTCGTTCCTGACCGCTGGCTATATGGGCCCCGGCTATTGGAGCGACTATTACGAGTATGACTATGAGACGTTCGCCGGCGCTATCGGGGACGAAGCGGACCTGCGCTTCGTCGAACGCTCGCGGCTCGAGCAAGGCAAGATCCTGCTCTATCGCGCGCATCGCGACGTCCATGCCCAACTGCCTGCCGACGAACTTTCGGTGTCGCTCAACGTCATGGAGCGGGCGCCGCACCTGAGCTTCCGCGACCAATATCGCTTCGATGCCGAGGGCAAGACCGTTGCCGCGCATCTGACCCGCAGCGCCGTTGAGCCACTGCTGGCCTTGTGCGCGCAACTGGGCGGCGGCGACGGTCGGGACCTCGTCGAATCCTTCGCCGCGCATCACCCGAGCGACCGGATTCAGTTCAGCGCGCTAACTGCGCTCGCCTCGGCGCAAGTCAGTCTCGAGGACCGACTGGCGGTGTTCGAGCGCGGATCGCGCGACGCCAACCCGTTTATCGCCCGGATGGCCGCCCGCCACTGCGCCGCAGTTGAAGCCGGGCGCCCCTGGATCCAGCGATCCGTCCATTGAGGAGGTGCTGCAATGCGCGTGCATATCACACTGCCCACCAATGCTCCGTTTCAGGCAACTGCAACCTGGGGCACCGCAGAGAGCGAGGCGTCCGAATCCGAATGGTGCGGCCGCGTCGCTGCGGACATCGCCCGCTCGCGTGGCCTGCAGCGCCGGCTGCTCGCGGACTTTCACATGGCCGATCCGGTGTGGGACATGCTGCTCGACCTGTATCTGTCCGAGCGTAAGGGCGTGCGGGTTTCAATCTCGGACCTTGCTTTAGCCGCGGGCGTGCCGCGCAGCACCGGGGTGCGCTGGGTCGGCAACCTGATCGAGACGGGCACGCTCAGCAGCGAGCCAGATGCGTGCGACGGCCGTCGCACCTGGGTGGAACTAAGCCCCGAATCGCGCGCAGCGCTGGAGCGCTATTTCCTCGAAGTGGCCCGCACGCTTGCCCGTCTCCCGGGCGCTTCGCAGAAATGCTCTCAAGTTGAGAGCAACTCACGGCTCCAAGTCTTGACCGTATAGAATAATAAGAACAACATTCAACTGTCAGAAAGCAACTGACAGATCAATAAGGACCGGGCTATTGCCCATAAGATGGAGAACAAAAGTGAGAAAATATCAGGTTCATAACTTGCCTTCTCTCGATTTCGAGGTCGGAATGCTTGTCGAGCAGCGCGGAGAGGCCGTTATTTGTAGCCTAACCGCGGGTATCGCCTCGATTATCGGCGCGATCTTCTTCGCCGACGCCGACCAACTCTAACACACGCACAAAGGGGAAATTCCATGTTCGACACCAACAAGTTGCCCGCCCTGGACCTCGAAGTCGGTGCTCCCGGCTCGGCCCGTCATACGCCGGTCGTCGCCGGCCAGGTCATCGCCGGCATCATCATCGGCGTTGTGATCGCGGTCACCAACGACGCAGTCAGCGCCGAATAATCGCTTGCGGGCGCGGCATCTTCGCCGCGCCCGCAAACACCTGACGGGATCGGGTGACCCGTTCCGATCCGCATGAGGGAAACGACATGAAGAATCTCAAGGATATCATGGCGGTAGTGACGGCCCCCGAGTTCCGTCCCGGCCTGCTGGAAGATAACAAGCGCAGCGTCAGCTATTACAATGACTATCTCGGCTTCGGCGATCTCAAGCGGATCTTGGCGGCGAACGAAGACATGACGCCGGCGGAAGTGTTCCGCCTGTGCGATGTCTTCTTCACCGAAGACCGTATCCAGTCGGTCGTCGCCGAGGAGCAGCGCTGCGCCGACCGCAATCCTTTTTATGGCTCCTCGTTCCAGCCGATCGGCGGCGAATTCTTCGGCGGCATGGTGCTCGCCTCGACCGACCAGTTCACGGCGATGCTGCTGGCGCTCGACGGCTTCGAAATCGATCTCGCCAAGCAGCGCTATGGCGAGCGGCGCACGCTGACCTTCGGCGGGCAGGAGACCTATCTCAAATTCTTCCGCGCGCACGAATTTCCGCTGCAGTCGTGGAAGATCCCGACCTTCGGCGACGATGATGACCTTCACACGCTCGATCTTCGCTTCGAGGAGGGCGATCGATTCGACTGCAAGGCCGGCGAATCGCTCCACTTCAAGGCCAATGAATCGTTCGAATATTCCGCGAAGGCGGGATCGCACGCGCTGGTGCTGCAGATCCAGATGTACCGCGGCGGGATGCCGATGGCGCTCGAATTTGACTTCGATACGCGCCGCATGGTCGGCGCCAGCTCGCCCGCGCAGGAGCCGACGCGGCTGCAGATGCTCGCCACCGCGATGCGCCTGTTCGGCCGCCAGGACAGCTGCGACCAGCTGGAGCGGCTGCTCGAACATCCGTCGCATTATGTCCGCTGGCATACGATGCGCGAGTATCTTGGGCTCAACCTCGAGCGCGCCTGGCCGCATCTCGAGCGCATGCGCGACCAGGATCCGCAGGCCGCGGTGCGCCGCGCCGCGCAGCGCACAATCGAAATGCTCAGCGAGGAAATGCCGGCCATCGCGGCCGAATGACGCTCACTCACCGATAGGAGACGCCATCATGCCCCTAGTCATCGACTCTCCGCATACCGACGCGATCGAGCTCGGCGAAATCATCGAATATCTGCACGACGAGAACATCGACACATCTGATCACGACCAGATGATTGCGGCAGCGCCGATGCTCAAGCGACTGAGCAACAACCGCAGCTTCCTCGGCGATATGGCGCTCGATGAGCTAAAGAAGCGCACCGGCATCGGCAACGGCTCTAACAATTACGGCCCGCAGGTCATCATGCTATATGCGCCAACAAAGCGCCAGCAGACCTTCTTTCTGCGTGCCAATTTTTGGCCGTCGAACAACGATCACATCTTGCGCGCCAGCGGTCCCGAGCAGTTTTTCTATCACCACCCGCACGACCATTCGTTCAACTTCCTGACCGTCGGGCATTTTGGCCCCGGCTACAGCAGTAACTATTACACCTATGACTATGAGGACACCGCCGGCTATCCCGGCGAGCCTGTAGATCTCAAGTTCGTGGAAAAGAGCTCGCTCAGCGAGGGCAAGGTGATGCTCTACCGTGCCTGCTACGACATCCACGATCAGCTCCCGCCCGAAAGCATGTCGATCAGCCTCAACATCATGGAGCTGACGGTGCGCGGCAGCGTGGTCGATCAATATGGTTTCGATGTCGAGCGCAACTTCATCGGCAACATGATCAACCGCATGTCGATGTGCTCGCTGATGCCGATGATCGCCCAGGTCGGCGGCGAGAACGCGCAGGACTATCTGGCCGAGACGGCACGATCGCATCTCTCGGAGCGCGTGCGCTTCGCGGCCCTCAAGGCAATCGCCGCGACCAGGCCGGATCTGGAAGGGACGATGGAAGTGTTCGAGCAGGGCACGCGCAGCGAAAGCGCGCTGGTCGCGGGCTGGGCCCAGCACAAACTTACCCGCCTCGAGAGCCTGCGGGCGTGAGCCGCGTGGCGCCCACCGACGCCGCAGGTCCCAGGACGGGGCCTGCATCCTATGCCGATCTGTTCTCGGTATTGGGCCATGTCCGCATCGATCGCACGGCGCTCACCGTCGCGGTGCTGCTGACCTTGGTGGAGGTGGGCGGCACGCTCGGCTTTCCGCTGCTCACCCGCACGATTGTCGACGGGACGGGCGCGATGGCGGCGACCTCCGACGGGCTGTTCGGCCGGCCGGTGATCGTCCAGCTGGTTCTGGTATTGCTGGCCGCCGCGGTCGCTGCGGCGGTCGCGCGCTACGTCACCAGCCGGGCAGGGCTTTCGCTCGGGGCCGGGCTGCGCAGCGCGGCGATCGAGCGGCTGGTGGCGGCACCGGTCACTTATCTGGATGGGCTCACCAGCGGCGAAGTGACCAGCCGCGTGATCAACGATACCAAGGCGGTGGCGCAGCTGATCTCGCGCGAGAGCCTCAACGCGGCTTCCGCTGTGCTGCTGCTGACCGGCGCCGCGCTGGTGCTGTTCTCGATGGATGCCGCACTCGCCGGCATCCTCTTCGGAGTGATCGGCGCGGCGTTCCTCGCCATGCTGCCGGTGATGTTGACTATGGCAGCAGTGGCCTATCGCACCCAGGACGAGACCGCGAAGCTCAGCGGCCGCCTGACTCAAGTCTTCGCCGAGATGCGGATGGTGAAGACCTTTGGCGCCGAAGAGCGCGAGCGCCGCCGCGCCGATACCGGGATTTCGGCGCTGTTCGCGCTCGGCTGCCGGTCCGCGCGGATCGAGGCTGCGCTCAGCCCAGTGATGACGCTGGCGGTGACCACCTCGCTGGTGACGATCCTCGCTTATGGCGGGATGCGCGTTGCGGCTGGAACGTTGTCCTCGGGCACGCTGACTGCGTTCTTGCTGTACATCTTCACCGTCGTCGGGCCGCTGGCGCAGCTGACCAGCTTTTTCTCGCAACTCTCGGTCGCACGCGGCGCCTCAACCAGGCTGGCCGAAGTGCTGCGCCTCGCCCCCGAATGGTCGGCGCCGGCCACCACCCGCTCCGCCAGCCGCACCCCCAAGGCCCTGACCTTCGAGCAGGTCCGCTTCAGCTATGGGGATCGGCTGGCGCTGTCGCTCGACAGCCTTGTATTCGCGCCGGGCAGCCGCACCGCGATCATCGGACCCAGCGGCTCGGGCAAGTCGACTCTGCTCGCTTTGATCGAGCGCTTCTACACGCCCGATCAAGGCAGCATCCGCCATGGCGCCGAGAACATCACGGGGATCCCGCTGCGCGAATGGCGCGCACGGATCGGCTATGTCGCGCAGACCTCGGCGATGCTCTCTGGCAGCGTCCGCGACAATCTCCTCTACGGAATCGACCGTCCGGTCGGCGAAGAAGCGATCGCCAGCGCGCTTGCATTGTCCCGGTCGGACGGTTTCGTGGCGGCACTCCCCGGGGGCTTGGACACCCAGATTGGCGAACGCGGTGCGCGGTTGTCGGGCGGCGAGCGCCAGCGGCTCGCGATCGCCCGGATGTTCCTGCGCGATCCCGAGATTCTGCTCCTCGACGAAGCCACGTCGAGCCTCGACGAGGAAAACGCCCATCTCGTCCTGCAGGGGCTCGAAGCGCTGATGCGCGGGCGCACTTGCATCCTCGTCACCCACCGTATGTCGGGGCTGGAGTCGATGGACCAGATCGTGGCGCTCGACGGCGGCGAGATGGTGGAACGCGGCGCGCCCGAGGCCCTGCTGTCCGGCTCCGGCTTCTACCGCCGCCTCGTTCACCGCCAGTTCGTCCAGGAGAAATCCGCATGATCGCGCCGGTAACACCGCGGGTTCACGCCGCGGCCCTCACCGGGCTGGCAGCGCACAAATGCACGCTGATCGGATGGATGATCGGCTGGGCGTCGTTCACCTATGTCTCCGCCGCGGTGCGGTGGATGCAGGTGGGCACCGAGACGGAAATCGGCGAGATCGGACGGGCGGTGTTCACGATCGCCGACAAGGTGCCGCCCTATGCCAAGATCGGGTTCGGCGCGTTGTTCCTGTTCCTGCTCTACTTGCTGCCCCGGCTGCCGCTTCCGGGCGGACGCACATCGGCCGGGATGGCTGCCGGCCTGATCGCCGCGACAATGGTGCTCTGCGCCGTGCCGTTCGACTATTTTTCCGGCACCGGCGGCAGTTCGCTCTCGAGCGCCGGCTTGGTTGCGACGGCGCCGCATTTGCTGTTCGGGCTCGGCGCCGGGCTGGTCTGGGCGATCGCACGCGCACGGTGCGAGCGCAAGACGGAGAACCACCAATGACCGCAACCGTCGCCGACCGGCTGCGCGAGCTCAGGCTCGATCGGGAGCCCACCAGCGCGATCCCCAAGGCGGCACACGCTGTCCGCGTCGAACGCAATGGCCGTCGCTCGCTGGTGCCGCTGCTTCTCACCGGGCTCGCAAGCCTGACCTTCGGCAGCGTCACGACCGCGGCGCTGATGGGGAGCACTGACGGCGAGCCTGCCGCGGTCGCCGCGGTGCCGGTCCTGCCGGCAGCCCCGGCCCCCGGGGCGTCCGTGACCAGCCTGGTCGCCGCCGGGTTCGTTGTGCCGCAGCGCGGAGGCACGGTCGGCTCGCAGGTTACCGGGCAGCTTCGTCAGGTGCTCGTTGCCGAAGGCGACCACGTCCAAGCCGGCCAGATCATCGCTCGGGTCGACGATTCGGACGCGCGTGCGGCGCTGGACCGGGCAATCGCCGCGCAGGCAGAAGCACGCCAAACGGTGGCCGCGCTCGGGTACCAACGCCGCCAGGCGGTCGCTACTCTGGCGCGGCGCCAGGCGCTCAGCCAGCGCGGCTTCACCACAAAGGCGGCGCTCGAGGAAAGCCAGGCCGAGAGCGGGATGCTGGGCGCGCGCATCGCGGCCGCCGAAGCCGCGCTAAGCGGCGCGACCGCAGGGGTGCGCGCGGCGCATGTCATGCTCGATCGCTACGCGATCCGAGCACCTTTTGCGGGGGTGGTGATCGAGAAGAATGCCGAAGTCGGCGAACTCGTCTCGCCGATTTCGGCGGGCGGCGGCTTCACCCGCACCGGAGTGGTGACCCTGGTCGACATGGCCAGCCTGCAGGTCGAGGCCGACGTCAACGAAGCCTATATCAGCGGCATCCGCTCGGGCCAGCGCGTGGTGCTGACGTTCGATGCACTTCCCGGCGAGCGGTTCGAGGCCGCGGTATCCGCGATCGTCCCCTCGGCAGACCGCAACCGCGCCACTGTGCGCGTCAACATCGCGTTCGTGCGCCGCGATCCGCGCATTCTTCCGCAAATGGCCGCGAAAGCGGCGTTCCTTTCCACAGGAGACCGGTCGTGAACATCATGCAGCGCATTCCCACCACCGACAATCTCATCGACATCGTCGATCTGTCCAAGAGCTATCGCCGCGGCAGCACCGAAGTGCCGATCTTCGACAAATTGTCGCTCTCGATCGAGCGCGGACGGTTCGTCGCACTGATGGGGCCGTCCGGATCGGGCAAAACCACTCTGCTCAACATGCTGGCCGGCATAGATCGCCCCAATAGCGGCATGCTCGCCGTCGATGGCGAACGCATCGATAGCTATAGCGAGTCGGGCCTTACCCGATGGCGCGCGCAGACGCTCGGCTTCATCTTCCAATTCTACAATCTGATGCCGATGCTCACCGCGGCGCAGAATGTCGAGTTGCCGCTGCTGCTCCACCGGATGAGCGCGAAGGAGCGCCGCCGCCGCGTCGATACTGCGCTCGACGTGGTCGGGCTGGCTGACCGCGCCCGGCATCGGCCGCGCGAGCTTTCGGGCGGACAGCAGCAGCGCGTCGCGATCGCCCGCGCACTAGTCGCCGATCCCAAGCTGATCCTCGCCGACGAGCCTACCGGCGATCTCGACCGGCCTAGCGCCAATTCGGTGCTCGAAATCCTGCGGCTGCTCACCGACGAACTCGGCAAGACCGTCGTGATGGTCACCCATGATCCCGTCGCCGCGCGCGCGGCCGACGTCACGCTCCACCTCGAAAAGGGATGCTTCGTCAACGAAGCGATCGCGGCATGAGGGAGACCACGCTCGTCCGGCGCAATGCGCTGCGCAATCCGGTCCGCATGCTGCTAATGGTGGGATGCATTGCCGTCGCCTTCCTGATCTTCGGCGTGCTGAGCGCCGTCGCCACTGCGTTCCGGCTCGAGGATCAGCCCGGCGCGCACGAGCGGATGATGGTGGTAAACCGCAACGGCTTCCAGCAGACGCTGCCCATCGCCTACGCCCGCGACGTCGCCCGCCAGGCCAATGTCGCGGTTTCGAGCCCGGTGCGCATGGCCTTGGTCTATTGGCGCCAGCCCAAGGACATCGTCTCCGCAGTGATGGTCGAGCCCGAAACCTATCTCGGCCTGTCCAAGGACGTCGTGAAGGTCGCTGACGAGGACCGCGCGCGCTTCGTTGCCACGCGTGACGGCCTGCTGGTCGGCCGCGCATTGGCCGAACGCTATGGCTGGAAGCGTGGCGATCAAGTCACGCTGCAGAGCTTCACCGATTTGCGCGACGACGGTACGCGCGCCTGGCGCTTCACCGTGGCCGGGATCTACACCGCCGCCCAGCCCGGCGGCAGCGAACTCGCCATGGCCGGGCACTTCGCTTATTACAACGAAGCGCTGCTCACCGGGCGCGACCGCATCAACTGGGTCCTCATCCAGGGCCGCGACCTCGCCGCCAACGATGCGATGGCGCGCACGATCGACACCGGATACGCCAATTCGGCAGCGGCGACGCGCACGCAGAGCGAGGCTGCGCTCGGTCGCGCCTTCCTGTCGCAGATCGGCGATCTGATGCTGATCGTCCGGCTGATCGTCGGGGCGGCGTTCGTCGTCATCCTCTGCGTCGTCGGCAACACGCTGATCTTCATGGTCGGCGAGCGCACCGGGGAAATCGGGGTGCTCAAGACGCTCGGCTTCTCGCGACTGCGTGTCGCGCGGATCTTCGCGGGCGAAGTCGCACTGATTGCGGTCGCCGGCGCTGTCGCGGGCATGAGCGTCGCGGCGCTGATCGTCTCCGCGCTGGCCACCGCGCTGAAGGACGTGCTGCCCGGCATGGCGATGGGTGCGTCCACCTTCGCCACCGCGGCCGGGCTCGTAGCGCTGCTGATCCTGCTGACCGGCATCCTGCCGGTGCTACAGGCCAGCCGCGTCAACATCGTCGAAGCATTGGGGAGGAAATGATGACCGGCAGCGTCAAACAGATCGCCGCAGTGGCGCGCATCGCCTTGCTCGGGCTGCCGTCGCGTGCGCGCATGTCGTCCGCCACGGTGCTGAGCATCGCGCTCGCCACGCTGGTGCTGCTCGGCTTCCTGGCGATGGCATCCGGCTTTCGCGCGACCATCGCCGGCACGGGATCGGACCAGAGCGCGATCATTCTCGCCGACGGATCGGCGTCCGAATTCAACAGCGCGATAGATACGGCGCGGCTCGCCCGGCTCGACAATGCGCCGGGGATCGCCGCCGGCAAGAACGGACCGCTGCTCTCGGCCGAGAGCTTCGCGACGATCAGCGCAGTCGAGGACGGCGGCGGCGAGTCGAGCGTGACCTTGCGCGGTATGGGACCGCAGGGACTGGCGGTCCGCCCGCTGGCACACCTCGCCGGCGGCCGCATGTTCACCCCCGGTCGCAACGAACTCGTCGTCGGCAGTGCGCTTGCCGGGCGCTACCGCGACCTCAAGCCCGGCGGCAGCGTCCGCCTCGCGGGCATGGCGTGGCGCGTTGTCGGCGTGTTCGAAGCCGGCGGATCGGCGATGGAATCGGAGGTCTGGGCCGACCGGAAGCTGGTCAGCCAGTTCTTCGGGTCGAGTGCGGCGGTGCAATCGGTACGCGCACGACTGAGCGATCCTTCTGCGCTCGCCGCCCTCAAGCAGTATCTGGCCGCGGACACCAGCCTCAAGCTGGTCGCCCGTTCCGAACGCGACTATTTCGCCGCGCAGGCAAGGAACATGGGCAAGCTCATCCTGTTCGTCGGCTGGCCGCTGGGCATCGCGATGGCGGTCGGCGCGCTCGCCGGTGCGTTGAACACGATGTTTACTTCGGTTTCGACGCGCTCGACCGAGATCGCGACTTTGCGAATCCTCGGCTTTCGCGGTCCGTCGATCTTCGTGAGCACGATGGCGGAGGCGGTGCTGTTGGTGCTGCTCGGCTCGGGACTCGGCGTAGCGCTGGCCGGCTTGTTCCTGCAGGGTCGCAGCGCGAGCACGATCGGCGGTAATCTCACCCAGGTGATGTTCAAGTTCGATCTCACCGCGAACGACATCACCCAGGCAGTTACCCTCGCGCTCATCGTCGGTGTGCTGGGAGGCGCTGTGCCGGCATGGCGCGCCGCCCGACGACCGCTGGGCAGCGCCGCGTAACTGAGCCCAAGCTGCGGAGTTCCAAGCGATCGGAGTGGCGGTAAGGGCCTGAAAGCAGCCGGTCCGCTAGGTGGGGACCCTCAACAGGTTGTTCTCGGCGAGACCGAATCTGGTGATTGGGGTGAGGTGTTTAATGCCGCCATGCGGTCGGTGCCAGTTGTCGCGATGGAGCCAAAGCTGGAGTTCGGCGCGCCGCGAGCATCTGAGTTGGGCCAGGCCTTTGCGTAGGCCCACTCGCAGCGCGGTCTGGATGAAGCGCTCTGCCTTGCCATTGGTGCGAGGCGTGCAGGGTTTGGTGCGGATGTGCTTGAGGGCGAGATCGCGACAGGCGAGGCGAAAGGCCTCCGAGCGGTAGCAGCCGCCGTTGTCGGTCATCACACGCGCAACGGTGATGCCGAGGCTTTGTGATAATAGGCCACTGCGTGGCGGAGCGCCGAGGCGGCGCTGCTTGCTTTCTCATCCGGCAGGATGTTGGCGCAGGCGATGCGTGAGGCATCGTCGATCGCGACATGCACATACTCCCAGCCGACCTTGAGACGTTTGATACGGCTGACGGTAGCGCCCGAGATGCTGCATGCCTTCCCGATCTGCCTGCCGGTCCAGCGCTCGCGCCGCAGTGCTACAACCTGCTCGACGACTCTTCCAAGGCGGCCGCGCGCAACCGGTGCGGGCGGGACGAGCGATCGGCAAGGCGGGCTCCCCTTCCAGGTCGAATCGTCTGAATCACTTGGCCACCGTGTGCAGCGAAACGCCCATGTTCGTCGCGACGGACATGGGCGACTGGCGCTCGATCAGCACGCGCCGCACCAGCAAAGCTCGACTGCGCGGTGTCAAACGGGCATTCTTGTGAATGTTCATCCGGTTCTCCCGAGGCTCTGAAGTGTCGCAACCTCGTCTCCCCGACCATTCAATCCGGATCGCTCTCTATCGGTGCCGCCGCCGGCAGGTCGTCGGGCGTCCCGTTCAACGCCCGCGCCAGCTGGTCGCGGTCGAGCGCGCCTTCCCAGCGCGCCACCACGATCGTCGCCACGGCATTGCCTATGAAGTTGGTGAGGCTGCGGCATTCGCTCATGAAGCGGTCGACCCCGAGGATCAGCGCCATCCCTGCGATCGGCACCTTGGGGACGATCGCGAGCGTCGCCGCGAGAGTGATGAAGCCCGATCCGGTCACGCCCGCCGCGCCCTTCGAACTCAGCATCGCCACCCCGAGCAAGGCGATCTGCTCGCCGAGCGTCAACTCGACCCCGGTCGCTTGTGCGATGAACAGGGCCGCGAGTGTCATGTAGATGTTGGTGCCGTCGAGGTTGAACGAATAGCCGGTGGGCACGACCACCCCGACCACTTCCTTGTCGCACCCCGCGCGTTGCATCTTCTGGATAAGTGCGGGCAGGGCGGCCTCGGACGATGAGGTGCCGAGCACGAGCAGCAATTCGGCCTTGAGATAGCGGATCAGCTTGAGGATCGAGAAGCCGTTGAGCGCGGCCACCGCGCCGAGAATGCCGAGCACGAAGATCAAGGCGGTCAGATAGAAGGTCCCCACCAGCGCGCCGAGGCTCAGCAGGCTGCCGAGGCCGTATTTGCCGATGGTGAAGGCCATTGCGCCGAATGCGCCGACCGGCGCCGCCCACATCACGATCGTCACCAGCCGAAAGATCACCAATGCGACTCGCTCGAGCATTTCGGTCACCGGGCGCGCCGCTTCGCCGACCAAGGTCAGCGACACGCCGAACAGCACGGCGACGAACAGGATCTGGAGGATCGACCCGCTGGTGAAAGCCGACACCAGGGTCGTCGGGATCACCGAGAGAAGGAAGCCGGTGACAGTGGTCTCGTGCGCCTTTTCCTCGAAACCATGGATCGACGCCGCGTTGAGGGTGGTTGGATCGACGTTCATCCCCGCGCCGGGCTGGACGATATTGGCCACCACGAGGCCGACGATCAGCGCCAGCGTCGAGAAAAACAGGAAATAGACGAACGCCTTGACTACCACCCGACCAAGTGCGGCCAGCTGGCGTGAGCCGGCGATTCCGGTCACGACAGTCAGGAAGATCACCGGCGGGATGATCATCTTGACGAGGTTGATGAAGCCGTCGCCGAGCGGCTGCAGGCCCGCACCGAAAGCCGGGGAGAAATAGCCCACTGCCACGCCGGCGATGATGCCGACGAGCACCCAGAAATAGAGCAGCTGCCAGAATGGCCGCTTCTGCCCGCCTGTGGTCACACCAGGCCCCATCCTCGTCCTTTCGCAGTCCCGCGGTTCGATGCCGCGGCAATCAACGCGCTACAAACAAAAAAGGGCGCCCCCGGGGGGAGCGCCCTTTCTGAAATTCAGCTCCGGCCCAAGCGGACCGGAAAAGAGATCAATGCGCGTTCGCCTCGGCGGCGTCTGCCTTGTTCTCTTCGACGTCGGCTGCGTTCTCGAGCACGTTCTCGGCAACGGCGTTCGAGGTGTTGTCAGCTGCTTCTTCGTAGATCGCAGCATTCGCCTCGTGGCTGTCGGCGACGTTCTCGGCAGTGGTGTTGGTGGTGCCGCCGTTGCAAGCCGCGAGCGACATCAGGCCGGCGGTCGCAGCAAGAATGAGGATTTTCTTCATGTGGGTTGCTCCTGTGGAACATTAAACGTTTCGCACCCGGCCCAATGCCCGACGCGAACCGCTGGAATAGCGGTCGTTGCGCTTGCGTCAATCGCAAATGTGCCGCGCCGCAAAATTTCTGCCACTTTTTTGCCCGAATTAGGACATCCCGCCGCCTTTTCGGCGCAGCTCACCGCGCGACGGGTGCGGTCGGCCCGATATCTTCCGGCGCATTGGCAGTGACGGCCAGCATTGTGGTCCATGCGGCCACATTCTGGCGCAACTGCGCGGGATCGACCTTGTCGAGCGTATCGTCCGGGGTGTGGTGATAGTCGAAATAGCGCAGGCCGGATTGCGCCAGATCGATTGCGGCGACACCCGACTGGATCACTGCGCCGACGTCCGCGCCGCCATTGGCCGGATCGCCCCCACGCCCGACACCGAGGGGTGCGAGTGCCGCAGCGAGCCGATCCGCGACCGGCTTCGCGCCCTCGGGCAGCGTCGCGTCGAACTTCCACACGCGGTCGGCGCCGAAGTCAGATTCGGACGCCAGCACATGCCGGTCGCCCTTGTGCGCCTCGAAATAAGCGCGTCCGCCGAACACGCCGGGCTCTTCGGCACCGGCCCAGAGTACGCGGATCGTCCGGCGCGGCTGGCCCGCGTCCATGATCCGCTTCGCCGCGGCAGTGACGATGCCGCAGCCCGAAGCGTCGTCGATCGCGCCGGTAGCGAGGTCCCAGCTGTCGAGATGGCAGGCGATCAACACGATGCCGGCGGCGGGATCGCTTCCCGGGACCTCGGCGATGACGTTGCCCGACTCGCCTTCCCCCTTGAACTGCGGGGTCACGACGAGCTTCAGCCGCACCGGCCCGCGCTTGAGCAGCCGCTGAAGTTGCTCGGCGTCGGGAAGTGCGAGCGCGGCGGCCGGGATCGGCTTGACGCCCACGGTCCAGTTGGTGCCGCCGGTGTGCGGATTGCGGTGATAGTCGGTGCCGATCGAGCGGATCAGCGTCGCGACCGCACCCTTGCTTGCCGCCACGCTCGGCCCCGCGCGCCGCGCGACGCCGAACACACCGTAGCTCGATCCGTCCTGCGTCGGCGCCATGCGATGGTCGATGAAGGCGATCTTGCCCTTCAGGCTGCCCGCCGGTGCCGCCTGGAGATCGGCGAAGCTGGCGAAGTAGGCGACTTCCGCTTCGAGGCCCGCGGCGCCGGTCGAGCCCGAATTGCCGAGCGCCGCGAGGGTGAGCTTCTGCGCCATCGGCCCGACGACTTCGGCGGTTTCCTCGCCGCGGACCCAGACGGGCATCTTGAAGGGCTCGCTCCGCACGTTCCGGAAACCGAGCGCGGTCAGCTTCTTCATCGCCCAGTTGCGTGCCCGTGCTTCCGCCTCGGTCGCCGCGAGTCGCTGGCCGACTTCGGTGGTCAGCCCTTCGGTGATCTCCCAAGCGAGATCGTCCTTGAGAGCTGCGTCGCGCAACGCAGCCACGTCGTGCGTCTGCGCGAAGGCGGGGAGGGGGAGGGCGAGCACGGCGGCGGCCGCGAGCAGGATGCGCTTGGTCATGGCGGTGTTGCTAGCCACGCCCGTAACGTTTGCCAAGGGCGCGTTTCTGGTTTGTTCGAATATCGGCCGCGTTGCCATTTGCCGCTCCGATCGCTACATCGCCGCCAAACTTCCCGCATCCCAGACTTCCATCGGAGACCCTATCGTGGCCGCCCAATACGCCTTCGTCATGAAGGACATGACCAAGACCTTCCCCGGCGCCCCAAAGCCGGTGCTGTCAAACATCAACCTGCAATTCTATCAAGGCGCCAAGATCGGCATCGTCGGCCCCAACGGCGCCGGCAAGTCGACGCTGATGAAGATCATGGCGGGCGTCGACAAGGATTTCACCGGCGAGGCGTGGCCTGGCGAGTATATCACCGTCGGCTATCTCGAGCAGGAGCCCCAGCTTGATCCGACCAAGAACGTGCTCGACAATGTCAAGGAAGGCGCGCGCGGGACTGCCGATCTGGTCGATCGCTTCAACGCGATCTCGGCCGAGATGGGCGACCCCAAGGACGATACCGATTTCGACGCGCTGATGGAGGAGATGGGCGATCTCCAGGCCAAGATCGACGCGGTCGACGGCTGGACGCTCGACAACCAGCTCGAAGTCGCGATGGAGGCCCTACGCTGCCCGCCGGGCGACTGGAGCGTCGAGAACCTCTCAGGCGGTGAAAAGCGTCGCATCGCGCTCACCCGACTGCTGATCCAAAAGCCTTCGATCCTGCTGCTCGACGAACCGACCAACCATCTCGACGCCGAGAGCGTCCAGTGGCTCGAAAATCACCTCAAGGAATATGCTGGCGCGGTGCTGATGATCACCCATGATCGCTATTTCCTCGATAATGTCGTCGGCTGGATCCTCGAAATCGATCGCGGCAAGTATTTCCCGTACGAGGGCAATTACTCGACCTATCTTGAGAAGAAATCCAAGCGCCTCGAACAGGAGGAACGCGAGGAATCGAGCCGCCAGACCGCGATCAAGAACGAGCTCGAATGGATCCGGCAGGGCGCGAAGGCGCGCCAGACCAAGTCCAAGGCGCGTATCGCCAAGTTCGAGCAGCTGGTTGAAACGCAGAAAAATCGCAAGCCGAGCGGCGCCCAGATCGTCATCCAGGTGCCCGAGCGCCTCGGCGGCAAGGTCATCGAAGTCGAGAACATCTCCAAGGCCTATGGCGACAAGCTCCTCTTCGAGAATCTGTCGTTCACGCTGCCCGCGGGCGGCATCGTCGGCGTGATCGGCCCCAACGGCGCCGGCAAATCGACTCTGTTCAAGATGATCACCGGCCAGGAAACCCCGGACAGCGGGACGATCGAGATGGGCTCGACCGTCCGCCTGGGCTATGTCGACCAGAGCCGCGATCACCTAGATCCGAAGAAGAACGTCTGGGAGGAAATCTCCGACGGGCTCGATTACATGAAGGTCAACGGCCACGACGCCTCGACCCGCGCCTATGTCGGTGCGTTCAACTTCAAGGGCGCGGACCAGCAGAAGAATGTCGGCAAGCTCTCGGGCGGCGAGCGCAATCGCGTCAACATCGCCAAGATGCTCAAGCGCGGCGGCAACGTCCTGTTGCTCGACGAGCCGACCAACGATCTCGACGTCGAGACGCTGGGCGCGCTGGAAGAGGCCATCGAGAATTTCGCGGGCTGCGCGGTGGTGATCAGCCACGATCGCTTCTTCCTCGATCGCCTCGCCACCCACATCCTCGCCTTCGAGGGCAACAGCCATGTCGAATGGTTCGAAGGCAATTTCGAATCCTATGAGGAAGACAAGCGCCGTCGCCTCGGCGACGCCGCCGACCGCCCGACGGCGCTGTCGTACAAGAAATTGACGCGCTGATCGGCGTGGCGATCGGATATGAGCGCTGGCAGGGCGAGGTGGCGGATGCCGCCACACCGCTGCTGGCGCTCTGCCGGTCGATCTTCCCCGATTTTACCGACGCCTATCTGCTCGATCGGCTGACCCGGTTAACCGATCCCATGCTCTGGCTCGTGGCGGAAGGCGGCGAGTGGCGGGGCTTCAAGCTCGGGTACCGCCGGGGCGACGATCTTCTCTACAGCTGGCTCGGTGGTATCTCGCCCGAGCTGCGCGGGCAGGGTGTCGCGGCTGAATTGATGTGCCGTCAGCACGCTGAGGCGGCGGCCAACGGCTACCGCTTTGTCGAGACGCGCACGCGCGCGGCGAACAACCCGATGATCTTGCTAAACTTGCGGCACGGCTTCCACGTCGCCGGTTTCGAAACCGACGCGCAGGGAATCGGCGTGGTGATTCAGCGCAAGGCGCTCGCGCCGACGCAGGCCTGATCGGCGTCAGGCGCGCTTGCCGGGTTGCCATCGCGGGACGGCCGCATCGTCGCTGACTCCGCGGTCAGAGCGCGCTGGTGTCTACGCTCAGCGTCGGGATCGTCGCGGCGGTGAGCCGCTCGCCGAACGCAATGTCCCGTGACTCGGCATAGGCGTCGTCTACGGGCGCCCACATCTGGTGAATCACCCGTGCATTCACGTCGACGACCCAATATTCCGGGACGCCGTTTCGAGCGTACATTGCCAGCTTGCGCTTGGTGTCGAACGTCAGCGTCGCGTCGGAAACTTCAATGATCAGCTTCACGCTGTCGAGTGGGATCAGGCCTTTGCCGTCCGGCTCGCTGGTCACCACAATATCGGGCTCGGGCGAGTTGTGCGGCGGAATGGCGATCGAGCCTTCGACGACCGCTTCCCATCCATGGCCCAATGCGGCGAGCGCCGCTGCGATGCGCACATGCAGCCGTGACTTGATTACCGCATGCGGCCGATGCTGTGCATTCATGAAGAAGATCTCTCCTTCGATCAGCTCGGTTTTCCGATACTCCTCGAACGCGCCCGCTTCATCGAGCCGCAGATAGTCCTCCAGCCGCAGCTTTAGGGGTAAATGGCTGTTGTTAAGAGGCAGCACCTCGGTCATGCGCGGCAGCCTACCATGGGAGGGAGCATCGTCCTAGACACCCGATAGCATACCCGCGCTCGCAAGGCGGACCGCGCCGACCTCCGCTGGGCGCGGTCCCCGGCATTTACACGCGTGAACGGTTGCGCGCCGCATCGACGCTCCACGGCCCCGCACCCGCTGCGGCGAGGTACAGAAAGATGAAGGCATATAGCAAGATCGCCTCGCCGCCATTGACCGAGGGGAAGAAACTTTTGGAGGCATGCGCCATGAAATAGCCCACGGCGGCCATGCCCGAGGCGATGAACGCCACCGGACGTGTGAACAGCCCGATCAGCAGCAGCGCGCCGCCGACCAGCTCGATGGCGCCAGCGGCGAGCAGCAGTGGCGGAAGGGGAGCGGGCATCGGGAAGGGCGGTAGCCCGAAGAATTTCGAAGTGCCGTGGTGCATGAAGGCGAGCGCCGCGACGATGCGCAACACACTCAGCAGAGGGCCGGACCAGCTCGCAGGAATGGGCATGCGTTCCTCCTGTTGACGGCGCGCGTGATCACGCCGTTTCGAAGGTGGAACCTTTCATGCCGCGGCCGGGGAATCAACCGGCTACAATGAAACCCTGCGTTTCCGCCTCAGGCGGTGAAGCGTTTGGTGAAGCCCTTGGTCTGCTTCTCGCCTTCGGCGGAATAGGCTTCGACATGCTCGACACGGGCGAGCGGCGAGCCCTCGTGGCAGCCCTCCACCAGTTTGGCCACCGTTTCGTCGTCGCCCGAAACGAAGATCTCGACGCGGCCGTCGCGGACATTGCGTACCCAGCCGGTCAGGCCGGTACGCTGCGCGGTGCGCACTACCCAATCGCGATAGCCAACGCCTTGGACGCGGCCGGAAACCAGAATGCGCTGTGTTACCATAGACCCAAACTCAACCCGAACCCGAACGCGGGCTCCGCCGCCAGTCTAGCACGATGAGTCGAACGCGAAGCACTGCGCGGATTTCGATCCATCGTATCCGGGGCACGAGTCAGGGGTAGGTTATCGCAATTACTTCATATTCTCGCTCGCCGCCGGGCAGGGTGACCCGGCGCAGATCGCCGATCGCGGCGCCGCGCAGCGCCCGCGCGAACGGTGCATTCCAGCCGATCAGGCCCTTGCCGGCATCGGTCTCGTCGTCCCCGACGAGAGTCAGCACGCGATGATTGTCGTCCTCGTCGGCGACCGTCACCGTCGCGCCGAAGAACACCCGATCGCGATCCTCCTGCTTCGCCGGATCGACGACCTTGGCGGCCTTCATCCGCCGCGACAGGAAACCCAGCCGGCGGTCGATCTCGCGCAGCCGTTTGCGGCCATAGATATAGTCTCCATTCTCGGATCGGTCGCCATTGCCCGCCGCCCAGGAGATCGTCTCCACCAGCTGCGGCCGCTCGGTGCCGAACAGAGCGTCATATTCTGCCTTGAGCGCGGCGTATCCGGCAGGGGTGAGGTAGTTCGGGCGGTCGATCATTCCTTCGCTTTCGGCCTGTGTTTCCCTCCCGCTTGCGGGAGGGGCTAGGGGAGGGACCGACGGGGAGGTTGAAGCGACTCACGCACGTCAGGCCTTCCCCCGACCCCACCCGCAATCGGGAGGGAAGCGCAAGTGGCAAGCGCGGGGTCAACCCGGCCGGTTCTTGCCCAGATACCAGCTCAAGTTCGCCGGCCCGCGCGAGCGGGAATATTGCGGGTTCATCAAATCATAGACCACTGCATTCTCGAGCACGCGCTGGACGTAATTCTTGGTCTCGAAGATCGGTATCTGCTCAATCCACTTGACCATGTCGCCACCCGGCAGCCGCGGATCGCCGTTGGCGCGGATCCATTTGTTCACATTGCCCGGCCCGGCATTGTACGCAGCGACCGCAAGCGGATAGCTGCCATAGATATTGTAGACACGCTGGAAATAGCTCGAGCCGAGCTTGATGTTGTAATCGGTGTCGGTGGTGAGCGACTCCCGATTGTAGCTCAGTCCCAGCTTGCCTGCGGTCTCCGCGGCGGTTCCCGGCATCAGCTGCATCAGCCCGCGCGCGCCGGCATGGCTCACCGCGGCGCGATCGAACTGGCTCTCCTGCCGCGCGATCGCGTGAACGATGGTCCAGTAATCGCGCTGTGATTCCGGAACGCGCACCGAGGGGTATCCGGCCGCAGTGTAGTCGGACAGGCCGTTCTCGAGCGCGCTCCGCCCGACCATCACTCCAAGATCGGGCCGCCCGATCGTGCGGCTGAGCTCGGCGGCGAGGACATGATCGGTGTCGCTGGCCGCGTCGCGCGCGATCTGGCGGATGAACATCCCCTGCGACACGCGGTCGCCCTGGGTGCCAAGCAATTGCGCCGCGCGTACCGTCTCGCGCCGATAGAAAGCGTCGCGAATCCCCGGATCGGCAATTCGGGCATCGAGCGGCGGCGGCCCTTTGAGCGGCCGGCCCTGCCGCTCGGCGGCGAGCTGGCCGTAATAGAGGTCGGCGAACCCGGCCGCGCGTGCCAGATAATCCTGCGCCGCGGCCTGATCGCCCGCCGCCTCGGCCGCACGCCCCGCCCAATAGAGGCCCTTCGACTGGGTGGTCGGGGTCTTCGAACCCTTCGAATAGCGCTCGAACATGCCCATCGCATCGCGCGGGCGGGCGAGATTGTAATAAGCAGTGGTGCCCGCGAGCCACGTCAAGCTGGTATAATCGTCGCGCTCGCCGAGCGGCAGTTCGGCGATCGCCGTGGTCGTCGGAAAGGCATCGTCGACCTGCGACGCGATTTGATATGCCAGGCTGTGCTGCCCGTCGGCCGACGCGCCGCGTGCGGCCATCAACAGCACTTCGTACCACGCCTCCGCATCGCCGGGATACGAGGTCAGCCGCGGCCGCTGCGCTAGATATGCGCGCATTGCCGGGCTCTGCCCGGTGTCACGCAGCCAGCGCGCACGATCGGCGATATAGCCCGGGTCGCTCCGACCCAGCTCCATCGCGGTTGCGCCCTTGAGCGCCGCGTCCGCCGTCTTTGTCCGGAAGGCGATCCGCGCTTCGAAGACCGAGCGCTTCTCAGGCGAGACGAAGGCGAGCTGGCGCTGGGCGAGGCTGACCGAGCCCTTCCACAACAGCATGTCCATCCGCGCATCGTGATCCGCCGGCCGCAGTGCCGACAGAAAGCCTGCCATCAGCTTGCTCTCGTCGGTTGCCCGGAGCTGGCCCGTACGCCAGGCGCGGCGCGCTTGCTCGTCGGCATCGGCGCGGCGACCCGACGCCGCCAAAGCCTCGGCGAAGCGGAGATGGCCGGCAGGCGTCAGCGGCGGGAAGCGTGTGAAGAAGCCGACCACCAGCCCCGGCGCCCCGCTACCGCTGTCCAGCGACGTCT
The DNA here is from genome assembly GCF_002796605.1 of Sphingomonas psychrotolerans. Lineage (NCBI taxonomy): Bacteria > Pseudomonadati > Pseudomonadota > Alphaproteobacteria > Sphingomonadales > Sphingomonadaceae > Sphingomonas > Sphingomonas psychrotolerans. The sequence goes on from NZ_CP024923.1 coordinate 890,877, forward strand.
CTGCCGCGGCACGTCGGCTTGTCTCACCCGGCCAGCCGGGATGCGCGAGCATGAAATTGGCATAATCGGAGAAAGGCCAGTTGTCGGATTGCTGCAGCCGCTTCCATTCGATCAGTGCGTAAGAGATCGGATCCCCTTGCGCATAGGCCGGCTGGACCGGCGAGACCGCGCTCTGCAGCGCATTCGCCATCGACCGAATTTGTTCCCGCGAGAGCTGCGACGAAGCCGCCACTCCCGAAACCCCAGCGAGCAATACAGCGCTCTTGATAACCGACCCGAGCATACTGGACATCATAGGCGGTCGCCGCCTATCTGCCAGTCCCGATTGCGGGAATTGCGAAAGATTTTCACGTCATGTTCTCCGGGTCGATCCCTGCTCTGGTCACGCCATTTCGCGATGGCAGGTTCGCAGAAGAGGATTACCGGACCCTTGTTGAATGGCAGATTGCCGAAGGATCGCTGGCGCTGGTTCCGTGCGGCACCACCGGCGAGGCGGCGACGCTGACCAAGGACGAGCATTTCGAAGTGGTCCGCGTCTGTGTCGATCAGGCGAGGGGCAGGGTGCCGGTGCTCGCCGGCGCGGGTTCGAACGACACGCTGGTTGCGATCGCCAACGTCCATGCCGCCAAGGCTTCGGGCGCCGACGCGGTGCTGATGGTGCCGCCTTATTACAACCGCCCGAGCCAGGAAGGCATTTTCCGCCATTTCGAGGCGGTGGCGGAAGCGACCGACTTGCCGATCATACTCTACAACGTCCCCGGTCGCACCGTGACCGACATTCAGCCCGCGACGATGGCCCGGATCGCCGCAGCGTTCCCCGATCGTTTCCTCGGGGTCAAGGACGCCACCGGCCAGCTCGGCCGCGTGTCCGAGCAGCGCGCCGGCTGCGGCGCCGGCTTCATCCAGCTTTCGGGCAATGACGAGACTGCGCTCGCTTTCAACGCGATGGGCGGGACCGGGTGCATCTCGGTGACCGCCAACGTCGCGCCGCGGCTCTGCGCCGAGTTCCAGGCGGCCTGGGCCGCCGGCGACAATGTTCGCGCGCTCGAGCTCCACGACCGGCTCTATCCCTTGCACATCGCGATGTTCACCGATGCCTCGCCCGGCCCGGTCAAATACGCGCTCGGCAGGGTCCGCCCAAGCTTCCCCGGCGAGCTCCGCCTGCCGATGACCGCGGCCTCCGGGGCGAGTCGCGCTGCGATCGATGCCGCGCTGGCGCATGCCAAACTGATCTAGCCGGCACGGTTGCAAAGCGTGCATCTTGCGCTGCGATAAACCGCACGCGACTGTCACAATCTGATCACAATCCACGCCTAGCCGCCCGGTCAGGGAAACAGTCCTTTCGTGAACGCCAGCCGTCCTGCGCATCTGCGCGGGCGATGGCTGCGTGCGTCCGCGAACCAAAAGAACATGATTGGGGAACCGATGAAATCCGTACTTACCCGCCACGCGCTCCGTTCGGGTGCGGCCGTTGCCGCGTTGCTCTACGCCGCAACCGCTTTCGCGCAGGACACCGCCGCCCCCGAGCCTGAAGCCGGCGACATCGTCGTCACCGCGCAGCGCCGCGAGCAGCGGCTGGTCGACGTGCCGGTGTCGGTGGCGGTGGTGCAGGGCGATCAGCTCCGCGATTTCCAGGCAGCGGGCGACGACACGCTTGCGCTCGCCGGCCGCGTCCCCGGTCTCTATGCCGAGACGACCACCGGCCGCATCTTCCCGCGTTATTACATCCGCGGGCTCGGCAATATCGATTTCTATCTCGGTGCGTCGCAGCCGGTGTCGATCATCCAGGACGATGTCGTGCTCGAGCATGTCGTGCTCAAGTCGAACCCGGTCTATGACCTCGACCGCGTCGAAGTGCTGCGCGGCCCGCAGGGCTCGCTGTTCGGCCGCAACACTACTGCCGGCATCGTCAAGTTCGACACGATCCGCCCGAGCGACACGTTCCAGGGCCGTGCCGCGATGTCGGTCGGCGAATATGGCAGTTCGAACATCGACGCCGGCTTTGGTGGCCCGATTGTCGACGACATTCTCTCGTTCCGCGTTTCCGGCCTGTACCAGCATCGCGACGACTGGGTCGACAACACCTATACCGGCCCCAGCTTCGACGGCACCCGCGGAAGCTTCAACGCGATGGGCGGCTTCGACGATCGCAACCTGCGTCTCCAGCTCCGCTTCACCCCGACCGACCGCCTGACCTTCGACCTTTCCGGTCATGGCCGCTGGTACAAGGGCAGCTCGACGCTGTTCCACCGCGGCGCGCTGGTGAAGGGCTCAAACAGCGTCGAGAACGAACCGCGCGACCGCGTTGCCTATGACGAGGCGATGGACAATCCGCAGGCATACGACACCTACGGCACGTCGCTGCGCGCCAGCTACGATCTGGGCGGCGCGGTGCTGACGTCGATCTCGGCATGGGAAACCACGTCGGGCTATAGCCGCGGCGACACCGATGGTGGCGCTGCGCCCTTGTTCACCGGCCCGGCATTCTACGGCCAGTCGCAGGGCAATGTCCGCGATCTCGACCAGTTCAGCCAGGAGCTGCGTCTCGCCAGCCCGGGCACCGGCCGGTTCAACTGGCAGTTCGGCGGCTACTATTTCGATTCGCGCGACACCACCGATTTCTACCAGCGCCGCTTCTTCCTCACGACGCCGTTCAGCGCGACCAACCCCAACAGCAACAACCCGAACAACTGGGTGCGTCTGCGCAACATCAACACGTCATGGGCGGCGTTCGGCCAGCTGAGCTACGAGGTGGTCCCGAACCTGACACTCACCGGCGGCGCGCGCATCACCAACGACAGCAAGTCGACGCGCCTGCTCAAGACCGCCGACACGGGTACCGGCGCGGTGACCTATGGCGGCCGTCGCTTCGTCGAGCTCGAGGACACCAAGGAGAGCTGGGACGTCAGCGCGCTCTACAAGCTCGGTGACAATGCCAGCCTTTATGCCCGCGTCGCCAAGGGCTTCCGCGGCCCGACGATCCAGGGCCGCTCGGCGGTGTTCAATTCGGACTTCAGCACCGCGGATTCCGAGACGATCCTGTCGTGGGAAGTCGGTGTGAAGGGCGCGTTGCTCGACAACCGCGTCCGCTTCAACCTCAGCGGCTTCTACTACACCGTCGATGACATCCAGCTCAACGCCAACGACCTCAACGGCAACGGCGTGCTGCTTAATGCCGACAAGGCAAAGGCGTATGGCGTCGAGGCCGAACTCGACCTGCACCCGGTCGAGAATTTCGCACTCTCGCTCGGCGGCAGCTGGCTGCACACCGAGATCGATGACCCGGACGCGCGGGTGCAGGTTTGCGTACTCGGCGGCGCGGTAGTCTGCACGGTAAAGGACACCCTCGTTCCCGCTACTACTTTCGCCCGGATCGACGGCAATCGCCTGCCCAACGCGCCCGAGTACAACCTCAACGTCGCGGCTCGCTACGACATCCCGACCGCGAACGACGGAAAATTCTTCGTCTCGACCGACTGGAACCTGCAGGGATTCACCAGCTTTGTGCTGTACGATACCAAGGAGTTCACGTCGGACGGCAACTTCGAAGGCGGTCTGAAGATCGGATATGAGGGCGAGGGCGGCGATTGGGAGATCGCTGCGTTCGCACGCAACATCACCAACGAGAAGAACCTCAAGGGCGTGATCGAGAACTACATGGCGGCGGTGTTCAACGATCCGCGGATCATCGGCGTCTCGTTCAGCACGCGGATGCGTTAGGAGCTGGGCGAGGACAACAGCTTCGCTACGTTCCCACATTGCGAGAAAAGAAAGGCCCGGCGCCGCGCGCCGGGCCTTTTCTTTTGCGCCCGGCATCCACCGCTTCCCTTCGGGGCGCCGCCCCCCTACATGCGCCCCTCTTATGGCCCGTCCGCGTCCCGCCACCTTCGACAAAGTGAAGACCGTCGCCGAGAACCGGCGCGCGCGGTACGAATATTTCATCGACACGGTCTACGAGGCGGGGCTTGCCCTGACCGGCACCGAAGTGAAGTCGCTGCGCTTTGGCGAAGGCTCGATCGCGGAGGCCTATGCCGAGGTGAAGGAGAACGGGGTGTGGCTGGTCAACGCCAACATCCCCGAATTCAGCCACGGCAACCGTTATAATCACGAGCCCAAGCGCCCGCGTAAATTGCTCCTTCATGAGCGTGAAATAAACAAGCTGCACGGCGCAGTCGCACGTGAGGGTATGACCCTCGTTCCACTCTCGATCTATTTCAATGGAAGAGGGCGCGCGAAAGTTGAGCTCGCGCTGGCAAAGGGCAAGAAGACGCATGACAAGCGCGAGTCGATCAAGGAACGCGACTGGAAGCGAGAGCAAGGCCGGCTCCTCCGCGACCGTGGCTGAGCGCGGGCTCGGCGCGCGCTTCCGTGGCTGGGTCCAGCGGAACCTGCCGACGCGCGAGAGCTTCGAGTCCAATCGCTGGCTCAAGCCGCTTGCGCACCGTATCCTGCATTCGTCGCTGTGGCGGATGACGCGTCGCTCGATCCCGCGCGGCGTGGCGTTGGGCATGTTCACCGGCATCCTGATCCCGATGGGCCAGATCCCGGCGTCCGCGGTGCTCGCGCTGCCGCTGCGGGCGAACGTGCCCGCGGCCGCGCTGACCACTTTCTTCACCAATCCGTTCACGACACCGTTCCTGCTCATCCTCTATTACAAGATCGGCAACTGGGCGCTGCATCTGAGCGGCACATCGGCGACGGCGGCGGCGAAGACCGCGGTGGCGGATGCCGGGTGGCTCCACTGGCTGGCGGCGGATGTCGGGTTGCCCACTGCCGTGGGCATGGCGATCTGCGCGGTGCTGGGCGGCATTCTTGGTTATTTCGTCACCGCGCTCGGCTGGCGGCTGTGGATCGGGCACAAGTGGCGCAAGCGGTCGGCCGAGCGTGCAGCGCGGCAGATTGACGCGACGTAGAGGCCCGGTAAGACACGCCTTTCTCTTTTCGAAGGGCCGCCTGATGCGTCTTCCCCTCCTCGCCACCACCTTCCTCGCCGGGCCTGCTTTGCTCGCCGGCTGTACCCGTGGCGAGACCCCGCCTCCCGAAGCCGTCGCCGCGCAGACCTCGACGGTGTCACAGGCAGCCGTCGGTCCGGTAGCGCCCGCCACGGCGCCGCGCCCGCAGATCGGCAATTACGGCTTCGACGAGGCCGGCATGGACAAGTCCGTTGCGCCGGGCGACGATTTCTACGGCTTCGCCAATGGCAGCTGGGCGCGGACCACGCCAATCCCGGCCGACAAATCGAATTTCGGCATGTTCTCGGTGCTCGACGATCTGTCGAAGCAGCGCACACAGGAGATACTCGAGGCGGCGAAGACGGATCCAAACTCGAAGATCGGTGTCGCTTATGCGACCTATCTCGACAATGCCGCGATCGATGCGAAGGGCCTCGCCCCGATCCAGCCCTGGCTGAACCAGATCAAGGGAGTGAAGGCAAAGTCCGGTCTGGCCGCGCTCTATGCGCAGGCGGATCGCAACGGCGTGGGCGGCCTGTTCGGCAGCTATGTCGGCCAGGACGACAAGAACCCGGACGTCTATGCGCTCAACATGAGCCAGGGCGGGCTCGGCATGCCCGATCGCGATTATTATCTCTCGAAAGACGCCAAGCTCGTCGAGACGCGTAATGCCTATGAGAAGCATCTCGCCAATGTCCTGACGCTGGCCGGCGAGCCCAATGCCGCTGCGCGCGCCAAGGCGATCCTCGCGCTCGAGACGCGCATTGCGCAAGCGCACTGGACGCGGATCGACAGCCGCGACGCCAACAAGACCTACAACAAGCTCAGCGTCGCCGCGTTGACCCGCAAGGCGCCGGGCTTCGACTTCAAGGGCTTCTTCGCCGGCATCGGCGCCCCGGTCGACAGCGTGATCGTCGCCCAGCCGAGCGCAGTCGCGGGGATCGCAAAGCAGGTTCGCGCCACCCCGCTCGCCGTGCTCAAGGATCAGTTGCTCGTCCGCAGCCTCGACAATTTCGCCGATGTGCTGCCCTCGTCCTTCGACAAGGAGCAGTTCGGTTTCTATGGTACCACGCTGTCGGGCACGCCCGAGCAGCAGGTCCGCTGGAAGCGCGCGGTCGAGTTCACCACCGGTGCGGTCTCGGACGAAGTCAGCCAGGCCTATGTCGCGAAATATTTCCCTCCGGCGACCAAGGCCGCGGCCGACGCGCTGGTCAAGAACGTCATCGCCGCGATGGATCGCCGTATCGACCAGCTCGACTGGATGGCGCCCGAGACCAAGGTCAAGGCACATGCCAAGCTCGCCGCCTTCACGCCCAAGATCGGCTATCCCGATCGCTGGCACGATTATGCGAACCTGCAGATCGTCCCCGGCGACGCGTTCGGCAACAATGTCCGTGCCAACAATTGGGCGCATGAGGATCAGATCTCGAAGCTCGGCCAGCCGATCCGGCGCTGGGAATGGGGCATGACTCCGATGGATGTGAACGCCTATGCCAATTTCGGCATGGTCGAGATCGTCTTCCCGGCCGCAATCCTCCAGCCGCCGTTCTTCGACCCCAATGCCGATCCAGCGGTCAATTATGGCGGCATCGGCGCGGTGATCGGCCACGAGCTCAGCCATCATTTCGACGACCAGGGCGCCAAGTACAATGCCGAGGGTCGCCTGACCGACTGGTGGACTCCGGCCGATGTTGCCGCGTTCAAGGCGCGCACCGACGCGCTGGTCGCGCAATATGACCAATATGAGCCGCTGCCGGGGATGCACGTGAAGGGCGCGTTGACCCTCGGCGAGAATGTCGCCGATCTGGCGGGCCTCACCGTCGCTTATGATGCCTACAAGCATTCTCTGAGCGGCAAGGGAGCACCGGTGCTCGACGGCACTTCGGGCGATCAGCGCTTCTATCTCGGCTGGGCGCAGGTCTGGCGACGCAACTATCGCGAGGCGAATCTTCGCCAGCGGCTGCTCACCGATCCGCACAGCCCGTCGCAGCAGCGCGCCTGGGTCGTGCGCAACCTCGACCCCTGGTACTCGGCCTTCGCGCCGGCTCCGGGCAACAAGCTGTTCCTGACTCCCGAACAGCGCGTCCGGATCTGGTGACCCATTTTCCGTCTCCCCTTGTGGGAGAGGGAGGGAGCAGACTTTAGTCGGCGGAAGGGTGAGGGGGAGTGAGTCTCACGGCCCCCTCATCCTTCCCTCTCCCGCAAGGGAGGAAGGCAAACGCTTGACCCGCGCCCGCCCAGCGAACATCGCTAATCGCATGGCGACCTTGCCGACTCCCGCGCCGACGCGCCGCCTGCTTCCGCTGCTCGCGGCCGCCACCGCGGGCCTGATTGCGGCCGCCCTCATCCTCGTCACGCTCAACGACCGCTCCGTTGCGATCGGTTTCGTCGCGGCGGGCCTGCTGGCGGGGGGCGTATTGCTCGGCGCGCGCCGGATGCTCCACCGCGAGGCGGTCGTCGAGACCCACGTCGACTGGTCGGTGGCGCAGGCGCTAGCCGCCGCCTCGGGTGATGCGCTTGCCGTCACCGACCGTGCCGGCCGCCTGGTCTGCGCCAATGCCCGCTACGAGATCCTCTTCGCCGGCTGGCCGACTCCGCCCAGCCTGCCGGTCAGCGACGCCGCGGTCGAGGCGCTGGGAGTCGGCGCCCGCACCGCATGGCGCGACGGCGAAGCGCTTATCGACAATATCCAGGTGTTCGGCGCGCCGGTCTCCGCCCGCGTCGTGCGGGTCGGCGACGAATCGCTGGTGTGGCGCTTCGTCGGCGTTCAGGCGCTCGATCTCGCCGCGCAGGTCGAAGGGCTGATCCACGGCCACACCGGCGACCGCCTTGCCTCGGCGGGGATCATGGCAGTGATGGTCACGCCCGAAGGACGGATCCGCTCGGCCAACCGGGTGTTCAAGGCGCGTGCGATGGGATCGCCCGACGCGGCTGCCGAAGGCCGCGACTTCACCCGCTTGCTGATCACCGATTCGATGGGTCTCGTCCGCTTCGAGCGCGAGGGGCTGGAGGGTATGCCGCTGCGCGTGCTCCAGATCCCGTTCCTTGATGGCGACGAGGCGCCGATGCTCGTCGCCTTGCTCGACGAGGACAATCTCGCGCTTCCCGCACCGGCGATCGGGGCGAGCGCATCGGCGCACGTCCGCTCGCTGATCGCGATGCTGCCCTCGGGACTCGCGCTGGTCGATCGCGACGGCCGTTTCGTCAGCATGAACGACGCGTTCGTCCGCGCCGCCCGGATCAACGCTGCCGCGCCGCCGCTCTATCCGATCGATCTGGTGGTGCGCGAGGACAAGGCCGCGCTCGCCGACGCCGTCCGCCGTTTCGCCGGCGGCGCCGCGCAGTCGGCTGAGATGACGGTACGCTTCGTCGATGCGCCCGAGGAGCCTGTCGCGCTCACCATCGCCGGCGCGCGTGGCCTCGGCGATGCAGCGGTGCTGATCAGCCTCAAGGATTCGGGCGAAGAGGGCAAGCTCAAGCGGCAGATCGCGCAGGCGACCAAGATGCAGGCGGTCGGTCAGCTCGCCGGCGGCGTCGCGCACGATTTCAACAACATCCTCACCGCGATCATCGGGCATTGCGACTTGATGTTGATGCGCCATTCGCCCGGCGACAGCGACTATGACGACATCCAGCAGATCCGCGCCAATTCGAACCGCGCCGCCTCGCTGACCCGGCAGCTGCTCGCCTTCTCGCGCCAGCAGACCCTGCGCCCACAAGTCCTCCAGCTCCCCGACGTCATCTCGGAGGTCTCGAACCTGCTCAAGCGCCTGCTCGGCGAGACCGTCCGGCTCGAGGTCAAGCACGGCCGCAATCTCGGCCCCGTCCGCGCCGATCCGGGCCAGCTCGAGCAGGTGGTGGTCAATCTTGCGGTGAATGCCCGCGACGCGATGTTGACCGCCAACCCCAATGGCGGCGGCACGCTCACCATCGCCACTTCGTGCGTCGCCGCCGCGGAAGTTCGTCAGATGGACGACGACGTTCTCCCGGTTGGCGACTATACCGCGCTGCGCATCACCGACACGGGGACCGGCATCCCCCTCGATATCCTGGGCAAGATCTGGGAACCGTTCTTCACCACCAAGGAAGTGGGCAAGGGCACCGGCCTCGGCCTGTCGACCGTCTACGGCATCATCAAGCAGTCGGGCGGGTTCATCTTCGCCGATAACGTCCCCGGCGGCGGCGCCGAGTTCACCATCTATCTGCCGGTGCACAGCGCGCCCGAGGCGGTGGTCGCCAAGACTCCGGTCAAGCCCAAGCAGATCGATCTCTGGGGCTCGGGCACGATCCTGCTCGTCGAGGACGAGGACATGGTCCGCGCCGTCGCCGAACGCGCGCTCACCCGGCAGGGCTATACCGTGGTCACCGCAGAGAATGGCGAAGTCGCGCTAGAAACGCTCGAATCGATGGAAAAGCCCGACCTGCTGATCAGCGACGTGGTGATGCCGTCGATGGACGGCCCGACCATGGCGCGGCGGGTCCGCGCGCGTTACCCCGATCTGCCGATCCTGTTCATGTCGGGCTATGCCGAGGAGCAGCTACGCAAGTCGATCGATCTCGACAATGTCGCCTTCCTGCCCAAACCCTTTTCGGTTCAACAGCTTGCCGAAGCTGCCCGCGACGTTCTCGCTGCGAAATAATCTCTTGGCGGCGACAAAATTTCCTGCAAGGTGCCGAACATGCCAACCCTTCGTCGTGTCCTCATCGTAGAGGACGAACCCTTGATCGCGATGATGCTCGAGGACTTTCTCGATGCGCTCGATCGCGAGCTCGCCGGAACCGCCGACGATGTCGCTGGCGCACTGGCCCACATCGCGGCGGGCGGCGTCGAAGCGGCCATTCTCGACGTCAATCTGCGCGGCGGCGAACAGAGCTGGCCGGTCGCCGCGAAGCTCGCCGAGCTCGGCATACCTTTCATCCTCGCCACCGGCGGCGCGGGGGATTCGATCGCCGAAGCCTGGCGCGATCGACCGGTCCTCTCGAAACCGTTCACAATGGACGGCGTGGAAAAGGCACTCGACGCGCTGGGCTGAGTGGCGCAGCGTCGGCTATGGGCGGAAGCGAAGGCTGGGCGCTCGGCTACAGACGCATCCCGAGCCAGATAACCGCCTCGGTCGAGAAGGAGACCAGCGGAGTGATCAGCCTAGGCCAGACTCCGCCCGGAGTTAGCCGCGCGACGGAAAGATCGTGATGCTCCTGCTCCTCCCCAATGATCCGGCGCAACGTGGCAACGGCCTGCTGATCGATGCCATCCAATGCTCGAACCTGCTCGTTCATGTGGCGAAGCACGACCTGCTCGATTGCGACCGTAGTAGCCGCGATGGCTTGGCGACCAGCTAATCCGGTAACGGTGCCCAGAACAAACCCACCAATTGCACACAAGAAATAGCTTCGGCACCGGCGCCTGTTCCGGTGCTGCAATTCCGCGCCAAACTGTGCGCGGTGTCCCCGCTCATGTGCGAGAAACGTGTCAAGCTCAGCCACCATTTCCGGTGCTCGCCAACGGGCGAACCACCGCTGCGCCCGATACACGCAGATGGCGCCGTGCTCGCCAGCGTGATCGACTTTCATCACGCGGTCGCCCAGCGTCTCTCCTTCTTTGAGCCGTGCTAACAGAGCCATCGTTTCAATGTCCCACGGCAAGCGGATGTCCGCAACTGGGCTTCTGGCAGAAGCCTGGCTACCGCGCACTCAATCCACGACCCGAACCGGATCCCCCGCCCGGATCAGCCCGGGCCGGGCCGGGGTGGCATAGACCCCGTAGGCGTTGCCGAACTGCTGCGCGACGGTGCGCAGGACGCGGACGTCCTTGGCGGCGGTGTCGGGATCGATCGTGATCAGCACGCAGCGCGGGATCGGATCGGCCATCTGCACCACCGCGCCGTCAGCATCGTTGCCGAAAGCGAGCCGCAGCCCCTGCCATTCGTTCACCGCCAGCTCGCTCTCGATCACTACATTGGCGCGGAACCGCCGCGGGTCGAGCGCACAGCCGTGCGCCGCCTCAATGCGCGCGTGGCTCGCAGTGGTGGCCAGCGAGATCGGCATGGAATCATAGATGCCACGCGCGACCTGGAGCAGCCCCACCGGCTCGCCCGCCGCCGCCTCGAGATGGGCGTGGAGCAGCGGATCGTGGAGCGAGATCGCCGCGCCGTCGGGCGTCTCGATCAGCACCGCCGAGGTCTTCGGCGCCCCCGGATCGGCGAAACTTGCACGGTGGAGCAGCATCGCCGGCACTTCGCGCGCGGTCAGCCACGGGAAGCGCGTTCCGTTGGCTTTCCGGACGAACGCATATTGCCGGTCGCCTTCGATCCCCTGCCAGTCGATTTCGGCCACGCCCAGCTGTTCGCCGGCCATCGACTTGACGGGATAGCGGTTGAGTGCCGCGACATGGCCGACGATGCGAGTCACTGCCGGCGCGCTATCGGGCAACGCCGTTCACCGCAACCCGCCGGCGTGACAGCCGCAGCGGGATCGGGCAGAGCGCGGGCATGATCCATCTCACGCGCGACGGTCCGGTCGCGACCATCGCTCTGGCGCGCGCGGAAGCGAAGAACGCGCTCCCTATCGCTGCATGGCAGGCGCTCGCCGTCGCCGCGCGCGAGGTCGGCGATGCCCGGGCCGTGGTCCTCCGGTCCGACGTGCCCGGTATCTTCTCCGCCGGTGCCGATGTTCGCGAATTCGAGACATTGGTGAGCGATCCTGCCCTTCGTGCTTCCTTTCGTATCGCCATGCGCGATGCGATCGAGGCGATCACCGCTTTGCCCATGCCGGTGATCAGCGCGATCGATGGCGGCTGCTTCGGCGCCGCGGTCGCGCTGATCCTTGCCGCCGACATCCGCGTCGCGGGTAATCACGCCGAGTTCGCCACGCCGCCGGCGCGGCTTGGCCTCGGCTATCCGCAAGAGGATGTCGCGCGGCTGGCCGCGCAAGTGGGGAAGGGTATGGCCTCGCTGATGCTGTTTACCGGCGACCGCCTCGTCCCCGACGAAGCCAAGCGCATCGGCCTGGTCGAGCTGCGTGCCAAAAACGCAATCGAGACGGCGACGGCGCTCGCCTCGGCGATCGCCGGCAACGCACCTGAAGCGGTCCGCTTGCTCAAGCGCACGATCCGGGGCGGGGAGGGGCTCGATCAGGCCTTCGATGCCGCGTTCGGAGGTTCCGAATTCGCCGAAGGCCTCGCTGCGTTCCGCGAACGTCGCAAGCCGCTTTATCGATGAAGGCGCCCGCCGAGATCATCGAGGGAGATCGGCAGGATATCCTGTTGCTTTGCGATCATGCCTCCAATGCGGTGCCGGCCGATGTGGATCTTGGGATCGACCCGGGCCTGCTCGATCTCCACATCGCGGTCGATATCGGTGCCGGCCCGCTCACCCGCAGCCTCGCCGCCCGCCTGGACGCACCGGCGGTCCTCGCCAGCGTCTCACGGCTGGTGATCGACCTCCATCGCGAGCCCGACCATGTCGGGCTGATCCCGCATCGTAGCGACGGTCACCTGATCCCAGGCAATGACCGCGGTGACCGTGCGGCGCGAATCGCCCGCTTCCACGCGCCGTATCACCGACTCTTGGCATGCCGCATCCGGGCGCAGCGGCCCGGCCTGATCCTCTCGATCCACAGCTTCACGCCGTGCCTCGAACATGGCGGCACCGACCGGCCGTGGCAGGTTGGCGTGCTCTACAATCGCGATGCCCGGGCCGCGCGCCCGGCGATCGACTTCTTACGCGCTTGCGGCCTCGTCACCGGCGACAACGAACCCTATTCGGGTCGCCTGCTCAACGCCACGCTCAACCGCCATGCGGAGGCGAATGGCATTCCCTCGATCGCGATTGAAGTGCGCAACGACCTCATCCACGACGCCGCCGGCGTCGAACGATGGAGCCACACCTTATCCGAACTGGCAAATTCTTTGCGCAATAGTCTTGCGCGAAACATGGCTCCCGCGACATAGGCTTGCGCATCATGACCCAACGATTCGACAAATCCCGCCTCCCCAGCCGCCACGTCTCCGTCGGACCCGAGCGCGCCCCGCACCGCAGCTATTATTATGCGATGGGCATCCCCGAAGAGGATATCGCCAAGCCCTTCGTGGGGGTGGCGAGTGCCGGCAACGACAGCGCGCCTTGCAACACCACACTCGATTTCCAGGCCGATGCCGCGCGCGAGGGCGTGATCGCCAATGGCGGCATGCCGCGCCGCTTCAACACGATCACCGTCACCGACGGCATCGCGATGGGCCATCAGGGAATGAAGTCCTCGCTGGTCAGCCGCGAAGTGATCGCCGATTCGGTCGAGCTCAGCGTCCGCGGCCATTGCTACGACGCACTCGTCGCCTTTGCCGGCTGCGACAAGTCGCTCCCCGGCATGATGATGGCGATGCTCCGGCTCAACGTGCCCTCGATCTTCGTCTATGGCGGCTCGATCCTGCCGGGCCGCTTCCACGACCGCGACGTCACTGTCGTCGACGTGTTCGAGGCAGTGGGCAAGTTCGCCGCCGGCAATTGCCCGCTCCACGAGCTGACCGCGCTCGAAAAAGTCGCATGCCCGGGCCATGGCGCCTGCGGCGGCCAGTTCACTGCCAACACCATGGCTTGCGTCGGCGAGGCGATCGGCCTGTCGCTGCCCAATTCGAACATGGTGCCGGCGCCCTATCAGTCGCGCGAGCAGATCGCGGTCGCCGCGGGCCACCAGGTGATGAACCTGCTCGAGCTGAACCTGCGTCCCCGTGACATCTGCACGCGCGAAGCCTTCATCAACGCCGCGCGCGTCGTCGCCGCGACCGGTGGATCGACCAACGCCGCGCTGCATCTGCCCGCCATGGCGAGCGAAGCGGGCATCGAATTCGATCTACATGATGTTGCTGAGGCTTTTAAATCAACTCCTTACATTGCCGACCTGAAACCGGGTGGCAAGTATGTTGCCAAGGACATGCACGAGGCCGGCGGCGTCTATATGCTGATGAAGACGATGCTCGCGGGCGGCTTCCTCAATGGCAATTGCCTGACGGTGACCGGCAAGACGCTGGGCGAGAACATCGATCAGGTGACATGGAACCCCGACCAGAAGGTCATCTATGACGTCAAGACGCCGCTTTCGCCCACCGGCGGGGTGGTCGGCCTGCGCGGCACCTTGGCGCCCGAAGGCGCGATCGTGAAGGTCGCCGGCATGCACCGCCTCCAGTTCACCGGCCCGGCGCGCGTCTTCGATTGCGAGGAAGACGCGTTCGAGGCGGTCGAGCATCGCAAGATCGAGGAAGGCGAAGTCATCATCATCCGCTACGAGGGCCCCAAGGGCGGTCCCGGCATGCGCGAGATGCTCTCGACCACCGCGGCGCTCTACGGTCTCGGCATGGGCGAGAAGGTCGCGCTGATCACCGACGGGCGCTTCTCGGGCGCCACTCGCGGCTTCTGCATCGGCCATGTCGGCCCCGAGGCCGCCGAGGGCGGCCCGATCGCGCTGGTCGAGAATGGCGACACCATCCGCATCGACGCCGAAGCGGGAACAATCGACCTCGACGTGCCCGAGGATGTGCTCGCCGAACGCCGCGCGAACTGGCAGCCGCGGGTCAACGATTACCAGGCGGGCGCGCTGTGGCGCTATTCCCGTACCGTCGGCCCTGCCTATAAGGGTGCGGTAACGCACCCGGGAGCCAGCGCCGAACGCCATGTCTACGCGGATATCTGACCAGCATTCCCTCCCTCTGAATGGGAGGGGCAAGGGGTGGGTTTAGCGGCTGTGGCGGCTCGATGCCGCCGCGGGCGCTTTTCTCGCTCCGCTCATGGCGAGCGCGCTGCGCTCGCACCCACCCCCATCCCCTCCTTTTCAGGGAGGGGGGTGCTTGGGGCGCTGGCTGTTGCGCTATCTCTCGCGGGATGTGGGGCTCAGCCCATCGCAAATTCGACCGAGCCGGCGCAGACCTCCAGTCAGTCTGCCGCCACGCGTCAGCCCGAAACCTCCAAAATCGCCTGTGCCGCCCCCGGCGCCACCGAATTCGCCCTCGCCTGCACCCTCGACCGCACCGAAACCCCGAAGGACGTCATCCTCACCCTCCGCCATCCCGACGGCGCCTTTCATCGCCTCCAGATCACTCGCGACGGCCGCGGCGTGATCGCTGCCGACGGCGCCGAACCAGCAAAAGTGACGCCGCTCGGGCCAATTGGATCGAGGTGGAATTGGGCGGCGCCCGCTATCGCCTGCCCGCTACGGTCCGTGGGCAGGCACCGCAATGATCCCCTCGGGCGCTCCGATCGTCACAGCCGCGGAAATGCGCGCGGCCGAGCAAGCCGTGTTCGCCAGCGGCGTCTCGCAGGATTCACTGATGGAGCGGGCAGGGGCCGCAGTCGCGCGCGAGACTGCGCGCTTCGCGACAGGCCGCCCGATCCTCATTCTTGCGGGGCCAGGCAACAATGGCGGCGACTCCTATGTCGCCGCGCGCCTCCTGCAGAACGCGGGGCATGACGTCAGCCTCGTCGCCACCGGTGCGCCCGCACCCGGTGCCGCCGAGCGGATGCACGCTTTGTGGCACGGCCCGACCAGCTCGCTCTACGCCGCACGCCCACGCCCGGTGCTGGTCGACGGCCTGTTCGGCACCGGCATGACGCGCCCGCTCGAGCGCGGCCTCGCGGCGGTGTTCGCCGATCTGTGCAAACAGGCCGAGTTCACGCTGGCGATCGATCTGCCCTCGGGGATCCACGCCGATACCGGCGCCGATCTTGGCGCGCCGCGCGGGATCGACGTCACGCTTGCGCTCGGCGCGCTCAAGCCCGGGCATTTGCTCGACATCGGCCTCGAGCGGTGCGGCAGGGTCTTGCTCGCCGATATCGATATCCCGGTGCACACCCGGTGGCGAACCGTCACACGGCCCCGGATCGACACGCCCGGCGCACACAGCCACAAATATAGCCGCGGCCTCGTCGCGGTGATCGAGGGTGCCATGCCCGGCGCCGCGCGCCTCGCCGCGCGTGCCGCGATGGCCGGCGGCGCGGGCTATGTCGTGCTCGCCGGAGATCGTCCGTGGGGTGAGGGACCCGATGCCCTCGTCCGCCGCGAAGTGCGCACAGCCGAGGATTTGAGCGAATTCCTCGGCTGGGACCGCATCGACGCGATCGTGCTCGGACCCGGCCTCGGCCGCGATCGCCGCGCCGAGGCGTATCTCCGCGCCGCTTTCGCCGCCCCCAAGCCCTTGATCCTCGACGGTGACGCGCTGACCCTGCTCGGCACCGACGCCGCACGCTGGCTCGAGACTCGCGCCGCGCCGACCTGGATCACGCCGCATTCGGGAGAGTTCGACCGGATGTTTGCCGGCGTGGGCAGCAAGATCGATCGGACGCTCGCCGCCGCCGCCGAAGCGCGCGCGACGATCGTTCACAAGGGCGCCGACACCGTGATCGCCGCACCCAAGGGCGAGGTTCGCCTTCTCGCCCACGGATCGCGGTGGCTCTCCACCGCGGGCACCGGCGACGTGCTTGCCGGGCTGCTTGCCGCGCAGGTGGTGCAAAGCGGGAAGGGGGTGGCGCCTGCCGAAGCCGCCGTCTGGCTTCACGCCCGTGCCGCGCAACTTGCGGGACCGGCACTGATCGCCGATGAGCTGATCGGACATATTCCCGGGGCGATTTCAGAATGTCTGTGAACGACGACAAGGTTCTCCGCGTCGCGGCGCGTGGCGAAGGCGTCACCGGCGACGGCCGCCATGTCGCCTTCGCCGCGCCGGGCGACCGTATCACGCCGGAAAACGCGGTGATCCCCGGGCCGCACCACCAGACGCCGCCGTGCAAGCATTTCCCAGAGTGCGGTGGCTGTCAGCTCCAGCACCTCGACGACGCCAGTTGGTCGCAGTTCATCACCGATCGGGTGACGAGCGCGCTCGCGGCGCAGGGCCTCGCGGCCGAGATCCGCGCACCCTTGCTCTCGCCTCCCAACACGCGCCGCCGGGCGACGCTCCATGCCGAGCGCCGCGGCCGGCAGGTCCGGCTCGGCTTCACCCGGCAGAACAGCCACGAGCTGATCGACCTCGAGGAATGCTGGATCCTCGCGCCCGAACTGTTCGCCTTGGTCGCGCCGCTCCGCGGCATGCTCGCCGCGTTGATCCCGGGCACGCGCCGGATCAACGTCCATCTCGCGCGGACCGATCAAGGTCCCGACGTGTTGATTGATGGGCTCGAAGCCGAGGGCCTCGCCGCCGCCGAGGCGCTGAGCGCCTTCTCGCATCGCCACCATCTCGCCCGCCTGTCGATCGACGAAGGCTTCGGCCCGGGCGCGCGCTACGAGCCCGAGCCGGTCACCGTGACGCTGAGCGGAGTCCCCGTGCCGCTCCCGCCCGGCAACTTCCTCCAGGCCACGCCCGAGGGTGAGGCGGCCTTGGTCGCCGCAGTGCAGGAGATCGCCGGCGGTGCGAGAACGGTCGCCGATCTGTTCGCCGGCCTCGGTACCTTCACTTTCGCCTTCCCCAAGGCCAAGGTCTATGCCGCCGAAGCTGCCCGCGACCCGATCATGGCATTGAAGGCCGCGGTCGGGCTGGCGGGGCGCACGGTGTTCGCCGATCATCGCGACTTGTTCCGCCGCCCGGTGACGGCGAGCGACCTCTCCAATTTCGACGCGGTGGTTCTCGATCCCCCGCGTGCGGGCGCGCGCGAGCAGGTTGTCGAGATCGCCGCTTCCAAGGCGCCTATTGTGGCGTATGTATCCTGTAATCCCAGCACTTTCGCACGCGATGCTGAAACCCTATCTCAGGCCGGTTATCGCCTCGACTGGGTCCAACCGGTCGGTCAGTTCCGCTGGTCGACCCATGTCGAGCTCGCCGCGAAATTCAGCCGTCAGGGATAATCCGCGCGCACGAAGAACAGACCGTCGGGCGGGGCATTGAGCCCGAGCCGGGCCCGGTCCCGCGCTTCGAGCGCATCGCGCAGATCCGCGGCGCGCCACTTCCCCTGACCCACCAGCCCGAGGCAGCCGACCATCGAGCGCACCTGATGGTGGAGGAACGAGCGCGCTGAGGCATGCACCAGCAACCGATCGCCTTCGCGCGTGACATCGAGCCGATCGAGCGTCTTGACCGGGCTCGCGGACTGGCAATGCGCCGAGCGGAAGGTGGTGAAGTCGTGCCGCCCGACCAGCAATTGCGCCGCCGCATGCATCGCCGCGGCGTCGAGTTCGGCCGGGATCCGCCACGCCAGCCCCTTTTCCCAGGTCAGAGGCGCGCGTCGGCAGACGATGCGATATTCGTAATGCCGCGCCAAGCACGAGAAGCGCGCATGCCAGTCGTCGGCCACCGCCACGCAATCGAGCACCGCTACGGGATGGGGCCGCAGCCGTGCGTTGAGCGCCTCCATCAGCCGAAAGGGGCCGATATCGCGCGCAATATCGAGGTGCGCACGCATGCCCAGCCCGTGTACCCCCGCATCGGTGCGCCCCGCCGCGTGGACTACTGCCTTCTCGCCGATGATCGCGAACGCCGCGTCCTCGATCGCCTGCTGGACGCTCGGGCCATGATCCTGCCGCTGCCAGCCCATGAAAGGCCGGCCGTCATATTCCACGGTGAGCGCGAACCGCGTCAAAGCCGGGTGCCTTCTGGAATCGCGAAGCCGCGCAGCAACTCGGCTGACGTCATGACGCCACGCCCCGCGCGCTGGACGAGGACGGGGCGGATCGCGCCTTCGCCACAGGCGATCGTCAGGCGATCGTCGCGCACCGTCCCGGGTTCGCCGCTTTCTGTGATCGCCTCGGCCGCATGCACCCGCACGCGTTCGCCGTGCACTTCGAAAAAGGCCCCCGGCGCCGGGTTAAACGCGCGCACCTGCCGCTCGACTTGCTCGGCCGTCTGCGAGAAATCGAGCCGTGCCTCGGCCTTGTCGATCTTGGCGGCATAAGTGACGCCGTCCACCGGCTGCGGCACTGCCGGATAACGGTCGGTATCGCCGAGCACCTCGACCATCAGCCGCGCCCCCATCGCGCTCAATTCGGCGGTCAGTTCCCCCGCCGTCTTGCCAAGGATCGGGGTCCGCCCCTCGAGCCGCACCGGGCCGGTATCGAGCCCCGCCTCCATCTGCATGATCCCCACGCCGGTCTCGGCATCGCCGGCGAGGATCGCGCGCTGGATCGGCGCCGCGCCGCGCCAGCGCGGCAGCAGCGAGCCATGGACGTTGAGGCAACCCAGCCGCGGCGCCGCGAGCACCGGCAGCGGCAGGATCAGCCCATAAGCGGCGACCACGGCGACATCGGCGCCCCATGCCGCAAAGTCGGCCTGTGCTCGCGGCTCGCGCAGGCTGAGCGGCGTTCGCACTGCGATCCCCAGCGTTTCGGCCCGCGCATGGACCGGGGAGGGGGCGACCTTGCCCCGGTTTCCGCGCCGCGGCGGCTGGCTGTAGGCTGCAACCACGTCGTGCCCCGCCTCGGCCAGAGCGTCGAGCACCGGGACGGCGAAGTCGGGGGTTCCCATGAAGATGATCCGCATGGACTGCCCTTATCAAATCGTCATCCCCGCGATAGCCAGGATGACGGAATTTGCTTCTTCGAACGCCGGCGCTATCTCTCCCTGATGGCTTCCCCAGAAATCGAGGCATTGACTCAGGCACTCTCCCGCCTGCCCGGACTCGGCCCGCGCTCGGCGCGGCGGGCGGTGCTCCATTTGCTCAAGAAACGCGAGACCGCGCTCGACCCCTTGCTCTCGGCGCTGACCACAGTCAGCCGGCGGCTCAGCACCTGCGGGATCTGCGGCAATGTCGACACCAGCGATCCGTGCGCGGTCTGCGCCGATCCGCGCCGCGACACGCGATCGCTCTGCGTCGTCGAGGATGTCGCCGATCTCTGGGCGCTCGATCGCGCGCGGCTGTTCCCGGGCAAGTTCCATGTCCTCGGCGGCCGGCTCTCGGCGCTCGAAGGCATTCGCCCCGAGGATCTGCGCGTCGACAGCCTCGTTCGCCGCGTCGCCGCGGGCGGAGTGGACGAAGTCGTGCTTGCGATGAACGCCACGCTCGACGGCCAGACCACCGCGCATTATCTCGCCGAGCGCCTCGAGACCTATCCGATCCGCATCACCCAGCTCGCCCACGGCCTGCCCGTCGGCGGCGAACTCGACTATCTCGACGAAGGCACCCTTGCCCAGGCCCTCCGTGCACGCCGACCGATTGCCTGAAGCGATAAAACCAAAATGACCTCCGACGCTTGCGACCAAAGCGCCATCCGACTATTTTAGGCCAATGGCCATTCTACCCATCATCGAAGTTCCCGATCCGCGCCTGCGCCTTCTCTCCGAGCCCGTTGAGCAGGTGAACGACGAACTGCGCGATCTGATCGCCGACATGTTCGATACGATGTACGACGCCCCTGGCATCGGCCTCGCCGCGATCCAGGTCGGGATACCCAAACGCGTCATCGTCATGGACCTGCAGGAGGAGGAAGATGAGGAGGGCAAGCCGATCCGCGCGCCGCGCGTCTTCATCAACCCCGAGATCTTCGACCCCGCCGAGGAGCAGTCGGTCTATACCGAAGGCTGTCTGTCGATCCCCGAGCAGTTTGCAGACGTCGAACGCCCCGCGCGCTGCCGGGTCAAGTGGCTCGACGAACAGGGCGCGGCGCATGACGAGATATTCGAAGGACTGCTCGCCACCTGCATTCAGCACGAGATGGACCATCTCGAGGGAATCGTCTTCATCGACCATCTATCGCGCCTCAAGCGCGACATGATCCTCAAGAAGCTCGCCAAGGCCCGCAAAGCCGCGGCCTGACGCCACTCCCACGCTAACCGTCGCTCGGGCAGGCGGCCGGGTGACGACTATTGCTCTCGACTCGCTCTCCGGCTAAGTTCGCTTTCTGTTCCGGGAGGCATGGTTGGACTCGCTCGCACTCATCGTGATCGTCGTAGCGCTGCTCGGCGGCCTCGGCCTGGGCTGGTTCCTCGGCACCCGCGGAATCGCCGAAGCCCGCGCCGAGCGCGACAGGCGCGAAGCTGACTTCAAGGCGGCAATCTCCGACCTCGTCGTCGCCGAGGAGCGGGCCAGCCAATTGCCCGCGCTGCGCGACGAGAACGCGGCGCTGCGCGACGAACGCGACGAGGCCCGCCTGCAGCTCACCGAGCTTCGCACCAGGGCCGAAGCCTTTGAGGAGCGGCTGGCCGAGTTCAAAGATGCGCGTGAAGCAATGGCAGGCCAGTTCCGCGAGGTGGCCAGCAATATGCTCGGGGAAACCCAGAAGGCGTTCCTCGAACGCGCCGAGGCCCGCTTCACGCAATCCGGCGAGCAGAACGAAGTAAAGATGAAGGCACTGCTCCAGCCGGTCGAGTCGACTCTCAAGCGCTATGAGGAGGGCCTCCAGCGCGTCGAGAAGGATCGCAACGACAGCTATGGCGTGCTGCGCGAGGCAATCACCGAAGTGAAGGCCCAGCTGGGCGAGACGCGCACCGAGACCGCCAAGCTGGTCAATGCGCTGCGTGCGGCGCCCAAGACCCGCGGTCGCTGGGGCGAGCAGCAATTCCGCAACCTGATCGAGATCGCCGGACTCTCGGGCCATGTCGATTTCGCCGCCGAGGTTTCGATCACGACCGAGGACGGCACGCTCCGCCCCGACTTCATCATCCGCCTGCCGGGCGATCAGCAGCTCATAGTCGATGTGAAGTGTGTCTTGGATGCCTATCTAACTGCAGCGGAAAGTACGTCATCGGAGGAGCGGCAGGCGGCCTTGGTGGCGCATGCCAGGGCGGTGCGCAATCATGCCGATGCGTTGTCGCGGAAGGCCTATTGGGCGCAGTTCGAAAAGGCGCCCGATTTCGTCATCATGTACATTCCCGGCGACAATTTCCTGTCGAGCGCGCTCGAGGTCGACATGGAATTGTGGGAGCGCGCTGCGCGGAACCGCGTGATCATCGTCGGCCCCTCCGGCTTCCTGCCGCTCGCGCGCACCGTCGCGGCGATGTGGCGGCAGCAGAAGCTCACCGAGGATGCGCGCGAAGTCGGAAAGCTCGGCAAGGAGATGTACGAGCGCCTCGCCACCGCTGCGACGCATCTCAAGCGCGTAGGCGGCGGGCTCAACAGCGCGGTCGACAATTACAACAAGTTCGTCTCGAGTTTCGAGGGCCGGGTGATGGTCTCGGCGCGGCGCTTCCAGGCGCTCAACGTCGATACCGGCAACGCCACGCTCGACAGTATCGACAGCGTCGACGTGGTGGCCAAGGCGCCCGTGGTCGAGCTGCTCCCCGCGGCCGGTCCGGCCCCGGAGGCGTCCGAGGCACAGGCGGCCGAATAACGCCCGCTGTCGCGATACCGTCACGCGACGCTGCCGCCGCCCTATCTCAAGCGGATATGGCGGTATCGCCAGACAGCGAACACTTCCGCATCTACCACCAGTTTGTCACCGATCCGCACGGGCTGGTGCGCGAGATGCTCGATCCCTTGTGAAGATCGACACTTGCTTGTGCGCGTCAGGCCGATAGCTTCCTCCCCTGAACGGGGAGTTCGCCATGATTCGAATGCACTGTCTCGCGCCGCTGGCACTGATCGTGGTGAGCCCGGCATGGGCGCAGTCGCTGCCGCCCGCGCCGCCAGCCTCGCAGGACGCCCAGCCGTCGCCGGAGGAAGTGGCGCGCGACGCGAAGCTCGGTGCGGCGATCCAGGCGGTCGAGGCCGGCAAGGCCGCCGAGGCGACCGCGATCCTCGAGCCGCTGCTCGCCGAATATGAGAAGCTCTATGCCGGCGAGAAGCGCAAGATCTACTGCGCACACAATCCGGCGCAGGCGCTATTCTATATAGCGGGGGCGAGTGCCGCCAAGCAGGACGCGATCGCGATCGATCCGGGCTGGTGCACCGCTTTATGGGGACGCGGCTTCGCGCTGATCGATCTCGGTCAGATCGATGCCGCGGTCCCGTTCCTCGAGCGTGCCGTCGCGCTGTCGCCGTCGCATGCGCATTATCTGTCCGAGCTGGGCTATGCCTATCAGGCGCAGAAGAAGTGGCAGCTCTCCCACGATCTGTATTCCCGCGCAGCCGCGGCGGCCGAAGGGGAGCAGGGCGACCAGCGCAAGCGCTCGCTGCGCCGCGCCTGGTTCGGCATGGGCTATGACCTGATCGAACTCGGCCGGCTCGACGAGGCCGAAAAGCTGTTGAACCGGTGCCTAGAGCTCTTTCCCGACGATCAGAAGATCAAGAACGAGCTCAAGTATATTCGCGATCAGCGGGCGAAGAAGAGCTGAACCGCCTCAGCGCCTGCGTTCGGGCGTCAGCGTCATCGTCCGGCCCGCGGCATTGGTGAGTACCAGCTTGCCCGCTCGATTGCGGCTCACCGTCAGCTTCTCGGCGAACAGGCCGAGGATCGCCGATTCCTGGACGTTCTTGACCCGCTCGGTGCACGCCATGCGCGTGGTCGCCAGCGCGCCCGCGCTTAGCCGGCCGCGTACGAAGCCGTAGCTGCCGTTGAAGCGGTTGCAGCTGGCATTGCCCGAGATGTGCCCGTCGCGGAAAGTGACGCTTGGCGCGGTCCCGCGCGCCACCGGCCGGCCCGACAGCGCCTCGATGCGCCACGCGCCCTCGATCGCGCTGCCGCGATCCGCCGGATCGGTCACGTCGCCGCCGCAGCCCTGATAGGTCCGCCCGTCTACCTTCACCGTCACGGTGTCCGAATAGCTGCGGTCGCTCATCCCGTCGGTGCAGAGCTTGTGGACGGTATTTACGTTGATCCGCCGCGTCTGCCACATCTCGCCGGCGAAGCCGTGGATCACCCGCGGCGTCTTTACGGTTACCGTCCGGCGGCCCGGCGCTTCGAAGCGCATCGTTCGCGCGGCGATCGTGAGGGACCAGAACGGCTCGGTGCCACTCGCTTGATACGGCCTGGCGGTCTGTGCCTGTGCGGGCAGGGCGGCGATGAGCAGGCCGGCGGTGGCGATGATTTTCAGGCGCATTGATGAACTCCTTGTCGGGCCGCTTTTCCATCGCGCCGCTGAACGCTTCATGGCCGTAACGATATCCGTGCGTTCAGGTTTCACTGGGACTGGAAATGTAGGATTGCCGTGCAAACCGTGAACTTAGCCGCCCCGAACCCTGTCCAGCACCTCATAGGCCATCACGGCAGTAGCCACTGCGGCGTTGAGGCTATCGGCCTTGCCGAGCATCGGAATCTTGACCAGCAGGTCGCATTCCGCGGCCATGAAGTCGGGCATGCCCTGCGCTTCGTTGCCGGTGAGCAGGAAAACCGGGGCGGCATAGGCCGGCGCTTTGTAGTCATGCTCGGTGTCGAGGCTGAGACCGACCAATTGGCCGGGGCCGGAGCGGAGCCATGGCACGAACGCGTCCCAGCTCGCTTTTGCGACAGGCACGGTGAAAAGCGCGCCCATGCTCGCACGGACGGCCTCGACCGAGAACGGATCGACGCAGTCGTCGAGCAGGATCAGCCCGCCCGCGCCGACTGCGTCGCCGGTGCGCAGGATGGTGCCGAGATTGCCGGGATCGCGCAGCCGCTCGGCGACCAGCCAGATCGGCGCGCGGCTGCGGTCGAGCTGGTCGAGCGTCAGCGCGAATTCGGGATAGACGCCGACGACCGCGCCGGGATTGTCCTTGCCCGAAAGCTTGGAGAGGATGTCGGCATTGGTCTCGATCGCTTCGCCGCCGGCCGCCTCGGTGGCCTCCACCAGCGCGCGGACCAGAGGATGGTTCGCCATGTCCCGGGCGAAGAACAGGAATTGCGGCAGCCGTCCCGCCTCGCGCGCCTCGGTCAGGATGCGCAGCCCTTCGGCGAGGAACAGCCCTTCCTCGCGCCGATGCTTCTTGTCGCGCAGGTTGCGGACACGTTTGATCAGGGGATTGGAAAAGGCGGTTATCTCGCGAGGCATGGCGGGTGCGTAGCGGCTAATGTGCTCCTGCGAAAGCAGCCGAACGGTCACTCTTCGCCGAAGCGCGCCTCGACGAGTGCGGCCAGTGCCTCCACAGCCTCGTGCGCCCCGTCGCCCTCGGCGCTGATCGTGATCGTGTCGCCCTTGGCGGCACCGAGCATCATCAGGTCGAGGATCGACGTGCCCGAGGCACTGGCGCCGTCCTTTTCGACGGTGAGCTCGACCGGCTGGCTCGTCGCGAGCGTGACGAATGCCATGCTCGCCCGCGCATGCAGGCCCCGGCGATTCTCGATCTGGACGGTACGCGTCGCCTGACTCACGCGGCGGCCTCTCCCAGAACCTCGGACGCCACGGTGATGTATTTCCGCCCGGCATCACGCGCGGCGGCGACTGCCTCGGTAACCTTCATTGCTTTGCGCGCGCTGCCCAGCCGGATCAGCATCGGCAGATTGATGCCGGCGATCACTTCGATCCGCCCCGTTTCCATCAGCGAAATGGCGAGGTTGGAGGGCGTGCCGCCGAACAGATCGCTCAACACGATGACGCCGCCGCCTTCGTCGACGCGTGCGATCGCCGCGGCGATGTCCGCGCGGCGGGCTTCCATGTCGTCGTCGGGACCGATGGAGATCGGTTCGATCCGCTCCTGCTTGCCCACCACATGTTCCATCGCGACCACGAACTCCTCGGCGAGTCGGCCGTGAGTCACGAGCACCAAACCAATCATCTCAAACTCCGCCCCCTGATATGGTCACCGGGGCCCCCTCCAGCGAGTCCTGCGGCGCGGTCTGTAAATCGCGGTGGGTCACCGTGGGCGAAAATCCCTCCTCACGCAACCGCCGCGCCATCCGCTCGGCGACGTGGACCGAGCGATGGCGGCCCCCAGTACACCCGAATGCGGCGGTAACATATGCCTTTCCTTCGGCCTGGTATCGCGGCAGCAGGAGGAGGAGCAACGCTTCGATCTGCGCCATCGCCTGTCCATAAGCGGGATCGTCGGCGATATAGGTAGAGACGTCGACGTGCTGGCCCGTCCCGGGACGCAACGCCTCCACCCAATGCGGATTGCGCAGGAAACGCATGTCGAACACGAGGTCGGCGTCGCGCGGCAGCCCGCGCGCAAAACCGAAGGAGGTGATGGTGAGCACCGTTCGCCCCAGACCGTCGCCCGAGAAGGTCGAGCGGATCTGCTGCTGCAGCTCGTTCGAGGAGAGGTCGGTGGTGTCGATCAGCCGGTTCGACCAGCGTCGGAGTGGCATCAGCAATTCGCGCTCGCGGGCGATGCCGTCGCTGGCAGGGCGATCTTGCGCCAGCGGGTGGCGCCGCCGCGTCTCCGAATAGCGCCGCTCGAGCTCGGCGCCCGCGCATTCGAGGAACAGCGTGCCGACCTCGTGCCCTTCCTGCTCGCTGAGTTTCTTGACACGTTGGACGATGCTCTCGGCGTCGAAGCCGCGGGTCTGGGTGCCGATGCCGAGCGCGAGCGGCCGGTCGTCGTCGCCATCGGCGCCTTCGCCAGGCGGTGTGTCGAGCAGTCGGTGGAGCAGGAGCAGGGGAAGATTGTCGACGGTCTCCCAGCCGAGATCCTCAAGCGTCCGAAGCGCGGTCGATTTGCCCGCCCCCGACATGCCGGTGACGAGCAGGATCTGTCTCGGCCGCCTTCGGCTCACCGTGCCGCCTGTTTGAGCGCGAGTTCGACCTTGATCGGCGCCGACGGCTCGAGCGCAGCCAGCGCGAGCACGGGCACGTTCACACCAGCGATCCGCCGCGTTCGCGGATCCTCCGGAAAGCGGGGCGGGGCATCGAGGATCACGATCAACAGTTCCACCGGAACGCGCTCTACGTTGGGCATCTCGATAATGCCCAGCCCGCGCACTTCGATCCGCCCTGCAAGATGCGTCGGCGCACAGGCGATCAGCGCACCCTCTTGTCGCTGGCAGATCACCTGGCCGTCGGCGACAAGTGCCGCGCCGCGGTCGATCAGCCGGAGCGCGAGATCGGACTTGCCCTCGCCTGAGCGGCCCTCGATCAACACCGCGCGGCTGCCGATCGCGACGCAGGTGCCATGGACTGTCTCCGAAGAAACCTCTGAAAGCCGGATCTCAGGCATCAGTCGCACTCCGCCAGTGGCAGTCGTACCACGAACCGGGCCCCACTCAATCGATCCTCGCGCGTTTCCACTGAAATGCTCCCCTGATGGCCTTCGACGATGGTGCGTGCGATGGCAAGGCCTAGCCCCGAATGCTGACCAAAGGCTTCACTCTGGGGTCGCACCGAGTGAAATCGCCGGAAGATCGAGTCGCGCGCCGCCTCGGGCACGCCCGGCCCCTCGTCCTCCATCCGCACCACCAGCATCTCGCCGTCGCGCGTCGCCGAGATCGTGACGAGCCCGCCTTCGGGCGAGAAAGACAGGGCGTTCTCGATCAGATTTTCGAAGACGCGCTCCAGCCGCGACCCTTCGCCGAGTACCGTGAGCGACAGATCCGGACGACGATCGAACAGGATGCGGATGCCGTTCGGCAGCCCCCGCGTGGCACGCTGCTCGAGCAATGCCGCGATCATTGCACCCACGTCGATCGGCTCGAACGTCGCGCGGCTGAGTTGGGCATCGAGCCGTGACGCGTCGGAGATGTCGGTGATCAGTCGGTCGAGCCGATGCACATCGTCGCGCACGATCGCGAGCAACTGCTCCTGCAACTGCGGATCCTTGACTTTCGACAAGCCCTCCACGGCCGAACGCAGCGAAGCGAGGGGGTTCTTGAGTTCATGCGTTACGTCGGCAGCGAAGCTTTCGGTGGCGTCGATCCGCGCGCGCAACGCCTGGCTCATGTCCGAGATCGCGCGCGCCAGCATGCCGATTTCGTCGCTGCGCTCGGGCAGCCGCGGGACAATGACTTCGCGGGCGCGTCCGAGCCGAACGCGCACCGCCGCGCGGGCGAGCCGGCGCAGCGGGCGCACGATCGTCCGGGCGAGGAACAGCGAGAGCAGGATCGACAGCAGGCTGACGATCGCGAGCACCACGCTCAACCGGAAGCGCTCCAGCCGCACGGTCTGTGTGATGTCGCGCGCATTGACCGTGGTCATCACCACGCCGAGCTGGGTGATCGGCGCCGCAGCAGTGATCACCGGGGTGCGATCGGGCGCACGCCAAACCGTCGCGGGCGTGCCGTGGGTCTCGCGCGCGGTCCGTACGTCGGGCCAATCGAGCCCTCGATCGCGCCGGCGCTCGCGGTAGAGCGGCGCGCGGTCGGCTCCGGCGACGGTGTCGATGACGGCGTCGAGGAAGCGCGCGGTCGACTGGTTGAATGGATCCTTGTCGGGATCGCGCAGCACGAGATTGCGCAGCCCCAGATCATGGCTGTCGGTGATCAGCTTGCCGCTCTCGTCATAGAGGCGGATCCGCGTGCCGGTATCGCGGGCGAGGCTGAGTACGAGCAGATCGCGCCGCTCGGGCGTGGCCGAGGCGATCGCCTGCGCGATCAGCCGGACCTCCCCGCGCGCCTGCGCCACCCGGCTGTCGACGATCCGGCTGCGATAGGAATCGAGATAGAAGAAGCCGCTGCCGAGCAAGGCCAGCGCGAAGATGTTGACCGCGAGAATCCTCGGCGTGAGGCTGACGCGGTTCGACCATTTGAGCGCAAGGTCGCGCTCGTTATTCGTCCGAGAAGCGATAACCGGCGCCATACAGCGTTTCGATAGCATCGAATTCCGGGTCGACCTGCCGGAATTTGCGCCGCACGCGTTTGATGTGGCTGTCTATGGTGCGGTCGTCGACGTAGATGTCGTCCTGATAGGCGGCATCCATCAGCTGGTTGCGCGTTTTGACGATTCCGGGGCGCTGGGCGAGCGTTTCGAGGATCAGGAATTCGGTGACGGTCAGCGTGACGTTGGTGCCGCCCCAGGTGACGCGGTGGCGCGCGGGATCCATCGTCAGCCGGCCGCGCTCGAGGATCTCCGCCGGCGCCTGCTCGCCGCCGTCGGTGCTCGGCTGGGCCGCTTCGGTGCGCCGCAGGATCGCGCGAATGCGGGCGATCAGCAGCCGCTGGCTGAACGGCTTGGCAATATAATCATCGGCGCCCATCGCCAGCCCTAACGCCTCGTCGAGCTCGTCATCCTTGCTGGTGAGGAAGATCACCGGGATCGCGCTCTTCTCGCGCAGCCGCCGCAGCAGTTCGAGCCCGTCCATCTTTGGCATCTTGATGTCGAGCACCGCCAGATCGGGCGGGTTCTCGATCAGCGCCTTCAACGCGCTTTCGCCGTCCGAATAGACGCGCGTGAGGAACCCCTCGGTCTGGAGCGCGATCGAAACCGAGGTCAGGATGTTGCGGTCGTCATCGACCAGCGCGATCGTCGCGGTCATTCCGGGCAGCGTGCGTGGCTTTGAAGCATCAGGAAGGGGGTTAAAGCAAAGTGACAGGCGGCTCAATCGCTGACACCGCTTACCTGGATTGACGCCCTTTCGACGCGCTGCCTATGCCGACCCATTGATAACGCAACTCCGCCTCCGGGAAGGGGTTAGCGACTTTGGAGGTTGGATGTCGATCACGCGCACCCCGCGCGCCGGTCTCGATGCTCAGGGCATCGCGACCGGCGCTCAGCTATTCTGGAATCTGGAAACCGCGCCTTTGGTGGAGCATGCCGTGCGCCGTGGCGAAGGCAGGCTGGCCAAAGACGGACCTCTGGTGGTCACTACCGGCAGGCACACCGGCCGCTCTGCCAACGACAAGTTCATCGTCCGCGATGCGGAGACCGAGCGCAATGTCTGGTGGGGCAAGACCAACAAGCCGATGAGCCCGGAGCATTTCGCCGCGCTCGAGGCTGACTTTCTTGCCGAGCTGGCGCAGCGCGACATTCTTTTCGTCCAGGACCTCTATGGCGGTTCGCAGCCCGAACACCGCGTCAATGTGCGCGTGATCAACGAACTCGCGTGGCACAGCCTGTTCATCCGCACGATGCTGGTGCGGCCAGAGGCCAGCGAACTCGGCGGGTTCGCGCCCGAATACACCATCATCGACCTGCCGAGCTTTCGCGCCGACCCCGAGCGCCATGGCACGCGCAGCGAGACGGTGATTGCTGTCAATCTCACCGACAAGCTGATCCTGATCGGCGGCACGGCCTATGCCGGCGAGATGAAAAAGAGCGTGTTCGGATTGCTCAATTACCTGCTGCCGCCCAAGCGCGTAATGCCGATGCATTGCTCGGCCAATATCGGTCCTAACGGCGACACCGCCGTGTTCTTCGGCCTGTCAGGCACCGGCAAGACCACGCTCTCGGCCGACGCCAGCCGCACGCTGATCGGCGACGACGAGCATGGCTGGTCGGACACCGCGGTCTTCAATTTCGAAGGCGGCTGCTACGCCAAGATGATCCGGCTCTCGCCCGAGGCCGAGCCCGAGATCTTCGCAACGACGAAGCGCTTCGGCACGGTGCTCGAGAATGTCGTGATGGACAGCGAGACGCGCGGACTCGATCTGGACGATGCCGGCCTGGCGGAGAACAGCCGCGGCGCCTATCCGATCGACTTCATCCCAAATACTTCCGCACACAATCTTGGCCCGGTGCCGAGGAACATCATCTTCCTCACCGCCGACGCGTTCGGGATCATGCCGCCGATCGCCAGGCTGACCCCCGAGCAAGCGATGTATCACTTCCTCTCGGGCTACACCGCCAAGGTGGCGGGGACCGAGATCGGAGTGACCGAGCCCGAGGCGACCTTTTCGACCTGCTTCGGCGCCGCCTTCATGCCGCGCCACCCGTCAGAATATGGCAATCTGCTCAAGGAGCGCATCGCCAAAGGCGGCGTAGATTGCTGGCTGGTCAACACCGGCTGGGCAGGGGGCATGGCCACCGATCCCGGCATCAAGCGGATGCCGATCAAGCTGACCCGCGCGTTGCTCAACGCGGCGCTCGACGGCAGCCTGAGCGACGCCCAATACCGTATCGATCCGAATTTCGGGTTCAAGGTGCCGGTCACCGTGAATGGTGTGGACCCGTCGGTGCTCGACCCGCGCCAGAGCTGGGCCAACAAGGCGCAATATGACGCCACCGCGGCAAAGCTCGTCGATTTGTTCAACGAGAATTTCGCCCAGTTCGCCGATCATGTCGACGAAGGGGTGCGACAATCGGCGCCCCGCGCCCCGCTACCTGTCTGAATTGCCCCGGTCATCGATCGGGCGCTTGGGAACCCGATCGATGACCGACTTCTTGCCCCGCCCGTTCGTCTCCGACGCCGAGATCATCCATCTCGGTGAAGGGCTGCTCGCGTGCAGCCTCACGCGTGAGGAGTGGACCCACGAGGCGCACCTTGCCGCTTGCCTCTATCTGCTGACCGAGCGCCAGGATGTGGATATAGATGCCGAGATCGCCGGCATTATCTCACGCTTCAATGAGAGCCTCGGCGGGGTGAACGACGATGCGGGCGGTTACCACGATACCATTACCCGCGTTTACGTCGCCGGCGTCCGCCTGTTCTTGCGCACCCACGCGTCGGGAGGTCTCGCCGGGCGGGTCAACGCGCTGCTCGAGTCACGGATCGGCCGTCGCGACTGGCCGCTCGACTTCTATAGTCGCGAGTTGCTGTTCTCGGCACGGGCGCGGCGTGGCTTCGTACCGCCCGACCGTGCACCGTTGCCCGAGCCGTGCTAGGCCTGTGCCTCCGGTTCGGGCAACGCGTGGAGGCGAAGTATGAGCATTCTTGACGGCATTCTCGGCCAAATCACTCAGAACGTGGGCATTGCCAATCTGGCAAACAAGGTCGGACTCTCGCCCGAGCATGTCGAATCGGCGGTGCAGGCCCTCGCTAAATTTCATCCGATGGAAGGCGACACCGCCGAAGGCGCCGCTTCGGCGACCGGGCTGCCGGTAGACAAGATCCGTGAGATCATCGGCCATATTGGCGGCGAGGGCTCGCTCGGGCGCTTCTCGCAGCTTCTCGAGGGCGACGCGCTCGGCAAGCTTGGCGGGCTGGCTTCGGGGCTGTTCGGCAAAAATTGATCGTGCGACATGGTCGGGTGCCGCAGATTGTCGTCCAGCATCGCCGTTCTCCGATGCCATCGCCTCTATAAGAGAGATAAAGCGCAAAGTAGGGATATCCGGTGCAGTTCATTTCCATGAAGTCGATCAATGGCGAGCCGATCCTCGTCAATCTGGCGGCGGTGCGCACGGTCTCCTCGATCGACCTTGCCGGTATCGAGGTCGGCGTGCTCGGGTTCGACAAATCGCACGAAGTCGTCGTCGGCTCGACCGTCGCCGAAGTTCTGGAAGCGATCACGGCCGTCACCGGCGGCAAATGACGCGCATCGCCACGCGGTAAATGGAAAGTCCCCGGCAATGGCGGAAGGGGGCAGGACGGATCCGTACTAGGCCCTTTGGGCCGCAACGTGTCGATCGACAACGTGCCCGAGCACTGTCATCGGCACGTTGCCGCCGAGCACCAGTGCATCGTTGAACGCCTTGAAATCGTAGCGCTGCCCCAACGCCGCTTTGGCCCTGTCGCGCAGTCGGTTGATCTCGCTGTGCCCGACCTTGTAGCCGCAGGCTTGTCCCGGCCACGCGCAATAGCGGTCGACTTCGCCTGCGACTTCCTCTTCCGAAGAGCCATTGGCCCCGACGAACCAGTCGATCGCCTGTTTGCGGGTCCAGCGCTTGGCATGTAGCCCGGTATCCACCACCAACCGGCAGGCGCGGAAGCCGAGCGACTGGAGATAGCCGAGCTTCTCCGCCGGGTTATCGGCATAGACGCCGAGTTCGTCGGCGAGTTGCTCGGCGTAAAGCGCCCAGCCTTCGGAATAGGCGTTGAACTGGAGCAGGCTCCGGACAAGCGGCAGCTTGAAGGTGTATTCACCCTGCCAGACATGGCCAGGGATCGCCTCGTGATAGGCGAGGTCGGGCAGACTGAAGCGCGTGTGCAGGCTGGTCGTGCGCAGATTAATCCAGAACTTGCCGGGGATCGTGCCGTCGATCGAGCCTGGCCCGCCATAGGCGCCGGGAGCGCCCGGCTCCTCTTCCGGCGGCAAGCGACGAACCTCGACATTGCCTTTGACGAGTGTGTTGAACGCCTGCGGCATCCGTCCCCGGATGTCGGTGATGCGGGCGTTGAGGAACTTCAATATCTCGGCGCGGCCCGGATCGCCTTCGGGGAAAGTGAAGCGCGGATCCTTGGCCAATGCTTCCATCCGCCTACCGACGCTGCCTTGGCTGTAACCCTCCTTTTTGAGGATCGTGTCCATCTCCGCCTGGATCGTGCGGAGCTGGTCGAGGCCCATCTGGTGGACCTCCTCGGGGCTCATCCTCGTGGTGGTGCCGGCGCGCAGCGCCCAGGCGTAATAGGCCTCACCGTCCTTGAACTTCCACACACCGGCGTCCGAGGTTGCGCGTTTGCGGTGGCGCTCGAGCTCGGCGATCTGGCGGTCGAGCGCGGGCGCGATCTTGTCGTTCGCCAGCATCCATGCGCGGTTGCCGAAATCGCCTTCCATGCCGGCGCTGCGATTGGCGAGCGAAGTGACCACCCCCCAGCCGGCGGTGTTGCCGCCGCGCGCGCGCTTGAGCTGGGTCAGGTTCTTGTCCAGCAGGAAATCGGGTGCGATGACTCCGTTCGCCCCGGCGACCTTGAGCCGTTCGGTCTCGCCGTCGAGCATTTCGGCGTAGGATTCGAGCCGGTCGAGATACGCCTCGGCATCCTCGCGGGTGTTCACCTGGTGATCGGTGTCGAGCATGCGCGGTACGTCGATCCACGCGCCGACATTCTGCGCGACGACATAAGGCGTATTTCGCCAGCTGCCCACCGCCACGTCGCCATAAGCGAAGGCGAAGCCTTCGAGCGCGTTGCCGTACGAGGCCTGCACTACTTCGACATTGGTGCGCATCACCGGGCTGAGCGCCGCGGCATCGAGCTTGCCGAGATCGGCGAGCGTCTGCCGCAGATGCGCGGCGATCCGGCGCTGTCCGTCGGGCGACCGATCGGCGAGCTGGTGCTTGAGCTGCGCGCGCTTGTCCTTGTCGATGCCGAGCGATGTAGCGGTCTCGGGATAGAGTGTGAGGAAAGTCTCGGCGGTGCGGGCGAGCAGGGCTTCGGCGCGCGCGTCGCCGTCGGCGAGGAACGCGCTCGCCGCGCGCGGCAATGTGGCGGCGGCAAGGGTGCCGGCGGTGCCGAGCAGCAGCTGGCGACGGGTGGTACGCATGGTCACTCCTTGAAATCAGGCGATCACGGGTTCGACGTTGAGCCATGTTCCCGTCGCGCCGATGATCCGCACATGGGTGCCGACCGGGGCGTCTGGTCCGGAGGCGAGCCACTCGCCGTCGCCGACGCGGACCTTGCCCTTGCCCGCCGCGATCGGCTCGACCACCGTCACCACTTCGCCGATCAGTCGGGCGACCCGGTCGTTGAGCAAAGGATCGGCGCTCGGCACTGGATTGTTGATGTACCAGCGACGCCCGATCGCGACCGCCGCCGATGCGGCGACAACGAACACTGCGACCTGGAACGGCAGTGCGAAACCGGGGATGATCAGCGTCACGACGCCGGTCACCGCTGCCCCCGCTGCGACGAAGACGAGGAAGATGCCTGGCACCAGCAATTCGGTGATGGCGAGCACCGCCGCGAGGATCAGCCACGACAGCCCGGGTGTGGCGAGCAGCGTGTTCATCGTTCAGCTCTCCTGTGTGCCGAAGGGCGTCGGTCGCGCGCGCGTCGGGGCGGGCGGCGCCGGAGGCTTGGGGCCGCCGCCGCCGATCGCTTCGCGCGCCAGTTCGCCGATTCCGCCCAGCGTACCCATCAGCTGGGTCGCCTCGACCGGGAACAGGATGGTCTTGGCGTTGGGCGAAGTCGCGAACTTTCCGATCGCCTCGACATATTTCTGGGCGATGAAATAGTTGATCGCCTGGGTGCTGCCGCTCTCGATCGCATCGGAGACCATGCGCGTTGCCGAGGCCTCTGCCTCTGCCGAACGCTCCCGCGCCTCGGCGTCGCGGAAGGCGGCTTCGCGGCGGCCCTCGGCTTCGAGGATCTGCGACTGCTTCTGGCCCTCGGCGCGGAGGATCTCGGAAGCGCGCATGCCCTCGGCCTCAAGGATGTTGGCGCGCTTCTCGCGCTCGGCTTTCATCTGGCGGCCCATTGCGTTGACGATGTCGGCGGGCGGGCGGATGTCCTTGATCTCGACGCGGGTGATCTTGACGCCCCAGGGGGTGGTCGCGTGATCGACCACGTTGAGCAAGCGCGCGTTGATCTCGTCGCGCTTCGACAGCGTCTCGTCGAGATCCATCGAGCCCATCACGGTGCGCAGGTTCGTCGTGGTCAGCTGGAGCAAGGCGACATAGAGATCCGACACCTCATAGGCGGCCTTGGCGGCATCGAGGACCTGGAAGAAAACGACCCCGTCGGTCGAGATCATCGCATTGTCCTTGGTGATGATTTCCTGCCCCGGAATGTCGATCACCTGCTCCATCATGTTCACCTTGCGGCCGACGCGATAGAAGAAGGCAGGGTAGAAATTGAGCCCGGGGGAGGCGACCGCGGTGAAGCGCCCGAAATATTCTATCGTATATTGATAGCCTTGGGTGACGATCTTCACACTGGAGAAGAGGTAGAGCAGCACCACCGCCACCATCACGACGAGAAATACGTTCAGCATATCCATTCCCCCGACTCCCCTCGCATTTCCTCCGCCTTGCTAGCATAGAGTCGGGCCATGACCACAGCCCGACTGGCGCCCCGCACTGCGCTGTTCCTTCCGGCCTCCAATCCGCGCGCGATCGCCAAGGCGCGCGGGCTCGACGCCGACATGGTGATCCTCGATCTGGAGGATGCCGTGCGCGACGATGCCAAGGCCGAAGCGCGAGCGGCGGCAGTGGCGGCGGTTGCCGAAGGGTTCGGGCATCGCCTGTGCGCGATCCGGATAAACGGCATCGAATCGGCCGAGCATGCCGCCGATCTCGACGCCGTGGCGGCATCCGTATGCGATTTCGTCGTCGTGCCCAAGGTCGAGACGGTGGCGGATGCAGCGGCGATCGCCGAGGCTGTCGGCAAGCCGCTGCTCGCGATGATAGAGACTCCGCTCGGGGTGCTCGCGGCGGCCGATATCGCGGCGGTACCGGGCGTTGGGGGGCTCGTCGCCGGAGTGAACGATCTGCGTGCGACGCTCGGCATTCCTGCCGGTGCCGGGCGCGAGGGATTGATATTGTCGCTCCAGACGATCGTGCTGGCGGCGCGGGCGAGCGCGGTCTGGGCGATCGACGGGGTGTTCAACGCGCTCGACGATGCCGAGGGGCTTGGCGCGGAGTGCCGCTACGGACGTGTGCTCGGCTTCGACGGCAAGTCGCTGATCCATCCGAACCAGATCCCTGTAGCGGCGCAGGCATTCGGACCCGGCGAAGCCGAGCTTGCCGAAGCACGGGCGCTGATCGCGGCCGCGACCGGCGGCGCCGAGCGGTTCGGCGATCGGATGATCGAGGCGATGCATGTCGCACAGGCGCGCGCGCTGATCGAGCGGCACCGCGGCTAAGCTCCGGGATTTCCCTGCGATGTCGCCGGGGGCTGGCAAGGCTATGCGCCGCCGCCAACACGGTTCTGCAGGGTGAGACCATGTCCGAACTTCATGATCTGCACGCCCAGCTGCTGCAAATGCTGGACGAACTCGAGGAACTGACGGCGCAACCCGCTCCGGACGAGGCGGCGTTGGCGAGCCTGCGCTATCGGCTGACGCGAACCAGCAGCGCGCGGCGCAGGCTGATCGACTCGCTCTGCATCGAGCTCAGGCCGACGCTGCTCGCGAGCGAAGTCGCGCCGCTCGATGTGCTCCACGGCAGCAACACTGCCGCCATGACGGCGTCGTCCGAGCATATCAGCATCTGGAGCCTGCGGGAGATCGTGAAGAACTGGCCGGGCTATTGCCAGGCTTCGCTCGCGCTGCGCCGTTCGATGCGAGCGCAGATCGAAGCCGAGAGGGCCGTGCTCTATCCGCATCTGCAGGACGGCAGTTAACGCAGACCCGGCACTAGCGGTTTGCGCTGGGCGCGGTTACATGGGCCGCCAACCTCCGACTCAGGACACTGGCGCACCCCATGGATATCCCCCTCGGCCTGACCTTCGACGACGTCCTTCTGTATCCGGGCGAGTCCGAGGTGCTGCCGAGCATGGCCGACACCCGCACTTATGTGACGCGTGGGCTCGCGCTCAACATCCCCATCCTCTCCTCTGCGATGGACACGGTGACCGAGGCCGACATGGCGATCGTCATGGCGCAATTGGGCGGGATCGGGGTGCTCCACCGCAATCTAGACGTGGAAGAGCAGGTCGAGGCGCTTCGCGCGGTCAAGCGCTACGAGAGCGGGATGGTGGTCAATCCGATCACCATAGCGCCCGACGGCACGCTGGCCGAGGCGCGCTTGCTGATGCAACGGCACAAGATCAGCGGCATTCCGGTGGTCGAGGCGGGCGGCAAGCTCGCCGGGATCCTCACCAATCGCGACGTGCGTTTCGCCGAGAATCCGAACCAGCCGGTTTCCGAGTTGATGACCCGCGAGAACCTCGCCACCGTCGCCGCCGGCGTCGGCAAGGAAGAGGCGCGGCGGCTGCTCCACCAGCGCCGCATCGAGAAGCTGCTGGTGGTCGACAACGACTATCGCTGCGTCGGACTGATCACGGTCAAGGACATCGAGAAGGCAGTCAATTTCCCCAACGCGACCAAGGACCCCAGCGGGCGCCTTTGCGTCGCCGCGGCCACGACGGTGGGCGACAAGGGTTTTGCGCGCACCGAGGCGTTGGTCGACGCCGAAGTCGATCTCATCGTCATCGATACCGCGCATGGGCACAACAAGGAGGTCGCCGGCGCGGTCGAGCGAGTGAAGAAGCTCTCCAATCGCGTGCAGGTTGTTGCCGGCAATATCGCCACTGCCGAGGCCGCGAAGGCGCTGATCGACGCAGGCGCGGACGGTCTCAAGGTCGGCATCGGCCCGGGCTCGATCTGCACCACCCGCGTCGTGGCCGGCGTCGGCGTGCCCCAGCTCACGGCGATCATGGACGCGGCGGGCGAAGCGGCAAAATCCGGCGTGCCGGTGATCGCCGATGGCGGCCTGCGCACCTCGGGCGACCTCGCCAAGGCGATCGCTGCGGGCGCGTCGTCTTGCATGATCGGATCGCTGCTCGCCGGCACCGAGGAAGCGCCTGGCGAAACCTTCCTCTATCAGGGCCGCGCCTACAAATCCTATCGGGGCATGGGGTCGGTCGGCGCGATGGCGCGTGGTTCGGCCGATCGCTATTTCCAGCAGGACATCAAGGACCAGCTCAAGCTGGTTCCCGAGGGGATCGAGGGCCAGGTCCCCTTCAAGGGTACCGCGCGCGACGTCGTCCACCAGTTGGTCGGCGGCGTGAAGGCGGCGATGGGCTATGTCGGTGCGCCTACGATCGCCGAGTTCCAGGAGAAGGCGAAGTTCGTGCGGATCACCGGCGCGGGCCTTCGCGAGAGCCACGTCCACGATGTAACGATCACCCGAGAGGCACCCAATTATCCGACGCGCTGAACCAGACCCATGCCGTTTCGGCTTCCAATGTAGGATTTCTTCTGCTTCGGTTCCGCGATGCGCTGCGCGGCACATTTCGGCCTGCTTCTCGAGTGCGCGATGATCTGCGATCCAAAGTTTACGAATGAACCGCGTCTCCCGCAACTTTGGGATGCTCGCCGATGACTCCCGCTGCCCGAACGCAGGCGGCGATCGAGTTGCTCGACCGGATCATCGCGGCGGCCCGCGATCAGGGCGCCGCGGCCGACACGCTGATTGCGCGCTGGTTCGCCGAGCGCCGTTACGCCGGCTCGAAGGATCGCCGGGCGGTGCGCGAACTGGTCTATGATGCCATCCGTCTGTGTGGCGAGCGGCCCGAGAGCGGTCGTGCGGCGATGCTGGCGCTGGTGAAGCAGCAGCCCGACATCGCGGACACGTTCGATGGATCGCCTTATGGCCCCGCGTCGATCGCGCCCGACGAGGCGACCGCGACCGCTGGCCATGCTCCGGGCTGGCTGATCAAGAAGCTGCGGGCGTCCGACATCGGCATCGATGAGCAGGCCGCTTTGCTGGGGCGGGCGCCG
Organism: Sphingomonas psychrotolerans; assembly: GCF_002796605.1. NCBI lineage: Bacteria > Pseudomonadati > Pseudomonadota > Alphaproteobacteria > Sphingomonadales > Sphingomonadaceae > Sphingomonas > Sphingomonas psychrotolerans. The sequence goes on from NZ_CP024923.1 coordinate 929,708, forward strand.
CTCGACATCCGCGTCAACCGGCTCAAGGCGACGCGGGACGAGATCGAGTCCGAACTGCCCGGCGCCGAGCCGCTTGCCTTCGCGCCCGACGCGTTGCGTTTGCCGCACGACACCAAGGTCGATCAGCTTCCCGCGCACGCCGCGGGTCTGCTCGAAGTGCAGGATTCCGGCAGCCAATTGGTCACGCTCGCGGCGGGCGCGCGGGCAGGGCAACATGTCGTCGACCTCTGCGCAGGTGGCGGCGGCAAAACGCTTGCGCTGGCTGCGTTGATGGCGAATCAGGGCAGTATCCTCGCCTGCGATATCGATCGCGGCCGTCTTCAGCGACTTCCCGATCGCGCTGCCCGGGCAGGCGTCACGATCGCCGAGACCCGGCTGCTCAACCCCAATCGCGAGGCCGAGCAACTCGGCGATCAGGAGGCGCGTGCCGATGTGGTGTTCGTCGATGCGCCTTGCTCCGGCACCGGCACCTGGCGGCGAAACCCCGAAGCGCGCTGGCGGTTGAGCCATCAGCGGCTCGACAAATTGGTTGCGACCCAGCGCCACATCATGGGGCTCGCCGCCCATCTGGTGCGACCGGGTGGGGCTTTGGTCTATGTCGTCTGCTCGGTGCTCGACGACGAAGGGGCGGGGCAGGTGGCCGCGTTCCTCAATGCCTTTCCCGGCTGGACCGCGGAGACACCGGCGCCGGGGGCGGGCCGGCCGCGCGGTGCTGGACTCCGGCTCACGCCGCTGGCGGATTCGACCGACGGCTTTTTTGTCGCGAAGATAATGCGGCCATGGTAGCGCTACGCGCCTCAGTTTCGGAGATTTTGATGCGGATCACTGCGATTTCGGCTGCCGCCGCGCTGATGGTGCTTTCGGTTTCGACCTCGCTGATGGCGCAGCGCCCCGACGATCAGATCGAGCCCAGGTCGCTCGCGCTGCTTCAGGAAGGCCGTACGGCAAAGGCGGCCGGCAACCTCGATGGCGCGCAGGACGCACTGGAGAGCGCGCTCGCGGTCGATCCGCGCAACCGTGAGGCTTTCCTCGTCCTCGCCGATATCGCGCGGGCGCGCGGACTGCCCGGCAAGGCGATCCGCTTCTACAGCGAGGCGTTGGCGCTCGAGCCCAACGACCTTTCGGCGCTCCGCGGGCAGGGCGAGGCGCTGGTCGCCAAGGGCGCGACAGTAAAGGCCAAGGAAAATCTGGCGAAGATCAAGGCGGCCTGTGGCGGCGAGTGCAACGATGCGACTGTCCTTGCCGCGTCGATCGCCAAGGGCCCTCCGGTGACTGCGACGGCGCAGGCCGAGCCGGCCAGGCCGACGCCCGCCAAACCCTAACTCAGCGCGCGAGCGAGCGCGACATATTCGGCGACCGAGACGGTCTCGGCGCGACGGCTCGAATCGATGCCGAGCTGTTCCAACGCGGCGAGCGCGCCGGGAACCCCCTTCAGGCTCTGCCGCAGCATCTTGCGCCGCTGTCCGAACGCCGCGCCGGTCAGCGTCTCGAGCACCGCCAGCCGCACGCCTTCGGGCGCCTCGGCCGGAACGATGTGGACCACCGCGGACGTCACTTTGGGGGGCGGCGTGAAGGCCGAGCGGTGGACCGTCATTGCGATCCGCGGCGTGGAGCGCCACTGCGCCAGCACCGCCAGCCGGCCATAGGCTTCGGATCCCGCCGGCGCGACGATGCGTTCGGCGACTTCCTTCTGGAACATCAGGGTGAGGCTTGCCCACCACGGCTCCCAGCTTGCCGAGAGCCAGCCGACCAGCAGCGCGGTGCCGACATTGTAAGGCAGATTGGCGACGATGTGCGGCTTTCCCGCGAATAGCGCCGGTGCGTCGACTTGGAGCGCATCGCCCTCGATCACCGTAAGCTTGCCGGAAAAGAAATCGCCTAGTTCGGCGAGCGCGGGAATGCAGCGCCGGTCGCGCTCCACGGCAGTGACCGACGCTCCCCTTTCGAGCAATGCCCGGGTGAGCCCGCCGGGGCCTGGCCCCACTTCGAACACCTCGGCGCCCGCGAGATCGCCGGGAACGCGGGCGATGCGGGCAAGCAATTGATGGTCGAAGAGGAAGTTCTGCCCCAGTGCCTTGCTCGCGCTGAGACCGTGTCTGCGAATGACGTCGCGGAGCGGTGGCAGTTCGGTCACTGGTTCAGTGCGACCGCTTCTGCCCGGCGCTCTGCCTGCGCCGCGGCCATGCGGATCGCGGCGATCATCGCGCCAGGATTGGCTTGGTCGCGGCCGGCAATGCCGAACGCGGTACCGTGATCGGGCGAGGTTCGGACGATCGGCAGGCCGAGCGTGGTATTGACGCCATCGTCGAAGTGTAGCGTCTTGATCGGGATCAGCGCCTGATCATGATAGAGACAGAGCGCCGCGTCATAGCCGGCGCGAGCACGCGCATGAAACATCGTGTCGGCGGCAAATGGACCCACCGCGTCGATACCCTCTGCGCGAAGCTGATCGATCGCCGGCATGAGGATGTCGATCTCCTCGCGCCCGATCGCGCCGCTCTCTCCGGCGTGCGGGTTGAGGCCGGCGAAGGCGAGACGGGGCTTCTCGATCCCGAAATTGCGATGCAAGCCTCGCGCTGTCACCCGCGCCTTGGCGACGATCAGCTCTTGCGAGATCAGCGCAGGCACCTCGGCGAGCGCGACATGGACCGTGATCGGCACCACGCGCAGCGTCGGTCCGGCCAGCATCATCACGGTATTCTCGCTGGCGACGCCGCAGCGTTCGGCGACGAACTCGGTCTGCCCGGGGTAAGTGAAGCCGATGCGGTAAAGCTGCGCCTTGGAAACCGGGCCCGTAACGAGCGCGCTTGCCGTGCCCGAGCGCGTCAGCCCTGAAGCCACCTCTAGCGATTGGAGGGCGCAGCGGGCGCTCTCCACGTCAGGGGAGCCAGGAACCACTTCCAGATTATCGCCGATAACCAGGATGGGAAGCGCATCGCCGAAGACGGCCGCGGCCTCGTCCGGGTTGCCTATCCGCACGATCGGACCGTCCCAGATCTTCTCGATCGAGCGCGGATCGCCGACCGCGAAGAACGGTGGCAGCGAATGCAACGCGCGCGCACTCCATGCTTTGACCGTGATCTCGGGCCCGATTCCGGCCGGGTCGCCCATCGCGACGGCGAGCGGAGTCGGCATCCGCCCGATGCTCACTTCAACGATATTCGACCAGCGCGTCGCGGCGCAGATCGCGCAGCATGCGCTGGGCGCGCAAATTGGTGCGTTCCTCTTCGAGCTTTTCCTGAACCTGCTCGACCGAAGGCTCATACGCCTCCTTGGGATCGTCGCGACCACACAGGACCAGCACGCGAACGCCGTCCTCGACCGACCCGAACGGCTGGGTCACCTGGCCGACCTGGAGGGGCATGATCATGTTCTGGAGTGCGGGCGGGAGCTCCTTGATCGTGATTCCATCACGATCGACGACGTCGGCGCTCTGCGCCTTCGCTACGTTGGCAACGTCGCCGCAACCCTTGATCGCCCGTGTCGCCGTGGCGAATTCACCCGCACGCGCAGTCGCCTGTGCTTCGGTGGTGCCCTTGGGGAAGTTGATCGCGACCTGGCGCAGGCTGAGCTTGGCATCGCGCGAATCGGCGGTCAGCACCTTGCGCTTCTCGGCAAGGTACAGGATCGAAAAGCCGGTGGACAGCTGGACCGGGCCTGCGACCTGACCAGGCTGCATCTCCTGCGCGGCTTGAGCGAGCTGGTCGGGGAGCATCGAAGGACGGACCCAGCCGAGGTCGCCGCCGACGGACTTGGTAGAAGCTTCCGAATAGGTCTTGGCGAGGTAATCGAATGGCGCGCCTTCGCGCATTTGCTGGATCATGCGCTGCATGGCGGCGTGCACTTCCTGCGCGCGGTCCGGCGTGGCGTTCATGTAGATTTCGTAGACGTGATATTCGTCGCTGCCCTTGGCCGCTTTCATCCGCTCGATCATCGCCTTCACTTCGGCTTCACCGACGTTGATGTTGACGCGGCGGCGCAGCAGACGGTTCCAGGCGAGATCCGCCTCGATCTGGCGACGGATGGTGCGCTCGGACGCGCCGACTTCCTTCAGCCAGCCGCGCATCTGCTCCGGTGTGCGTTGGAAATTCTTCGAGACGCGCGCGAAGCTTTGTTCGATCTCCTTGGGATCGACGGTGATCTCGTTGGCCTTGGCCTCCTGGATCTGGAGCGCCTCGTCGATCAGCTGGCGCAGCATCTGCACGCGCAATTGATCGCGCTCTTCCGGCTTGAGGTTGAGCTTGCTGATCGCCACGACCATCGCGACGCGCTGGTCGACGTCGGTTCCGGTGATCACCGTGTCGTTGACGATCGCGGTCGGCTTGCGGACATTCGGGTCGCCCTTGCCGAAGAGCTGAAAATTGGCGGGAAGATTGAGTCCAGTGTTTGGCACCTGCTGCTGATCAGGAACGGTCTGCGCGATCGCGATCGACGCGACGCCGGCCAAGCCGAACGTCAGAATAGTCTTGCGGCCGAAGCGAGCCGCCTTTGCAACACCAATGTTCACGTGGAGCCGTACCCTCATCCATCCCGGGAGATCGTGGCGCATACTCGCCAATTGTGCCTGAACCAAGGCTTGACGGGATTCGGATCACGCCCCGTCGGGCGTTACGCTAGCGCCCCAGATTCTTGAAAGCCAGAGTCAAAAGATAGCTGCTACCGCGCTGCGCGTCGCCGGTGGTCTCATAATAGCGCCGCCAGGTGACGCCGAGGCGCAGGCAGTCGTCCTCATAGGTCACCCCAAGACGGTGGCGGACCGGTTCGAACCCGTCGGACTGGGACAGCACGTCCTCGTCGCGATCGGTGAGATCGACGAGAGTTGCCCCCGAAACCGACCAGAATCGTGCAATTTGCACGCGGGCGCCGATCCGCGCCTCCTCGCGATCCTGCAAATCCTCGAGCGATGGGCCGATATTGCGATTGAGGCGGAGATAGCCGAGCTGGAGATAGGTGCTGCGCGAGCCGACCGTCGCGTCGATCTCGTTGCGGCGAAAAGCGAGGCCGTCCTTGTCGAGCCGGTAGCGATGGGTGAAGCTGACGAAATCGCGGAAGCGCACGACAGTGCGGCCGACGATGTCGGATACCCGACCGGTGAGACCGGTGCCCTCGGGGAAGATCGTCGGACGCGAGGAAAGACGATAGCTCTGGCCGACATTGGCGTCGACGCTGAAGCCCGGCAGGTACAGCGAGTAATCCACGCCCCAGGTGAAGCGGGTCGAATCCTCGAATCGATCATAGCCGGGGAAGCGATTGAGCGCGAACAGGTTCGAATCCTCGAGGTCGACGGCGCGGGCGTCCTCATTGGGGACTGCGAGGTTCTCGAGCCGGGGCGCGGCGACGATCTGGACCCGGGGAGTGATGCGCTGGCTGCCGCCGAACAATTCGCCGACCAGCGGCCATTTCACGTCGACCGCCGCGGCCGCGATGCCGCGGAACCGGAAGCCCTCGTCCCCGCGATAGCTGGCGACGGTGGTCGAGAGCGTATCGTTGGTGTTGTACGCGTCTGCCCGGGCATAGGCCGTGAAAGTGACTTCCTGCCCCCAATTGGTGAGCTTGCGCAGGTCCCAGCGCGCGCTGGTAAAGGCACGTTGCGAATCCTGGCCCTCGGAGCGGGCGAGTGCGAGCGTGTTGAGCTGGAACTCGAAGCGTCCGCCGAGCATCCCGTCGTCCATCCGCCGGCGATAGTCGAGCTCGGGAAGGACGAAGGGCTGGAGACCCTGGCGCTCGCCGGCGCGCAGCGTCTGCACGCCCCAGGCGTTGATCGAGAAATAGCTGTCCTGGTCGATCCGCTCGACCCGGATATTGTTGCGCAGCCGATCGTCGCGCGAGATGTCGTAGCGACGCAGGAAGGTGCGATCGGTGGCGAGCCGAAGCGAGGTGCTGGCGCTCCATTCGGGGGAGAGCTGGAAGCGGCCGACCGCGTCGAGATAGCCGCGGAAGTCGTTGCTGGAGGTTGCCGGAGTGACTGGCACGGTCAAGTCGTCGGCGCGGCGGCTATAGGTGCCGTATGCGGTGACGCGGTACGCCCCGAAGCTCTCGAGCGCGCGATATTCGCCCTGCAGCATCGGCAGCGTATCGGTGAACACGCGCGGAGTGAGGGTAAGGTCGCGATTGGGCGCGAGGCTGAAGAAATAAGGCAAAGCGATCTGGAAGCCGTTGGTGCGGTCGTAGCGCAGATCGGGGGTGAGGAAGCCGTCGTCGCTGGTGCCGCCCACCGGATGCGAGAAAGCGGGCAACGGCACCGAAGCGAAGCCGAATACCGAAATGCGCGCGCCGGTATACCGGATCCGCTTCTTGCCCGGGTCATAGACCACGCGGCGCGCAGTGATCTTCCACGAAGGCTCTTTCGGGCAACCCTCCGAATCGGTCACCGCGCACGGCGTGTAGGCGGCGTTCTCCACCGTGATGATGCCGTTGTCGCGGCGGCCACGCTGGGCGGCGATGCGGCCGCCGGCTTCGAGCACGACGAGCATATTCTCTACCGCGCCGTCCTTCAGCGTATCGGTCAGCTCGATGCGATCGCCATAGGCTGCGTCGCCTTCGGGGTTGACGATGACGATATTGCCCTCGGCGACGACCTTGCCGGTCTTGCGATTCCAGACGATCCGGTCGGCGCGCAGGCGATCGCTGCGGCGGTTGAGGCGCACCTCGCCCGCCGCGGTAACCACATCGTTCTCGTAATCATAATCGAGCTGGTCGGCAGTGAACTGGACCTCGTCGGGATTGGTGGACGCGGCCTCGGTCGAGGGCGGCGGGGGCGTGGTCCCGCGATCCTGCAGATCGGCGCTGGGTACCGGCGGGGTCTGGAGCAGATCCGGCTGGCGCGTCGGCGCCTCGCGCGGATCGGCAGTCTCCTGCGCCCGCGCCTGTGCCGCGAGACACAGACCGAGCGCGGCCGACAGCAGCAAGAGCTGGCGCGTAACGACGATTCCCACCTTTGACTTCACTCCCGGGCACGCGGCACCGCCCGCCCTATCGCAGCGGTTGCGGCATCGCAACGTCGCGTGCGTTGGCCCGAACGCACGGAGGCGCTATCAGGAGCCATGCAAGTCGACTTCTACCATCTCACCCAGGTCCCGCTCGAACGCGCGCTGCCGCAAATCGCCGAGAAGGTGCTCGCCACCGGCGGGCGGCTGATGATCGTGGCGGGCGATGCGGCCCAGCGGGCGAAGCTGGACCAATTGCTCTGGGCCTATGCACCCGAGAGCTTCCTGCCGCACGGCCAGGCCGGCAGCGAGGACGATGCGCGCCAGCCCGCGCTGATCGCTGCGACGCCCGAGGCCGCCAACGGCGCGCGGCACATCGCCTTGGTCGACGGGATCTGGCGCGACGAGGCCTTGAGGTTCGATCGGGTCTTTCACTTCTTCGACGAGGCGCGGATCGGCGAGGCGCGGGCTGCGTGGAAAGGACTCGCCGATCGCGAAGGGGTGGAACGGAATTATTGGAAACAAAATGACGCCGGGCGCTGGGAAAAAGCGGCCTGATTTTCCGCGTTCGCAAGGAGAACGCGGAACGCATTCGCGGTTTTTTTTCGTGAATCGCGGCGGTTTGTTGCGATTCGCACTCGGGAAAGGGGAACAAGGGCGACGCCGAAGTTGACACAGACCGACTCTCGCATGTCCGCGTTCGAGGGCTTGGATTTGACAATGGCAAAGAGCGGCCTTGGTCGGACGTTGGAACATTAGCAGAACATCGACGTGTAGGAAAGCGCGGAAAGCGGGTCTGGCTTGCATCCACGCCGCCCCGGGATTAGGGAGCCGCGACTTTCCACAACTCAAAATGCAGGAGCCGCACGGCCATGGCCGCGACCCGGACCTTTTCGATCATCAAGCCCGATGCCACTCGCCGCAACCTGACCGGTGCGGTCACCAGGATGCTCGAGGAGGGCGGCCTGCGCGTCGTCGCCTCGAAGCGCATCCAGATGACCCGCGAGCAGGCCGAGGGCTTCTACGCGGTCCACAAGGAGCGCCCCTTCTTCAACGATCTGGTCGAGTTCATGATCTCGGGTCCGGTCGTGGTGCAGGTGCTCGAGGGCGAGAACGCGATGCAGCGCAATCGCGACATCATGGGCGCGACCAACCCGGCCAATGCCGAGCCCGGCACGATCCGCAAGGAACTGGCGGAGTCGATCGAGGCGAATTCGGTCCACGGTTCGGACTCGGACGAGAATGCGGCGATCGAGATCGCCTATTTCTTCAAGCCGGAAGAGATTGTCGGCTGAGCCCAAGTCGCTCTTCGGAGCGGCGGTGAGATAGAAGCGCCGGTGGGGCTGGACCCCGCCGGCGCTTTTTTATTCGTCGTCCCGGCGGAAGCCGGGAAGCCGGGAAGACGGATGTGAACGAGAATCGTACTGATCTGGATTGATCGCGGCAACCAACTGAAATGCAGCGCATTTCACTCTGGTATGCCGCAGTATTTCTTCAATCTCGCACCCCCCGACACGCACCCATTGCTCGCCTCGCCGGGCGGCACGTTTCCCGACCTGCGAACAGCACTTGCCGAGGCCAATTCGGCGGCGCGGGCGCTGATCCACAAGCGTGTGCGGCGCTCGCCGATCGCGCTGCACGGCAGCCTCGACATCGAGGACGAACACCGCCGGCCGATCGCACGAATCCTGCTCGCCGACGTCGCGCGCCAGATATCCTGATCCGCCCGCCGGTGCCGAGCGCATTCAGACGCGGGGCAGGGTGATCGTCGCAGTGAGGCCGCCGCCTTCGCGATTGGCCAGCGCGATATCCCCACCGGCGTCGTTGACGATCGCGCGGGCGAGCGCGAGGCCGAGGCCGATGCCGCCGGTCTCGCGGTTGCGCGAAGTCTCGAGCCGGGTGAACGGCGCGAACACCGCGGCGAGCTTGTCGGGCGGGATGCCCGGGCCGCGATCGGCGACTTCGATCGCCACCGTCCGCTCGCCGGGGAGCAGGCTGACTTGCGCGCCGCCGCCATATTTGACGGCGTTCTCGATCAAATTGCGGACCGCGCGGCGCATCAACGAGGGGCGCAGGTGCATCTTGAGGCGCGGCGCTTCCTCGAATTCGACTGCGTGATCGAGCTCGCGGAAATCGTCGACGACCGCGTCGATCAGCGCCGACAGATCGACATCGGTAGGCGGCTCGCTGGGACGGCCGAGCCGGGCTAGCGAGAGAATGTCGTCGAGCGTGCGATTCATCTCGTCGATCGTGTCGGCCATGCGATTGCGGTCGTCGTCGTCGTCCACCGATTCGATGCGGACGCGCAGCGCCGCGAGCGGCGTGCGCAGATCGTGGCCGATCGCGCCGAGCATCCGGTCCTTCTCGTCGAGCATCGCGTTCACGCGCAGGCTGAGCACATTGTATGCGGCGATCACTGCGCGAACGTCGCTGGGGCCGCGTTCCTCGAGCGGCCGGGTGCCGTCGCCCGGGCGGAAATCGCGGGCGGCGCCGGCGAGCGAGCGCAGCGGCTTGGAGATGCGGCGGACGATCCACATCACGGGCAACAGGATGATCGCGTAGAGGATCAAGGTCTGGACGATCAGTGCGGCGATCAGCTTGCGGTCGGGCCGCGCCCAGGGGGCATTGACGGTCAGCCAGCCCTTGCCGGGCTGTTCGATTGCGATGACGAGCACGGTCCCGTTGCGGCGGCGGCCGCGATTTTCGTCGGGCGTCATCGTGCGGATGCCGGTGTCGATCTTGCCGAACGGAATGCCGAGCTCGGCGAGTTGGCCGCGCAGTTCCTCGGAGACTTCTTCGCGGCGTTCGAGCGCGGGCGGGATCGGATCGGTGGGGGTGCGGCGGACGCGGCCGCGATCAGGAGCGATCGGGCGGCCCGACGTGCGTTCGCGTTCGAGCGCGTCGACGATGCGCGTGATCGCGGGACGCGTCGCCTGAGCGAGACGGAATTGGGCGCGGTCGCGAACGGCGATGGCGAAGTTGAGCGCCTGCGCAGTGAACAAAGCGACGGCGATGAGAAGGGCCATCTGGCCGGCGAGCGATTTGGGGAGGAGGCGTTTCATGCGTCCCCGCCCTGATCTGGATACTCGTCCTCCTGCGAAAGCAGGAGCCCAGGATCATCGAGCGTGTCGCCTGCAACCCGGAGACCCTGCTTTCGCAGGAGCCCCAAAGGGGTGTCTGACGGTATCAAAGCCTCGTGACCTCGGCGGCGAGAGTGTAGCCGCCGCCCCAGACCGTCTTGATCAGCGCCGGGTTCTTGGCATCGGGCTCGATCTTCTTGCGCAGCCGGCTGACCTGATTGTCGATCGCGCGGTCGAACGCGGCGGCCTCGCGGCCCTGGGTCAAATCGAGCAATTGATCGCGGGTGAGAACCTGGCGCGGGCGGGTGACCAGGGCGTGGAGGAGATTATATTCGCCGGTCGACAGCGGGACCGACACGCCTTCGCGATCGACCAATGCGCGTTCGCCGGTCTTGAGCACCCAGCCGGCAAAGGCGAAGCTGCCGGTCTCGGGCGCGTGCTGCTTCGCGCCGCCGGCGGCCATGCGGCGGAGCACGACCTTGATGCGGGCGGCGAGTTCGCGCGGGGAGAAGGGCTTCACGACATAATCGTCGGCGCCCATTTCGAGGCCGACGATGCGATCGGTCTCCTCGCTGCGCGCAGTGAGCAGGATGACCGGCGTTTCGCTGGTCTCGCGGATGTGGCGGCAGAGACTGAGGCCGTCCTCGCCGGGCATCATGATGTCGAGAATGACGAGATCGATCGCATAGGCCGCGATCCTGGCGCGGGCACCCTCGGCGTCGCCGGCCTGGGTGACGCGGAATCCCTGTTTGGTGAGATATTGCGCGAGCGGTTCGCGGATCGAGCGCTCGTCGTCGACGAGGAGGAGATGGGGGAGATCCGACATGCTGCGACCGTAACAACTCCGCGGGTGAAAAGAAGTGCCGGGCGGCGAGGGGAGGTGTGCCGCCCGGCAAGGCGGCGAGGGGAGGTGTGCCGCCCGGCAAGGCAGATATTCTAGTTGGCGTCGGTCGCGCCGCCGCGGCGCTCCATCATGCCACGCATCCGCTCGCGGGCGGCGTCGCGCTCGGGCTGATCGATCTTGCCGTCGCTGTTGGTGTCGAGGCGCTCGAAGCGGCGCGTGGCCTGAGCGCGCTGCTCGTCGAGCGAGATCGCGCCGTCATTGTCGGTGTCGCTGCGGCTCATCATCCGGCCGCCGCGGCCTTCGCCGCCGCTCGGCCGCTCTTCCTTGCTGATCTTGCCATCCTCGTTGGCATCGAGCCTGGCAAAGCGGGCGTCGGTATCGGCGAGGAACTCGGCTTTGGTGACGGCGCCGTCGTTGTTGGTGTCGGCCTTGGCGAGCATGTCGCCGCCCATCGGGCGGGCCTGGGGCGCGGGTGCGGGTGCCTGTTGCGCGGCATAGGCGCCGCCGGCGAGGAGGGGGACGCCGAGCAGGGCGGCGGCGGCGAGAGTCTTCTTCATGGCGCGAACTCCAGATTGGGGCGGCCGATGCCGCGACTGGTGTGCCTTTTGGAGGGCGGGTGTCGCAGGGGTTTGTCAGGTGGGCGGGAAGTTGTCGCAAATTGTCGCGGGAGGGGCCGCCCAACGCACCGTCGTCCCGGCGGAGGCCGGGATCTCCTGCCGTATTGCGCCTTCGCCTGATATCCCGGCTTTCGCCGGGATGACGGATCCTCCCGAAGATCGCCACGCGCCTTCGTCCAGGCTCAGCCAAAAATGGCGACGCGTTCTTGTTTAGGCTCAGCCAAAAATGGCGACGCGTTCTTGTTTAGGCTCAGCCAAAAATGGCGACGCCTTGCATCGCTTCGGCGACCGGTTCGCCCGCGGCGTTCCAGATCGCCATGCGCTGGCTGCTATAGCCGTGGCGGGCGATGTCGGCCTCGGCATTGAGCAGCCACCAGCCGTCTTGCGTGGTGGGCTCGGTCGTCAGGAAGTTGATTTGCCAGTTGAGCGAGCTTAGCGGAGTCCGGCGCTCGGCGGCGAGCTTGAACGCGCCGGGCGGCAGCGCGTCGCCGATCGCCATCAGTTCGACCATCGGGTGGAGGCCATCGCGCGCGCGCAGGCGCGCCCAGCGCAGCCATTCGGTGGCGCCGAGCTTGCGCTTCGGATCGAAGAAATTGAAGTTGCCGGTGAAGAAGTTGTCGGGGCCGGTGTGGAGTTCGGCATCGGCAGCGGGAGGCTCGACCGTGGCGCGACGGGCCTGATCGTGCTCGACGACCGAGGCGAGCCCGGTCATGAACACGAAGGTGGCGCGCAGGCCGAGACCGGCTTCGGAGGTGACGTCGGCCTGGAGGAAGGCGGCGTTGCGGCCGCGGCGGAGCTTGGTGGCGGTGACGCTGACTTCGCCGGCGAGCGGGCCGATAAAGGCGATCTGGGCGGAGCGCAGCGACGGCAGATCAGGCTCGAGCTCGAGCGCGGCTTGCAGCGCGAGCGCGGCGGAGAGGCCGCCGAACGCTGTGCGGCCCTGCATCCAGCCGGCGGGGATCGTGGTGCCAAGGCCGCTGTCGTGGCGCCGGGCGTGGGCGAGGATGTCGGCGATCGGAGTCACGGGTAAAGCGCGCGCAGTTCGCGTTTGAGCACCTTGCCGATCGCGTTGCGCGGGAGTTCGTCGACCCGGCGGAGATCGGCGAGACGCTGGGTCTTGCCGAGCCGCGCGTTGCACCAGGCGAGGATCTCCGCGGGATCGCCGCTGCCGACATAGAAGCCGACTGGAGTCTCGCCCCATTGCTCGGAGGGGATTCCGACGACGGCGCAATCCGAGACGCCGGGATGCTCGATCAGCACTGCTTCGAGGTCCGAGGGATAGACGTTGAACCCGCCCGAGATGATCAGATCCTTCTTGCGGTCGAGCAAGGTGAGGAAGCCGTCTTCATCGAAGCGGCCGATATCGCCGTGGCGGATGAAGCGGTTGCCGGCCGGGTCGAACCAGGTCGCTGCGGCGGTCGCGTCGGTGCGGCCGTGATAACCGGTCATCATCGCGCCCGAGCGGCCGACGACTTCGCCGATTTCGCCCTGCGCGACTTCGCGGCCGTCGTCATCGATCAGGCGGATGTCTTGGCCGTCGATCGGCTTGCCGACGGTGTGGAGCTTGTCGGGATGGGCGTTGCAGACGAGGATCGTCGTGCCGCCGCCTTCGGTCATCCCGTAATATTCGACGAGCAGCCCGGGCCAGCGCGCGAGGACATCGGCCTTCAGCGCGGCAGAGAAGGGGGCGCTGGTGCAGGTTTTGAGCATGAAGCCGGAGAGATCGAAGCGGTCGAACTCGGGATCGGCCATGATCCGCTGATATTGGACGGGGACCAGCATCGTGACGCTGCCGCGGTGTTTTTCGGCCTGGACCAGATATTCGCGGGCCTCGAACTTGGCGAGGAGCACCACCGTGCCGCCCCAGCCGAGCGTGGGCAGGAAGCTGACGAGGGTGGTGTTCGAATAAAGCGGAGTGGCGACCATCGTCACCGCCTCGGCGAAGCCGGCAGGGGCGCGACCGATATGAACCCAGCGCATCGAATGCGGCTGGACGATGCCCTTGGGCGTGCCGGTGGTGCCCGAGGAATAGATGATGTTGAACGGGTCGTCGGGGCCGACCGTCACCTGCCTGGGGGCGCCGTCGTGGAGCCAGTCTTCGAGCTGCTCGATCGCGACCTTGCGGACCGGCACGTCGATGTCATGGGCGGCGTCGTGGAACAGGATCGGCGCGGCGCAATCCGCGACCATCGCGGCGAGCTGTTCGGGCGTCGCCGAGGGTGCGAGCGGCGCGGCGACGCAGCCGGCGCGCAGCGCGCCGAGGAAGACCAGTGCGTAATCGAGCGAGGTGGGGCCGAGGATAGCGACTGCGTCTCCCTGTTGCACGTCGCTTTGCTGGAGCGAGAAGGCGATGCGATCCATCGCCCGGTCGAGCTCGGCATAATCGACCATGCGCGCGCCGAAGACGATCGCGGGTTTGGCGCCGCGATCGCGGGCGTGCGCGCGGATAAGATCGGGCAGCGTCGCGAAGTCGCTCGCCAGCATTTCGTCGGCAGTCACGGTCTTGCCCCCATCGCGCGATCTTCTAGCGAGCGCGTCGTCGAACGCCATACGCATTTTTCGAAAATCGTGACCAGAAAGTAGCGGCGAGAAGATTCGACAAGGAAGCGGTGTCGTCGCTATTCTGTGTCGGCGGAAATCGCGGAGGCGTTCGATGCGGGCAAGTCATCCGGGGCGGAGCGGCAGCTATTTCGCGGCAAGGGCGTTGCTATTGGCGCTGTTGCCGCTGGCGGCATCCTGTTCGGTGTCGCTGATCGCGCCCTATGACAGCCGCTCCGAGGAGATGGTTACCCAGATCCAGAGCGAACTTTCGGCTTTTCATCAGGAGCTGATCTACGACAACAAGGCTCCGGACTGCGTCTATTCGAAGCATGTCGGCTTCTATCGGACGATCCACGCCGACATCGCCAATCTGCGCGTGCGGGTGAGCGCGATCGCGAAGAACGCGCAGACCGGGGATCAGGTGGAGGCGCTGGAGGCGGGAGTCGACGATCTCGAGCAGATCCACCGCAACCGCGAGAGGCAGCCGCCGGGCGACACCCAATGCATGGGCATCAAGGCGATGGAGAACAGCTTCGGCGGGCTGGAAGGGATCATCCGGGCGATCCTCCAGCTCGAGATGGTCAAGCAGCGCACGCTCTGACGGAGAAGGTAGATGGATGTGGATTTCGGCAGGCTCGCCGGCCAGATCAGCGACAGGATCGCAAGCGTGCTCACCGGCTATGGCAAGAGCGCCGGCGGCTTCGCGCGCACCGAGGGCGAGAAGATCGCGCTGGCGATACGGCAGATCGCCGAGATGGTGCGCGATGGCGAGATCCTGCCCGAGGAGGCGCCGCTCTATTTCGACATCCAGCTGCAGCATTCGCGCGCGGTGCTGCGGACGGTGGAGGGGATCGGACTGGTCGCCGCCGAACAGGCGATCAACGGCACCATCGACCTGATCAGGGGCGCCGTTACCACTGCGCTCGGCTTTCCGCTGGTCAGATAGGATTCCTCAGGAGCTGGTGCGAACCTTCGGCACCACCCGGAGGATCACGATCAGCAGGGCCGCGAACGCCAGCCCGGCGGCGAACACGAAATTGCCCGCGGGGAAGCCGCGTTCGGCACCGAAGGCGAGGGACTGGCTTAACACCAGAGGCGCAAGGATCAAGGCGACGCTGTTGAGGCTGGCCATGCCGCCCTGCAGCGCGCCCTGGTGCTGCGCGTCGGTCATCCGGGAGAGCAGCGCGTTGATCGAAGGATAAGCGAGCGCCTGGAACGCGCTGAGCGGGATCAGCGCATAGACCATCCAGCCTTCGCGGACGAAGATGTACCCGAAGAACACCGCGCCACCGGCGAGGATGCCGAGCACGACTGTCCGCTCCTCGCCCCAGCGCTTGATCGCGCGGCCGGTGACGAGCGTCTGGACCAGCGCCATCGCGAGGCCCGAGGCGGCGAGCGACCAGCCGATCGCCTGCTCGTCCCAGCCCAGCGCGATTTCGCTCCAGAACGCCCAGGTCGCGGGGTAGACCATATGCGCGAACTGCCAGAGGAAGGCGGCGAGGAGCAGCCAGCCGGCATTGCCGGCGTGGAGCAGCGGTCTGAACGCGGCGAAGACATGGGCGTTGCCCCAGCGGAAGGCGCGGCGGTGCTCGGGAAGCATCGTCTCGGGGAGGGCAGTCAGGATCCACAAGGCGTTAAGCCCCGCCAGCACCGCCGCGGCGATGAACGGCGCGCGGGTGCCGAAGCCGGCCAGAAGGCCGCCCATCGCCGGTCCGAGGATGAAGCCGATCCCGAACGCGGCCCCCATCAGCCCGAAGGTCGCGCCGCGCTTCTCGGGCGGCGTGACATCGGCGAGCACGGCGTTGGCGGGACCATAAGACGCGCCGGCCACCCCGGCGATCATCCGGCCGACGAACAGCCACGCGATGCTCGGCGCGACGGCCATGAAGGCATAGTCGGCGGCGAAGGCGAGCATCGAGAAGAGCAATACGGGGCGGCGGCCGAAGCTGTCGCCGAGCGTACCAAGGATCGGGCCGGCGAAGAACTGCGTCACCGCATAGGCCGCGAGCATATAGCCGCCGATCCGGGCGGCATCTTCGAGGCTGACATGCGCGAGTTCGACGACGAGGCGGGGGAGGACCGGCATGACGATGCCGAAGCCGATCGAGTCGATCAGAATCGCGAACAGCACGATGGGCACCGAGCGGTGATGGAATCGCATGTGGCCTCCCCCTCTGCCTGCTCTTGTGGCGGAACAATACGGGTACGTCAAAGGGTGGCGATCCCTTCCGTCACGCGGACGGGAGTCGGGATCACGCCCGCCTCGACCGGTCGCGTGCCGCCTGAGGCCCCGGCTTTCGCCGGGGTGACGAAGTTGGGTGCTTGACGGCGCGGTCACCATACCGCATTTTCGAATTGAGCCGAACACGGCAGGGAGAGGACGATGGCGACTGCAGAAATCGAAGCGCCGGTGGACGCGCTCGAGGCGTTCCGCGCGCATGCCCGCGAATGGCTGGGGGCGCATTTCCCGCCCTCGCTAAAGGGCAAGGACAATGCAATGTCGGCAGTGGAGGGGCCGCACGAGAACACGCCCGAAGAAGCGGCCTGGCAGCAGGCGATGGGCGAAAAGGGCTGGGGCGTGCCGACCTGGCCGAAGGAATATGGCGGCGGCGGGCTGAGCCGCGACGAGGCGCGCGTACTGCAGGAGGAAATGGCGCGCATCGGCGCATGGAACCCGATCGGCGGGATGGGCGTGATGATGTTCGGCCCGACCCTGCTCGAATATGGCAGCGAAGAACAGAAACGCGAGCACATCCCGGCGATCGCGAAGGGCATTGTGCGCTGGTGCCAAGGCTATTCCGAGCCCGGCGCGGGATCGGATCTCGCTTCGCTCCAGGCCTTTGCCGAGGATCGCGGCGACCACTATGTCGTCAACGGCCAGAAGACATGGACCAGCGGCGGACAATGGGCGGACAAATGCTTCATGCTCGTCCGCACCGACAAGACCAGGAAGCACGAAGGCATCACCTTCCTGCTCTGCGACATGGATACGCCCGGCGTCGAAGTGAAGCCGATCCGGCTGATCTCGGGCTCGTCGCCGTTCTGCGAGACCTTCTTCACCGATGTGAAGGTGCCCAAGGCCAACCGCGTCGGCGAGGAAGGGCAGGGCTGGACGATCGGCAAGCGCCTGCTCCAGCACGAGCGCTCCAGCCTGTCGGGCGGCGGATCGACTGCGGGGCGGATGTTTTCGGGCGCGCCGCTGGGGCAACTCGCGAAGAAATATGTCGGCGTGGACGAACAGGGGCGGATCGCCGATGCCGATCTGCGCAGCCGGATCGTGCGGCACGAGATGGATTTGCGCGCCTTCATGCTGACGCTGCGACGGGCTTCGGCGGAGGCGAAGTCGAACCAAGGGCCGTCTGCCGCCACGTCGATCATGAAGAATGTCGGCGCGCGGATCATGCAGGAGCGTTCCGAGCTGCTGATCGAGATCCGCGGGCTGGCCGGGCTCGGCTGGGAAGGCGAGGGGTTCGAGGAGGAGGCGCTCAAGGATGTGCGGACCTGGCTCTTCGGCAAGGCGGTGTCGATCTATGGCGGGTCGACCGAGATCCAGAACAACGTGATCGCCAAGCGGATATTGGGGATGCTGGATCACCAGTGATTTTCGTCGCCCCGGCGAAAGCCGGGGGTCTCGTGCGGCGAGCGCACGGCATGTGGAGGAAGGTCCCGGCTTCCGCCGGGATGACGAGGTGGAAATGGCAGTCCTGACCGAAGAACAGACGATGCTGCGCGACATGGCGCGCGAATGGGCGGACAATGAATCGCCCGTGACGGCGTATCGGAAAATGCGCGATGCGGCGCCGGCGGAATATTACGACGCCGCGGCATGGCGGGCGCAGGCCGAGATGGGCTGGGCGGGGATACTGATCCCCGAGGCGCAGGGCGGCGCGGGGATGGGCTATCTCTCGCTCGGCCTCGTGCTCGAGCAATTGGGCCGCAACCTTGCCGCGACGCCGCTGGCTGCGACCGCGGCAGCGACGAGCGCGCTGCTGCTTGGTGGTTCGGAGGCGCAGCAGGTGGAATGGCTGCCGCGGATCGCCGCAGGTGACGTGGTGGCGGCGCTCGCAGTCGATGAGGGGCCGCGCTTCGCTCCCGACAAGATCGCTACGACCGTGGAGGGCGGCAAGCTCAGCGGTACCAAGGAATTCGTTGCCGAGGGTGACAGCGCGCAGCTGTTCGTCGTGGCCGCGACCGACGGGCTCTATCTGGTCGCGGGCGACGAAGGCGTGACCCGGTCGCCCCGGAAACTGACCGACGCCCGGAGCCACGCGCAGCTTCGCTTCGACGGCGCGCCGGCCGGGAAGCTGGAAGGCGGCGCCGATCTGCTCACCCAGGTGACCGACCGCGCCACCGCGGCGCTATGCGCCGAGATGCTCGGCATGGCCGAGGCCGCGTTCGCGCAGACCAACGACTATCTCAAGACCCGCGTCCAGTTCGGACAGGTCCTCGCCTCCTTCCAGGCGCTGCAGCATCGGATGGCGAAGATGTTCACCGAACTCGAACTGATGCGCTCGGTGGTGGAAGGAGCGCTCGAGGCGATCGATTCCGGGCGCGCCAATGTCAGCCACGAAGTCAGCCTCGCCAAGGCGGTGGCGGGCGAGACGCTCCATCTGGTCAGCCGCGAGACGATCCAGCTGCACGGCGGTATCGGGATGACCGACGAGCATGACGCCGGCTTCACCCTCAAGCGTGCGCGAGTGCTGGAGGCCATGTGGGGCAATGCCGCGTGGCACCGCGAGCGCTTCGCGCGGCTGTGCGGCTATTGAGCTGCATCGTCATCCCGGCGGAAGCCGTGATTTCAGGCGAAGGGGGCAGGAGCCTCATGAGATCCCGGCTTTTGCCGGGATGACGGTTGGGGGCTGCACCCTGGCTCCCGACTGGTGCATTCGGGCAACACCCCGGAGCCAGTCCCGCTTTGCAACGTTTGTTATGCTTGACGGCCCTTAGGGAACACGCTGTTATTCGAGGGTAGGGTATGGAACCGCAAAGCGTTCCGGCCCGTGGTGGGAGAGAGAAAGATGATGCGGTTACGCCTTCTGTCAGCCTGTGCGGCTCCGGCAATGATCATGGCACTCGCAACGCCTGCTTATGCGCAGGAGGCGGCGAGCGCGCCAGCCGCGCAGGATGCGGCACAGGAAACCGACTCCTACGACCCCAACGACATCGTCGTCACGGCGCAGGGCCGCGCTCAGGTGCTTGCCGACGTGCCGCTCGCGGTCTCGGCGATCAGCGCCGAGACGCTGCAGCAATCGGGCGCCACCGACATCCGCCAGCTCAATCAGGTCGCGCCGTCGCTGCTCGTCTCCTCGACCGGCAGCGAAGCCAACGGCTCTGCGCGTATCCGCGGCATCGGCACGGTGGGGGACAATCCCGGGCTAGAAAGCTCGGTCGCGGTGTTCATCGATGGCGTCTATCGTTCACGTTCGGGGATCGGCCTCAACGAGCTCGGCGAGATCGACCGGATCGAAGTGCTGCGCGGGCCGCAGGGCACACTGGGCGGGCGCAACGCATCGGCTGGCATGATCAACATCGTCAGCAAGGCGCCGTCGCCGACCTATGGCGCGGGGGCCGAGTTCACGTACGGCAATTTCGACCAGATCCGCGCATCGGGCTTCATCAACGTGCCGCTGGGCGACACGCTGGCCGCGCGCATCGACAGCGTCTTCTCGCGGCGCGACGGCTTTTATCACGACCTTGTCAACGATCGCGACATCAACAACCGCAATCGCTATTTCGTGCGCGGGCAATTGCTGTTCGAGCCGTCGAGCGATCTGACGATCCGGCTGATCGGCGACTATACCAAGCGCAAGGAGGAATGCTGCGCAGCGACCTATATCAGCCGCGGCATGAACGAATATATCGGCAATCTGAACGATCCGGCGCAGAACAACATCGTCCGGGTGCTGCAGGGTCTCGGCCAGCCGGCAGCGGCGTTCACCGAGGGCTATAGCCGCGACATCTATATGTCCCCCGGCCGCAGCTATTATGGCGAGACCGAGGATTGGGGCGGATCGGTGCAGGTGGACCTGAATCTGGGCGGCGCCAAGCTGACCTCGATCACGGGCTATCGCAACTATGTGAGCGATCAGGGATCGGATACCGATTATAGCCGGGTGGACATCCTCTACCGCGCCGCCGACGGCAATTCGGCACGCGAATTCAAGACCTTCAGCCAGGAATTGCGGCTGCAGGGCACTGCGTTCGACGACAAGCTCGACTGGCTGATCGGCGGCTATTACGCCAACGAAGATCTGACGGTCACCGACAATCTTCGCTTCGGCAGCCAATATGGCCGGTTCGCGACGTGCCGGATCATTTCGGGCGGCGGCCTGGCGGCGCTCTATTCACCGACATCGGCGGGGTGCCTGGCGGCGCGGCCTGCAGCGTTCGGTGCCGCATCGCCGCTGATCTATGCGGGGTTCGACCGGCTCGATGCAATCAACAATCGCGGCTCGACGCTCGACCGCTACGACCAGAACAGCCGCAACTGGGCGCTGTTCACGCACAATATCGTGCACCTCGCCAAGAACTTCGATCTGACTCTGGGGCTTCGCTACACCAACGAGCGCAAGCGCTTCGACGCGACGTTCGGCAATGACAATACCGGCTGCACGGCCAATCAGGCGGCGCTGACTCCGTTCCTCACCAATGCCGGGTTGAGCGCAGTGGCGGGCGCGTTGATCGGGCTCTCGTGCCAAGGCAACTCGACAGCGGAGCTCAACGGCGTATCGATCAACGACGAGCGCAACGAAGACGAATTCACCGGCACCGCCGTGGTTTCGTGGAAGCCCACCGACGATCTGCTGCTCTATGGCAGCTATTCGCGCGGCTATAAGGCGGGCGGGTTCAATCTCGATCGCTCGGCGCTCAAAAATCCCATCCAGATCGTGGGCGGCCTGCCGACGACGACCTTTGCCGCGGCGGGCGGTGCGCAGGCCCTGGTGGGCAATCTCCAGTTCGATCCGGAGACAGTCAATTCGTTCGAGCTGGGCCTTAAATACTCGACCGGGCCGTTCAGCCTGAACATCGCGGCCTTCCGGCAGGAGTTCAAAAACTTCCAGCTCAATACGTTCAACGGCACGGTCTTCCTCGTCCAGAACGTCAATGGCTGCGGCGCGAACCTGGCCGGCGGCGACCGCGACCAGAGCAAGTTCGCGACGGCGACCAACTTCAATGCCGCGGCGGCGACCACCGGCGCGTGTTCGTCGGATGACGTGACCTATGGCGTGCTGGCGCAAGGTGTCGAGCTCGAGGCGTCGCTGGTGCCGCATCGCGACGTCCGCGTCGGGCTGGGCCTGACCTATGCGCAGACCAAATATCGCGATCACCTGGTCGGTAATTCCGCGGGCGCGCCGCTCGATCAGGCGCTTCGCAAACTGCCGGGCGACAATCTGTCAAACGCGCCCGAGATCGTCGCCACCGCTTCCTTCGCCTGGACCCCCGACATCGGCAGCTCGGGGATGAGCGGTCTGCTTTATTTCGACACCCGCCTGACCGACGATTACAATACCGGCTCCGACCTGTTCCCGCAGAAGGAGCAGGACAGCTATGCGATTTTCAACGCCCGCGTCGGCATCCGCGGACCGAACCAGCGCTGGTCGATCGAATTCTGGGGGCAAAACGTCTTCAATGAGAATTACACCCAGGTCGGGTTCAATTCGCCGTTCCAGGAAGGCGCGGCCGGGGCGCCCTTCACCGACCTGCAATATCCGGGCGGGCGGCAGATTTTCTCGGCCTATCTCGCCGAGCCGCGGACCTATGGCGTGACGCTGCGCACACGCTATTGAGCGCGACGGGAGCGGGGCACGCCTCGCTCCCTTTTTTCCCTGAGGGCCGGCGGGGCGGATGGCCGGCGTGATCAGCGATTCGATCGAGTCTTTAGTCGGGTCCGGAAATACTTGCGCCCGGCGAGACTCGTCTTCGCCGCGGGGGCGCCTTGGGCGATCTCCATTATTGGCGCGTGAGCGCGTTGTCCAAGCAGGCGGAGAGTCGTCGACTGGGGGAGAATGGTCGTTGCGCACCTGCACGCACAAGTGCCACGTACGGCGGATGAAGTCCGAGACCGCCAAGCGCCCCAAAGGACAGAGCTACCCACTCAAGTCCTCTAAATTGGAAGAGGTGCTTGCGAGTGCAGGGGTTTCGATTGACGTGTATCTAATTCGCAGCCCCGGCCCGCTCTTCGATGCGTTTTTTTGGCCGCCCAACCCCAACGTCCCTTATGAACGCCTCTATGTGCGGGCTGGGTCCGTGCCGATAGAACAGGCGGCTGATGCACGGCGCGAGATCGAAGCGACCGCGCTTCCGAAACTGGCGCAATGGATTGCACGGATACTTGCCGCGGACCGGAAATCGTCGCTCAGGCGTGAGCAGCAGGTGCTCGTTTTCTGGCGGCGCAAATGACCGCATTTATCCTCGCGACCGCGTCTCTCGCCGCCGTCGTCAGCCCTTCAGCACGCGATCGTCGAACAGCCCGAACGTCAGGGTCGAGGCATAGAAGGCGACCGCTTTCTCGCGCGGCATGGTGCTCGCCCATTTGCGCATGTCGAAGGCGGCGTTCTGGATCGCCATCAGCGCCTGCGACGCGACCAGAGGATCGATTGCGCGGATCGTGCCTTCGGCGATGCCGTCGGAGAGCATGCCGGCGAAGCGGCGTGCGATCCTGTTCGAGCGGTCGATCATCGTCGAGCGGACATGTGGTGGGAGGCCCGACAACGCAGTGGTGCGCAGCAACGGGCCGCGTTCGGAGAATTGATAGTCGAGCAACGTCGCGATCGTGCTCTCGAGCCGCTGCCAATGGCTGCCCTGGTGGCTCTCCGCAAGGCGCTGGGCGTCGGCGATGATGTCGAAACTGCGCTTGTAGCAGGCGATCACCAGATCGTCCTTGGCATCGAGATGGTGGTAGAAGCTGCCCTTGGTGACGTTGAGCTCCGAGGCGATCCGCTGGACCGAGGCGCCGCGATAGCCGAGTTCGTTGATCAGCCGCGTCGCCGCGAGCAGAAATGCCTCGCGGCCCGGTTCGGGCTCCTCGTGCACGAGGTCGAGCATCTCGGGCGTCCAGTCCTGCCCCGGCGCGGCGATGCCGGAACGGAACACGTCCATCAATCGCGCCTCGACGCGGGGATATTCGTCGACTTCGTAGCGCGGCAGCCACGCAGTGAGCCAGAAAGTGTTCTCGAGCAGTACATGCGCGCGCGCGCCGTTAAGGTCGGTCTCGGCGCGGCTGGCACCGGTGCCCCACAGGCTGCGGGTCTTGCGGAAGATGTTGCGCCAGCCGGCGAGGAGCTGGCCCTTGGTCGGGTCCTCCATCGCGCGCAGGTCCGAGAGGATCGCGAAGTCGCGCTCGTCGCCGCGGCGGATGCGGGCCAGCCGCTCCATGTTGATGTTAAGATAACGCGCGACCCGGGCTTCGGGCGTCGCCTCCCGAAGCGCGGCGTCGAGCATTGCGTCGAGCCGTTCGAGCGTCTGTTCGAAGGCGGCGGCGGCGAGGTCTTCCTTGCGCTTGAAATAATAAGTGACCGAAGTGGTGTTGAGCCCGACGCGCCGCGCGACGTCCGCAAAGGTCATGCCTTTGGCGCTCTGCTCGTTGATCGCGTCGGCCGCTGCGGCGAGGATCGCGTCGCGCTTCGCCTGGAAACGCTTGGTACCGCCGCCGCTCTCGATGTTTCCAGGTGCATTCATTGCACGCCAGTCTAACGATTTCGCGGCGCAGCCAAAGTGTTTTTTGAAGGTGCGTGTCTCGATTTTTCGCTGCGTCCACCCCCTTTACCGAATATACGGTACGTTCTAGGCAGGACGAGACAACGAGACTGGAGGGTGCTGCGATGGACTTCACGCTGAGCGAGCGGGAAACCTGGTTCCGCGACCGGGTGAAGGCGTTCATCCATGGCGAGATCCGCCCGCGCGACGGCGACTATCACGCGCAGCAACGCGAGGGCGATCGCTGGAAAGCGCTCCCGGTGATCGAGGAGATGAAGGCCAAGGCCAAGGCGGCCGGGCTGTGGAATTTCTTCATGCCGCCCAATTCCGGACAGAGCCATGTCGACGACAGCTTCGAATTCGAGGGCACCCAGCTCAGCAACCTCGAATATGCCTTGTGCGCCGAGGAAATGGGGCGGCTCGGCTGGGCGTCGGAATGCTTCAATTGCTCGGCGCCGGATACCGGCAACATGGAAGTGCTCCACCGTTATGGCACGCGCGCGCAAAAGGACGCATGGCTGAAGCCGCTGATGCTTGGCGAGATCCGCTCGGCCTTCCTGATGACCGAGCCGGCGGTCGCCTCGTCGGACGCGACCAACATCGAGACGCGGATGGAGCGGGACGGCGATCATTATGTAATCAACGGACGGAAATGGTGGTCGTCTGGGGTCGGCGATCCGCGCTGCAGAATCGCGATCGTGATGGGCAAGACCAGCCCTGAGGCCTCACGCCATTCCCAGCAGAGCCAGATTCTGGTGCCGCTCGACGCGCCCGGCGTGCGTATCGAACGGATGCTTTCGGTTTTCGGGTATGATCATGCCCCGCATGGGCACGGCGAAGTGGTGCTCGAGAATGTCCGCGTGCCGGTCGAGAATGTTCTCCTCGGCGAGGGCCGCGGGTTCGAGATCGCGCAGGGGCGGCTGGGGCCGGGGCGGATTCATCACTGTATGCGGACGATCGGCGTGGCCGAGGAAGCGATCGCGGCGATGGCGAAACGGCTGGTCAGCCGGGTGGCGTTCGGCAAGCGGCTCTCGGATCATTCGGTGTGGGAACAAAGGCTTGCCCGCGCACGGATCGACATCGAAATGACGCGGCTGCTGTGTCTCAAGGCGGCAGACATGATGGACAAGGCCGGCAACAAAGCCGCGCAGCTCGAGATCGCGATGATCAAGGTGCAGGCGCCGATGATGGCGCTGCAGATCATCGACGACGCGATCCAGGCGCATGGCGGGGCGGGCGTGTCGAGCGATTTCGGGCTGGCGCACGATTGGGCGGGGATCCGTACGCTGCGGCTCGCCGACGGGCCGGACGAGGTCCACAACCGGGCGATCGCACGAGCGGAGTTCGGGAAATATGGGGACTTTAAGGCGGACCGGGTTTCGTCGGGCGAGATCGGCGTTTCGCGCTGAGTCCGTGCTCCTGCGAAAGCAGGGGGCCAGGATGATCGGGCGATTGCCTTTGTGACTCTGGGTTCCTGCTTTCGCAGGAACACTGGAAAGGGATGGAATGAAAGCAGCCGTACTTTTCGAGGTGGGGAAGCCGCTCGAGATCGCCGATGTCGTGGTCTCGAAGCCGGGGCCACGCGAAGTGCTGATCCGCACTGTAGCGTGCGGGGTGTGCCGTTCGGACCTGCATTTCGTCGACGGTGCATTCCCGCATCCGGTGCCGACGGTGCCGGGGCACGAAGCCGCGGGAGTGATCGAGGCAGTAGGCAGCGATGTCGCGCATCTGAAGCCGGGCGATCATGTCATCACCTTCTTCACGGTGTTCTGCGGATCGTGCGAGATGTGCGTGACCGGGCGGCCTTCCTTGTGCATCGATCCGTCGACGCGGCGACCGGCGGAGGCCGAGCCGCGGCTGAAGCTCGCCGACGGAACGCCGCTGGCGCCGTTCCTCAATCTGTCCGCTTTCGCCGAGATGATGCTGGTCCACGAGAATGCCTGCGTCGCGATCAGCAAGGAAATGCCGCTCGATCGCGCGGCCCTGCTCGGATGCGCGGTGATCACCGGCGCGGGGGCGATCTTCAACGACAGCCGGGTGCGCCCCGGCGAGACCGTGGCGGTGATCGGCGCGGGCGGGATCGGGCTCGCGGCGATCAACGCGGCGAAGATCGCCGGCGCGGGGCAGATTCTCGCGATCGACCCGATGCCGGAAAAG
This sequence comes from Sphingomonas psychrotolerans, assembly GCF_002796605.1. Lineage (NCBI taxonomy): Bacteria > Pseudomonadati > Pseudomonadota > Alphaproteobacteria > Sphingomonadales > Sphingomonadaceae > Sphingomonas > Sphingomonas psychrotolerans. The sequence continues at coordinate 955,569 of NZ_CP024923.1, forward strand.
CGCGAGCTGGCGATGCGGCTGGGCGCGACCGGGACGCTCGATCCCAATTCGGAGACGATCGTCAAAGACGTGCTCAAGCGCACCAATGGCGGGGTCCATTATGCGATCGAGGCAGTCGGGCGATCGAACACCGCCGAGCTCGCGTGGAACATCCTGCGCCGCGGCGGCACCGCGACGATCCTTGGGATGATCGCGCCGGGGAACAATGTCAGCCTGCCGGGGCCGACGTTCCTTACCGGCAAGAAGATCCAGGGATCGCTGCTCGGGAGCACGCGGTTCCCTATCGACATGCCGCGGCTGGTGCAGATGTATCTCGACGGGGTGCTCGATCTCGACACGATGGTCGCCGAGCGGATCAAGCTGGGCGATGTCAACGAAGCGCTGGAGAAATTGCGCGGCGGGCACAGCGTTCGTTCGGTGATCGAGTTCGCATGAGCAACATGGATGAAACCAGATTGGGCGAATGGCTTGCGGGCAACGTCACGGGGTTTGCCGGGCCGTTCGCCATCGAGAAGTTCGCAGGCGGACAGAGCAATCCTACCTATCGCATTGATGCAGCCAGCGGATCCTATGTACTGCGGCGCAAACCCTTTGGGCCGATATTGCCCTCTGCGCATGCCGTTGAGCGCGAGCATCAGCTAATCGCGGCGCTGTATCCGGCCGGCTTTCCGGTCGCGCGGCCTTACGGGCTGTGCGAGGATGCGGGGGTGCTCGGCGCGCCCTTCTACATCATGGAAATGGTCGAGGGGCGGACCTTCTGGGACGGAGCGCTGCCCGGCATGGCGCCGGGCGAGCGGACCGCGGTGTACGAGGCGATCGTCGATACGCTCGCGGCGCTGCATTCGGTGGATTATGCGGGCGTCGGCCTCGGCGAATATGGCAAGCCAGGCAATTATTTCGAGCGGCAGGTGGCGCGCTGGTCGAAGCAATACCGAATGAGCCAGACCGACGACATGCCCGAGGTCGAGAAATTGATCGAATGGCTACCGAGGACGGTGCCGGCGCAGACGCGGACTGCAATCGTCCATGGCGATTTTCGCATCGACAACATGATCTTCGCACCCGCCGAACCGCGGATATTGGCGGTGCTCGACTGGGAGCTGTCGACGCTCGGCGATCCGCTGGCGGATTTCTCCTATTTCCTGATGAGCTGGGTGACTGCGCCCGAAGGGCGTTCGGGGGTGCAGGGTCTGACCGGTCCGGAGAGGGGGATTCCGACGATCGAGGCAATGGTCGAGCGCTATTGCGCGGCGACGGGGCGTGAGGGCTTGCCCGACCTCAACTGGTATTTCGCGTACAATCTGTTTCGGCTCACCGGGATCGTTCAGGGGATCAAGAAGCGGATCATCGATGGCACGGCGTCGAGCGCGCAGGCGGCGGAGACGGTGAAGCGGTTGCCTGGGCTGGCGGCGTCGGCTTGGCATTTCGCGCGCGAGGCGGGAGCCTAGCCGTCATCCCGGCGCAAGCCGGGATCTCAGGCGATGGCAGGATACGGCACGAGATCCCGGCTTTCGCCGGGACGACGGGAGCAGGAAATGCAGGATCTGTTCGACCTTACCGGCAAGGTGGCGATCGTCACTGGATCTACGCGCGGGATCGGACGCGCCTCGGCCGAGGCGCTCACCGCGCATGGCGCGAAGGTGGTGATCTCGAGCCGCAAGCAGGAGGCGTGCGATGAAGTTGCCGCTGCGCTCAATGCGCAGTTCGGGGAAGATACTGCGCTGGGGGTTGCGGCGAGCATCTCTGACAAGGCGGCGCTCGAACATCTTGTCGACGAAACCCGGCGCGTGTTCGGAAGGATCGACGTTCTCGTCTGCAACGCGGCGTCGAACCCCTATTACGGACCGCTCGAAGGGATTGCCGATGAGCAGTTTCGCAAGATCCTCGACAACAATATCCTGTCCAACCACTGGCTGATCCAGATGGTCGCGCCCGAGATGCGCGCGCGGAAAGAGGGATCGATCATCATCGTCTCGTCGATCGGAGGATTGCGCGGATCGCCGGTGATCGGGGCTTACAACGTCTCCAAGGCGGCGGATTTCCAGCTGGCGCGCAACTACGCCGTCGAGTTCGGCCCGGACAATGTCCGGGTCAATTGCATCGCGCCGGGATTGATCAGAACCGATTTCGCACGAGCGCTTTGGGAGGATCCCGAGCGGATCAAGGTCACCAACGCGACCACGCCGCTGCGCCGCATCGGCGAGCCGGAGGAGATTGCCGGGGCGGTGGTCTATCTGGCGAGCAAGGCAAGTGCGTTCATGACCGGGCAGGCGATGGTGATCGACGGCGGCGTGACGATCTAGGTCTAGCCGCCACCCCGGCGAAAGCCGGGGTCTCAGGTGGTGGTGCCGTGCGCGCGGCACGAGATCCCGGCTTTCGCCGGGATGACGAGGAGGGAATATGCGGTTCAAGGACAAGGTCGTCATCGTCACCGGCGCAGGGTCGGGGATCGGGCGCGCTACTGCGCGGCTGTTCGCCGAGGAAGGCGCGATGGTCGTAGCCGCCGACCTGCGCGGGGCCGTGGTCGAAACCGTCGCCGGGCAGGACAACATGCTGGCGGTGCAGATGGATGCCGGCGCGGAAGGGGATGTCGAGCGGCTCGTCGCCACGGCCTGCGAACGCTTTGGCGGGATCGATGTGTTTTACGCCAATGCCGGGATTTCGGGCGGCGCCTCGGGGATCTTCGATTCCACCGCCGAGCTGTGGACCGAAGTGCTGCGCGTCAACCTGATCGGGCCGGCACTGGCGATCAAGCATGCCGGGCCGAGGATCGTCGAGCGGGGTGGGGGCGCGATCCTGTGCACCGCGAGCGTGGCCGGGCTACGCTCGGGCGCGGGCGGGCCGGCATATTCGGCGAGCAAGGCAGGCGTAATCAACCTCGTCCAGACCGCCGCGCAGCAGCTCGCGACTTCGAACGTGCGAGTCAACGCGATCTGCCCGGGGCTGATCGAGACCGGGATGACGGTGCGCGCATTCGAATATGCGCGCGAAGTGGGCAAGGAGGACAAGCTCGGCCGGCTCAACCCGCTGCGCCGCGCCGGCGCGCCCGAGGAGATCGCGCGGGTGGCGCTGTTCCTTGCCAGCGACGAGGCCAGCTATGTCAACGGTCAGGCATGGGTGGTTGATGGCGGGCTGTCATCGAGCCATCCCGTGACGCGGCAGGAATTCGGCAAGCCGGCTTTCTAGCAAGCCGGCTTGCTAGAGCGCCGCCTCGCCGCGCAGCACCGGCACGCAGTTTCCGCCGACGCTGGCGCGGATGCCGTCCGCCGTGCGCCAGGCGCGAACGCCGAGGTTGCTGGGGCGGCCCATCTCGACACCTTGGGTGACTTCGAAACGCGCCTCGGTCTGTTCGCCGAGCGAGAGCAGCAGCGCGCCGAGCGCGGCATTGGCGCTGCCGGTCGCCGGGTCCTCCCAGGTGCCCGACAGCGGCGAGAACATGCGCGCGCGGATACGGTTGTCGGTGCGCGCGTAGAGGAAAATCGACAATCGGTCGCCGGCGCCGAGATGCTCCTCGGCGACGCGGCGATAGATGGCGAGATCGGGAAGTGCGCGGGACAGCGCCTCGGCGGTCACTTCTACCAATACGAAATCGACGCCTACGCTTGCGCGGGTGGGGAGGTGCGCGCTGCTCACCAGGTCGGCGGGGGCGAGGCCGATGCACGGGGCGATCGCCTCGGCGGGGAGAGTGCCGAGGATCTGGAGCGGCTGCGGCGCGTCAATCTCGGCACCGATCGGGCGGCCTTCGGCATCGCGTTCGATGTGGATTTCGACGAGACCGGCGAGTTCCTCGAAGCGAAGGACGTCGCCCGCGTCCGGACGAAGGCCGGCGAGGACATAGCCGGTGCCGACATTGGGGTGGCCGGCGAAGGGCATCTCGGCGGTGCGATGAAAGATGCGCACACGCGCGGTGTTGGCCGGGTTGGCGGGCGGGAGGACGAAGGTCGTCTCGCTATAGTTCATTTCGGCGGCGAGCGATTGCATCTCGGCGTCGTTCAGTCCCTGCGCGTCGGTGAACACCGCGAGCGGGTTGCCGCCAAAGCGGGTGTCGGTGAACACGTCGAGGGTGACGTACGGGTAGCGGCGCGTTTCCATGCCCGCTCTCTAGCATTTATGAGCGGTCGTTGCGCAAGCGGATCAGCCCCTCCTGCGCGACGCTGACGACCAGCCGGCCGTCGCGTGCGTAAATCTTGCCGCGGTTGAACCCGCGCGAATGGCCGGCCCAAGGGCTGTCGGTGGTGTAGAGCAGCCATTCGTCGAAACGGAACGGTTCGTGCAGCCAGATCGCGTGGTCGAGGCTCGCAGTCTGGACGTCGCCGGTCATCCAGCTGACTCCGTGGGGGAGCAGACAGGTGCCGAGCAGGGTCATGTCGCTGGCGTAGGCGAGCATCGCGCGGTGGAGCGCGAGATCGTCGGGGAGCGGCGCGACGACGCGGAACCAGCTGTGCTGGGCGGGTTCGATCTTGTCGGGCGCGAACCAATTGCGCGGATTGACCGGGCGGATCTCGATCGGACGGGCACGCAGGAAGAAACGGCGAAATTTCTCGGGAACCTGATCGCGGATCTGCTCGCGCAGTTCGCGTTCGGATTGGAGCGAATCCGGATCGGGGACGTCGGGCATCGCGTCCTGGTGGTGGAGACCTTCGGCGGGCAGCTGGAACGACGCCGTCATGTTGAGGATCGGCTGGCCCTTTTGCATCGCTATGACCCGGCGATTGGCGAAGCTGCGGCCCTCGAAATCGCGGACGACGCGGAAGATGATCGGGTGGTTCTCGTCGCCGGGACGCATGAAATAGGCGTGGAGCGAGTGCGCGGTCTTGTCGCCGTCCACCGAGCGCTGCGCGGCCTGGAGCGCCTGCGCGATGACCTGCCCGCCGAAGACACGGCCGACGCCGCCGGGGAGGCGGGGGCCGCGATAGAGATCGGTGTCGATCTCCTCGACGTCGAGGAGGGTGGTGAGCTGGGCCACGAGCTCGGCGGGGGTGGGTTCAGGCATCAATAGCCCGCCGCCTGTGCCAGCGCGTCGGCGTGGAAATTGGTATCACCGAACAGCTCGGCGAGGACGCGGGCGCGCTTCATGTAGAAGCCGATATCATATTCGTCGGTCATGCCGATGCCGCCATGCATCTGGATGCCTTCCTGCACTGCGAGACTGGTGGCGAGGCCGGTCATTGCCTTGGCGACCGACACGGCGTTGGCGGCGCGCTCGTCGCCAGCGTCGAGCAATTGCTGCGCCTTGAGAACCGCGGCGCGGGCGACTTCCATTTCGCTATAGAGGTGCGCGGCGCGATGTTGGAGCGCCTGGAAGCTGCCGATGACCTGACCGAACTGCTTGCGTTCCTTGAGATAGGCGATTGTCATGTCCATCGCGCCGCCGCCGACGCCGAGCAATTCGGCCGAAGCGCCGGTACGGCCGGCCGAAAGCAGGCGGGCGAGGTGGCCGTCGCCCTGATCGACTTCGCCGACCACTGCGTCGGCATCGACTTCGACACCGTCGAAGCTGAGCCGTGCCGCGAGGCTGGAATCGGCGAGGCGCTGCGGATCGGCGGTGAGTCCCTTTGCGTCGGTGGGAACGGCGAACAGCGTGGTGCCGTGATCGGTCGCGGCGGCCACGAGCAACAGATCGGCGACATGGCCGTGCGCGACGAATTGCTTGGCGCCGGTGAGGCGGAAGCCGTTGCCCGCGCGCTCGGCCTTCATCGCGATCTTGCCGTCATGCTTGCCGCGCTCGTCGATCGCGACCGCGACGACGGTCTCGCCGGCGAGGATGCCGGGGAACCAGCGCACGGCGTGCGGGCTGCCCTTGAGCGCTTCGACCGCGGCGACGGCGGTGGTGAGGAACGGCGAGGGCGAGAGATTGCGGCCGATCTCCTCGAGCACCACCCCTGCCTCGACATGGCCGAGGCCGAGGCCGTTATCGGCTTCGGGGATCAGGATGCCGGTGAGGCCGAGTTCGGCAAACTGCTTCCACAGCTCGCGCGAAAAGCCGGTGGCGTCGTTGGCGTCGCGAAGGGAGCGCATATGGCTGATAGGCGCGTGTTCGGCGACGAAATCGCGCGCGGTGTCGCGGAGCATTTGCTGTTCGTCAGTGAGGTAGAGGGGCATTGCTTCTGCCTTGTGTTCCTGCGGAAACAGGAACCCAAGGTTCCATGCGATCCGCTCGTGGCTCTGGGCTCCTGCTTTCGCTGGAGCATTAGGAAGGTAGGTCGAGGATCCGCTTGGCGATGATGTTGAGCTGGATCTCGCTGGTGCCGCCCTCGATCGAATTGGCCTTGGTGCGCAGCCATGCGCGGGGTGCGGCGCCGTGGTTCGAAGCCTCGCTCTCCCATTCGAGCGTGTCGGAGCCGCCGGCAGCCATGAGCAGCTCATGGCGCGCCTTGTTCAGCTCGGTACCGTAATATTTCATCATCGAGGGCTGGGCAGGGTGCGCCCGGCCTGCTTTGAGTTCGTCGATGAAGCGTTCGGACATCGCCGAAAATGCCTTCGAGCGCACTTCGAAGAGCGCTATCTGGGCGCGGAGGATCGGATCGACGCCGCGGCGAGCGCTCTCGATCAACGGGTCCTCGCCGCGGCTGGCAAGGCCCATCCCGGAGATCATCTCGCGCTCGTGGCCGAGCAGATATTTGGCGACGTCCCAGCCCTTGTTCTCGTCATGGACGCGATTGGCCTTGGGGACCTTCACATTGTCGAAGAAGGTCTCGCAAAAGGGCGAATTGCCGCTGATCAGCAGGATCGGCTTTGTGCTGACGCCTTCGCTGGCCATGTCGAACAGGACGAAGCTGATGCCGCCCTGCTTGCTGGTCTTGTCGGTACGGACGAGGCAGAAGATCCAGTCGGCCTGATCGGCGTAGCTGGTCCACACCTTCTGGCCGTTGACGATATAATGATCGCCAGCATCCTCGGCGCTGGCCTGGAGGCCGGCGAGGTCCGAGCCGGCATTGGGCTCGCTATAGCCCTGGCACCAGCGCATCTCGCCGCGCGCGATCCTGGGCAAATGCTCAAGCTTCTGCGCCTCGGTGCCGTACTTCAGCAGCGCCGGGCCGAGCATCGAGATGCCGAAGCTGTTGAGCGGATTACGGCATTTGAGCCGCGCCATTTCCTCGCGGAGGATCTTGGTCTCGGCAGGGCTGAGGCCGCCGCCGCCATATTCGCTGGGCCAATCGGGGACGGTCCAGCCGCGGGCGCCCATGCGATCCATCCAGAGCTTCTGGTCGGGATGCGCGAAGACGGGGTTGCGGCCGCCCCAGGTCGCGTCCTTCTCGCTGCGCATCGGGGTGCGCATGGCGGGAGGGCAGTTTTCCTCCAGCCAGGCGCGGGTTTCGGCGCGGAAGGTTTCGAGGTCGATATCCATCCTGGTTCTCCAAACCCTCTCGCGCCTTCGCGGGAGGAGCGAGACTTGGCAGCTTTGCTGCCTAGTCGCAGCAGTGAGGGTCTTCTTCTTCTCCTTCTTCTTCGATCGGCCGAGATAGCAGAAGAGGAAGCCCCTCACCCAACCCTCTCCCGCGAAAGCGGGAGAGGGCTAGGAAGGCGTCACTTGTTGAACTTCTCGCCCTTCTCCGCTTTCTCGCGGAGCAGGGGCGCGACTTCGAAGCCGTATTTATCGAGGCCGTCGACAATCTTCTTGAGACCCTCGGTGTCGGCCCAGAACATCGGGCCGCCGCGGTACGGGGGCCAGCCATAGCCGTACACCCAGACCACATCCACGTCCGACGCGCGCTGGGCCATGCCCTCGGCGAGGATCAGCGCGCCTTCGTTGACCATGGTGTAGAGCGTGCGGACTACGATCTCTTCCTCGGTCACTTCGTGCTGAGGCACGTTCAACTTCTCACGCCATTCGGCGATCAGTTCGGTGACGCGCGGGCTGTTCGACGGCGTGCGCTTCTCGTCATAATCGTAGAAGCCCGCGCTCTTCTTCTGGCCCCAGCGGCCCTCGGCGGCGAGCGCGTCGCGGATGTTCTCGATGCGATTGGGATCGCGGTGCCAGCCGATGTCGACGCCGGCGAGGTCTGCCATCTGGAACGGACCCATCGGCATTCCGAAGGCGACGTGGACCTTGTCGATTTGCTCGGGCGTGGCGCCTTCGAGCAGCATCTTGTTCGCCTCGACCTGGCGCGGCATCAGCATGCGATTGCCGATGAAGCCGTAGCAGACGCCGGCGATGACGGCGACTTTCTTGATCTTTTTGCTGAGCGCCATCGCGGTGGCGAGCACGTCGTCGGCCGTCTTCGCGCCGCGGACGATCTCGAGCAGCTTCATCACGTTGGCGGGCGAGAAAAAGTGCAGGCCGAGCACGTCCTGCGGACGGCTGGTCGCCGCGGCGATCTCGTCGATGTTGAGATAGGAGGTGTTCGAGGCGAGGATCGCGCCGGGCCTGGCGATCTTGTCGAGCCGCCCGAACACGTCCTTCTTGACGTCCATGCTCTCATAGACCGCTTCGATGATCAGATCGCACTCGGCGAGGTCGTCGAAATTGAGCGTCGGCTTGAGCAAGCCCATCGCGCCTTCGACCTGCTCGGCGGTCATCCGGCCCTTGGCGGCGGTCGCCTCGTAATTCTTGCGGATCGTGGCGGTGCCGCGGTCGAGCGCTTCCTGCGCCATCTCGACGATGGTCACCGGCACGCCCGCCGAGAGGAAGTTCATCGAGATGCCGCCGCCCATCGTGCCGGCGCCGATAACGCCGACCCGCTTGATGTCACGGAGCTGCACGTCCTCGGCGATGCCGTCGATCTTGGTGGCCTTGCGCTCGGCGAAGAAGATGTGGCGAAGCGCGGCGGATTGGGTGCCCATGATCAGCTTCATGAAGCCCATCCGCTCGGCCTGGACGCCCTCGGCATAAGGCTTACCGGCGGTCTGCTCGATCAGGTCGATGATTGCCGCGGGGGCTTCGAGGCCGCGGAAGCGCTTCCCATTGGCCTTGCGGAAGGCATCGAACACCGCGGGATCGACGGTGACCGGGCGCTCCGAAGAGCGCGAGACGGGCTTGCCGATGACTTCCTGCGCGAAGGCGACGGCGTCGGCGAGGAGATTGCCCTCAGTCGCAAGGCGATCGACGAGACCGGCCGCCTTGGCCTGCTCGGCCGAGATCGGATCTCCCTTGGTCGCCATTTCGAGTGCCGCCTCGACGCCCGCGACGCGCGGCATGCGCTGGGTGCCGCCAGCGCCGGGGAGGATGCCGAGCTTGACTTCGGGCAAGCCGAACTTCGCCGAGGGAACCGCGATGCGATAATGCGAGGCCAGCGCGACTTCGCAGCCGCCGCCCAGCGCGGTGCCATGGACCGCGGCGATTACCGGCTTATCAAGCGCCTCGATCTGATCGACCAATACCGGAAGCGAGGGCTCCTGCATCGCCTTGCCGAATTCGGTGATGTCGGCACCGGCGAAGAAGGTCTTGCCCGCGCAGATGATCACGACCGCCTTGATGCTGTCGTCGCTCTTCGCTTCCTCGATCCCGGCCTGCAGGCCTTGGCGCACCGCTGCGCCGAGCGCGTTCACCGGCGGATTGTCCGATGTGAGGATCAGGACATCGCCCTGGCGAGTGGTGGTGATGGGGGAAGTCATTGGGGGCTCCAGATTTGATTCACGCGAAGGCGCGAAGGCACAAAGAAAGCAGGTTGGTTCGCGCAACGACGCGACGACGCGACGAGGGATCGCTGCGCGGTGATGGCGTGAGCTGCGTCAGCAGCTTGGATCTTTGAGCACGAGGCACGAAGACTGCCGCTGGTGCGGCGATACGACCTCGTCACGGCGCGTTGTTGCGCGAAAAAGCTTGCTCGCGGCAAGGAGGCGCCCGCGCCCATCAATCGACCAGCGCCGAATAAATGAGGGTCTTCAATTCGCGGCGGATCGGATAGCGCATCGAGGGCGTAAACTGGGTCATGAACACCATGTGGATGCGCTCGACCGGATCGACGAAGAAGGCGGTCGAGAACATGCCGCCCCAATAATATTCGCCGGCCGAACCGGGCACCAAAGTCCGCGCGACATCGGTGGTGATCGCGAAACCGAGGCCGAAGCCGGTGCCGGCGTTGGTGGCCTCGCTGAACAGCGAGCGCGACATGGTGGCGAGGTCCGAACCGCCGGGGAGGTGGTTCATCGTCATCAGCTCGATCGTCTTCGGGCTGATGAGGCGGACGCCGTCGAGCGCGCCACCATTGAGGCACATCGTGCAGAAGCGGTGATAGTCGAGCGCGGACGAGACGAGGCCGCCGCCGCCGGAGACAAGCCTGGGGAAGCGCGACCAGGCCGAGGCGTCGCCGCGATCGTAGAGCACACGCTTGCCGCTTTCGTCGAGCGCCCAGCAATCGGCGAGACGGTCGATCTTGTCCTCGGGCACCTGGAAGAAGGTGTCATGCATGCCCAGCGGGCCAAGGATGCGTTCGGCGAAGAAGCGGTCGAGCTTCATTCCCGAGACGCGTTCGACGACCGCGCCGAGCACGTCGGTCGACACCGAATAATTCCATTCGGCCCCCGGGGAGAATTCGAGCGGCAGTTTACCCAAAGCCGCGACGAACTCGCCGAGCGTCAGATTGCCGTGCCAGCTCTCGAGCTTCGACTCGCGATAGGCGGCGTCGACACTGGTGCGCTCCTGAAAGCTGTAGGTGAACCCCGAAGTGTGGCGGAGCAGATCGATCATCCGCATCGGCTCTGCGGTGGGTTTGGTCGCGAAGGGCGCGCCCGTGCCGCCGCCGGCATAGACGCCGAGCCCTTTCAGCTCGGGCAGGACGTGATGCACCGGCGTATCGAGCGCGACCTTCGCCTCCTCGACCAGCATCATGAAAGCGAGGCTGGTGATCGGCTTGGTCATCGAGGCGATGCGGAACAGCGTACCTTCATCGACCGTGGCGCCGCCCTCGCGCGCAGCACCCTGATGCGAGAAATGGACGACCTCGCCGTCGCGGGCAAGAAGCAGCTGGGCGTGGGGCAGCTTGGCCGAGTCGAGGTAGCGTTCCTTCACGAACGCATCGATCCGCGCGAGCCGCGAAGCATCGAATCCGTAACGTCCGGGCCGTGTCATGTGCATTGCGAGCGGCATACCTCTCGTTCGAATTCGGTCATACCCACCTTGTCGGCGGTGCGCTTCCCCTATTGCCTTGAGCGCGGCGCGAATCAACACTAACGTTGTTTTTTGTCGGGGCAGCGATACCCAAACCCGACATTCAGAAAATCACATTGGAGAGATGTCGCCTTGGCCCCCGATCCGATTGTTCCGCTCGACCCCGACTGGCCCAGGATGTCGCTCGAGCAGACGAAAGCGCTGCTGACTGCCCCTGGCGCGAAATTCGAGATGGAGACCGTGGATATCAGAGGCGTTCCGACGCGGGTGTGGAAGAATGCGCCGCCCTCGCTGCGCGTGCTGGCGCAGATGGTGCGGGCCTATGGCGCGCGCGAGTTCACCATCTACGAGAACGAACGCGTCACCTTCGAGGCGAATTACCGCGCGACGGCGCATATCGCCCGCAAGTTGATCGAGATGGGCGTCGGCAAGGGCGACCGCGTCGCGCTGGCGATGCGCAATCTGCCCGAATGGCCGGCGATCTTTTTTGCCGGCGTCAGCATCGGGGCGATCATGGTACCGCTCAACGCGTGGTGGACGAGCGGGGAGCTCGAATATGCGATGAAGGATTCGGGCGCGAAATTGCTGTTCGTCGACGGCGAGCGGCATGAGCGGCTCAAGCATTGCTATGCTGCCGCGCCCGATCTCGAGCGCGTCGTGGTCAGCCGCGCCAAGGGCGATCTGGAAGCGCCGGCGGCCGCGCTCGAATCGCTGATCGGGGCGGTGAGCGATTGGACGTCGCTGGAGGATGTCGGCTTCCCCGATGCCGACGTGGCGCCCGACGACGACGCGACGATCTTCTACACCAGCGGGACCACCGGCAGCCCGAAGGGCGCGCTGGGCACCCACCGCAATTTCGTGACGAACATCATGTCGAGTGCCTATGTCGCGGCGCGGACATTGCTCCGGCGCGGCGACACTCCGCCGGCGATGCCCGAGCCCAAGGTGATGCTGCTGGTCATTCCGCTTTTCCATGTGACGGCGTGTTCGGCGGCGATGATGGGGGCGGTCGCGTCTGGCTCGACTCTGGTGTTCATGCGCAAATGGGATCCCGAACTGGCGATGGGGATCATCCAGCGCGAAAAGGTCAACGCCACCGGCGGGGTGCCGACGATCGCCTGGCAATTGCTCGAGCATCCGGCGCGGGCCAAATACGACCTCTCCAGTCTGGAGACCATTGCTTATGGGGGCGCACCTTCGGCGCCCGAGCTGGTCAAGCGCATCCATCAGGAGTTCGGCGCGCTGCCGGCCAATGGCTGGGGGATGACCGAGACCACCGCGACGGTGACCAACCATTCGGGGGAGGATTATCTGGCGCGGCCCAACAGCGCCGGGCCGCCGGTCGCGGCGGCGGACCTGAAGATCCTGTCGCTGGAAGGGGAGAGCGAGCTTCCGGTCGGTGAAGTGGGCGAACTCTGGGCGCGCGGGCCGATGATCGTGAAGGGATATTGGAACAAGCCCGAGGCGACGGCGGAGACCTTCGTCCATGGCTGGGTGCGGACGGGGGATCTCGCGCGGCTCGACGAGGAGGGGTTTCTCTTCATCGTCGACCGCGCCAAGGACATCATCATCCGCGGCGGCGAGAACATCTATTCGAGCGAAGTCGAGGACGTGCTCTATGCGCATCCGGCAGTGACCGATTGTGCGTTGGTGGGGGTGCCGCACCGGACGCTGGGCGAGGAGCCTGCGGCGGTGGTGCATCTCGCGCCGGGCAAGTCGGCCACCGAGGCCGAGCTGCAGGACTGGGTGCGAGCGCGACTCGCGGGGTTCAAGGTGCCGGTGCAGGTGCGGTTCGTGAAGGACGTGCTGCCGCGCAACGCCAACGGCAAGATCTTGAAGACCGAGCTGCGGGCGCTGTTTGCGGGGGAGGCGGTGGCCTAGCGGCGAGCCCGCACGCGTTCGGCGGCGAGAGCGATCAGCGCGCCGGCGGCGTAAGCGAGGAAATCCCGCCACTCGAAGCCATAGCCCAGCACGGTGCGCGCGATCGGGTTGCCCTGAAGGCCGAGCCAGTCGAGCACGCGGAGCAACTGCCCCAGTTCGATCACGGCGGCGATCAGGAAGGCGATTGCAGCAGCGGGGATCACTTCGATGCGGAATGCGGCCCTTAACGCGGTGTAGACGAGGATCACGGCGAGTGTATCGCCCAGATAGGGGCGGACGAACCGGTCGCGCACGAACAACGCGATTCCGATCTCGATCAGGAGCAGACCCAGCGTAAGCAGGGCATAGCCGCGGTGAAAACGCATGTCGTATCCCTCAGCGAACGACGCGTTCGACGGCAGCGTTCCAGCCCTCGATCCGGGCGTTGCGCGCGTCGGCGCCGAGCTTCGGTTCGAAGGTCGTGCCCGGGCCTCGCATCTGCGCGGCTTCCTCCAGCCCGCTGAACAGCCCACAGCCCAACCCCGCCAGCATCGCCGCGCCCAGCGCAGTCGTCTCGGTGAAGTCGGGCCGGTCGACGGGGATGTCCAGCATGTCGGCGAGGTCCTGCGCCATCCAGTCGTTGGTGACCATGCCGCCGTCGACGCGCAACCGCGCCCAATCGGCGCCGTCCGCTGCAAAGGCGGTCTTCAGATCGTGGCTCTGGTGCGCCATGGCCTCGAGCGCGGCGCGGACGATGTGGGCATGGGTGCTGGAAAAACTCAAGCCGGAGAGCGATGCCCGCGCATCGGGCTCCCACCATGGCGCGCCGAGGCCGCTCAATGCGGGGACGAGATAGACTCCGCCATTGTCCGGGACCGAGCGGGCGAGCGCCTCGGTCTCCGGTGCGGTCTCGATCAGGCCTATCGCATCGCGCAGCCACTGGATCAGGCTGCCGGCGACGAACACCGACCCTTCGATCGCATAGGTGCGGCGACCGCCGAGCTGCCACAGGACGGTGGCGAGCAGGCGGTGCTTCGAGGCGGGCGGGGCAGGGCCGGCATTGGTGAGGACGAAGGCGCCGGTGCCGTAGGTGGCCTTGGTATCGCCTTTTGCGAAGCACGCCTGACCGATCGTCGCGGCCTGCTGGTCGCCGGCAAGGCCGCAGATCGGGATCTCGCCGCCGAACAGCTTCGTGGCGCCGAAGCGGCCGGCGCAATCGACGATCTCGGGCAGCGCGTCGCGGGGCGCCGAGAACAGGTCGAGCAGACCGTCGCTCCAGCCGCCCGAGCCGAGACCCATCAGCAAGGTGCGCGAAGCATTGGTGGCGTCGGTGATGTGGAGACCGCCACTGTTCTCATTGGCGGTGAGCTTCCAGACCAGCCAGCTCTCGATCGTGCCGATCGCGAGGCGGCTACCGGCCTGCTTGAGCTGGGGCCAGTTCGCCATCGCCCACGCGATCTTGGTGCCCGAGAAATAGGGATCGAGCAGCAAGCCGGTGCGCGCTTGCACCCCCGGCTCCTCGCCGGCCTCGCGCCACTCGCGGCATAGTGCGGCGCTACGCCGGTCCTGCCAGACGATCGCGGGGGCGAGTGGCTCGCCGGTGGTTTTGTCCCAGAAGACGATCGTCTCGCGCTGGTTGGTGATCCCGATTGCGGCGATCTTGCCGGCGCCGCCGGCCTTGTCGACCATTGCCTTCGCGCAGGCGAGGGTGCGGTTCCAGATCTCCGCGGCGTCGTGCTCGACCAGCCCGGGAGCGGGATAATGCTGGGTCAGTTCGGCCGAACGGCTACCGAGGCATTCGCCCGAGGGCGCGAACAGCATCGCGCGGGTGGAGGTGGTGCCCTCGTCGAGGACCAGGAGAAGTTCGCCCATGCCCCAGCCTAGCCCGGATTGCAGGCCGCGCAACCGCCCCCTAGAAGCGGTGCGAAGGAGAACGAAGGGTGGACGAGCAGCCGCGGGCCATGGGCGGAGGCAGCGAGCGTGACGGGGGCATCCCTCCGGCCGCACCCCGCGCGCCGATCCTGTCGAGCGAGCCGCATGAGAGTGTCGGCGAGGGGCTCAAACGCGACCGGCTGATGGCAGCGCTGGCGCTGATGATCGGCGTGGGGTTGTTGTTCGCGATTCCCTTTGCGCTGCGCGAAGGCTCGCCCTTCTTCCTGCCGCTGACCGCAGCTCTGGTGATCGCGATCGCGCTGGTACCGATGCTCGAATGGCTCGAGCGGCATCGGATGCCCGCGCCGCTGGCGGCGTTCGTCTGCGTGCTGCTGTTCCTGAGCGTCGCCAATATCGCATTGGCGTCGATCGTGGTGCCGGCGTGGCAGTGGATGCAGCGGCTCCCCGAGAGCATACCCAAGATCCAGCATAATCTCGAGCCGCTGATCCGCTTTTATTCGCGACTCGAGCGATTCGTCGACAAGACGCTGACCAACTTCGCTTCGACGCCGGTGCGCCAGCCCGAGACGATCGCGGTGCCGCCGCCGCGCTCGTTGCTCGATCTGTTCACCACTTCGGCGCCGTCGGCGCTGATCGAGATGTTCTTCGCGATCCTCGTAATCTATTTCTTCCTCTCCGGGTGGACGCGACTGCGGCGCAACGCGATCACCCGCCGCGCGAGCTTCGGCGGCGCGATGGCGACGGCGCGGGTGATCCAGGATGTCGTCGACGATACTTCGGCCTATCTCGGCACGATCACGCTGATCAACGTGACCCTGGGGCTGATCGTGGCAGGCGCTTTGTGGGCGATCGGGATGCCGACGCCGTTGATGTGGGGCGGCATCGTCGCCTTGCTCAACTACATCCCCTATATCGGGCCGGTGATGGCGGCGATGCTGCTGGGCCTTGGCGGGCTGATGAGCTTTGCCGACATCTGGTGGGCGCTGCTGCCCGCGGTGATGATGATCGGCGCACACCTGATCGAGGCCAATGTCGTGACGCCGCTGATCGTCGGGCACCGGCTGACGATCAGCCCGATCCTCATCCTCATCTCGCTGAGCTTCTGGGGCTGGGTGTGGGGCACGCCGGGGGCATTGCTCGCGGTGCCGCTGCTGATCATCATCCAGACCGTGCTCAACGCCGCGGGCAAGCCTGATATCGCCGGCTTCCTGTTCGAGCACGGTACGCTGATCCGCGATCCGGCCGACCCGCACGCGCACCGGCGAGAAAGTCGCGACCAATCCGGTTGACACCCCCGAAGGCGGGGTTAGTGGCGCCTCCTCGCTTCGAGAGCGGGTGTAGCTCAGTTGGTTAGAGCGCCGGCCTGTCACGCCGGAGGTCGCGGGTTCGAGCCCCGTCACTCGCGCCACGCGGGATCCCTGTGGGAACCCCAATGGTCAATTCGAAGCGGTCTCCTGTCCGCGGCATGCGTCGCCCCGCCTGGATCAAGCGGGTGTAGCTCAGTTGGTTAGAGCGCCGGCCTGTCACGCCGGAGGTCGCGGGTTCGAGCCCCGTCACTCGCGCCATGCCGCATTCTCCGGATCAGCGCCCGGTTGACTTCCGCGGCGCCTAAGCCTTCAATGGCGTGCAATAATCTGAGCAATAATCGAGGTCGCGACTGCGTGCATCCATAGGAGATGGCGATGCGGCGACGTGTGATCCTGTTGCTTCCTTTGCTGTTCGCCTGCGGCCATTGCGCGGCGCCTGAACCGGCGCCTCAACCGAACCCGAGCACCGACAGTGCGACGATAGGAGGCGACCCGGTATCGGCGCCGGATCCCGCACCCTTGCCGGCAGCGACGGATGCGCCGGAAAATACAGTGGCGACCGAGCATCCTCCGCTCGCCTCGGCCCGGCCGCAGGCCAGCGTCGAAGCAGCCAGGGCATCGCGTCGCGCAGCTGGGCGCGTACAGAGCGACGAGCCAGTGCCCTGCGATGCCGTGGACGACGACGTCTCTGCCGCGGATTGCCGTGAATTTACCCGCCAGAAAGCGCGGCTGCGCCCGGGGATTCTGGCGTTCGACCCGCCCGCGAAGATGACCGTGGGTGTGACCTATGATCTGACCCTCAGCATCGGCAAGGCCACCGATGCTGAGGAAATACGCGCGGTTGTGCGCCGCGAGGGACGGCGGCTCGAGGAGCGCACGCTGCAGGTCGGCGCGTTCATGACGGCGACGTTGACCGGGAATGCGTTCGAAATAGCGCTGCAAGGCACCGAAGGCCCGTCCCGCAGCCTCGGTGCCGACCGGCGGGACATCTGGCAATGGCAGGTCAAGCCGCTGCGCGCCGGAACCCAGCGGCTGTTGCTCACCGTTTCCGCCGATGCGATGGGCGCCGATGGCAAGCGCCGCCGCTTCTCGCTCGCCAATCGGCCGGTCGACATACTCGTCGAAGTGACTGCTTCGCAGCGGCGTGAGGATCGCACCCGGGCGATCGAGGATTCGCTCGGGCGCGGCGCGCGGGTCATGAGTGCGCTGGAGAAGTGGATGATCGGGCTGGCGGCATTGCTCGCCGCGGTGGGCGGCGCGTGGCTGGCGCTACGCAAGTTCGGCAAGCCCAAAGAGGTCGCCGCCGACAAGCCCCCCAATCCCTAGCGGCGGGATGCCCCGAACATCGCGTCGATCGCATAGCGGCCGGCGCCGATCGTAGCGAAGAGCAGGCCGAACAGGATGAGGCTGGCCGCCGGGAAGGCGGCGCGGATGCCGAGCTTCGCATCGACCATGGCGATCGCCACGGCGAAGTGGACCGCGCACAGCAATCCGGTCCAGCGGGTGGCGAGGCCGAGGACGAAGCTGACGCCGCAGGCGAACTGCGCCCACACCGAGAGCGGGGCCAGCCAGCGCGGCTCGGGGAAGCCATGGGCGCCGAGGAAGCGCGCGAATTCGGCCATGCGCGCGGCGCTCTGGATATTGTCCCATACCCCCCAGATCAGGAAGGCGCCGACGACGAGGCGCGCGAGCAAGAGCGCCGCATCGGAATAGCCCGCGAGACCCGCGGTACGACTGCGCCTGAAAGCCATGTTCTCTCCGCTATTTCGGTCGGGGGTTAGCGCGCTTTGGCAGGATTTGCGACCGCTCAGCTGGGGGGAAGGCGCCAGTTTCCCGTCTCCATCCAGCGCAGCAGCGGCTTGAGCGGCGTGATCCAGACAATGCCGAGCACGACATAGATCACCATCTGGATGAGGATCGGCAAGGCGCCAATCTGACTCGAGAAGCTGGCGACGAGCACCACCCAGACGAGGATCAGCAGCAGGATCGTGATCGCCCCCGCGGGCTTGCGCCAGCTGGCCTTCACTTCTCCGCGTGCCACAACATGCCCTCCTCGGTGATGATCGCGTGCAGGGGCACGTCCCAGATATCGGCGGGAATGGCAGGAACCTCCTGGACCGACCAGGCAATTCCGACCCGCCATGCCTCCTCGTAGCGCGCAAAGGCGCGATCGTAATGGCCGGCGCCCTGGCCGAGGCGGTTGAGCCGACGATCGAACCCGACCAGCGGAGTCAGGATGATGTCGGGCGCAACTTCCGGGCTCGCCGGATCGGGCTGGCGAAGATTGAATGGACCCGCGACGAGCGGCTCGCCGAGCTGCCAGGCAAGGAAACGAATCGGCGCGGCGCGATCGACCACGAAGGGCAGTGCCAGCGCGCAGCCCGCTGCCGCGGCGGCCGCGGCAAGCTGGGTGGGATCCGCCTCGCTGCCCACCGGGCAATAAGTCGCGACCGTCTTGCCGGGACGAAGGCGCGCGACGAAAGCACCGGGCGCGAGGATCGCGGTCGACGATTGTGCGGCGAAGCCGTCGCGATCGGCACGGAGCCTGGCGCGGAGCGCGGGCTTGTCGAGGATCATAAGGGAAGAATGCGGTGGCGGGACCGCCATGGCCGTTTGCCAAAATATCCTCTGACGCCTGGTACGTCAGGTGGGAACCATGTGCCACAGACCTGGATCTGCACAGGGACAGCTCCCATGGATGATGAATAGCCTCAGGGATATGCCTAGGCTCGTACCGGGCAGTTCCCGCCACGGAGTCATTTAGGGTGGCGGAGGGGCGGACGCAACGGGAGTTTGCCATTTTCGTCATCCCGGCGAACGCCGGGACCTCGTGCCGCAGGCGGTCCGCTTGCCGCCTGAGATCCCGGCGTTCGCCGGGATGACGTCAGGCCTCGGCGGCGTCCTCTTCCAGCGCCGCGGCCACCGCCTCGAGCCGGTCGGCGATGCGTTCGAGCAACACCGGCGAGACGCCCTGCGGCGGATTGCGCTGCACTTCGTCGACCAGATCGGCAAGGATCAGCGAGAGATAGACCAGCGTGCGCTCGGCGTTGAGCCCGCCCGAGGCGCGGTGCGCGGTCTCCGCGTGCTTCTGCAGGATCGATTCGAGATGGCGCAGGTGCGGCTCGTCGCCGTCGCGCGCGGCGACCGAATAGCTGCGGCCAGCAATGGAGATGTCGATATCGGCCATCAGTCGGCGACGCTCTGGCTCTCGCGCGCAATCAGCACGTCGAGCGAAGCCACCGCCTCCTCGATGCGGCTGCGCAGCTTGGTGTGGCGGCTGGCGAGACGCGCGGTGGCATAGGCGCGCGCCGCCGCCGCCGTCTCGATCCGTGCGAGTGCCTGTTCGATACGATCTTCCGGGCTTGCTGCCATCCGCGTGGATTAGGCAGCGCGAGCCGACGCGGCAAGGTCGATGAGGCGAACCGTCTGTCGTTTTCTCAGCGGGGGCAACTGCCTCGCGAAACCCGGCGCAGCGGTTGACGCGCGGGCGTGTGCGTCCCAAAGGCGTCCGCGACCAGCAGGGGAGTCCAGGTGACCGTTTCCTTCAGCGATTGCGCCAATGCGATCCGCGCCCTTTCGATGGACGCGGTCGAGGCCGCCAATTCGGGCCACCCCGGCATGCCGATGGGGATGGCCGACGTCGCCACCGTGCTGTTCCAGCGCTATTTGAAATTCGATCCGGCCGACCCCAAATGGCCCGATCGCGATCGCTTCGTGCTGTCGGCCGGCCATGGATCGATGCTGCTCTATTCGCTGCTCCATCTGACCGGCTATGCGCGGCCGACACTCGACGACATCAAGCGCTTCCGTCAGGTCGGCAGCCCGTGCGCGGGGCATCCCGAGAATTTCGAGCTTCCGGGCATCGAGGCGACCACCGGTCCGCTCGGCCAGGGCCTGGCGATGGCGGTGGGCATGGCGATCGCCGAGCGCCATCTCAACGGCGTGTTCGGCAACGATCTGGTCGATCACCGCACCTGGGTGGTCGCCGGCGACGGCTGCCTGATGGAAGGCATCAACCACGAGGCGATCGGGCTTGCCGGGCATCTCAAGCTCGATCGGCTGATCGTGCTGTGGGATGACAACAAGATCACCATCGATGGATCGGTATCGCTGTCTTCGAGCGAGGACATTCCGGCGCGCTACGAGGCGACCGGCTGGTACGTCACCGAATGCGACGGGCATGACGAGGACAGCATCGTCGCGGCGTTCGAGGAAGCGCTCGACGAGGACCGCCCGGTGCTGATCCGCTGCCGGACGATCATCGGCAAGGGCGCGCCGAACAAGCAGGGCACTTCGAAGGTGCACGGCGCCGCGCTCGGCAAGGACGAAGTTGCCGCGGCACGCGAGACTTTGGGCTGGCACCACCCGGCGTTCGAGATCCCCGGCGACATCCGCGAGGCGTGGCTCGCCGCAGGCAAGCGCGGTGCCAGGCCGCATGCCGAGTGGCAGGCGCGGCTCGCGGCGCATCCCGACCGGGTCGGCTGGGAGGCGCGCGGAGAGGTGCCGGCGGACCTGCTCAAGCCCTATGTCGCGCAATTGCTCGCCAACCCGCAAAAGGTCGCGACCCGCAAGGCGTCCGAAATGGCCCTCGAGGAGATCAACACACTGCTGCCCGAGACGATCGGCGGCTCGGCCGACCTGACCGGCTCGAATAATACGCTGACGAAGAACCTCGTGGCGCTGACCGCGGGCACCTATGAGGGGCGTTACCTTTATTACGGCATCCGCGAGTTCGGCATGGCGGCGGCGATGAACGGGATGGCGCTGCACGGCGGGGTGATTCCCTACGGCGGCACCTTCCTCGTCTTCTCAGACTATGCCCGCGGCGCGATCCGGCTGTCGGCGCTCCAGCAGACGCGTGTCGTCTATGTGATGACGCACGATTCGATCGGGCTGGGCGAAGACGGCCCGACGCATCAGCCGATCGAGCATCTGATGAGCCTGCGCCTCATCCCCAATCTGCATGTCTATCGTCCGTGCGACACAGTCGAGACCGCCGAGTGCTGGGAACTGGCGCTGTCGCGGACCGATGGCCCGGCGCTGCTCGCGCTCAGCCGCCAGAATTTGCCGCAGCTGCGCACCGAAGCGGTCGAGAATCGCTGCGCGCGCGGCGGCTATGCGCTGTTCGAGGCTGAGGCGCCGCGCAAGGTGGTGGTGATCGCCACGGGTTCGGAAGTCGAGGTCGCCGTCGCGGTGCGCGAGGCGCTCGAGGCGCAGGGGATCGGCGCCGACGTCGTGTCGATGCCGAGCTTCGAGCATTTCGAGGCGCAGGATGCGCAGTACAGGAACGACGTGCTGCCGCGCGACGCGCTCAAGGTGTCGATCGAGGCGGGCGCCACCTTCGGTTGGGAGCGCTACACCGGCACCGACGGGCTACGTTTTGGTGTCGATGTATTCGGCGCCTCGGGCCCTTATCTCGGGCTATACGAGCATTACGGGCTCACCGCAGGGAACATCGTCCCGCGGATCATCGCCAGGTTGAACGGAGAACAGGCATGACGAAGGTTGCGATCAACGGTTTTGGGCGCATCGGACGGCTGGTCGCGCGCGCGATCCTCGAGCGTCCAGAGAGCGGGCTCGAGCTGGTGACGATCAACGACCTCGCCGACGCCAAGTCCAACGCGTGGCTGTTCAGCCGCGACAGCGTTCACGGCAAATATCCGGGCACGGTCTCGGCCGACGGTGACGACCTCGTCATCGACGGCAAGCGCGTCAAGGTGACCAAGGAGAAGGATCCGGCGAACCTTCCCCACGCCGAGAACGGCGTCGAGCTGGTGCTCGAATGCACCGGCTTCTTCACCGATCGCGCATCGGCGCAGAAGCACATCGACGCCGGCGCCAAGAAGGTGCTGATCTCGGCGCCAGGCAAGAATGTCGACCTGACCGTTGTGTTCGGGGTCAACCATGACAAGCTCGAGGCCGGGCACACGATCGTCTCGAACGCTTCCTGCACCACCAATTGCCTCGCGCCGGTCGCCAAGGTGCTCAACGACGCAATCGGCATCGAGCGCGGGCTGATGACCACCGTCCACGCCTACACCAACGACCAGAAGATCCTCGATCAGATCCACCCGGACCTGCGTCGCGCCCGCGCCGCGGCGATGAACATCATCCCGACCACCACCGGTGCCGCCCGCGCGGTGGGCGAAGTGCTTCCCGAACTGAAGGGCAAGCTCGACGGCTCGGCGATCCGCGTGCCGGTGCCCGACGGCAGCCTCGTCGACCTGACCTTCACGCCGGCGCGCGACGTGACCCGCGACGAAGTCAACGCGATCCTCAAAAAGGCGTCGGAAGAGGGACCACTCAAGGGCATCCTCGTTTATTCGGACGAGCCGCTGGTCTCGATCGACATCGTCCACACCCCGGCTTCGTCGACCGTCGACAGCCTCGAGACCGCAGTGATCGACGGCAAGCTGGTTCGCGTGGTCAGCTGGTACGACAATGAATGGGGCTTCTCGAACCGGATGGTCGATACTGCGACTGCCATGGCGAAGCTGGGTTAACACAAACAGCTGCTCACCCTCACCCTTCCACGGCTTCGCCGCCCCTTCCCTCTCCCGACGGGAGAGGGAAGGGGCCCGCTGCCGAAGGCAGTGGGAAGGGTGAGGGCGACGGAGTTCTAAAATGGCGCGCAACTTCAAGACGCTCGACGATCTGGGCGATGTCACCGGCAAGCGCGTGCTCGTTCGCGAGGACCTCAACGTGCCGATGGCCGACGGCGCGGTGACCGACGACACACGGTTGCGCGCCGCGGTGCAGACCGTTGCCGAACTTTCGGACAAGGGCGCCAAGGTCATCGTGCTCGCGCATTTCGGGCGTCCCAAGGGCCAGCGCGATCCGGGCATGAGCCTCGCCTTGGTCACCGGGCCGTTCGAAGCCGTGCTGGGCCGCCCGGTGCGCTTCATCGACGACCAGCAGGCCGCCGACGTCATTGCTACGATGGCCGACGGCGAAGTCGGCATCCTCGAGAATACCCGCTTCGATACCGGCGAGGAGAAGAACGCGTCCGAGACGGTCGCGCGGCTCGCCGCGCTGGGCGATCTCTATGTCAACGACGCCTTCTCCGCCGCGCACCGCGCCCATGCTTCGACCGAAGGGCTGGCGCATAAACTTCCCGCCTTTGCGGGCCGTCAGATGGAGGCCGAGCTCGACGCGCTCGACAAGGCGCTCGGCAGCCCAGAGCATCCGGTTGCGGCGGTGGTCGGCGGCGCCAAGGTCTCGTCCAAGCTCGACGTGCTGCGGCATCTGGTCGAGAAGGTCGATCACCTGATCATCGGCGGCGGCATGGCCAACACCTTCCTCGCCGCGCGCGGCGTGAATGTCGGCAAGTCGCTGTGCGAGCATGATTTGACCGGCACCGCCGAGGAGATCCTCGACGCGGCCGACAAGGCGAAGTGCATCGTGCATCTGCCCTATGATGTAGTGGTGGCAAAGGAATTCCGCGCCAATCCGCCGGTGCGCACGGTCAATGTCCACGAGGTTGCGGAGGACGAAATGATCCTCGACGTCGGCCCCGCCGCGACCGAGGCGCTGGCCGACGTGCTCAAGAATTGCCGAACCCTGGTGTGGAACGGCCCGCTGGGCGCGTTCGAGACGCCGCCGTTCGACACCGCCACCGTAGCGCTGGCGAAGACCGCGGCGGCGTTGACCAAAGAAGGCTCGCTGGTCTCGGTCGCGGGGGGCGGGGACACCGTTGCCGCGCTGAACCAGGCTGGAGTGGCAGACGACTTCAGTTTCGTTTCGACCGCGGGCGGTGCGTTCCTCGAATGGATGGAAGGCAAGGAACTGCCGGGGGTCGCCGCGCTGGCGCGCTGACTATTGGATCGGCCCGGGCGCTTTCTCGCGCAGCAGCGGCACGAGTTCCTGATTGAGCGTGTCGAGGGTGAAGGCGCCTGCCTTCGCGTAGCGGACCTTGCCCGATCGATCGATGATGTAGTTAGTCGGCACCGCTCCACCGATGGGGGCGTAGGGGCCTTTGATTTTCTTTGCTGGCGCGATCTTCAGCCGCTCGAACAACGGCCTGAGCTTGAAGAGCGGCACCGATCCTTCGGTTGTCACGGCATAAACCCGCAGCCCATGACGCTTCTGAAGCTGGTAATAAGTGTCGAGGGTCGGAAGCTCGGTCCGGCAAGGAATGCACCACGTCGCCCAGAAGTTGAGGACGATCACATCGCCTCGCATCCCGGCGAGATTTACCTTGGTGCCATCGAGGAGGGTGAGTTCCGCGTCCGGTGCGATCTCGCCGATGACGGGCTTCTTGCTGACTCCAGCACCGATGAGGGCCAGCGGCAGCAGCAACAGACAGAAGAGGCGCAAACAATGCCCGGCAAGTCGATCCATCGTCCTGTTCCCCCTTCGCGCGATCCTGATGCTGCAAGGGCATCCGGTCAATCGCGCAAGTCACGGAAAAATCGGCCATGCGTGCCCGGCGAGATCGCGAAAACAACCGAGAAGCTGGCCGGGCGCACCGAAAGCAACGCCGGGGCCCCGGTGCATTGATCGCTCGATCGGGGCAGCTTGGCGCCGGGGGGACCCGTTCCGGCGCGTCGCGGATACAGACTTCTCTGGTCAGCGTTGTCAGTGGTTTCCGCTGGTTGTGCGGTGCGGTAGGGACCGCTGCACGAGGCAACGAATCAAGGGGAAGTCATGAGCATCACGCCCGCAGTCCGCGCCATTCTCGCGAACTACGAGTCCGACAATCCCGGGGTCAAAGCCAATCTCGCCCGCATCCTGATGCAGGGGCGGCTCGGTGGCACGGGCAAGCTGATCATCCTGCCGGTCGATCAGGGTTTCGAGCACGGCCCGGCGCGCAGCTTCGCGGTCAATCCCGACGCCTATGACCCGCATTACCATTATCAGCTGGCGATCGATGCGGGGCTTTCGGCCTATGCCGCGCCGCTTGGCATGATCGAGGCGGGCGCCGACACCTTTGCCGGCCAGATCCCGACGATCCTCAAGGTCAACAGCTCGAACAGCTGGGCCACGGGCGTCAACCAGGCAATCACCGGCGGCGTCGACGACGCGCTGCGGCTCGGCTGCTCGGCGATCGGCTTCACCATCTATCCGGGCGCGGACGATGTGTTCGACATGATCGAAGAGATCCGGGAGCTCTCCGCCGAGGCCAAATCGGTGGGCATCGCGACGGTGATCTGGTCGTACCCGCGCGGCGGCAACCTCTCCAGGGAAGGCGAGCTGGCGCTCGACGTCGGCGCCTATGCCGCGCACATGGCGGCTTTGCTGGGTGCGCACATCATCAAGGTCAAGCTGCCGAGCGCGCATATCGAGCAGAAGGACGCCGTGAAGGCCTATGAAGGCGCCGACTGGTCGGCACAGTCCGATCGGGTGAAGCATGTCGTGAAGAGCTGCTTCAACGGCCGGCGCATCGTCGTCTTTTCGGGTGGTGCGGCCAAGGGCGAGGACGCAGTCTATCAGGACGCGCGCGACATCCGCGACGGCGGCGGCAACGGCTCGATCATCGGGCGTAACACCTTCCAGCGCAAGCGCGAGGACGCGATCGCGATGCTCGACAAGCTGATGCGCATCTACAAGGGCGAGGAATGATCCGCGCGTGAGCCCGAGCGAACACTCCTATCATCGCAGCCTTGCGCCGATGATGTGGGTGTTCTTCGGGCTCGCCTGCACCGAGCTGGCGGTAGTGCATTTTCTGGTGGCGTTGTGGGACTGGCGCGTCGCGCTGGTGCTGTCGCTGATCAGCCTTTCGGGAATCGCCTGGCTGGTTGTCGTGATCGCGTCGTTTCGGCGGCTGCCGGTGATCATCGGCGACGGCGAGGTTCTTTGGCACGCCGGACGGCTGCGTTCGGTGCGCGTGCCGTTTGACGAGATCGCCGCGATCCGCATGCAATCGGATGCCGGGGAGGTGAAAGGACGCGACGTGCTCAATCTCGCGCTCATCGCCTATCCGAACGTGATGATCGAACTGCGTCATCCGCTGAACGGACGGCGACCGATCCGCCGGGTGGCACATCGTTTCGACGATCCCGCGGCGTTCCAGAGCGCGCTTCGAGCTGCTATCGATACGACTGACAGGGAGGTCGCCGCATCATGAGCAGCAATTTCGGGCGTCGGCCGGTGCTCGCCGGGCTCGGGCTCGCGCTGATCGGCACGCAGGCACTGGCAAAGGGGAAGAAGATGGAAGACCAGGTGCCGTTCGGGATGATCGGCAAGATGAAGGCGCAGCCTGGCAAGCGCGCTGAACTGATCGCGATCCTCGGCTCGGGCACCGGCGCGATGCCGGGCTGCCGCGCCTATCTAATCGCGGAGGACGCCAAGGACCCCGACGCAATCTGGATCACCGAAATTTGGGACGATGCGCCCAGCCACAAGGCGTCGCTGCAATTGCCGGCAGTGCGCGATGCGATCACGAGGGGGCGGCCGCTGATCGCGGGGTTCGAATTGAGTGTCGAGACCCGCCCGGTCGAGGCGGCGAGTTTCTGGAAGCGGAGCTAGTGATGCCGGGCCCGACGATGCAAGCAGTGGATGCCTATATTGTCGGCAAGCTGTTGACGCCCGATCCGGCGCTCGACGCGGCATTGGAACGAAATACCTCGGCAGGCCTGCCGGCAATCGACGTGTCCGCCGCGCAAGGCAAAATGCTCCATTTGCTCGCGCGCATGGCGGGTGCGCGACGTATCCTCGAGGTGGGCACGCTGGGCGGCTATTCGACGATCTGGCTGGCCCGCGCGCTGCCGCCGGGCGGACAATTGGTCACGCTGGAGCTGGATCCGCACCACGCGGAGACCGCACGCGCCAATATCGCCGCGGCGGGACTGGCGGATCGCGTCGATGTCCGGATCGGTCCGGCCAGCGACACGCTCGATGCAATGATCGCCGCCAAGGAAGCGCCGTTCGATCTGGTGTTCATCGACGCCGACAAGGAAGGGAATGTCGTCTATCTGAAGGCAGCGCTGGCGCTGGCGCGCCCTGGCACCACGATCCTCGTCGACAATGTGGTCCGCGAGGGCGGCGTGCTGGATGCCGCGAGCGACGACCCGATGATCCTTGGCACGCGCGCGTTGTTCGATGCCGTGGCGGGCGAACCTCGACTCGATGCCACGGCGGTACAGACCGTCGGCGCGAAGCCTTGGGACGGGTTTCTGCTCGCTATCGTCAACGGATGAGCGACTGGCCGATCATCGATTTGAGCGTCTGCGCGTCGTGGATGGCGTGGGCGTCGATGTCGTTGTTGAAATAAGCCCAGACGGTTCGGCCGGCGCGCGCCTGATCGAGCATCCAGTCGGCCCAGACGAGCAGGCGTTCGTCCGGATAGCGACCCCAATATTTGCCTTGGCCGCCATGGAAGCGGACATAGGCCGCCGGGCCGATCGCGATCCGTGGGCTCTCCCGCCCGGGCATGTCGTGCGCGCAGAAGCTCGCGCCGTAGCGATCGAGCAGCGCGAAAACTGCGTCGGTGTACCAGCTTTCGTCGCGGAATTCGAAGATGTTGAGCACGTCCTTTGGAATCAGGTGCAAGAAGCTTTCGAGCCGTTCGAGGTTGAGGCGGAAGCGGGGCGGGAGCTGGTAAAGGATCGGACCGAGCACCGGCTGCAAATGCCGGAAGGGCGTCATCATCCGCTGTAGCGGCTCTTCGCAATCCTTGAGCTTCTTGGCTTGGGTGAGGAAGCGATTGGCCTTCACGGCATAGCAGAAACCCGGCGGCGCCTGATCGCGCCACGCCTCGAAAGTCTCGGCCTTGGGCAGGCGATAGAAGCTGTTGTTGATCTCGACCGTGTCGAAATGCTCGGCGTAGAAGGCGAACCAGTTCTTGACCGCCAGCTTCTCGGGGTAGAAGCGGCCACGCCAATGGGCATAGATCCAGCCCGAACAACCGATGCGGATATCCGCAAACCCGGAGCTTGCCATGAACGATCCCGAAGGTGATTTCGACGCCGACAACGCGCTGGAAGGCTTCGCGGATCAATTCGTTCGCGACAGCCGGCGGCCGAAGTGCCAACTCTATCTGGTCTCGCCGCTCGACGTAAGCGGCGGGTTCGCTGATCGGCTGGCGCGGGCGCTCGATGCGGGGCCGGTGGCGGCGTTCCAGTTCCGGGTGAAGGACATCGATCAGCACGAGGCGGCGCGGCTGGCCGAGCCGCTCCAGCGGATCTGCGGCGACCGCGACGTGGCATTCCTGATCAACGACAGCATCAGTCTCGCCAAGCGGCTGGGTGCCGACGGAGTGCATCTGGGGCAGGAGGACGGCGATCCGCGTGAGGCGCGTGCAGCGCTCGGGCCTTCGGCGCAGATCGGAGTGACGGTGCATGACAGCCGTCATCTCGCGATGGAGGCCGGGGAGGCCGGGGCCGATTATGTCGCGTTCGGAGCCTTTTATCCGACCGTCACCAAGGAAGTGCGGCACCATGCGGAGCCCGCGCTCCTGAGCTGGTGGACGACGCTATTCGAGATGCCTTGCGTCGCGATCGGCGGGATTACGCCTGGAAATGCGCGGCCGCTGATCCAGGCGGGGGCAGATTTCATTGCCGTTTCCGGGGCGGTCTGGGGAGGCGACGAGGCAGCAATGGTCAAGGCGTTCGAGGCCGTGCTCGCCGGCTAGGCCGGAAACAACGCGCCAGGCGTTCGTTCTTCCGACCAACCCATGTTGGTCAGGAGCTTGTCTTTGCGTAAAAAATTGCTTGTCGCTGCGGGCATTGCCGCGATCGCCATCGCGCCGCTTGCAGCCGCGCCCGAGCCCGCGGCACCGAAAGGCAAGCCGCCGATCGACTGGACGATCATGCATGCCCAGGTGATCCTCGACTCGCTCGGCTTCTCGCCCGGGATCGTAGACGGACGCGACGGGCAATCGCTGACCGCGGCATTGAAGGCGTTCCAGCTGACCCGGGGGCTGAAAACCAGCGGCGAGCTCGATCGCGCGACGCTGGGCGCGTTGCACGAATATCGCGCCCGCCGCCCGACCACACGAGTGACGCTCGACCCGGCGATGCTGCAGGGGCCATTCTTCAATCCGCTGCCCAAGGATCCGGAGGCACAGGCGAAATTGCCGACGCTCGGTTATACCCGGCCGCTCGAGAAATTGGCTGAGATGTTCCACACCACGCCCGAGATACTCGTCGAACTCAATCCCGGTGGCGGGGAGATCGCGCCAGGCCGGGCGTTCTTCTTCCCCAACGTCCTACCCGAATCGCGCGACTATCCGCTCGATATCAAGCCCGAATGGCGGCAGACGTTGACCGATCTAAACGTCGGTGCGCGCCAGCCGACGGGCGATCATGTCGTGGTCGACAAGTCGGAGAAGGTGCTCAAGGTGTTCGACGCCGATGACAAGCTCGTGGCGCAGTTCAGCGCATCGATGGGGAGCCAGCACGATCCGCTTCCGATCGGGACGTGGAAGATCAACGTCGTCGATACCAACCCCAAATTCCACTTCAACCCGGACCTGTTCTGGGATGCCAAGCCGGGCGACGAGAAGACGCTGCTGCCGGCCGGACCCAACGGGCCGGTAGGCGTGGTGTGGCTCGATCTCTCCAAGGAGCATTACGGCATCCACGGCACTCCGGAGCCGCAGAATATCGGCCGCACCCAGAGCCACGGCTGCATCCGGCTGGCGAACTGGGATGCGGCCCGGCTCGCGCTGATGATCAAGCCCGGCGCCGAAGTGGTGTTCCAGGAGTAGCACCGTGCTAAAGCGGCTGACGATGGGAGTGGGGCTGATCTTGCTTCTGGCGTTGGCCGGGCTGGCTTCGATGATCCGCATCGTGCCGGGAGGCCCGGCCGTGCCCGCTGCACGGCCCGTGGGGCAGAACGAGGCGCCAGTGATTCCCGGCGGTACCTGGCAGCACCCGATGCTGACCGTGCCGGTGCAGGGAGTTTCGCGCGTGCAGATCGTCGATACCTGGGGCCAGGCGCGCGCGAACGGCGCGCGGACGCATCAGGCGGCCGACATCCTCGCGCCGGGCGGAACGCCGGTGATCGCCGCCGCGCCGGGGGTGGTCGAGAAGCTGTTCTACAGCGAAGGCGGCGGCGGAATCGCCCTCTACGTGCGTTCGCCCGATCGGCAGTGGAGCTATTATTATGCGCATCTCCAGCGCTACGCACCCGGCGTGGTGGAGGGCATGCAAGTGAAGGCCGGCGATTTGCTCGGCTATGTCGGCGACACCGGCAATGCGGGAGCGGGCAATTATCACCTGCATTTCGCGCTGTCGCACATGCAGCCGGCCGAGAGCTGGTGGAAGGGCCAGCCGGTCAATCCCTATCCGCTGCTTGCCGGACGCCGGGCCGCCCCCTAACCTGCGGGCTTCCGCAGAACAGGTGCGCGATGCAAGGCGGCTGCAATTGCCGGTATATTCGCTTCCGGATGACATCGGCGCCGATCTTCGTGAACGGGTGCCACTGCCGTGTCTGCCAGCGTGAGACCGGGTCGGCATTCGCGATCAATGCGATGATCGAGGCGGATCGCGTGGTTATGCTGACCGAAGGCGAGCCCGAAATTTTCGTCTCGCAGGTCGGCAGCGTTCCCGCCACGACTTGCGCGCGCTGTCCGCGTTGCGGGGTGTCGCTGTGGGGGACGCACCCCGATTTCGGCGAAGCCATCCGCTTCGTCCGGGGCGGCACGCTCGACGAGCGGATCATTCCCGACGCGCATTTCTTCACGGTGACGCGGCATCCCTTGGTCGAAGTTCCCGAGCGCGTACCGAGCTTTCCAGGGCTGCCCAGACCCGATGATCCGCCCTTGTGAGATGCAGAGGCGACGGCGCGGATCGACGCGGCCCTGGCCGCGCGCTTGCCCGAAGCGTGATGCATCGCTAAAGGCGCGCCTTCGCTCTTTCTCAGCTTACAGGTCTCGATCCATGAAGATCAGCGGCGTGGACATCCGTCCCGGCAACATCATCGAATATGAAGGCGGCATCTGGCGCGCCGTCAAGATTCAGCACACCCAGCCCGGCAAGGGTGGGGCGTACATGCAGGTCGAGATGAAGAACCTCATCGACGGCCGCAAGAACAACGTCCGCTTCCGCTCGGCGGAGACGGTCGAGCGCGTGCGCCTCGACACCACCGACTTCCAGTTCCTGTTCCGTGACGGCGATGCGCTGACGTTCATGGACAAGGTGAATTACGAGCAGATCACCCTCGACGCGGGTATCCTCGGCGACGCCGCCGCGTTTCTGCAGGATGGCATGGACGTGGTGATGGAGCTTTACGACGAGCGCCCGATCTCGGTGCAACTGCCCGATACGATCGAAGCGACGATCGTCGAGGCCGATGCCGTGGTAAAGGGCCAGACCGCCTCGTCGTCGTACAAGCCGGCGGTGCTCGAGAACGGCGTCCGCGTGATGGTCCCGCCGCATATCGCCGCGGGAACCCGGATCGTAGTGGACGTGTACGAGCAGACCTACGTCCGCAGGGCGGACTAAAAGCCCTCTCCCTTTGGGAGAGGGTTGGGTGAGGGTGGCCTTGCGTCGTCTTCACCTTCACCCTCCCATCGCGACGCGATGGGCCCCTCCCTCTCCCGATGGGAGAGGGGTTTTGGAGCAGTCTCTTGGTTTCCCATTCCGGCATCATCACCGTCATCGAGCGCGCCGTCCGCAAGGCGGGGCCGCGGCTGCGGCGCGACTTCAACGAGGTCCAGCACCTCCAGGTGAGCCGCAAGGGGCCGGCCGACTTCGTCAGCGTCGCCGACCGACGCGCCGAGGACACGCTGATCGAGGAACTCCAGAAGGCGCGGCCCGATTGGGGCTTCCTCGTCGAGGAGCGCGGCGAGATCGCCGGCGATCCCGACAAGCCGCGCTGGATCATCGATCCGCTCGACGGCACCAGCAACTTCCTCCATGGCATCCCGCATTTCTGCATGTCGATCGCGGTGGAAGATCCGCACGGCGCGCAGGGCAAGCCCGAGATCACCCACGGCTATATCTACCAGCCGATCACCGACGAGAGCTTCTGGGCCGAAAAGGGCCGGGGGGCATGGCTGCAGGACCAGCGTCTGCGCGTCTCGGCACGGCGTGACCTCTCCGATGCGCTGATCGCGACCGGCATCCCGTTCCTTGGCCATGGCGACTTCGTCGAATGGAGTCGCATCTTTGGTGCGGTTGCGCCCGAAGTCGCGGGGATCCGCCGGTTCGGCGCCGCGGCGCTCGATATGGCATGGGTCGCAGCGGGGCGGTTCGATGGCTTTTGGGAATCGAATCTCCAGCCGTGGGACGTCGCCGCGGGGATGCTGCTGGTCAGGGAAGCCGGCGGCTATGTCACCGACTTCCGCGGACAGGACATGCCGCGCGAGCGCAACCAATATCTGGCGGCAAACGACGTGCTGCATTCGAAGCTGCACAAGCTCGTCGCGAGTTCACTGCGGAACAAGTGAGCTGGCCGCCATTCGGGCAAACGCCGGGATCCAGAGCCGCAAACCGGGCGCTTCATTACTTGCGATTCCGGCTTTCGCCGGGATGACGGTTTTGTGCGTCTGAACCGTCACTTATTGCGAGTGATTCTCACGCCTTCCGGGCCTTGCCGCACCCCCTTCACAGTCCTAAAGCGCCCTCAAGTTTCCGCATCTGCGAGAAGGCACCTTGGTCGATCTAATCGAATATCTGCCGATCCTGCTATTCCTCGGCGTCGCGCTGTTGCTCTCGGGCACCTTCGTGTTCCTGCCGATGTTGGTGGGCCGGCTCACCGGCACCCACCAGCCGACGCCGGAGAAGCTCACCGAATATGAGTGCGGTTTCCCCGCGTTCGAGGATTCGCGCAGCCAGTTCGATGTGCGCTTCTATCTCG
Source organism: Sphingomonas psychrotolerans (assembly GCF_002796605.1). Lineage (NCBI taxonomy): Bacteria > Pseudomonadati > Pseudomonadota > Alphaproteobacteria > Sphingomonadales > Sphingomonadaceae > Sphingomonas > Sphingomonas psychrotolerans. The sequence goes on from NZ_CP024923.1 coordinate 988,422, forward strand.
TCGCGATCCTGTTCATCATCTTCGATCTCGAGGCGGCGTTCCTCTACCCCTGGGCAGTGTCGGTGTTCAAAATGGGCTCGGTCGGGGCCAGCTGGACCGCCTGGATCTCGATGATGATCTTCATTGGCGAGCTCGCGCTCGGACTTGTTTATGCGTGGAAGAAAGGTGCGTTGGAGTGGGAGTAGAACTCAACCCGACCCAGAATCCTTTGGCGCCGGGAACGCTGCCGAATGTGGCGTTCCTGGACGACATCAATGCCGAAATCGGCGACAAGGGTTTCCTCGTCACGTCGACCGAAGAGCTGTTCCAATGGGCGCGGACCGGCAGCCTGTGGTGGATGACCTTCGGGCTCGCCTGCTGTGCGGTCGAGATGATCCACGTCAACATGCCGCGCTACGACATGGAGCGCTTCGGCGCCGCGCCGCGCGCCTCTCCGCGCCAGTCGGACGTGATGATCGTCGCCGGCACGCTCTGCAACAAGATGGCGCCGGCGCTGCGCCGCGTCTACGATCAGATGTCCGAGCCGAAATACGTCATTTCGATGGGCAGCTGTGCCAATGGCGGGGGCTATTACCATTATAGCTACAGCGTCGTGCGCGGCTGCGACCGGATCGTGCCGGTGGACATCTATGTTCCCGGATGCCCGCCGACCGCCGAGGCGCTGCTTTACGGCGTGATGCAGCTCCAGCGGAAGATCCGCCGGATCGGGACGCTGGAACGGTGAGGGCACCTGCTCCCAAATATGCGCCCAATGATGGCGTTATCGAGGCGGCGCAGGCTGCGCTCGGCGACATGCTGGTCGAGAGCAAGGACGCCGTCGGTGAGGTCTCGCTGACGGTGGTGCGCTCGCGCCTCGTCGAGGCGATGCTCGCGCTGCGCGACACGCCGGGCCTCGAATATCAGCAATTGAGCGAGATCGCCGGCGCCGACTATCCGCAGCGGGCCGAGCGCTTCGACGTGGTTTATCAGCTGCTGTCGTTCACCCGGAACCATCGCATCCGGATCCGCGTGACTACCGACGAGGAGGCGCCGGTGCCGTCAGTGACGGGCATCTGGCCGGTCGCCGGCTGGCTCGAGCGCGAAGTCTACGACATGTATGGCGTGCTGTTCGACGGCAATACCGATCTGCGCCGCATCCTGACCGATTACGGGTTCCAGGGGCATCCGCTTCGCAAGGACTTCCCGATGACGGGCTATGTCGAGCTGCGCTACTCCGAGGAAGCGAAGCGCGTGGTCTATGAGCCGGTCAATCTGGCGCAGGATTTTCGCAATTTCGACTTCATGAGCCCTTGGGAAGGCGCAGCCTATGTGTTGCCCGGGGACGAGAAGGCGGCTCCCGGTCCGGGGCCGGCGGACACGCCGCAGGCGAAGCCGGTCGCACCGGCACCTGTGCCGGCCGATGCGCCCAAGGTCCCCGAGGCCAAGGGCGCCCCGACTCCGCTGAGCGCCGACGAGATCGCCAAGGCCGACGCGCCTGCCGCCAAGGTGGCCAAGCCGCGCGCCAAGCGGGCCAAGACCAAGGATGGCCCGCAGGACACCGGCGTCGGGGATAACGATCCGGGCAACCAGCCTGATCAGAAGCCCAAGGACCCCGATGTGGTCCCCACCAAGGGTGAGGGGCAGAACCAATGACCGACACCGTCGAGACGATGATGGAGCGCGAAGGCGAGGGTCTCAAGGACCCCGCCACCGGCGACGTCGCCATCGCCAATTACACGATCAACTTCGGCCCGCAGCACCCCGCGGCACACGGCGTGCTGCGTCTCGTCACCGAGCTGGACGGCGAGATCATCGAGCGGATCGATCCGCATATCGGCCTGCTCCACCGCGGCACGGAGAAGCTGATCGAGTACAAGACCTACACCCAGGCCCTGCCGTATTTCGATCGCTTCGATTATTGCTCGCCGATGGCGATGGAGCACTCTTACGTGCTCGCGGTTGAGAAATTGCTCGATCTCGAAGTGCCGCTTCGCGCGCAATATCTGCGCGTGTTCTTCGCCGAGCTGACCCGCATCAAGAACCACATGCTGAACCTCGGCTCGCACGTCATGGACGTCGGCGCGATGACGCCGAACCTGTGGCTGTTCGAGCTGCGCGAAGACTGCATGAACTTCTACGAGCGCGCCTCGGGCGCGCGCATGCATGCGAACTATTTCCGCGTGGGCGGGGTGCGGCAGGACGTGCCGCTCAAGTTGCTCACCGACATCGCCGACTGGCTCGACACGCGGCTGCCGCGGCTGTTCGAGGATGCTATCAGTCTCGTCGCCGAGAACCGCATCTTCAAGCAGCGCAACGTCGACATTGCGGTGGTCAGCCGCGAGGACGCGATCGCCTGGGGCTTCTCCGGTCCGATGATCCGCGCCGCGGGCATCCCCTGGGATATCCGCCGCTCGCAGCCTTATGATGTGTACGATCGCATGGAATTCGACATTCCCGTCGGCACCCGCGGCGACTGCTATGACCGGTTCATGGTGCGCGTCGAGGAGGTCCGCCAGTCGGCGCGGATCATGAAGCAGTGCCTGAACGAAATGCCCGAGGGTCCGGTGCTCACGCTCGACCGCAAGATCGCGCCGCCGAGCCGCGGCGAGATGAAGCAGTCGATGGAAGCGCTGATCCACCACTTCAAGCTGTTCACCGAAGGCTATCACGTCCCCGCCGGCGAGGTGTATGTCGCGACCGAGAGCCCCAAGGGCGAGTTCGGCGTCTATCTGGTGAGTGATGGCACCAACAAGCCGTATCGCTGCAAGGTCCGCCCGACGGCGTTCAGCCACCTCCAGGCGATGGACTTCATGTCGAAGGGCCACATGCTCGCCGACATCACCGCCGTTTTGGGCGCGATGGATATCGTGTTCGGGGAGTGCGACCGGTGAGCGTTGCTCTGCAGTTGATCTCGTTGGCGGCAATGCAGCTGCAACCGCAGAGCGCAATCAACCCTGTCGATCGATTCGTGTCCGCGATCAAGACGCGAGAGGATCTTTCCCGTAGTGAATTTGCTGCGGTGATAACGCCAGAGGACGCATCCAGACTGCGTATGATGGCTGAGTGTCCGTCGAGTAAGCGGCGTGATTTCGGCGATGGCCGCGTCGCGGTCAGTTGGGATTGTTCATCTCGCCTGGACGTCAATTGGGTTTGCGCTATTCTTGATATCCGAGAGAATCGCGTTTCCGCCGTGGAGGTCTGCAAGGTTGTAAGGCCGATGCCGGCATCTGATCGTCCCCACGATGAGTGGTGGGTTGCTCGAACGTTTCTCGATCAGCTCAATGGAAGATCGGGCTCCAATATTTTTCCTGCTCCCCACACCATTAGCGTGGAAACTATGGTCCGCGGAAAAGCGACGGTTAAGCAGCTCTCGTTTGAGGCGGCGAAGCAGTTGGTCGGCGGCTGCAGGCATATCGGGTTCAGTGGTGGGACCGGATGGGATGCCCTTCATCCAGCTCGAGTGCGAGCCACCGCTGGGTGGGAATGTTCGGGGCGAGGGCCCGATGAACGCTCGCTGCGCGCCACGCTGACGACCGCCGCTGATGGTAAGTCGGTCGATGCGGTCGCGTTTGTCGTTGGTGGACCCCCATTGTTGATTGTGCCTCCGGCGCCGCCTGCGCCTCGACTGATCTCTTCGTCGGAAAATCTTGATGCTTGACACGAACCCAGTCCTTGACGGCGCGGACCGCATCGCCACCGCGCATGCGATGATCGAGCGCTACAATGCGCAGGACGCCGACGGCTATGTCGCGCTGATGACCGACGGCGCCTGCGAGGCGACCTATCGCGGCGCGGTGCTGCGCGAGGGCCGCGAAGGCGTGCGCTCGGGGCTGAAGGCGATGTTCGCCGAGTTTCCCGGAAATCGTGCCGACATCATTGAATCCTGGGCGCTTGGCGAGACGGTCGTCCTGCACGAGAAAGTCGCCCGCTCGCCCGAGGCAGAGCCTTTCGAGGTGATGTCCATCTATTCGTTCTCCGACGACAAGGTCGATCGGGTGGAGTTCATTCGCTGATGGCTGACGCCCCACAACTTCCCGACGAGGCAGAGACCCGCGCGCGCTGGGGCGCGTTTGCGTGGACGGCCGAGAATGCCGAGAAGGCCCGCGAGATCATGGGCCGCTACCCCGCGGGCCGGCAGCAAAGCTGCACGCTCCCGTATCTCGATCTCGCCCAGCGCCAGGTCGGCGCCGAGACCAATACGCAAGGCTGGCTGCCGGTTCCGGTGATCGAGTTCGTCGCGCGCGAACTCGGGCTGCCCTATATCCGCGTGTTCGAGGTCGCGACCTTCTACACGATGTTCAATCTCGTGCCGGTCGGCCGCTATCATGTGCAGGTCTGCGGGACGACGCCGTGCATGCTGCGTGGGTCGGACGACGTGCTGGCGGCGTGCAAGAGCCGCGGGCTGCACAAGGGCCACACCACCGCCGACGGGCTGTTCACGCTGACCGAGGTCGAGTGTCTCGGCAGCTGCGCCTCTGCGCCAATGGTCCAGATCAACGACGACAATTACGAGGACCTCGATTTCGACCGCACGGTGGCGATCCTCGATGCGCTGGCCAAAAGCGAGAGCCCGAAGACCGGCACGCAGGAGCCCGGCCGGCACACCGTCGAGGCCGCTGGCGGCACGACCAATCTCACGGCAATGGTGACCGAGAACCACGATTATCGCGGGGAATGGGCATGAGCCAGGACACCAAGAACGTCCTCTTCGTCATCGTCGCGGTGCTTCTCGCGATCGTGATCGGCGGCTGGGTGCTCAAGATCGCCTTCAAGCTGCTCGGGATCCTGATCCTCGTCGGGCTGGCGGTCGCCGCCTTCATCGTGATCCAGAAGCTCGTGGGGCAGGGGCGCTAAATGCTTCAGGACAAGGACCGCATCTTCACCAACGTCTACGGCTTCCAGCCGTGGAACCTGTCGGCGGCGCTGAAGCGCGGCGACTGGGACAATAGCAAGGCGCTGATGGCGCTGGGGCAAGACACGATCATCGACCGCATCAAGGCCTCGGGCCTGCGCGGGCGGGGCGGGGCGGGCTTCCCGACCGGCACCAAATGGTCGTTCATGCCCAAGGAGCCGCGGCCCGACCGGCCGAACTTCCTCGTGATCAACGCCGACGAGTCCGAGCCAGGTTCGTGCAAGGACCGCGAGATCATCCGCCACGATCCGCACAAATTGATCGAAGGCGCGTTGATCGCCGGCTTCGCGATGCGCGCGCGTGCGGCGTACATCTACATCCGCGGCGAATATATCCGCGAGGCCGAAACGCTGTTTGCAGCCGTGCGCGAGGCCTATGACGCGGGCATGCTCGGCAAGAACGCCGCGGGCTCGGGTTATGATTTCGACGTGTTCGTCCATCGCGGCGCCGGCGCCTATATCTGCGGCGAAGAGACCGCGATGCTCGAGAGCCTCGAGGGCAAGAAGGGCCAGCCGCGGCTGAAACCCCCGTTCCCGGCGGGCGCGGGCCTTTATGGCTGTCCGACCACGGTCAACAATGTCGAATCGATCGCGGTGGTCCCGACGATCCTGCGGCGGGGACCCGAATGGTTCTCTTCGTTCGGCGCGGAGAACAACAAGGGCACCAAGCTCTTCCAGATCAGCGGCCATGTGAACAAGCCGTGCGTGGTCGAGGAAGCGATGAGCATCCCGTTCCGCGAGCTGATCGAAAAGCATTGCGGCGGCATCCGCGGCGGCTGGGACAATCTGCTCGCGGTGATCCCGGGCGGCTCTTCGGTGCCGCTCGTCCCCGCGGCGCAGATCATGGACTGCCCGATGGATTTCGACGGGCTGCGCGGCGTCGGCTCGGGCCTCGGCACCGCGGCGGTGATCGTGATGGACAAGTCGACCGACATCGTCCGCGCGATCAGCCGGCTTTCGTACTTCTACAAGCATGAGAGCTGCGGCCAGTGCACCCCGTGCCGCGAAGGCACCGGCTGGATGTGGCGGGTCATGGAGCGGCTGCGCACCGGCGACGCCGATATCAGCGAGATCGATACGCTCCACCAGGTCACCAAGCAGGTCGAGGGTCACACGATCTGTGCGCTCGGCGATGCCGCGGCATGGCCGATCCAGGGCCTGATCCGGCACTTCCGCCCCGAGATCGAGCGGCGGATCAACGAGCGCAACGGCACCGGCGCCGCGCCGATGCAGGAGGCTGCGGAATGAAGTTGCTCGCGATCGCGATTTCCGCATTCCTTGCATCGCCTGCGGCTGCGCAGCACGAGGCGCCCCAGAAGCTGGACCCGCTGGCCATTCAGGTGGTCCACAATTTCGGCAAATGTGTCGCCAGGCGGACCCCGTCGGCCGTCGAGAACCTGCTGGCACAGGATTTTCGTACACCTGAATACCAGGAGGGGCTTCGTCGCGCGATGACTGGCCACAGTTATTGCCTCACCGGCGGCGAGCTCAAGTCGGCCGGGCTGCTCCTCGCGGGAGCGCTGGCCGAGGGGGCGCTGATGCAGAATGAGGGCCGAGGGCTCGCCGCGAAGCTCGCGTGGCGCGAAGGCGCTACGCCGGTCGAAGCACGTGGCGAGCTAGAGGCGATGGGCCTGTGCATCGTGCGCAAGGCGCCCGAAGCCACCGTCCAGCTGCTGCGCACCGATCCGACCAGCAAACAGGAAACCGTCGCGATGCGCGGGGTCACGCCGTTCCTCTCGGAGTGCACCGCCAAGGGCCAGCAACTTCATATAAATCGTCCCGGGTTGCGCGCGCAGATTGCGCTTGCAGCCTACCGAGTCACTCATTTGCCCGCTTCGGGAAGCTGATCCGCAATGCCAAAGGTCAAAGTAGACGGAATCGAAGTCGAGGTGCCGCAGGGAGCCACCGTGCTCCAGGCCTGCGAAGCCGCGGGCAAGGAGATTCCGCGCTTCTGCTATCACGAGCGGCTGTCGATAGCCGGCAATTGCCGCATGTGTCTTGTCGAAGTGAAGCCCGGGCCGCCCAAGCCGCAGGCGAGCTGCGCGCTGCCCGCCGCCGAGGGCCAGGAAATCCGCACCGACAGCCAGATGGTGAAGGCCGCGCGCGAGGGCGTGATGGAATTCCTGCTGATCAACCACCCGCTCGATTGCCCGATCTGCGATCAGGGCGGCGAATGCGACCTGCAGGATCAGTCGATCGCTTATGGCAAGGGCCATAGCCGCTACACCGAGAACAAGCGGGCGGTGACCGAGAAATATATGGGTCCGATCATCAAGACGATCATGACCCGCTGCATCCAGTGCACGCGTTGCGTGCGCTTCGGCGAAGAAGTCGCCGGCGTGGACGAGATCGGCGCGATCTATCGCGGCGAGGACATGCAGATCACGACCTATCTGGAAAAGGCGTTCAGGAGCGAACTCTCCGGCAACACCGTCGATCTCTGCCCGGTCGGCGCGCTGACCCACAAGCCGGTGGCGTTCGAATATCGGCCGTGGGAGCTCAAGCGGAACCTGTCGATCGACGTTATGGACGCGGTCGGCACCAACATCCGCGCCGACAGCCGCGGCCGTCAGGTGATGCGCGTGCTTCCGCGGATCAACGAGGACGTCAACGAGGAGTGGGCGCACGACAAGACCCGCTACCATGTCGACGGGCTCGTCCGCCGGAGGCTCGACCGTCCGTTTGTGCGGCGTGACGGCAAGCTGGTAGAGGCGAGCTGGGACGAGGCGTTCGAGGCGATCGCCGCGGTGAATGCCGGCTCGAGCGTCGCGGCGATTGCCGGCGACCTGCTTGATTGCGAGACGATGTATGCCGCCAGGGCGCTGCTCAAGGGCTTGGGTTCGGAGCTGCTCGAGAGCCGCCAGACCGGTATGGATTATGACGTGTCGAGCCTTGGCGCGGTGGCGTTCAATCCGACCATCGCCGGCGTCGAGGAGGCCGATGCGATCCTGTTGATCGGCAGCAACCTGCGCTGGGAAGCGCCGCTGATCAACACGCGGGTGCGCAAGGCGATCAAGAAGGGCGCAAAGGTCTTCGCGATCGGGCCCGAAACCGATCTGACCTACAAGCTCGAATGGCTGGGCAACGATCTGTCGCTGCTCGGCAAGCTGCCCGACCAGGTCGTCCAGGCGTTCGACGGCGCGAAGAAGCCGCTCGTCATCGTCGGCCCCGGTGCGCTGGGTGCCGGCTTCGGCGCCGCGCTCGCATTGGTCGAGCCGATGAAGCTGGTGCGAACGCTCGAGGACGGGACGGCCTGGAACGGCTTCGGCGTGGTCCATATCGCCGCGGCGCGGATGGGCGCGCTGATGCTCGGCTTCGCGCAGAAGGGCGGGATTGCCGATGTCGTCGCAGCGAACCCGAAACTGGCGCTTTTCCTCGGTGCCGACGAAGTCGATTTCTCGAAATTCGAGACCAGCTTCAAGGTGTTCATCGGCCATCATGGCGACAAGGGCGCGCATCACGCCGACGTGATCCTGCCCTCGGCGACCTATGCCGAGAAGCCGGGAACCTATGTGAACCTTGAAGGTCGCGTCCAGCACGCCGAGCGCGCGGTATTCCCGCCTGGCGACGCGCGCGAGGACTGGTCGATCCTGCGTGCGCTCTCCGACAGGCTCGGTCGGACGCTGCCGTTCGACAGCTTCGAGGAACTGCGCGCGGCGATGGCATCCGAAGTCCCCGAGCTGGCGCAGGAGGGTCTGGTGACCTTCCCATGGGCTGCGCCTGCGCTGTCCGCCACTGCCTCCGGTTCGGTGACCTATCCGATTGCCGATTTCTATCTGACCAACGCAATCTGCCGCGCGTCGCCGACGATGCAGCGCTGCTCGGCCGAACTGCTCCACGGCGAAGATTTTGCGGAGGCAGCGGAATGACCGCCTTCTTCCAGAACACCATCGGCCTGCCGTTCGGCTGGGCGTGGTTGATCGCGACGATCGTCGGCATCCTCGTGATCGCATTGCCGCTAATGCTGGCAGTGGCGATGATCATCTATGCCGACCGGAAGATCTGGGCGGCGATGGCACTGCGCCGCGGACCCAACGTGGTCGGTCCGTTCGGGCTGCTGCAGAGCTTCGCCGACGGCCTGAAGGTGTTCCTCCAGGAAACCATCATTCCGTCGAGCGCGAACAAGACCCTGTTCCTGATCGCGCCGATCATCACCTTCACGGTCGCGTTGATCGTGTGGGCGGTGGTGCCGTGGCAGGCCGGCGTGGTGCTCTCCAACATCAATGTCGGCTTGCTCTACATCCTCGCGGCCTCGTCGCTGGGCGTCTACGGAATCATCCTCGCGGGCTGGTCGTCCAACTCGAAATACCCGTTCTATTCGGCGATCCGCGCGGCGGCGCAGATGGTGAGCTACGAAGTCTCGATCGGCTTCGTGCTGATCGCGGTGGTGCTGTGGGCGGGGACGTTCAATCTTTCCGGCATCGTCGACTCGCAGCAGGGCCATGTGCTCGGTTTCCTCAACGGCTTCGGGTTCAATCCGCTCTTGTTTCCGATGGCGGTGGTGTTCTTCATCTCGTCGCTCGCCGAAACGCAGCGCGCGCCGTTCGACCTCACCGAGGCGGAGTCCGAGCTCGTCGCGGGCTATCAGACCGAATATTCGTCGATGAGCTTCGCGCTCTACTGGCTCGGCGAATATGCCAACGTGCTGCTGATGTGCACGCTCAACGCGACGCTGTTCTGGGGCGGCTATCTGCCACCGTTGAATATCGATCTGATTCCCTGGTTCGATATCCCGGGCATCCTCTGGCTGTTCGCCAAGATCCTGTTCTTCTTCTTCGTGTTCAGCTGGGTGAAGGCGACCGTCCCGCGCTATCGCTACGACCAGCTGATGCGGCTGGGCTGGAAGATCTTCCTGCCGCTGTCGCTGATCTTCGTGTTCCTGGTTTCGGGCTGGCTGATGGTGCAGCGCGTGGGGCTGCCGGTATGAGCGTTCTTGCCTTTTTTGCCGCGGTAGCTGCGACCACAAGCAGCTATGACTGCACAATAGAAACGCCGCAGGCCCTTAGCCGGACCTCAGCCACAAGCGCGACGATTAATCCGATCGGCTTTCCTGAAGGGACTGATGACTGGAAATTTCGCATCCTCGTCTCGAAAGACGACAAGGGCGCGCAAGCTGAGGTAATCTGGCCCAAGAACCCGATCCAGATCGCGGGCAAATACGCCGCGCTTCCGATCGCGGAAGGATCACTCGCTTTCGTAGCGATGTCGGGTGGTCCGTGCCTGTTCACCGATCAGGCATGCGCCACGATGGTGCAACTCGTAGATCAGCCCGGTGGAACGGCAACCATCTTACTGACCCCGACCGCTCTGAGCACCGAGAAAGACACCGGCAAGCGCTCGACTTTCATTGTGCTCACCGGGGGCATTTGCAATCGCAGTGAGAAATCCAAATGAGCGTCGCCCAGATCATCCGTTCCTACACCCTGTGGGAATTCATCAAGGCCCACTGGCTGACCTTGCGGTATTTCTTCAAGCCCAAGGCGACGATCAACTATCCGTACGAGAAGAACCCGATCTCGCCCCGCTTCCGCGGCGAGCATGCATTGCGCCGCTATGCCAATGGCGAAGAGCGCTGCATCGCGTGCAAGCTGTGCGAGGCGGTGTGCCCGGCGCTGGCGATCACGATCGAGGCCGAGCCGCGCGACGACGGCAGCCGCCGCACGACGCGCTACGACATCGACATGACCAAGTGCATCTATTGCGGGCTGTGCCAGGAGGCGTGCCCGGTGGACGCGATCGTCGAGGGGCCGAACTTCGAATTCTCGACCGAAACCCGCGAAGAGCTGATCTATGACAAGAACAAGCTGCTCGCGAACGGCGACCGCTGGGAGCGCGCGATCGCCGCGAACCTTGCCGCCGATGCACCGTACCGTTAAGCGCGCGCCAACAGTGGGACGCACGATGATTCACTCTCTCTCCGTCATCCCGGCGAACGCCGGGATCTCAGGCCGCAAGCGCGCAGCCCCTTCGCACGAGACCCCGGCTTTCGCCGGGGTGACGAGGTAAGCTTGATCCAGCTCATCGCCTTTTATCTGTTCGCGATCGTCGTCATTGCCTCCGCGGCATTGACCATCTTGTCGCGCAACCCGGTGCATTCGGTGCTCTGGCTGATCCTCGCTTTTTTCAACGCGGCAGGGCTGATGGTGCTCGCCGGCGCCGAGTTCATCGCGATGCTGCTCGTCATCGTCTATGTCGGCGCGGTCGCGGTGCTCTTCCTGTTCGTCGTGATGATGCTCGACATCGACTTCGCCGAATTGCGTGCCGGGGTGATGCGCTACGCCGCGATCGGGCTCGCGCTCGCGGTCGCGCTGGTGGCGGAGATGATCATCGCGATCGGCGCCTATAGCGCGGGCGGGATCCAGCTCGGCCGCCGCATCGCGCCGATCGATCCGGCTGTGCACAATATCGAGGCGATCGGACGGCTGCTCTACACGCGCTATCTGTTCATCTTCGAAGGCGCCGGCCTCGTGCTGCTCGTCGCGATGATCGGCGCGATCGTACTGACATACCGTCAGCGTAGCGATGTCCGTCCGCAGAACGTCAACCGCCAGATCAACCGCCGTTCGAAGGATGCGACGCGCAACATGAACCCACCGGTCGGGCAGGGGGTCGAGCTGTGATCGGCGTCACCCATTATTTGGTCGTCTCGGCGATCCTGTTCACGCTCGGGGTGCTCGGCATCTTCATGAACCGGAAGAATCTCATCGTCATCCTGATGGCGATCGAGCTCATCCTGCTTGCGGTGAACCTCAACTTCGTCGCTTTCTCGGCGGCGTTGAACGATCTCGTCGGGCAGGTCTTCGCGATGTTCGTGCTGACCGTCGCCGCGGGCGAGGCCGCGATCGGACTTGCCATTCTCGTCATCTACTTCCGTAGCCGGGGCACGATCTCGGTCGACGACGTCAATCGGATGAAGGGCTGATGTCGCCGATCCTCCTTATCGTATTCCTGCCGCTGATCGCCGCAGTGGTCGCGGGCCTCTCGAACAAGGCGTTCGGCAGCGTACTGCCCAAAGCTTTGACCACGGGCGCGCTGTTCGTCTCGTGCGCTCTCTCGTGGCCGATCTTCCTGCAGTATCTCCACGGCGCAGAGGCGACTGTGGTCCCGGTGCTCACCTGGATGAACTCGGGCGACTTCCATTCCGACTGGTCGCTGCGGGTCGACGCGCTGACCGCTGTCATGCTGGTGGTGATCACCAGCGTCTCGGCGCTCGTCCACCTCTATAGCTGGGGCTATATGAGTGAGGATCCGGATCAGCCGCGCTTCTTCGCCTATCTCTCGCTGTTCACCTTCGCGATGCTGATGCTGGTGACCGCGAACAACCTCGTCCAGATGTTCTTTGGCTGGGAAGGCGTGGGCCTTGCCTCATACCTGCTGATCGGCTTCTGGTTCCGCAAGCCGAGTGCCAATGCCGCCGCGATCAAGGCGTTCGTGGTCAACCGCGTCGGCGATCTGGGCTTCATGCTCGGCATCTTCGGCACCTATCTCGTCTTCGGTACGATCGACATCCCGACGATTCTCGCCGCCGCGCCGAACATGGCCGGCTCGACGATCGGCTTCCTCGGCACGCGCTGGGATACGATGACGATCCTCTGCCTGCTGTTGTTCCTCGGCGCGATGGGCAAGTCGGCGCAGCTCGGGCTGCACACCTGGTTGCCCGACGCGATGGAGGGTCCGACCCCGGTGTCGGCACTGATCCACGCCGCGACGATGGTCACCGCGGGCGTGTTCATGGTCTGCCGCCTGTCGCCGATGTTCGAGACCAGCCCCGTGGCGCTGGGCGTGGTGACCTTTGTCGGCGCCGCGACCTGCCTGTTCGCCGCGACCGTCGGCCTCGTCCAGACTGACATCAAGCGCGTCATCGCCTATTCGACCTGCTCGCAGCTCGGCTACATGTTCTTTGCAGCGGGTGTCGGCGCCTATGGCGCGGCGATGTTCCATCTGTTCACCCACGCCTTCTTCAAGGCTTTGCTGTTCCTCGGCGCCGGCTCGGTGATCCACGCGATGCATCATGAGCAGGACATGCGCTTCTATGGCGGCCTGCGTAAGCAGATCCCGATCACGTTCTGGACGATGATGGCGGGCACGCTCGCGATAACCGGGGTGGGCATTCCGGGCGTGTTCGACGGCGTCGCCGCGATCGGCTTCGCCGGCTTCCATTCGAAGGACGCGATCATCGAGGCGGCTTGGGCCGCGGGGGTGCCGAGCGCTTTCTGGGTCGGCGTGTTCGTCGCGTTGCTCACCAGCTTCTATTCGTGGCGGGTCGTGTTCCTGACCTTCTACGGCAAGCCCCGCTGGGCGGGCTCGGAGCATATCCAGCACGCAGTGCACGATGCCCATGGCCACGGTCATGATGCGCATCATGACGATGCGCCCGCGGCCGAGGATGCCGGGCATGCACCCGACGCGCATCATGCCGCGCACGATCACGCTCATGAGGGCACCGCAGGCTATCATCCGCATGAGAGCCCATGGGTGATGCTGATCCCGCTGCTGCTGCTGTCGGTCGGCGCGATCTTCGCCGGCTTCGTTTTCCACGGCTTCTTCATCGAAGCCGAAGAGGGCGCGCATTTCTGGAGCGGTTCGATCGCGTTCAACACGCATCTGATGCACGCGATGCATGAGGTTCCGCTGGGCGTGAAGCTTTCGGCGACGATCGCGATGCTGCTCGGGCTCGGCTTCTCGTGGTACGCCTATATCGGCAAACCCGGTCTCGCCGCCGCCATCGCGGACAATTTCCGCGTGCTTCACACCTTCCTGCTCAACAAATGGTATTTCGACGAGCTCTATAACTTCCTGTTCGTGCGCCCGGCATTCGCCATCGGCCGCGTGCTCTGGAAAGCGGGTGACGAGAAGACCATCGATCGCTTCGGCCCCAACGGGCTCGCCAATGTCATCCGCTTGGGCAGCGTCGGCGCGGTCAAGCTGCAATCGGGATATCTCTACACTTATGCGTTCATCATGCTGATCGGCCTCACTGCCGCGCTGACCTGGGTGATCGCAGGATGAGCGGCGTGCCCATCCTCACCATCATGCTCGTCATCCCCGCCGTGGCGGCGGTGGCGTGCCTGTTCACCAATGCGCAGACCGCGCGCTGGATCGCGCTTGTCGCGACGCTGGTGGACTTCGTCCTCGGCATCGTGCTGTGGGCGAACTTCCAGATTGGACCGGACGCGCCGCAATGGCAGTTCGTCGAATATTCGGCCTTGTTCGGCAAGCCTGACGGCGTCAGCTTCGCCTGGGCGCTGGGCATCGACGGCTATGCATTGATGCTGATCATGCTGTCGGTGTTCCTGATGCCGATCTGCATCGGTGCCAGCTGGAAGGCGATCGAGAACCGCGTGCCCGAATATATGGCCGCGATGCTCGCCACCGAATTGCTGATGATCGGCACCTTCGCGGCACAGGATCTGTTCCTGTTCTACATCTTCTTCGAAGGCGGGCTGATCCCGATGTTCCTGATCATCGGGATCTGGGGCGGGGCCAATCGCATCTACGCATCGTACAAGTTCTTCCTGTACACGCTGCTGGGCAGCCTCGTGATGCTGATCGCGATGCTCTACATGGCGATGGACGCGGGCACCTCGAGCATCCCGGCACTGATGGCGCATGATTTCCCGGCACAGGTGCAGACCTGGTTGTGGCTCGCTTTCTTCGCCTCGTTCGCGGTCAAGATGCCGATGTGGCCGGTCCACACCTGGCTTCCCGACGCGCACGTCCAGGCGCCGACCGCGGGGTCGGTGATCCTCGCCGGCGTTCTGCTCAAGCTCGGCGGCTACGGCTTCCTGCGCTTCTCGCTGCCGATGTTCCCCGAAGCATCGGCGCAGCTGATGTGGCTGGTGTTCGCATTGTCGTGCGTTGCGGTGGTCTACACCTCGCTGGTCGCACTCGTGCAGAGCGACATGAAGAAGCTGATCGCTTATTCGTCGGTCGCACACATGGCGATCGTGACGATGGGGCTGTTCGCGTTCAACGCGCAGGGCATCGACGGCGCGATGATGGTCATGCTCGGCCACGGACTCGTCTCGGGGGCGCTCTTCCTCTGCGTCGGCGTGATCTATGACCGGCTGCATACCCGCGAGATCGACCGCTATGGCGGCCTCGCGATCAACATGCCGCGTTATGCGACCTTGTTCCTGCTGTTCACCATGGCTTCGGTGGGCCTGCCGGGGACGAGCAACTTCGTCGGCGAGTTCCTCGGGCTGGCGGGCGTGTACAAGGTCTCGACCTTGACCGCGCTGATCGGCACCACCGGTATCATCCTCGGCGCCGCGTACATGCTCTGGCTGTTCCGCCGCGTCGTCTGGGGCGATCTGACCAAGGACGATGTCCGCGCGATGCCCGATCTCTCGCTGCGCGAGATTGCGTTGCTCGGGCCGATTGCTGCCGCAGTGCTGTGGATGGGCGTGTACCCTGAGAGCTTCCTCGCGCCGATGCGTGCCGATACCGCACGCCTCGTCGAGCGGCTGTCGCGCGCGGCACCCGCCGGCGATTCGCAGCCCACTCCTGGTAACCCCGCCGCGGCACCGGCGCATGGCGAAGGCCATGAAGCGGCTGCTGCTCCTGCGCATGGGGGTGCGCACTGATGGATTATTCGACGCAATTGCTGATGAGCCTGCCCGAACTGGTGCTGGCGGTCGGCGCGATCGTGCTGATGCTCGTCGCTGCATGGGGTGGCCAAGCTTCGACCAGATTGGTCAGCTGGACTTCGGTCGCCGTGCTGATCGGCGCGGGCATCGCGCTGGCAGGCCCGGCATCGGCCGGCGGCGAGGCGTTCGGCGGACTCTACCGCGCCGACATGTTCGCAGCGTTCGCCAAGGTGTTGATCTTCGCCGCCGCGGCGGTCTCGATCATCATCGCGCCGCGCTTCTTCCAGCGCACGTCGGGTGACGATCTGCGCCCTGAATATCCGGTGCTGATCCTGCTCTCGACTGCGGGCATGGGGATGATGGTCTCCGCCGGCGATCTGCTGACGCTCTATGTCGGGCTCGAGCTGCAGAGCCTCTCGGCCTATGTGCTCGCGAGCTTCATGCGCCGCGACACGCGCTCGGCCGAAGCGGGGCTGAAGTATTTCGTACTCGGCGCGTTGGCATCGGGCATCCTGCTCTACGGCATCAGCCTGGTGTACGGCTTCTCGGGCACGACGTTGTTCGACGGTATCGCCATGGCCTATAGCGGCGAGCGCTCGATCGGGCTGCTGTTCGGGCTGGTGTTCGTGTTCGCCGGTCTCGCTTTCAAGATGAGCGCAGTGCCGTTCCACATGTGGACGCCCGACGTCTATGAAGGCGCGCCGACCCCGGTGACTGCCTTCTTCGCCTCGGCGCCCAAAGTCGCGGCGATCGCACTGGCGGTGCGGGTCGCCGTCGAAGCGATGGGTCCGGCGCTGCACGATTGGCGTCAGATCGTGATCTTCGCGGCGCTCGCCTCGATCCTGCTCGGCGCTGTCGCGGCGATCGGGCAGAGCAATATCAAGCGGCTGCTGGCTTATTCGTCGATCAACAATGTCGGCTTTGCGCTGGTCGGTCTGGCGGCGGGCACCGAGCGCGGCGTGGCCGGCGTGCTTGTCTATATGACGATCTACGTCGTGATGACGCTCGGCTCGTTCCTCGTCGTGCTGCAGATGCGCGGCCCCGATGGCGAGCCGGTGGAGAGCATCGCCAGCCTGTCAGGCATGTCGCGGACGCGGCCGGGGCTCGCGCTGGCGCTGGCGATTTTCATGTTCAGCCTCGCGGGCATTCCGCCGCTGTTCGGCTTCTATGCCAAGTTCGCGGTGTTCGAGGCGGCGGTCGCGGCAGGGCTGTTCCCGCTGGCGGTGGTCGGCATCGCGGCTTCGACGATCGGGGCCTATTATTACCTCAAGATCGTCAAAACGATGTATTTCGACGATCCGGCGCCAACGTTCGAGGGACGCACCGATCCGGTCGAGGGCGGGTTGATCGTGCTCTCCGCGCTGTTCGTGTCGCCGCTCGGCTATGCGCTGATCCCGGTGCTCGGCGCGTGGACGACGCTCGCGGCAAAGGCGCTGTTCTGAGCCACGTCCTCCGGACCGTCGCCGAGACGGGCTCGACCAATGCCGACATGCTGGAGCTCGCACGCAGCGGCGCGGCCGAAGGGTTGTGGCTTCGCGCCGAGCGACAGACCGGGGGCAGGGGGCGACAGGGCAGGGCCTGGGCCTCGCCCGAGGGGAATCTCTTCGTCTCGACTGTGGTGCGGGTTCGGCCCGGCGAGCCGCCCGCGGCCACGCTGGCGCTGGTGGCGGCCGTAGCGCTTGAGGAAACGGTATCCACTTTTCTTCGCCTGGGTGGCGTGGTTATCAAATGGCCGAACGATCTGCTGCTCGACGGAGCCAAGCTCTCCGGCATCCTGCTGGAGCGCGCCGATGACGCGGTGGTGATCGGCTTCGGCGTCAATCTCGCGCATTACCCCACCGACCTTGATCGGCCCGCCACCAGCCTCGCCGCGCATGGCGCCGCCCCCGATCCCGGCATCTTCGCCGAAACGCTTGCCGAGAGCTTCGCGCGCTGGCTGTCACGCTGGCGTGACGGGATCGCACCGGTCCGTGATCGCTGGCTGGCGCGGGCGCATCCGATCGATACCGCGCTGACCGCTCGCCTCGCCGACGGAAGCGCGGTCGACGGGCTGTTTGGCGGACTCGACGCGCAGGGCGCGCTCATCCTGCGCTTGGCCGACGGCACCACCCGTGTCATTCACGCGGGCGACGTGTTCCTGCTCTGAAGGGAAGCCAGATGCTGCTCGCCGTGGATGCCGGCAACACCAATGTCGTTTTCGCCCTCGTCGAGGATGGCGAGATCCGCGCGCGCTGGCGGATCGCCACCGATCCGCGGCGGACGGCCGACGAATATGCGGTGTGGCTGAGCCAATTGCTCAGCCTCGAGGGCTATGACCGCTCGGCAGTGACCGCAGTGATCGTCGGCACCGTCGTGCCCCGTGCGCTCCACAACCTCCAGGTGCTCGCCGGCAAATATTTCAAGGCCGAGGCGGTGATCGCCGGGCAGGGCGGGGCCGAATGGGGCTTTCAGCTCGACGTCGAGGAGCCAGGCAGCCTCGGCGCCGACCGCGCGCTCAACATGATCGCAGCGCATGCCCGGCACGAAGGCGATCTGATCGTCATCGATTTCGGCACCGCGACCACGTTCGAGCTGGTCGATTATAGCGGCGCCTACAAAGGCGGAATCATCGCGCCGGGAATCAATCTGTCGCTCGACGCATTGGTTACCGCCGCGGCCAAGCTTCCTCGCATCGCCATCTCGGCGCCCGAGAGTGGCAGCGTGATCGGGCGCAATACGGTCGACCAGATGCACATCGGCATCTATTGGGGCTATATCGCGATGATCGAGGGTCTCGTCGCCCGGCTCAAGGCCGAGGTCGGACGCCCGCTCAAGGTCATCGCCACCGGCGGACTGGCGGTGCTATTCGAAAAGCACACGACGGTCTTCGATACGATTGAACCCGACCTCACCATCCAGGGGTTGGCCATGCTGTGGCAACGCAGCCAGCAAGGAAATTAAGTGACTCCAGGCAACGAACTCCTCTTCCTCGCGCTTGGCGGCTCGGGCGAGATCGGCATGAACGTCAATCTCTATGGCACCCAGGGCAAGTGGCTGATGGTCGATTGCGGCATCACCTTCGGGGACGCCAATTATCCCGGGGTCGACGTGATCCTGCCCGACCTCCAGTTCATCGAGGAGCGGCTCGACGATCTGCTCGGCATCGTGCTGACGCACGGCCATGAGGACCATATCGGTGCGCTGCCCTATTTCGCGGCCGACCTCGGCGTGCCGCTGTACGCGACTCCGTTCACTGCGGGCCTGATCTACGGCAAGCTCGAAGAAGAGGGCATCACCGACAAGGTCGAGCTCAACATCGTCAAGGAGGATGGCCCGTTCACTGTCGGGCCGTTCACGATGACCTATACCCCGCTCGCCCACTCGATCCCAGAGGGCAATGCGATCCTGATCGAGACGCCCTATGGCAAGGTGTTCCACACCGGCGACTGGAAGCTCGACGAATCGCCTGCCTTGGGCGGCGCCTCGACCGCGGCGGAGCTGACCGCGATCGGCGATCAGGGCGTGCTCGCGCTCGTGTGCGACTCGACCAACGTGTTCAACCCCGAGGCATCGGGCTCGGAGATCGACGTTCGCAAGGGGCTCGACGAAGTCGTCGCGGCGATCAAGGGCCGGGTGCTGGTCACCACTTTTGCCTCGAACGCGGCGCGGCTCCAGACTTTGGGCGAAGTCGCCGAGGACACCGGGCGCCAGCTCTGCGTCGCGGGTCGTTCGCTCGACCGGATCATCCGGGTGGCCAAGGCGACCGGCTATCTGCGCGACTTCCCCGAGACGATCGACTTCGACACCGCGATGCGGCTGCCGCCCAATCAAGTGATGATCGTCGCGACCGGTGGGCAGGGCGAGCCGCGCGCCGCGCTCAACCGCATCGCCGAGGACACCCACACGCTGAAGCTCCATGCCGGCGACACCGTGGTTTTCTCGTCGCGGCAGATCCCGGGCAACGAGATCGCGATCGGCAAGATCATGAACACGCTGGCCGGCAAGGGCGTAGAGATCATCACCGACCGGCAGGCATTCGTTCACGTGTCGGGCCATCCGGGGCGTCCCGAGCTGGCCGAGATGTATCGCTGGATCCGGCCCGAGATCATCCTGCCGGTGCATGGCGAAGTACGGCACATGCACGAGCAGGCTCGCTTCGCGAAGGAACAGGGGATCCGCCAAGCGATCACCCAGGTCAACGGGGACATCTGGCGGCTCGCACCGGGCAAGCCTCGGCAGGTCGGCCAGGCGCATGCCGGTCGGCTGGTGCTCGACGGCGACGTGATCCTTCCTGCCGACGGCACGACGATCAACGAGCGGCGGCGGATCGCGCTTTACGGGCAGATATCGGTCGCGGTCGCCATCCAGGGTGGGCGGCTCAAGGGAGCGCCGCAGATCCGGGTGCAGGGCGTGCCGGTCGAGGAGGATCGCGACGCGTTCCTCGAAGATGCTGCCGGGGCCGCGGCGGAAGCCGTGAAGAAGGACGGCCGCGACGTGGAGAAATTGCGCGAGAGCCTGCGCCTCGCGGTGCGGCGCGCGGCGGTGCGGTTCACCGGCAAGAAGCCCGTGGTTGACGTGCTGATCGTGGAGCTCTGAGGCCATGCGCTGGCAGTCGATGCTCGCGATCTACATCCTGTTCTGGGCGTTCTCGGTGTTCCTCGTGCTGCCCTTCGGAGTTCGTACCGCGCACGAGGCGGGGGCCGAATTGGTCCCCGGCCAGGCCGAAAGCGCGCCGCATGGATTCAACCCGGGCAAAATCGCACTCCGCACGACGATCGTTGCGACCGTGTTGTTCGTGCTGTTCTATCTCAATTACGTCAATGGCTGGGTGACGGCGGAGATGCTCGACTGGGTCCACCGGTAGGAAATCGCGCGCGCAATTTCACGGTTTGCGCGGTGAGCGGCAATGATGTTGCTTGAGCCAGCAGGATTTTGTCGAGAGCGCCAAGATCGATTCAACGCCGTCAAGGAGCCGATAGCCAAGCTGGCGCAGCAAATCTTACATTGGAAGACTCCACCGTCATCCCAGCGTTAGCCGGGTCTCGCGCAACGGGTCGTTCGCCGGCGGCTTGAGATCCCGGCGTTCGCCGGGATGACGGCGTTGTCAGGTGCGCAGGCGCTCGATCGCCTGGGCGAGCGCGACATAGAGCTTACCCATGTCCGACGAGAGTAGGGTGACGCCGAGCGTCGAGCCGTCGCGCAGCGCGAGGATGTGGCGCAGCATCGCTTCGAAATCGTGGATATAGCGATTGACGTGCTCGTGGAACGCCGGGTCGGTGTCGTAGAGCCGCGCGATTTCGCGGGTGTCGCCCGGATCGAGCAGACGGACCGCGCGGCGGGTGAAGACGCCGCGATCGCCCTTGAGATAGGCCGCCCAGGCGCTGTCGGTGACTTCGGCCGAGAAGGCCTTGGCGATGTCGATCGAAGCCGAGTTGAGCGCCTCGATCAGCAAGGTGGTGCGCCGTGCGAAATTGTCGCTGTCGGCGCGTTCGCGATCGACGCGTTCCTCCTCGATCCGTGCCTCGAGCCGCGACGTCGTGTCGGCGAGCGCGAGCATCTGCTGGGTAAGCCGTTCGGACGCACGCGCCGCCGCGGTGACGGCCGCCTCGGTGGTGTCGGCCAGCTCGACCATCTGGCGGCGGACACTGCTGTCAACCGCACGCTTGAGTGCAGTGCCGCTGGCCTCCTCGAGCGCTGCCGCGGCACCGGGCACGATCGTGGCGAGCGCCTCGCGGGCATGCGCGGCGGCGGCGCTGGCGGTCTCGCGCACGCTGATCAGCGCATCGACCAGCTGCGGAGCCGCGGTTTCGGCGAAGCGGCGGGTGGTCTCGATCGTGTCGTCGACGATTCCACCGAGCGAAGCGGCCTGCGCGCTGCCGGACGCGAGCGTATCGAGCAACGAGGCCTGGGTCTTGGCGAGGGTGTCGCGCTGCTGCGAGACGACGTCGGCGATCGCCTCGATCGCGTCATGGGTGCTCTCGGCGGCGGTAACCAAGGCGAGCAGTTCGGGCTTGGCACCCGAGACGATCTTGCGGCTCGCGACGATTCGCGAGTCGAGGCGGGTGAGCGCCTCTGGCAAGGTCTCGTCGATCTCACGGGCGGAGGCGTCGAGCGCGGTGAGCAAGTCTTCCGACGTGCCGATGACCTTCCGCGCGAGCTGATCGCCGGTGCGCAACGCCTCCGACATCGCGTCGGTCGAGCCCTGCAATGCGCTGATCGAGGCGGCGAGCGACTGGGTGCGATCGGTGCCGGCGGCATGGAGCACCTGAAGTTCGCGGTCGAGCCGGTCGACGCCTGCCGAGAGCCCGGCGAACAGCGTGTCGCCGCGGCCCTGCTCTTGCGCGAGGCGTTCGCCGACGCGGCCGATCGCTTCTTCGATCGTCGCCATGCGCTCGCCGAGCGCCTCGGCGCTGTCGCGTCCGGCGCGATCCAGCGCGGCCTGATTGGCGCTGAGCATCGCGAGGATCGCCTCGCCCTGGGTAGCGATGCCCTTGCGCGCCTCGTCGACCGCGCCGGCGGCGCGATCGAGCACTGCGTCGACCGCGACCGACATCTGCTCGGTGACCTGCTCGAGTCGGACGCTGGCGGTTTCGCTGGTGGCTTCCATGCGCGAGATGTGCGCGGCGAGGCGCTCGGCGGCGCCGCCGGCGATCTGGTCCGCCTCGCGGCCGCGTTCGGAAAGCGCAGTGAGCTGGGTGTCGAGCGCGGCAGCGCGCTGGCTGGCGAGCAGCCCGGCGGCATCGATGCGGCCGGCGAGCCCCTGCATTTCGTCATGCGCCCTGGGCAGAGTGGTGAGGATGATCTCGAAGCGCTTCTCAGCCTGGTCCATCGCATCGCCGAAGGTGCGGATGCCGCCGTCCATCCGCTGCGCCTGACGCTCGACCATGCCGGCGGCACCCTCGATCCGCTCGGCCGCGCGTTCGCCGAGCATCGTCAGGCCGGTGGTGTGCTCGGCGAGCACGGCGTGGTTTTCGGCGACCTTCTGCGAAATCGTGGCAAGCACGCGCTCGAGCGCGGCGGCCTCGGCCCGCATCTTCCGGGCGGTGGCGCCGAAACGGCGCGCTTCGGACCGGCTGGTGCGCAATGCGACCAGATAGAGAATGCCGATCAGGGCAGGGGGGACGCAGAGCGCCGCGATCAGCTGAATGAACGCAACCGGCTCCATGCCGCGCTCGATCGTCGGCCAGGCGAGCCAAGCCATGCCGGCGAACCACGCCGCGACCGCGAGCGATGCGGCGGTCGGCGCGAGCCAACCGAGGCTGCGGCTCTCGTCGGTATCTTCGTCGAGACCGAGTTCCTCCAGCGGCGCCGGAAGCGCCGACATATCGGAGAGGACGAGCTCTTCGTTGCCGTTCGACGGCACGAAGGCTGCTTGCGCTGGTTTTCCCCCATTCATGGCGAATGTGTACCATGTTTGGACAAATCGCCAAACGCCGGAAACCACTGATTAACCCCGTTCGGGTAGCGCTGGGGCATGGCATATGACCCGGGTGCAATCGATGCGACGCTGGCGGCGGCGGTGGGCGACGAGCCCCAGCTGATCGCCGAGCTGCGCGAATCCTTCCTCGACAGCGTGAAGCGCTGCGTCGGTGCGATGAAGTCGGCCGAGACGCCCGATGCGTGGGCGGCTGCGGCGTTGCGGCTCAAGGGGCTGGCGGCGAGCTTCGGCGCGGTGCGGCTGATGGCTCTGGCCGCGGAAGCGGTGACCGGGCCGGCGCATGACGGCGCCGTGCTGCGGCGGCTGCACCGGGCGATCGACCGGCTTTAACGAGGGCCGCCTGACTAAATCTTCCCCCGCTTCGCGTGGGCGGATTCTACCGCTTTCGGCTCAACTCGCGCATCGCGGCGTCGAGACCTGCCAGCGTCAGCGGGTACATGCGGTCCTGCATCAGCCCGCGGATGAGCTGCACCGACTGGGTGTAGCCCCAATGTGCTTCGGGAAGGACGTTGAGCCAGATCGCGGCGGGATAGGTGTTGACCAGCCGCTGCATCCAGACGCCGCCCGCCTCCTCGTTGAAATGCTCGACCGAGCCGCCGGGGTGGCTGATCTCGTAAGCGCTCATCGAGGCATCGCCGACGAAGATCAGTTTATAGTCGTGGCCATATTTGTGGAGCACGTCCCAGGTGGGCGTGCGCTCGGTGAAGCGGCGGCGATTGTCCTTCCACACGCCTTCGTACGGGCAATTGTGGAAGTAGAAGAATTCTAGATTCTTGAACTCGGCGGTGGCGGCCGAGAATAGCTCCTCGCAGAGCTTGACGAATGGGTCCATCGAGCCGCCGACGTCGAGGAAGAGCAATAGCTTGACCGCGTTGTGGCGCTCGGGGCGCATGCGCACATCGAGCCAGCCCTGCTTCGCGGTGCCGTCGATCGTCGCGTCGATGTCGAGCTCGTCGGCGGCGCCTTCGCGGGCGAAGCGGCGCAGACGGCGCAGCGCGACCTTGATGTTGCGGGTGCCGAGTTCCTTGGTGCTGTCGAGGTTCCTGAACTCGCGCTGGTCCCAGACCTTGAGCGCGCGGCCGTGCTTGCCCTCGCCGCCTATGCGGACGCCCTCGGGATTGTAGCCGCCATTGCCGAAGGGCGAGGTGCCGCCGGTGCCGATCCACTTGCTGCCGCCCTGGTGCCGCTCGTGCTGCTCCTCGAGCCGCTGCTTGAGCGTCTCCATTATCTCGTCCCATGAGCCGAGCGACTGGATCGCCGCCATCTCCTCTGGGGTGAGGAATTTCTCGGCGATCGCCTTGAGCCATTCCTCGGGGATCTCGGCGGGGGCGACGCCATAATTGGTGGCGATGCCGCGGAAGACCTTGGCGAAGACCTGGTCGAAGCGATCGAGCAAGCCCTCGTCCTTAACGAAGGTGGCGCGGGCGAGATAATAGAATGCCTCGGGGGTGTGCTCGATCACCTCGCGGTCGAGTGCCTCGAGCAGGACGAGATGCTCCTTGAGGCTCGCCGGGATGCCTGCGGCGCGCAGCTCGTCGAGGAAGGAGAAGAACATGGCCGCCCTTCTAGGGCTGGCGCTGGTAGAGCGTCCAGTGGGTGCCCGACATGCCGTGGGCGCGCGCAGCGGCGATCGGAGTGAAGCGGGCGCCGCAGAGCGCGATCGCGCCGGGGGGCTCCTCGCCCTTGAAGCGATCGGCGAAGAAGAAGGGGGCGGCCGTGCAGTCGGCGAGCTGGACCTTGAGCGGATAATGCGCCGAGGCGGCGGCGGCCTCGAGGGTGGCGATGCCGGGCTCGCGATCGAGGAGCAGCACGGTGCCCTGCGGCGCACGGGTCTGCATCGCGCGGATCGCAGCGCCGACATCGCCGCGGCGGTTGATCGCGAGGTCCATGTCGCAGGCGAGGCTGGCGGCGGTGATCGCGGCGAGCGCGGCGCCGGCCAGCCAGCGTTTCCAGCCGCCAGCGCGCCAGCCGAGCCAGACGAACTCGGCGATCAGGATCAGCAGCGCGATACCGACGAGTAGATAGTAACGCGGGTGCGCGACATTGCCCGAGCGGAGCAATACCAGCGCCAGCGGGAAAGCGAGGATCGCGAGGCGGTGGAAGCCGATGCGCGAGACGCCGGCGGAAGGGGCGAGTATAACGAGCGCCGGGATCGGGGCGAAACACCAGATGCTGACCACCGGGAAACCGAGCGTGTACTGGACCATCTCGGACACGCCGTGGAGCAGTTCCATCGTGCTGTAGGTATCGTAGCGGCCGAAATTGAAGCCGGTGTGCGCGGCGGCGGCGCCGAGGATGGTCGCGCCGACGAGGCCGAGCGCGATTGCCGAGGGTAGGAACAGGCGGGTGGTGCCGACCAAAGCCGTCTTGAGCGACTCGCGCTTCCACAGCGCGAAGAACATCCAGCCAGCGATTGCGCAGAAGCCGAAGACCATGATCAGCTGCGAAAAGGCGCCGAGGAAGAAGCATATCGCCAGCGCGAGGGCCGGGCTGCGTTCAGCTTCGCCTGCGAGCCATCGGTCGACCAGCAGGATCGCGCTCAGCAGGGCGAGCGACATCGGCGCATAGCCGCGTGCCTCCGAGCCGAGGGTGACGAGGATGGGGGATATCGCGAACAGCGAAGCCGTGATCAGGCCAAGCGAGGGGCTGCGGCGCGCGCCGATCAAGGCTGCGACGAAGATCGCGAGCGTCCCCGTGACGATCGAAAGCGCGCGGGCGAGCAGCGGCGGCGCGTCGAAGCCGACCAGCTGCATCCACAGCGAATTGAGATGGTGGTTGTTGTCGTGGTTGATGTTGAGGAACACGCCGAGCGGGGTGCCGGCGTCGTGCGCCTGCTTCGCCGACCACGCCTCGTCGAGCCAGAGCGCGCCTTGCGCACCGGCGATGCGCAAGCCAAGGCCGAGCAGCACGATCGCGCCGAGCAGCCACCAATACCTTCCGTCGACGCGGGCCCCCTGCATGCCGGTATTATTGCTTCAGCGCTGCAGGGCGCACAAGTCAGCGGGCATAGGCGTCGATCAGCGAGCCGACATAATCGGGCTGGCGGCTGCTCAGTTCGGCCGCGGGGCGGGCGGGGCGGACTGCCTTGCCGGCGGCCGGATCGGGCAGGCCGTAGATGAAGCCGTGCGCGGGATAGATCGAGCTGCCGAGCCCATTGGTGTCGCGGTACCAGACCTTGACCTGGCTCCAGTCGCCGCGCGGCGAGACGTCAAACAGCGTGACGTCCTGCTCGGCATGGCCACGCGCGCCGTTGAGCCGCGACCAATTGGCATGGGTAACCATCAGCACGCGCTTTTCGACGATGCGGCTGACTACCGCGACATGGCCGAGGGGGAGGCGGGCGCTCTTCGCGAAGGCGAGAACGGCGCCGATGCGGGGTTTCTGCCCGCGCTGATAGCGACCATCGGCTTGCGCCCACCACGTCCACGCGTCGCCATATATCTGGATGCCCGAGGCGGCGCGCGCGAACGGCACGCACTGACCGACATATTCGAGCAGCGATTGCGCCTGCACGGGAACGGCCGCCAGCGTGGCGGCGGCGAGCAGGACTGAGAACGCGAAGCTACGACGCATACAGGGTACCGTTACAGATACCCCCCCAAGCACCGGGTATCGGGAAGCAGTTAAAAATGGGTTAACCGTCTTTGTGGCTTCATTCCCCGCCCGGAATGCGGCCGGCGATGGCCGCGCGTGCCAATGCGAGCCGGTGCGCGAGCAGATCGGCTGTCGGCACGCCGAGACCAAAGGCATTTGCGGAGGCTATCGCCTGTTCGAGCAACCCGGCATCTTCCTCGGGGTCGCCGAGATAGCCGCACGGCAGTTCGTGCTGCGCATAGTCGGTCCAGTCGAGCACCGCGCGCACGAAGACGCGGCCAATCATCGCGTTCGCCGGCGCGAGCGCCACCGCGGCGCGGTAGCGATCGACCGGCTGCGCTCCGGAGGGATCGCCGAGGACGGCGAGCAGCAATTGCGCTTCCGCATCGCCCGGCTCGTTGTGGGCCTGTTCAGCGGCGGCCGGAGCCAATAGTCGCCGGATGAGCGGGGCGGGCACGCGCGGACTGCGCTGTTCATGGCCCGACGCACGCATGACCCATTTCGCGAAGGCGACGCGCTCGGCGAGGGACCAGTCCGCGGCGTCGGCCAGGAAGCCGTCGAGCACTTGAAACGCCTCGGCGCGAAGCCCGCGTGCGCGAAGGCCGCAATAATCGGCGTAGCCGCGCCACCGCGGCTCAACTTCGGCCGCGCGGCTCGTTTCGGTTAGCGCGTCCAGGTTTTCCGGGGGCATTCAGGCAGTCGGCGGCGGGGGTGGCTGGCGGGGGAACACTTCGAGCTTGGGGTCGATCACTGCCCAGGCGGGCGCATCCTCGGTCCAGATCGCGACTTGCGGGGCGAGATCGTTGGGCACGTCGAGGAAGCCGAGCCGCAAGGTGCGGAATTGCGGGCGTGCCGAGGATCTGCCCATCACCTGGGTGCCGCACTTGCCGCAAAAGCTCTGGGTGAGCGTGTTGCCACTCGCCGCGACATAGGAAGTTTCGGTGAGGTCGCCGTGGATCGTCAAGTCATCGGTGGCGAACATGGCATTGGTGGTCGGCGAGCCGGCGGCAATCTGCTGGCATTGGCGGCACCAGCATTGGCGGACCTGGATCGCGTCGCCCGCGATCGCCGCAGTGACCGCGCCGCAGGCGCAGCGTCCGGTGTAGCGGCTCATTTGGTCTGCCTCCGGCTCATGAAGGCGAGGCGCTCGAACAGCATCACGTCCTGCTCGTTCTTGAGCAATGCGCCGTGGAGCGGCGGAATCGCCTTGCTCGGGTCCTTAGACTGGAGCACGTCGAGCGGCATTTCTTCGTGGAGAAGTAGTTTGAGCCAGTCGAGCAATTCGGACGTGCTCGGCTTCTTCTTGAGGCCGGGTACCTCGCGAATGTCGTAGAAGATGTCCATCGCCTTCGCGACGAGGACCTTCTGGATGCCGGGGAAATGGACGTCGATGATCGCCTGCATCGTGGCGCGATCGGGGAATTTGATATAGTGGAAGAAGCAGCGCCGCAGGAAAGCGTCGGGCAGTTCCTTCTCGTTGTTTGAGGTGATCACTACGATCGGGCGCTCGGCGGCGCGGACCATTTCCTTCGTCTCGTAGACGTGGAATTCCATGCGATCGAGCTCCTGGAGCAAGTCGTTGGGGAATTCGATATCGGCCTTGTCGATCTCGTCGATCAGCAGGACGGGGACTTGCGGGGCAGTGAACGCCTCCCACAATTTGCCCTTGCGGATATAATTGGCGATGTCGTGGACTCGCTCGTCGCCGAGCTGGCCGTCGCGCAGCCGGGCGACCGCGTCATACTCGTAGAGGCCCTGCTGCGCCTTGGTAGTCGACTTGACGTTCCACTCGATCAGCGGGGCGCCCACCGCTTTCGCTATTTCATAAGCGAGGACGGTCTTGCCGGTGCCCGGCTCGCCCTTGACGAGCAGCGGGCGGCGGAGCGTGACGGCCGCGTTGACGGCGACCTTGAGGTCCTCCGTCGCGACATAGCTTTGGGTACCTTCGAAGCGCATGGACGCTTCCTAGGAGGGCAGGGTGCTCCCGCGCAAGCTTCAGGCGCGAGCGCGGGCGCTGGCGCGGGATTCGAGCAAGTCCCACAGACCGCGATGCTGGGCGAAGACCTGTTGCGCGCCGAACAGCATCGCGCGTTCCATCGCGCCTTCGCGGGCGAGCGCGTCGACGACGCTGACCGTCTCTTCGGCTAGCGGGAGAGTCGAGACGGGGACGGTGAGGCCCAGTCGTGCGGCGACGGCGTCGAGCACCGCGCGGATCGTCGCCCAGTCGATCGCCAGCGCGAGCGCGGCACCGGCGGCGCAGCCGGCACGATCGGACTGGGCGAGCATGTCGAGCGCATGGCGCTGTGCCTGTGCGGCGGCCTCCGATTCCGAATGGCCGGGAGTGCTGGGCAGCGGCCCGGCGGCGGCGACGATGCGGACGAGATAGGCGCGTTCGGTGGAAAAGGCATTTGCCGCGGCCTCGAGCCAGTCACGCTCGAGCGAGACCCGGGCATGATCGAGCGCATAATCCACGACTCCCGGATGGCGGCCATGGAGCACGCAGATGAAATGCGCGGCATCGGCAAGGTCGCGCAGGGGCTCGGGATGGCGGGCGATGCGCTGGAGCCAGGGGTGATTCGCGCTGCCATCGGAGGCGACGAGCGATCCCATTGCTCCCCATGTGCCACCGAGACGGGCAATCTGTGCGGTATCGAACGGCATATGCCCCCATATTCCTGAGATACCGGAAGTACCGGTGCGCCCTTATGCAAGCCGGGGGTATACCGAAGCACGTAAATACGTGGTTGATGCCGAATTTACTATTTGGCGCGGGATTGTGGGTGGGCGCTCGCCCTGCCTCACCAGTTGAACATCGTCCCGTCCTCGAGCCGGTTCACCGGGAGATAGGCGCGCTTATATTCGTATTTCGCAGCCAGTGCTTCGTCGATGTCAACCCCCAGGCCGGGCTTGTCGCCGGGGTGCATCAGGCCGTTCGACAGCGAATATGCATGCGGGAACACTGCGTCGGTCTCTTCAGTGTGGCGCATATATTCCTGGATGCCGAAATTGGGCACCGACAGCCCGAAATTGAGCGCCGCCGCCATGCTGACCGGCGAAAGATCGGTGGCGCCGTGGCAGCCGGTGCGGACCTGATAGAGATCGGCGAGGCCCGCAATACGGCGCAGATGGGTGATGCCGCCGGCATGGACGACGGTGGCGCGGATAAAGTCGATCAGCTGCTCCTCGATCAGTTGCTTGGCGTCCCAGATCGAATTGAAGATCTCCCCCACCGCGAGCGGAGTGGTGGTATGCTGGCGGATAAGGCGGAAGCCGGCCTGATTCTCGGCGGGCGTCGCGTCCTCGAGCCAGAACAGGCGATAGGGCTCGAGATCCTTGCCGAGCCGGCCGGCCTCGATCGGCGTCAGCCGGTGGTGGACGTCGTGGAGCAAATGGACATCCCAGCCGAGCTGGTCCCGCGCGGTCTCGAACAGCTCGGGGACGTGGCGCATATATTTCGAGGTCGACCACAAGGTCTCCTCGGGGAGCGAGCCCTTGGCGGGCTCGTAATAGAAGCGCTCGCCCGAGACGCCATACGTCGCGGCGAGGCCGGGGACGCCCGACTGGAGTCGCACTGCCTTGTAGCCCTGTTCGAGATATTCGCGTGCGCGCTCGATCGTCTCGGCCACGTCCGTGCCATTGGCATGACCATAGACCATGCAGCCTTCGCGCGCCGCGCCGCCGAGCAACTGATAGACCGGCAGCCCGGCGATCTTGCCCTTGATGTCCCACAACGCCATGTCGACCGCGGCGATCGCCGACATCGTCACCGGGCCGCGGCGCCAGTACGCGCCCTTGTAGAGATATTGCCAGATGTCCTCGATCGCGTGCGCGTCGCGGCCGATCAGGCAGGGGATGACGTGATCCTCGAGATAGCTCGCCACTGCCAGCTCGCGGCCGTTCAAGGTCGCGTCGCCCACGCCGTACATGCCTTCGTCGGTCTCGATTTTGAGCGTCACGAAATTGCGGCCGGGGCAGGTTACGATCACGCGCGCGGAAGTGATGCGGGGCAAGGGGATTCCTCGAAAAGTGGTCAGGCCAATATCTCCTTGTGACCGCTATGCTGTCAACCTAGGGTGGCGCGGTGAGGACGTTATGAAGATCAAGGGCAACAAGCTGTATCAGCGCGTCGCGGCGTCGATCACCGCGGCGATCGAGGCGGGGCGCTGGTCGCCCGGCACGCGGCTGCCCGGCGAGCGCGATCTTGCCGAGGAATATGGCGTCAGCCGCCCGACGATCCGCGAGGCGATGATCGCGCTCGAGATGAAGGGCTGGATCGAAGCGCGGCACGGCTCAGGCCTGTACGTCACGCTCCGCGACCATGGCACCGGGCAGCGTGAGGATGCGCTCAACTTCGATGTCGGGGCGTTCGACCTGACCGAGGCGCGCATCCTGTTCGAAGGCGAGGCGGTGGCGCTGGCGGCGGTGTCGATCACCGACGAGCAGCTCGACGAGATCGATGCGCTGCTGGTGGAAATGGCGGCGGAGGATTCGAACGAACCCTCGGTGATGGACGCCGACCACCGCTTTCACCTCGCGATCGCCAATGCGACGGGCAATGCCGCGATCCGTAGCGTGATCGAATATCTGTGGGAACTGCGCACAAGATCGCCGTTGGCGGCGAATATGTTCGCGCGCGCGAAACGCGGCGGGATCACTCCGCGAGTGGAGGAGCATCGGCCGATCGTCGCGGCACTGCGCGCACGCGATCCGCACGCGGCGCGCACCGCGATGCGGCGCCATCTGCGCGGAGTGGTCGACGATCTGCTCGAGGCGACCGAGCTCGAGGTGATGGAGCGCGCGCGCAGCGAGCTGGACGCGCGTCGGGACAGCGTGGCGCGGCGGTTGAAGATCGGGTCGGTTTAGAATTGGCCTGACCGGCGTCGTCCCTCAGGATAAGAGCGGGTCCAATTTCCTACCAGTACCATCGAGGATCTAGTCCCAGAATACTGCGAGGCTGCCGTCTCAAAGCGCGTCACTTGCGCATGCTGAGCCGTGGCTTATGGTTTGCATCGTGACTGGGGAGCCAAGATGGCAACGATGGCAGTGGCATAATGGCAATCGCTTTTAATCGTTCCCGCGATGCCCTGTCCAAGATCCGCAGGAACAGCGGTCGCTGCCTTGTGATCCATTATGCCTGCCAAAGTCTCTATGATGATCGGGAGAGCTTATCTCCCAGCATATCGAACATCGTCATAAAAGACTTTGATAATGATCAGACCGTCAGCTTTGCAGCACACCTTGTAGCTGAAAAAATACATATTTCTAAGGATGAAATAGAGGGTAAGTTTCTTGAGATAGAGACTAAACTTCTAGAGGATTTTTACAGTTTTGTTCAAAACCATAGCGGCGATCTCTGGTTGCACTGAAATATGATAAATATTCATTACGGGTTCGAGACTCTCGCGCATAGATACTATGTCCTTACGGGACGCAATGCGCCGTCAATCGATATCGATAACCGTATAAACATCGCAGGAATTTTGTTCGGCATATATGGTGAGAATTACGTCGGTACTCCTCATATGCAGAAGCTGATGGAGGTCAACGGCGGCATTCGGCGAGATTTCGTCCTTGGGAAGGATGAAGTTGAGCTATTCAGGCAGAAGGAATATGCTAGACTTCACGCGTCCACCGTCTGCAAAGTTAAATTTTTCTCTGATGTTGTCGAGCTTACACTAGACAAAAAATTGAAGACGACAAGATCGACTGCCCTCGTCAAAGTGGAGCGCAGCGTGGATGGGGTCGTGGCAAAAGGTATTGGATTGGCCGCGTCCGCATATGCTATCATAGATTTAGGTGGAAAGGCTGTCGGTTACGCGATCCGTCACGGATGGCTAGCATTTATTGGCATCACCGCGAGCTAAGCCTGCCAAGCCATTCACACCCTAATTGATTCGGCGATGGCGGAGAGGGTGGGATTCGAACCCACGGTGAGCTTGCACCCACGGCGGTTTTCAAGACCGCTGCCTTAAACCACTCGGCCACCTCTCCGCTGACGCCCCGCTATCGCGCCGCGCGGCAGTACGCCAGAAAATCTTGATCACCTGCACGCCAAGGGGGCTTCATGCCCGGGCGTGGCTGTGGCACAAATCCCCATGCTCAAATTGCGTGCGATTTTCGGGAAAGTGGCGGCTCTGGCCGTGGCGGTTATATTGGCGAGCCCCGCGGCGGGGCCGGCGATCGCGCAGGACGAGAGCGGCTTCCAGGCCTATCTCCAGACGCTCGCGCGGCAGGCGCTGGCCCAAGGCGTCACCCGGCGCACGGTCGATCTGGTGATCCCGACGCTGACCTATAATGCGCGCGTGGTCGAACTCGACCGACAGCAGCCCGAGACCCGGCCCAATGCGCCGATCTCGAATTTCGAGCCTTATCGCGTGAAGCACGTGGATGCGGCGCGGATCGGGCAGGGGCGTGCCGCCTGGCAGCGGGTGCGCCCGCGACTGGCGCGGATCGAGCGCGAGACCGGAGTGCCCGAATCGATCATGGTGGCGATCTGGGGGCACGAGACCAATTACGGCCGGGTGATGGGCGGGTTCGACTTGCCGCGGGCGCTCGCCAGCCTCGCTTATGAAGGCCGGCGGCGGGCACTGTTCGCTGAGGAATTCATCGCGACGCTCAAGATGATCGACCGCGGCGTGCCGCGCGAGAAATTGGTGGGGAGCTGGGCGGGGGCGTTCGGCGGGCCGCAATTCCTGCCGAGCGTCTATCTGCGGCTCGCAGTGGACGGCGACGGCGACGGGCTCGCCGACATCTGGAGCAGCGAGGCGGATACACTGGCGTCGATCGCCAATTATTTCGTCAATGCGGGTTGGCGACCGGGCCAGCCCTGGGGCCTCGCGGTGCGGGTGCCCGAGGGATTCAACCGCGCGGCGGTGGTCGGCCGCACCATCCCGCCGCGCTGCCCGCGGGTGCACGAGCGGCACAGCCGGTGGAAGACGATCGGCGAGTGGCGTGCGCTGGGGCTGGTGCCGCAGGGGCGCGGCTGGCCGGCCGACAATGTCCAGGCGACCTTGCTCGAGCCCGACGGGCCGGGAAGGACCGCTTATCTGCTCACCGGCAATTATCGCGTGATCCTCGATTATAATTGCTCGAATTTTTACGCTTTATCGGTAGGGCTGCTCGCCGATGAAGTCGAACGCTAGCGCAGCCGCAGCCCTTCTCCTCCTCGCCGGTTTCGGCGGGGAGCGAGCTTTTGCCCATGAAGCCGCGCAGGATCGGCCGGGTGCCGGCTATGCCGCGCCCGGCGCCGTGCAGCGGATCGACTATGCGGCCCCGCCGCAAGATAGTTATGCCGACCCCGCTGCCGATGCGACCGGGCCGCGCGGAACCTCGCAGCGGGCGCCGGGCGAGCAGCGTTATGACGAGGTCGGCTATGCCGCGATCGGCGAGGGCGAGGGCGTGACCGGGGTGCATGCTTCGCTTGCCCAGGACACGCTGGTCGAAGTGACGTCGCTTGAGAATGGGAAGACGATCGTCGTGCTGATCAACGCGACTGATCCGGGCGCGGGCAATCCGATTCTGCTTTCGCCCGGTGCCGCGCGCGAGCTCGGCCATGACGGCGGCGGGCGCGTGGCGGTGCGGGTACGCAAGGTCGCTGCCGGTCCCGGCGATTTGCTCGCCTTGCGCTCGGGCGGCCCGGCTGCGGCGCGCCCCGATACGCCGCCGGTCCTGCTCAATGCGCTGCGCAAACATCTCGGTGCGGCCGTCGTCGCCTCGCCCGCGCCGATCGAACGCCCGGCTTATTCGCGGCCGGCCTCGACGCCCCGCGCGGCCCGTCCGGCGTCTGGCGCAGGCTTTTACGTTCAGATCGCCGCACTTTCTAACGCGCGGAACGCGCAAGCGCTTGCACAGAGGACGGGCGGGTCCGTAAAGCAGGGCGGAGGGCTCTATCGCGTGCAGCTCGGCCCCTTCGCCACACGGCGGGAGGCGGATGCAGCGCGGGGCGGGGCCGCACGCGCGGGTTATGGAGACGCGCGCGTCATCGCCGTCAACTGAGTAACCCGGGGACCCGGACTGCCATGAAGAAGCTTATTGCTGCATCGATCCTGGCGCTCGCCGTCGCTTATCCGACCACCGCCCAGAACCCGCCCTTCGATACGCCGGCGCCGATCGCCTATCTCGAGGATCTGTCCTCGGGCGCGGTGCTGTACGCCAAGGATGCCGATCGCCGCATCCCGCCGGCATCGATGGCGAAGATGATGACGGTCTATGTCGCGTTCGACCTGATCAAGCAGGGCAAGCTCAAGCTGACCGACACCGCCGAAGTCTCTCCCGAGACGTGGAAGAAGTGGCATTCGCAGGGCTCGACGATGTTCCTCGCGGTCGGCGAGACGCCGCGCGTGGAAGACCTGCTCAACGGCATCGTGACGCTTTCGGGCAACGATGCTTGCGTGGTGCTCGCCGAGAAGATCGCCGGCACCGAGGAAGCCTTCGTCAATCTGATGAACCAGCAGGCGAAGAAGATCGGGCTGAGCAACAGCCAGTTCGGCACCTCGAACGGCTGGCCCGACGAAGGCCGCACCTTCGTGACCGCGCGCGACCTCGCGCATCTCGCCAAGGCGACGATCCAGGACCATCCGCAGCTCTACAAGCAGTTCTACAGCCGTACCTCCTACACCTGGGGCAAGACGCTTGGCGCAGGCGACGCGATCACCCAAGGCAATCGCGATCCCTTGCTCGGCCGCGTCGCCGGGGCCGACGGGCTCAAGACCGGGCATACCGACGAGGCGGGCTATGGCTTCACCGGATCGGCCGAGCAGAATGGACGACGGCTGGTGATGGTGGTCGCCGGGCTCGACAGCTATGGCGGGCGGGCCGAAGAATCGGTGCGCTTCATGCACTGGGGCTTCCGCGCGTGGAGCCCGCTCGCGATCGCCTCGAAGGGCAAGAAGATCGGCGAGGTCGAAGTGCAGGGCGGCGGCGCGGGCAGCGTCGGCGTCGTCGCGCCGCGCAATCTCAACGCGACGGTGCCCGCGGGCACTTCACCGAAGTTGACCGGCAAACTCGTCTATCTCGGGCCGGTCAAGGCACCGATCAAGGCGGGTGCGCACATCGCAGATCTGGTGGTCGAGACGCCGGGTATGCCGACCCAGACGCTGCCGCTGGTGGCGGAAGCCGATGTCGGCGAGGCGGGGTTCTTTCGTCGCGTGTGGCTGGGGATGACGTCGCTGTTCAGCTAAGCCGTCGCCCCGGCGAAACCCGGGTCGCGCGCCACCTGACGCGCTTGCGACCTGAGATCCCGGCTTTCGCCGGGATGACGATTGGTGTCTAAACCGCTTATGCTCCTTGGCAACGAATCCGCGCGTGACGCGCTCGCCGCCGCCATGGCCAGCGGGGTGCTCCATCATGCGTGGCTGATCGCCGGACCCCAAGGCGTTGGGAAGGGCGCGTTCGCGCGAGCCGCCGCCGCACGGATGCTCGCCGAAGCCAGCGAGCCGCAGAAGCTTAGCCCCGACTGGGAGGTGCCCGAGACCACCCAGACCGCGCATCTGATCGCCGCGGGCGCGCATCCCGATTATCGCGAGCTGGTGCGGCTGCCCAAGGATGCCGCCAAGCCCGACGAAGCGCTCGCCCGCTCGATCACCATCGCGCAGGTGCGCAGCCTGCAGCCCTTGTTCGCCACCAAGCCTTCGCTGAGTTCGCGGCGCGTGGTCATCATCGATTCGATCGACGATCTCGAGCGCGGCGGCGCCAATGCGCTGCTCAAGAATCTCGAGGAGCCGCCGGCGGGAACGATCTTCCTGCTGGTCAGCCACGCGCCGGGGCAGTTGCTGCCGACGATCCGCTCGCGTTGCCGTCTGTTGCGGTTCGAGGCATTGGCGGCCGAGCAGGTCGCCGGGATACTGCGATCCGAACTCCCGCAAGCGAGCACGAGCGAGATCGATGCGCTGGTTCGCGCCGGCGAAGGTTCGCCGGGGCGTGCGCTGGGCTTTGCCGGGCTGGATCTGGCGGCGCTGGAGGGGGACATGGCGACGCTCGCCGAGACCGGCGATCCTTCCAACGCAGTGCGCTCGCGGCTCGCCAGACTGCTCGGCGCCAAGGCGGCGCAGCCCCGCTACGAGGCGTTCCTGCACCGCTCGCCGAGCTTCATCGCCGAGCGCGCGCGGACGCGTTCGGGCGAGCCGCTTCGGGCCGCGCTCGACGCCTATGCCGCGGCGCGCGAACTGGGGGAGGCGGCGATCGGGCTGTCGCTCGATGCCGGGGCGACCGTATTTGAAATGTCGGGATTGATCGCGCGCCTATCGGTGCGGACTGCTTGACGTTCACGTAAAGGTAAAGCATATGCTGGGCCATGCCCGCTGCTGCTGCCTTTCCCGTCGAGGCCCTGGCGCCTATCGAGCCGCGTCCCAAGCAGGACGCTTTCTCCATTTCGGATCTGTGCGCCGAGTTCGGTGTCACGCCGCGCGCGCTGCGCTTCTACGAGGATGAGGGGCTGATCGGCCCCGAGCGGCGCGGCACCCAGCGCATCTATTCGCATGCCGATCGCGCGCGTCTCGCCTGGATCTTGCGCGGGAAGCGAGTGGGCTTCAGCCTCGCCGAGATCAAGGAGATGATCGATCTCTACGATGTCGGCGAAGGGCGGCGGCTGCAGAAGCAAGTGACGCTCGCGCGCTGCCGCGAGCGTATCCACCTGCTCGAGAACCAGAAGCGCGACATCGACGCGCACATCGCCGAGCTCCAGCAATTCGTCGAGCTGCTCGAAAGCAGCGACGCTCACTGAGGAACCTGACATGCCGCAATATACGCCGCCTTCGCGCGACACGCGCTTCATCCTCGATGCGGTGATCGGGCTGGAACGCTACGCCAATCTACCTGGTTTCCGGAATGCGACGCCCGACGTCGTCGAGGCGGTGCTCGATCAGGGTGGCCAGTTCGTCGCCGAGGTTCTGTTCCCGCTCAACCATTCGGGCGATCAGCAGGGTTGCACGCGTCACGAAGACGGCAGTGTGACGACGCCCGACGGCTTCAAGGAGGCGTACAACGCCTTCGTCGAGAGCGGCTGGGGTACGCTGAGCGCTCCCGAGCAATTTGGCGGGCAGGAGATGCCGTACGTCGTCTCAATGGCGTTCCAGGAATATATGATCTCGGCCAACATGGCCTTTGCGATGTATTCAGGGCTGGCCCACGGCGCGATCGCCGCCTTGCTGGCCAAGGGCTCGGACGAGCAGAAGGCCAAATACGTCCCCAAGATGGTGTCGGGCGAGTGGGGCGGCACGATGAACCTTACCGAACCGCATTGCGGCACCGATCTGGGCCTGATCCGCACGCGCGCCGAGCCCAATGCCGACGGCAGCTGGGCGATCACCGGCACCAAGATCTTCATCTCGTCGGGCGAGCATGACCTGACCAACAACATCATCCATCTGGTGCTCGCCAAAACCCCGGGCGCGCCCGAGAGCAGCAAAGGCATCTCGTTGTTCGTGGTGCCCAAGTTCATGGTCGGCGACGACGGTTCGCTGGGCGCGCGCAACGCAGTGTCGTGCGGTTCGATCGAGCACAAGATGGGCATCCATGGCAATTCGACCTGCGTGATGAACTATGACGGCGCCACCGGCTGGCTCGTCGGCGACGAGATGAAGGGTCTCGCCGCCATGTTCATCATGATGAACGCCGCGCGGCTGGGCGTCGGCCTGCAGGGGCTGGCTGTCGGCGAGACCGCATATCAGAACGCAGTCCAATATGCGCATGATCGGCGTCAGGGCCGCGCGCTCACCGGCCCGGCCGATCCGCAGGAGAAGGCCGACACCTTGTTCGTCCACCCGGACGTGCGCCGCATGCTGATGGAAGCGAAGGCGCAGACCGAGGGACTTCGCGCATTGTGCCTGTGGGGGGCGTTGCAAGTCGATCTCGAGCATGGCGCCGCGACCGAGGAGGAGCGCCAGCTCGCCGCCGATCTGATCGGGCTGCTCACTCCGGTGATCAAGGGCATCGGCACCGATATCGGCTACAAGGTCGCGACCGACAGCCAGCAAGTCTATGGCGGCCATGGCTACATCACCGAATGGGGCATGGAGCAGTATGTTCGCGATGCCCGCATCTCGATGATCTACGAAGGCACCAACGGGGTGCAGGCGATGGACCTGGTCGGCCGCAAGCTCGCCCAGAATGGCGGCCGTGCCGTGCAGGCGTTCTTCCGTGTCATCACCGAGGAGATCGGCGCGGCCAAAAGTAACGAAAAGCTCAAGAGCTTCGCCGAGGCGCTCGAAAAAGCGCTCGGCCATCTCCAGGGCGCGACCATGTGGCTGGCGGCCAACGGCTTCCAGAACCCCAACCATGTGGGTGCGGGCGCTTACCCGTATATGCAGTTGACCGGCACCGTGGCGCTGGGCCTGATGTGGCTGCGCATGGCCAAGGCTGCCGCGGAAATGCTGGCGACGGGTGCCGAGAATGCGAAGTTCCTCGAAGCCAAATTGATCACCGCGCGCTTCTATGCCGAGCGTTTTCTCCCCGATGCCGGCGCGCTCCGCCGCAAGGTCGAGAGCGGCAGCGACGCAGTGATGGCGCTCGATCCGGAGATGTTCCGCGCGGCGTGAAGCCGCTTGAGCGGCGGGCAAGGGCATAGCATGGTCGGGCGATGAACCTGACTATCGTGCCCCTGGAGCCCATCGAACGTGGCCAATTGCGTGTGATGCACGCGCGTGGCGCGGCGATGGCGCTGGTCTTGATCGTTCCGGCGATCATCGCCGAAATCACTATAAAGGACGAACTGCCGGTGCGTGGCGCACTTGCGGGAGTGGCGTTGCTCGCCGGTATCTGGCTCGCAATCCTGTCGCCACCGCGGCGCTGGCGGCACTGGCGCTATGCGTTCACCGGCAGCGAGCTTCATGTCGCGCACGGCTGGTGGACGCAAGTGCACACGATCGTGCCGGTGCTGCGTGTCCAGCATATCGACGTGGCACAGGGGCCGCTGGAGCGCAGCTTCGGCGTGGCGCGGCTGGTGCTCCATACCGCGGGCTCCGACAATACGATCGTGACGCTGCCGGGCATTACCCGCGCGACCGCCGAGGAGATACGCGACACGATCCGGGCACGGATCGGCAGCGCGGCGTGAGCGACGACGCGCCACGCCGGGTGCATCCGGGCACCATCGCGATCGGGATGCTCAAGTCGGCGCCATCGACCTTGCTGACCCTGCCGGCGTTATATGCCGCCGGCACGAAGTTCGGGCTGGTGACCAGCGCGTTGCTCGCGCTCGCCGGGCTCGCGGTCCTGGCGCTGATCACGTGGCTGGGCTGGTGGTTCCTGACCTATCGCCTGGCCGACGATGAGTTCGTGATCGAAAGCGGCATGCTGCATCGCAGCCGGCGCTCGATCCCGCTCGAACGCGTGCAGGACGTCTCGATCGAGCAGAAGCCGCTGGCGCGGTTGTTCGGGCTCGCGTTGGTGCGGATCGAGACCGGTGGGGGCGACAAGGACGAGGCGGCGCTCGACAGCGTGACGCTAGGCGAGGCGCACCGGCTGCGGCTCGCGTTGCGCCGGGCTCCGGCGGTGGTGGGCGCGGAGACGTCCCCCCCTGAAGTCACCGAAGATGCTGGCGGGCCGCTGTTCACGATGCCGATGGAGCGAGTGCTGCTCTATGGGCTGTTCAACTTCTCGCTGGTGTGGCTCGCCGCGATTTTCGCGGCGCTCCAGACGCTCGACGGGGTGATCGATTTCGACTGGAAGGAGCTGGTCGGGATCGCCGGGCGCGAAGTGCGCGGCCATCTTACCCTCACGGCGGGGCTGACCGTGCTCGTGCTGGCGCTGGCGCTCGGAGTGATTGCGGGCGTCGTGCGGACCGTCACGAAGGAATATGGTTTCCGCCTGGAAGAGCGCGACGGCCGATTTCGCCGCATCCGCGGGCTGTTGACGCGCAGCGAGGTGGTGATCGTCAAGGCGCGTATCCAGCTTGCATTGGTACGCCGGGCGCCGCTCAGCGGCAGGCTCAACTGGCGGAGCCTCGAATTCCAGACCTTGGGCGGCAGCGACGACAGCTCGGGACGCCAGGAGATGGCACCCTTTGCGCGCGACGAGGAGATCGAGCGGGTGATCGCGGCGGCCGGGTTGCCGCGTTTCGCGCCCGACGCGCTGACGGCGGTGTCGCGGGGGCATGTATTGCGTTCGGTGTTGCGGCACGGTCTGCCGGTGCTGCTGGTGTTCGCGGTTGCCGGCGCGTTCCTGCCGTTGCTCTGGCTGGGGCTCGCGCTGGTGCCGGTGCCGGTCGGGATCGCGCTGCTGCAACGGCGCCGACACCGTTATGGACTGCTTGAGACCAGCGCGCAGGTGACGCGCGGGGTGGTGTCGCAGCGCGACTGGACGGTGCCTTATGGCGCTATCCAGACGATAAGCGTGCGGCGGAGCTGGCTGCAGCGGCGGCTGGGCCTCGCGACCGTCGCGATCGACACGGCGGGGGCGAAGGGCTGGCACCGGCCCGATATCGCCGACGTCGCCGCGCCGACGGCCGCGGAACTCGCACAGGCGCTGGTGGCACGCGCCTGCTAGTTGGCGGGCGTCGGTGTCGGCCTGGGCGGCGTCAGAGTGAAGTTTACCGCCGGCCGCGCCGCAGGCTGCGCCGGATCAGTCTTGCGACGTACCCCGGTGAGCAGGGCGGGGCCGGGCGGAGCCTTGGCGTCGGGAAGCGGCGCGGCGCCGGCGGCGGGGATGGGCGCGGCTGCCGGCGCGACCGGCGGCTGGACGCGCATGCACTGGATCGGGCTCGGCCGCTTGAACTGCTGGCAGTTCCACAGCGCCTTGGCATAGCCCTGCGCCTGATCGCGCAGATAGCTGAACGACAAGGAAGCGGTTTGCGCGGGCGTGGCAGGAAGCTTGGCCGGCTTCTGCTTCGGATCGGTCCACGCCATGAATTTACAGTAGAGCCGCTCGCCGCAGGTCTTGATCGCCAGCGCGGCGAAAGCGTCGGGATTCATCTTCTTGTCGAGCACGACGAGGAAGTGGTTGGCGTCTAGCCCTGCGCCGACAGCATTGGGGACGGCGCTATCCGGGATCGTCGCCGGATCGATCAGCGAGCCGTCACCCTGCAATGCCGGTTCGAGCGGGTTGGTCGTGTCGCCCTGATGGACGCTCGACAGCCGGGCCATCTGGGGCACGTTGGGCTCGACTCCAGCATAGCCGCGGTTGAACGCCGGCGGCGTGCCCCACCATCCGGCCCAGCGGAAGAAAAGATGCGTGTCGACCGCAGAGATCTTCTCGAGGCTGGCGCTCCAATA
Source organism: Sphingomonas psychrotolerans (assembly GCF_002796605.1). Taxonomy (NCBI): domain Bacteria; kingdom Pseudomonadati; phylum Pseudomonadota; class Alphaproteobacteria; order Sphingomonadales; family Sphingomonadaceae; genus Sphingomonas; species Sphingomonas psychrotolerans. Next base: position 1,030,118 of record NZ_CP024923.1, read on the forward strand.
GGGGACGACCCAATTGGTGTGGTAATGCGTGGCGTGGCCGACAGCGCCATAGACCGTGCCGTTAAGTGCCATCCCGGCGACATCGCGGGCGCGTTGCCACGCGCCGGGGTTGGGCGTGTAGCGCAGCATCGCGCCGTCGCAGGTAAAGGTGAACTGGCAGCCGGTGCTGCGTTCCGATCCTTGAAAGACCACGCCGCAGATCGTCTTGGGGAAAGCCGGGTGGCGCATCCGGTTGATGATCACCTGGGCGACCGCGCGCTGGCCGACGGCATCGTCACCGGCTTCGTAATAGACCGCCGCGGCGAGGCAATCGACGGCGCGGACCTGGCTGTCGGCCGCGCCGGACAGGTGGAATGCGCGGGCGGCAGGATTGGGAAGGCTGGAGAACGGGATGGCTGCGTTGATTTCGCGCGCATCATCGGGTGCCACGGCCTGCAGCTTGACCGGTTCGACCGGCGGCAGCTCCTGTTTCGGCACCACTCGTTTGGAGATCACTATCGGCGCGCGATTATGGACTATGACGCGCGGCGCAGTCGAGACGATCAGCAGCGGAACGCCGACGGCGACCAGCGCGAGCACCCCGAGCACGACGCGCAGCCAGAGCGCGACCGGGGACCGGGGCGCCGGCACGCGCGCGACTTCGGCTTCGATGGATTGCATCAGCATCGTGCGCGGCCGCTCAGCCCCGGTGCGCGCGGACGCGGCGGGTCAAGAGGGTGAGGCGAAGGCGAAATGTCAAAAGGCTGCTCCAGCGGGGTCGCCGCCCATAACGCAGCAGGCACGGATTTGGAACCATTGCGCCGTCGAAACGCCGCAATGGTCCGCTCAATCGCGTTTCCCCGGGGGCCGATCAGCTCTCGGGCAGGAACTCGGGCACGCTCAGATAGCGTTCGCCGGTATCGTAGTTGAAGCCGAGCACGCGGGCATTGTCGGGTAGATCGGGCAGCTTCTGGAGGATCGCGGCGAGCGTCGCGCCCGACGAGATGCCGACCAGCATGCCCTCTTCACGCGCCGCGCGACGCGCCATGTCCTTGGCCACGCCCGCGTCGACCTTGATCACGCCGTCGATCGCGTCGCCGTGGAAGTTCTTGGGGATGAAACCGGCGCCGATGCCCTGGATCGGGTGCGGACCCGGGGTGCCGCCCGAGATGACCGGTGAGAGTTCGGGCTCGACCGCGAACACCTTGAGGCCCGGCCAGCTCTTCTTGAGCGTCTCGGCGACGCCAGTGATATGCCCGCCTGTACCGACGCCGGTGATGATCACGTCGATCGGCGTATCGGCAAAATCGTTCAGGATTTCCTGCGCGGTGGTTCGGACATGAACCTCGACGTTCGCAGCATTTTCGAACTGCTGCGGCATCCATGCGCCTTCGGTGCTCTCTACGATCTCCATCGCGCGCTCGATCGAGCCCTTCATGCCCTTTTCGCGCGGCGTGAGATCGAAGCTGGCGCCGTAAGCGAGCATCAGCCGGCGGCGCTCGAGGCTCATGCTCTCGGGCATGACGAGTATCAATTTATAGCCTTTGACCGCGGCGACCATCGCGAGGCCGACGCCGGTATTGCCGCTGGTCGGCTCGACGATCGTCCCGCCGGGCTGGAGGTCGCCCGAGGCTTCGGCCGCCTCGACCATCGCCAGCGCGATACGGTCCTTGATCGAGCCGCCCGGATTGGAGCGCTCGGACTTGATCCACACCTCGGCGCCCGGAAACAGCTTCTGCACGCGGATGTGCGGGGTGTTGCCGATCGTATCGAGGATCGTGTTCGCCTTCATGTCGTCATCTCCTTGGGAGGCACTTCGAGATTGGCCGGAGGATCGAAGGTGCGAGCCCGCCTGAGCTCGGGGAATAGCTTGGCCCATAGCAGTGTGACAAGCACCGCGCCGATCCCGCCGCCGATCACTGCGGCGATCGGGCCGATCAGTGCGGCGAGGAAGCCGGATTCGGCCTCGCCGAGCTCGTTCGATCCCGAGATGAACAGGGTCGACACCGCGCCGACGCGGCCGCGCATCTGATCGGGGGTGTAGAGCTGGATCAGCGACTGGCGGACATAGACCGAAACCATGTCGGCGGCGCCGAGCACGAACAAGGCAACCAGCGAGAGCAAGACGGCGGGTGCGAAGTCATGGCCGATCGCCGAAGGGCCGAGCAGGCCGACGAGGAAGGGGGCGGAGGCGCCGAACACGACGGTGGCGAGGCCGAAGATCGCCACCGCGGCCAGCATCTTCTTGCCGACTTCGGTCCGGAGCGGGCGCCACGAGAAGAATATGCCGATCATCACCGCGCCCAGCGCCGGCGCGGCGCGGAGATGGCCGAGGCCTTCGGAACCGACCTGGAGGATGTCGCGGGCATAGACCGGCAGCATCGCAGTGGCGCCGCCGAGCAGCACGGCGAAGAGATCGAGCGAGATCGCGCCGAGCACCAGCCGGTTGCGGCGGACATAGTGCAAACCGTCGACCATCTGCGCCCAAGGGCTGCCGGTGAACTTGAGGGTCGTGCGCGGCACCGCCGAGATCAGCAGCAGCATGACCAGCGCGAGCAGGAACAGCCCCGACGCGACGAAATACGGCACCGAGGGGCCGGCGGCATAGAGATAGCCGCCCATCGCCGGGCCGATCACCGTGCCGATCTGCCACGAGACCGAGCTCAGCGCGATCGCGGTGGGCAGGCTCTCCTTGGGCACCAGATTGGGCGCCAGCGCGCCGAGCGCCGGGCTGGCGAAGGCGCGTGCCACGCCGAGCAACGCGGCGATGCCGAACAAAGCGGGAAGCGTGATCGTGTCGGTATAGGTCAGCCAGCCGAGGCTGAGGCCGCACAGCGCCTCGAGCGCCAGCGCGGCGCGGGCGATCCAGCGGCGGTCGATCCGGTCGGCGAGCCAGCCGGCGAACAGCGACAGGACGAGCAAGGGCAGGAACTGCGCCACGCCGATCAGCCCGAGCTGGAACGCGGCTTCCTTGATCGTCATCGTTGCGCGGGCGATGTCATAGACCTGCCAGCCGATGACGATGACCAGCGCCATCTGGCCGAGCGTCGCGGCGAAACGCGCCACCCAATAAGCGCGGAAATTGGCGATGGCGAAGGGATGGATCGGCATGCGCCGCTCCTGGCGTCTTCGCCGCGGCATCGCAACGGCGGAATGGCTATCGTCGCCTCCGGGAACCGGGTCCCGGTCCGGAAAGTTTCTAGGCCAACGACATCAACGAGACAGGAGAGGCCATATGGGCAAGGGCATATTGTTGTGGCTGATCGGCATCCCGCTTCCGATCATCATCCTGCTCCTGCTCTTCTGGCGCTAGGCTCCGGCGCTCAGGTGCTCGGCAGCGGGACACTGTCGAACAGCACGCCGCGAATCTCCCAAGCCTCGGCGGCGTAGGTCTCGCGAGTCGGCCCGCCGCGCGAGCCGTCTGACTGGACCGGGAGCAGCGGCACGATCTCCGCCGCCTCGGCCTCGAGCCGGGTGCGAATCCGGCGCATCAGCCGGGCGATACCGCGCCGATAGGTTTCCCAATTCTCAGAGGGGTGCGGACCCTGCCAGCGCGCGATATGCTCGCGATACTCGGCCATCAGCGCCGCGGTCTCGACGCTCGCCAGCGCGGCGCTCTGCTGGGCGTGCTCGCGCCGATCGCTCATCATCGGACCATAGACCGTCGATTCCATCCTCGCGAAATGAAACAGCAGGTCGCGCGTGAAGGCCCAGCGCTTGCTGGCCAGGCTGTCGCCGCACGACGGCCGCGTGCCTGCGGCATATTCCTCGGCCGCATCGACATTGGCGAGGATGCGGCAATGTTGGGCAAGCACACGATCAACGGACATTCGGGGGGTATTCTCCTGATTCCCCTGTGTCTCCGGTCTAGCTTCCGGGGGATGAACCCGCGGCCCCGGAAAAGGCCGTACGGGTGTTGCTACCTATCCCCGTATCCGGCGCTGCGACCTTGCTGCACTGCGGTATAATTGCTATAATACGCCAGATGTACCGTAGCGAACCCGATCCCATCCCCGCGCCCACCGGCCCGCTGCCGGCCTTGTTCGAAGCCATAGTCCGCAATCACTGCGTCGAGGCTACGTATAATGGCGGCCGCGTGGTGCTCGCGCCGCATGTCGCCTTCACGCGCCATAGCGAAGTCTATGTCGGCGCCACCACGATCGAGCGCGACGGCCAGCCGCCGCGCGAGGAGAAGATCGGGGTGTTCAAATTCACCGGGCTCGTCGACCTGACCGTCACCGAGCGCAGCTTCAAGCCCAGCACGCTCTTCGACCCGCGCGACGAACGCTTCGCGGCCGGGACCCTGATCGCAGTGGAACGCACTGCGATCTGAATCCCGGCCGAAAGAAAGCATCAGCGGCAGCGAACCTGCTGCTGGTTGCGATCGATCGCCGAGCCCGCGGCACCGCCGGCAATCGCGCCGAGCAGAGTCCCGACCGTGCTCGAACGACGCCCCGCGATGATGTTGCCGAACAGCCCGCCCGCAGCCGCGCCGACGATCAGCCCGGTCGTGCCGTCGCTGCGCTTGCAATAATAGCGGCCGTCATTGCCGCGATAGACGCGGTCGTCCTGCGAGAGCACGCGCTCCTGATAATTGCCCGAGCGATAATAACGCGAGGGCTCGTAATTCTCGTCGTCGTCATAGCGCGTATCGGGGCCGCGATCTTCATAGGTCGGGCGCGACGTGCGCGCACGGCGATAGCGCTCGACCGCTGCCTGGAACGCTTCATATTCGCTGTCGAAGCGGCGCTGCGCGGCATCGAAGCGCGCATCCTCGTCCTGATAGGCGCTGCTGGCATAACGCGTGCTGTTCTGGGCGGCGGCGGGACTGCTTGCGACGACGAGTGCCGCGGCGAGGGCCGTTAGGCCGGTGATGGTCTTCATGAATGTGTCTCCTGTTGTGCCGTGCGATACGGCCGACGACCCGCATCTGTTCCGCCAATGCGCGTGAAGCGGGGCTGAACACGCGCGCCCGCGCCAGGCTTGAATTGACTCGGTTTGCGGAAACGCGATTCATCTCGCAACTTTCTTGCGCGGCACCGGGGGCGACGAGTCAAGCGCGGCAAAAGCGAGGCGATAGTCGAAGCGGTGGCGCGTGCCGACCTGTTTGCCCTTGTAGAAGCGCGGGGTGGTGATGCCGTGCAGGGCGCGGTCCATCGCCTGGCCGAACGCCTCGTCATAGCCCATCTGCAGCGCGACGTCCCACGCCGCGGCGAAGCTCTCCGCGCCGGGACGGTCGCGGAGCTTGTAGGCGGCCTGCTTGGTCATCCCGACGGCGCGCGCGGCGTACAGCACGGTGCCCATCGCGGCGAGCGCGGCGATGAAGTCGCGTTGTCGGCGCGCGCTCCAGCCATGATGATGGACGCGGGTGAGCGCGACGGGCGTGAAGGCGAGCGGATCGGGGTCCTCGGCTGCGGGCGGCGCGTGCGGGACCTCAGCCACGCGCGGCGGCCTTTGCCGCGCTCCGGGCGCGATGGGCCAAAGCGAGCGCCAGCCGCGCCTTGGCCATGCCGTGGCAGGCGGCGTCGACCCGGGCCAATTGCCCGGCATCGAGGCCGCCATGGCGCAGGATGCGCGTGGCGAGGGCGTCGGCTTCCGCCTCCTCGATCGCGCGCCGCCATGCCCGCGAAAAGACGCTGCGCGAGCCAAGGCCGCGGCGGAAACAGGTGACGGCATAGGCGCTGGCGCCGACGCAGGCGGCCGCGGCGGCGACGTCGCCGGTCTTGAGCAGCGCGTGGAGGAAGGCGCGCTGGCGTTCGGCCGGCCAATCGGGGTGGGCCACGAGCTTGAGCGCGGCGAAGGGGTGGAGAGGGGAGGGCGACTCGGTCATCGACGAGTCTATCCCAGACGAAATCCTACATTGGAAGCCGGATCGAACGGATCACGAACGCGACATCGGCGCCACGGGTTACCCGGCGCAATTCTGCCGAAGGAAATCCAGCGCCGCCGCGAAGCCGGGCGCGAAGTTGCTGTCTGGCACTTCGATGATGACGCGGGCGCCGACGGGCTGGTTCTTCGCGATGAGTTCCACCTTGAACGCGCCGTCATAGCGGATTTCGGCGAGAGTGCCCCATGCGACTCGCCATGTGCGCTCCGCCTTGGCATTGGCGGCGATCGACGCGGTCGGCGTGGCGAATTCGGTTTCACAGTGGAGGACCGTCTTGCTGGTGCCGAGATCGCGGACGAGCAGCGAGGTTTTCTTCATGTCATCGCGGATATGGGTGACGGTGATGTCGTCATGGGGCGGCGAAGTCGCCAGCGGCTGAACAGGGTGACGCTTTGGGGGTGAGGTTCGTCGGTCTGGCGGAGCAACCATTTATAAGCGTGCGCTGCGCCGGGTATCATAATTCCGATGCGCGGCTTGATTGTCAGGGCGCTGGCGACCTCGGCGGACCCCGCCCGCTGATCGGCACCGCCACGTTGGCTCTATGTCCGCAACTGTTTCCATATCTGCGTCAAAACCGAACTCGCTCTTATGGTCAAGTTGAACGTGTCACAGCAAAGCGCTGTCCCTCGATACATTTTGTAGATATAGCCTCATAACACCGAAATATTCGGACGCACCATGGAGCATTATCATGCGTGTTTATATTTTTGGTTGGTTGGGAACGATCTTGATCGCTCTGGGAAGTTGCAACTCAGATGGGCATGGCGATATTGGAAATACTGATGTCGGTGATATTTTGGTACCAGGGCCGACGCCAGATCCGACCTCGTTTCCCACCGCGTCTCCAACGCGTACTCAGCCGGCTTTTAGCACGTCCGCAAACGACCTGCGTTCCGGTATCGCAACTACCAATCGAGTTGAATATCAACTCGGTTTGCCAAGACCGCTTCCTGGTGGGGCCTTTCACCCGGAAGTAGCGCAGTACGATGCTTCATTGGTATCGAACGATTATTTTCAAATTCCATCCATGACAGCGCGAAACATCCTGATGGGAGTGTCGGGGATAATTGACTCGGCGATTGCGGCGGAGTCACAGACAGCACCGACTTTATACAGCGTTAGTTCCGCAATCGGGCCGATCATTCAGATCGAGCCGCCCACCGCCACGGTGCGGGTCGTTCAGCCCGGTACGGCCGGCCAAATCGCTTTCGGCGCGGACAATTTCCATGGAGACACCGCCGATCGGCGGCTATTTGCGCGCCTCCAACTCGACGGCGCGACGGTTCGCGAGGAAGGCTTGTCTCTCCTAAAGGTCGGACCAAGCACGAGATTGCCGCAAAATCGCTATGCGACGCTCGGCTATTTTGCATCCGGCCAAGGTACCGAAGGAGAAATGAGAGCCTCTGACAGAAGATACTGGTTTGTCGCGGGCTCGCCGACAAAGCCGCAGGACAGGCCCACCAGCGGGGTCAGGATTTTTCAGGTGTCCGAGCTGAGTGGCGGTGCATATAATGCCAACGGCCCCTTCAACAGGATATGGCCAGTTGAAGGTAGCGCAACTATCGCGCTCGATTTCGCGACCGACACGCTGACGCTAACTTTTATATCCGCCTATGGCGGTCTGACCGATGAAACCAACGGGACATTGAGGTTTCCTGTTACCAGTACCGCCATTTTGGAAAGAGTGGATGATGCGGGAACTGTAACCTATCGGGGGGGAGGTGATCGAGTCGGACTTTCCGTATTCGCTCGCTTATACGGGCCCAATGCCGACGAGATCGGCATTGGGTTTAGCGCCCGCGTCGACAGCCCTCGCGGACCAGCCAATGCGATCCGCGCGCACATGGCCCTGGTGGGATATGCGCCTTAAAGCTGCTGGGCCTTATCCCAACGTCACAAAACTATCCATAACCCGCTTCCGCCCGGCGACCTCGAAGTCGATCTCGAGCTTGTTGCCTTCGATCTCGGCGATCAGCCCGTAGCCGAACTTCTGGTGGAACACGCGCAGCCCCACCGACAGATCGGCCCGGGGCTTGGCACCGAAGCTCACCGCCGACGCATGGCTCTCCAGCACCCGGGCGGGTTCGCGCGAGAAGGTGCGGGCAGTGAAGCTGCCGCCGGGGTTCTTCGCGTCGACTCCCGCGGCGCGCTGCCAGCCGGGGCCGCGGCCGGTGCCTCGGCCGACGTCCGCGAACGGATCGGCGCGTTCGGACCAGTTGGCCTGCCACAGGCTGGCGCCGCCCGACATAGTGGTCTCGGTCTCGACATGCTCGCCCGGCAATTCGGCGACGAAGCGGCTGGGGAGGCTGCTGGTCCATTGGCCGTAGATGCGGCGGTTGGCGGCGTGGAGGATCGTCGCGCGGCGGCGGGCGCGGGTGATCGCGACATAAGCGAGGCGGCGCTCTTCCTCGAGGCTGACGAGCCCACCCTCGTCGAGTGCACGCTGCGAGGGGAAGATGCCTTCCTCCCAGCCGACGAGGAACACCGTGTCATATTCGAGGCCCTTGGCGGCGTGGATCGTCATGATCGTGACCTTGGGTTCGTCGGCGCTCGCCTCGTTGTCCATCACGAGGCTGACATGCTCGAGGAACGCAGTGAGCGACTCATATTCCTCCATCGCGCGGACGAGTTCGTTCAAGTTTTCGAGGCGGCCGGCGGCTTCGGCGGTGCGATCGGCCTGCCACATCGCGGTGTAGCCGCTCTCGTCGAGGATGATCCGGGCGAGCTCGGGATGGGGGAGGGTGTCGCCCATGCTGCGCCAGCGGGCGATGTCGCCGATGAGATTGCCGAGGCTGCGGCGGGCCTGGGGGGTGAGCTCGTCGGTGTCGAGGATGCGCGCGCCGGCGGTGGTGAGGGGGAGGCCCTGTGCGCGGGCGAACTGGTGAACCTTGGCCAGCGCCTTGTCGCCGAGGCCGCGCTTGGGGACGTTGACGATGCGTTCGAAGGCCAGGTCGTCCGAAGGCTGGGCGACGACGCGCAGGTACGCGAGCGCGTCGCGAATCTCGGCGCGCTCGTAGAAGCGGAAGCCGCCGATGATGCGATAGGGCAGCCCGATGCTGATGAAGCGGTCTTCGAACTCGCGGGTCTGGTGCTGCGCGCGGACGAGGATCGCAGTATCGTCGAGGCTCAGGCCCCCGCGCTGGAGGCCTTCGATCTCCTCGCCGACGCGGCGCGCTTCCTCGGGGCCGTCCCAGATGCCGAGCACCTTGACCTTCTCGCCCTCGTCCTTCTCGGTCCACAGGGTCTTGCCGAGGCGGCCGCCATTATTGGCGATCACCCCCGAGGCGGCGGCGAGGATGTGCGGGGTGCTGCGGTAATTCTGCTCGAGCCGGATTACTTTCGCGCCGGGGAAATCCTTTTCGAACTTGAGGATGTTTTCGACCTGTGCGCCGCGCCAGCTGTAGATCGACTGGTCGTCGTCGCCGACGCAGCAGATGTTCTTGCGCTCCTGCGCGAGCAGGCGGAGCCAGAGATATTGGACGCTGTTGGTATCCTGATACTCGTCCACCATGATGTAGCGGAAGCGGTTCTGATAGTGCGATAAAACCTCGCGATCGGTCTTCAGAATCACGAGCATGTGGAGCAGCAGATCGCCGAAATCGCAGGCGTTGAGGGTGCGCAGGCGGTCCTGATACGCGGCGTAGAGCGCCTGGCCCTTGCCGTTGGCATAGGCTTCGGACTCACCGGCGTCGATTTCGCGGGGCGTGAGGCCCTTGTTCTTCCAGCCGTCGATCATTCCGGCGAGCTGGCGCGCGGGCCAGCGTTTTTCGTCAATATCGGCGGCTAGGATGAGCTGCTTGAGCAGGCGGAGCTGATCGTCGGTGTCGAGGATGGTGAAATTGGACTGGAGCCCGACCAGTTCGGCGTGACGGCGCAGCATCCTTGCGCCGATCGCGTGGAAGGTGCCTAGCCACGGCATGCCCTCGACTGCGTCGCCAACGAGGCGGCCGACCCGCTCGCGCATCTCGCGCGCGGCCTTGTTGGTGAAGGTTACCGAGAGGATCTCGCTGGGATATGCCTTACGCGTGAACAGCAGATGCGCGAGGCGGGCGGTGAGCGCCGCGGTCTTGCCGGTGCCGGCGCCGGCGAGGACGAGCACGGGGCCCTCGGTGGTCAGCACGGCATCGCGCTGGGGGCATTGAGGCCCCGCAGATAGGGGGCGTCGTCAGGAGCGGGCGCGGGGAGACTCATCGGTGAACAGGTAGGGAACGCGGGCGTTTCGGGCAAGCCGGAACCGGCGCGGGCGGGGCGCGTCTATAAGGATTCTGTCTGCCGGAGAATCACTGCAAATGCGCCACTTGCTGCTCCTGCCGCTGTTGTTCGCGACCGTTCCCGCGTTCGCGCAGGTCGAGGAACTCGATCAGGTCGAGCCGGGCAAGGGCGAATGGCAGGCGGAATATCTCGGCAGCTATGGCGGGACCGACGATCATCAGATCGAAGTCATCGCGGGGCTCACCGACCGGCTGGTGCTGGGCGTGCAGGCCGAGTTCGAGGGACGGGTGCTCGAGGGCTGGGGACCGGTGGCGCTCTATCGGTTCAGCGATCCGGAGAAGGATCCGGTCGGGATAGGGCTCGAGACGCAGATCGAGATCGATCGCGGCGGGCGGCTGGGCGAGGCCGAATTGCGCGGGATCGTCGACCGACGCGCGCCGGGCTGGTGGCTCCAGGCCAATCTGATGCTGCGCTACCAGCGCGACGAGGGCGCGCGCGGGACCAACGTGGCGTACGCGACCTCGGTGCAGCATGCGCTGGGCGACAAGGCGTGGCTGGGGATCGAGGCCTCCGGGCGCGCGGTGCGGCTGGGCGGCGCCCCCCAAGCGGCGGCGCAGGGCGAGCATTATGCCGGGCCGAGCCTGACACTCGAACTCGCCGACGACAAGCTCGAGCTGGGTGCGGCCTGGCTGCAGCGGCTGGCCGGCGCAGGGCCGAAGTCCGAGCCCCGGCTGTTCGTCCAGTTCACTTTCTGAATACGGGCGGCTAAGCGGCGGCGATGGGACTGAAGAACAGGAAGATCCGGCTGGCGATCGTGCTGGCGCTCGCGGTGGTCGCGGCGTTCTATGCGTGGCGCACCAGCCAGACCGTGGCGCCCAAGCCCTGCGAGCCCGGGCGGCACGAGGAAAAGGATGCGAGCGGCAAGGTGATCAAGGTCACCCGGACGACGTGCATCTGAGCTTGTCCGCTGAACTGTAACGCTGTTGTCATGCCACGGTCACGAAGTGCGGTCATTTCGCACCCATCATGGCCACCCTAGCACTCGATCAGGCGCCCGCGGCAAACCAGCCGGGGATCTCGCGATTCGACTATAAGACCCACCCCCTCGCCTGGCTGGTCTTCGCCGGCCTGCTCGTCGGGGGGCTGGCCTATGCGGGGGTGAGCGTGCTCACCGACACGCGCGGAGTGGGCGAGGAGCTGGCGCTGGGAGTGTTCGCCTTCCTCGTGCTGGCGCTGCTGATCGCGTTGGGCTTCGAGTTCGTCAACGGCTTCCACGATACCGCCAACGCCGTTGCGACGGTGATCTACACCAATTCGATGCCGGCCCATTTCGCCGTGGTGTGGTCGGGCTTCTTCAACTTCCTCGGGGTGATGTTCTCGAGCGGAGCGGTGGCCTATTCGATCATCACTTTGCTGCCGGTCGACCTGATCCTCAACGTGGGGTCGGCCGCCGGATTCGCGATGATCTTCGCCTTGCTGCTCGCGGCGGTCTTGTGGAATCTCGGCACCTGGTATGTCGGACTGCCCAACAGTTCGAGCCATACGCTGATCGGATCGGTGCTCGGCGTCGGTTTCGCCAACCAATTGATTGCCGCGGGATCGCGCGGCGGCACCGCCGGCGTCGACTGGAGCCAGGCGCAGAAAGTGCTGACCGGCTTGTGGATGGCGCCGCTGATCGGCTTCTTCGCGGCATTGCTGTTGTTGCTGGTGATGCGCGCGGTGATCCGCCGGCCCGAGCTTTACCGGGCGCCCGAGGGCGACAAGGCGCCGCCCAGGGGCGTGCGCGCACTGCTGATCTTCACCTGCACCGCAGTGTCGTTCAGCCATGGCTCGAACGACGGCCAGAAGGGCATGGGGCTGATCATGCTGATCCTGATCGGCTGCGCCCCCACTGCCTATGCGCTCAACCGGACGCTGCCGGCCAGCGCGACCCCGGCCTTCGTCCAGACCGCCAATGTCGCCACCGCGGCGTTCGACGCGCGCAGCGGCGGGATCGCCATGGCGCCCGAGCAGGCGCGAACGACGCTCACCACCGCGCTTCAGCAGCGCAAGGTCGACAGCCCGCAAGTCTATGCCGCGCTCGACAGCCTTTCGACCGACCTGACCGCACGCGTCGCCAGCTATGGCTCGCTGAGCAAGGTGCCCGCCGAGGCAACGCCGAACGTACGCAACGACATGTATCTGGTGCTCGACACGACCAAGCTCGCGACCAAGAAGCCTGAGGGCTTCCGGGAGGACGAGCTCAAGGCGATCAAGGCGTATCAGTCGAACCTCGAGGCCGGCACGCGCTTCATCCCGCTTTGGGTGAAGGTGGTCGTCGCGATCGCATTGGGGCTGGGGACGATGATCGGCTGGAAACGCATCGTGATCACCGTCGGCGAGCGAATCGGCAAGCAACACATGACCTATGGCATGGGCGCGACCGCCGAACTGGTCGCCGCGGTAACGATCCTCAGCGCCGACCGGTTCGGGCTGCCGGTGTCGACCACGCATATCCTGTCGTCGGGCGTGGCGGGTGCATCGGTGGCGAACGGGGCGGGACTGCAGGGCCGCACGATCGCCCAGCTCGCCGCGGCGTGGCTGCTGACCTTGCCTGCGGCGATGGCGCTGTCGGGCGGGCTCTATTGGCTGATGCTGACCGCAGTGAAGGCCTGGCAGCTGGGCTGAACAAGACGCGGGCGACTTGTTGCCCGACCTGACGAAGCGTAGAATATTCGACTGAGCAAGAATATTCAGGGGCTGGCCATGCCTGATCAAGAAGCGCCGTTCGATGTGCAGGATAGCCCTGACGACCTGCTGGACGCGGCCGACAAGCGGCATTTTCAACAGATATTCAACAAACAAGCAGTCAGAGCCTATCTCTATTTGAGCTTCGGCATGGGGGTGATCGCCTTTTCGTTGCCGATCTTGCTGGTCCTCGCCGGTGGCTATGAGGGGCATTATTCGATCAGCTATTTCTATCATGTCAGCGACACCTGCCAGAACATTCTGGTGGGCTGTCTGTGCGCGACGGGGCTTTTTCTGTTCCTCTTCCACGGCCTGTCCAACGTCGAGAACTGGATATTGAACCTGGCCGGGGCGGCCGCGATCTCGGTGGCGATGAACCCGATGCGCGCGCAGCAATGCCGGGCCGGGGACGACATGCTGAGCGTTCATGCCGCCAGCGCGATCCTGTTCTTCGCCTGCTTGGCGGTGGTGGCGGTGATCTTCTCGAAGCGCCGCATCAAACACATCAAAGACCCGGCCAGGCGCCGCGCTTTCGAAACGGCGTACAATGCAGCCGGCTTCGCGATGATCGCGATGCCGGCCGCGGTCGCAGCGACTCATTTTCTGCGAAAAGCGGACGTCGCCGCCGTCGCTGCGGATTGCACCCACTGGATCTTCTGGATCGAATGCTTCGGTATCTGGGCGTTCGCCTTCTACTGGTTCGTCAAGACGCTCGAATATCGGCTGCTGCTCAGGATCCGCTGATGTCGGCCTACCTTGCCGGTCTGCGGCTTGCCCTGATAACCGCCGGAGCATGACCCAACTCATCCCCGGACCCGATGGGCGGCCGCGCTGTCGCTGGTCCGCCGCCGCACCCGAGTTCATCGCCTATCACGATAAAGAATGGGGCTTTCCGGTGGGCGACGACCGCCGGCTGTTCGAAAAGCTCTGCCTCGAAAGCTTTCAGTCGGGCCTGAGCTGGCGAACCATCCTCGCCAAGCGCGAGAATTTCCGCGCGGCGTTCCAGGGATTCGATTTCGAGAAAGTGGCGCGTTTCACCGATGCGGATGTCGAGCGGCTGCTCGGCGACGCGGGGATCGTTCGGCATCGCGGCAAGATCGAGGCGGTAGTGAACAACGCGAAGCGGGCTTGCGAGCTGGCCGCGCGCGATGGTTCGCTGGCGGCGTATCTTTGGCGGTACGAGCCCGGCGCCGACGAACTGGCGGAGCCGCAGACCGTATCGACCTCACCCGCTTCGACAAGGTTGTCGAAGGCCTTGAAGGCGCAGGGGTGGAAATTCGTCGGACCGACGACGGTCTTCGCGTTCATGCAGGCAATGGGGCTGCTCAACGACCATGCGCAGGGCTGCGCGATCCGGGCGGAAGCGGATCGCGCGCGGGCAGCATTCGAGCCACCGCGAACCCGCGCTTGAGTCCCGTTTGCCCGAAGTCGAGCAGGCAGCTATGGGGAGGGGCCACCCAATTTTTCAGGACGATATGTGACTGCCAAAAAGGCGACCCCGCACGAATGGGATGCGGAGCATCTTCGGCTCGCGGTGACCGCGGCGGGCGTGGCGTTGTGGGCGTGGGAAGTCGACACCGACGCGTTCACCATGGACGCGCGCGGCTTCGAATTATGGGGGGTGCCGTGGCGCGAGAAGGTCACCTTCGAGCAATTGTCGGAGCACATCCATCCCGCGGATCGCGATCGGGTGCGCGCGGCGTTCGCGGCGACGCGGGCGATGCTGGGCTTTTACGAGACCGACTTCCGCATCCTCGTGGGGCCGGAGATCCGCTGGATCGCGGCGCGCGGGCAGGGCGAGGACGTGGGCATCGTCGGGCGGACGATGTTCGGCATCTTCCTCGACGTCACCGGGCGCAAGCAGGCCGAGGAAGGCCATGAGTTGCTCGCCGGGGAGATGAGCCACCGGGTCAAGAATCTGCTGGCGATCGCATCGGGGCTGACTGCGATCACTTCGCGGTCGGCGGTGAGCGCGGAGGACATGGCGCGCGACTTGACCGCGCGGCTGACGGCTTTGGGCCGGGCGCACGATCTGGTCCGCCCGCTGCCGCAGGGCCAGGGTGCGGCGGCTCTGCTCGGCGACCTGATCTCGGTGCTGCTCGCGCCCTATGACGATGTCGGCGCGTTCAGCGGGCGGATTCGAGTCGCGGTCGAGCGGATGGGGGTGGGCGAGAACGCGGCGACGGGGCTGGCTTTGGTCATCCACGAACTGGCGACCAACTCGGTCAAATATGGCGCGCTTTCGGAGACGCCCGGAACCCTCGACGTGACCAGCGCCACCGAAGGCGACGCGATCACCTTGACCTGGGTGGAGCGCGGCGGCCCGCTGGTCGACGTGCCCGATGCGCCGGCGGGGTTCGGCAGCAACCTCGTCAAGCGTACCGTGTCGAGCCAGTTGAACGGCTCGATCGACTATGACTGGTCCGAAGACGGGCTGATCGTGACGCTGAAGATGGACCGCGCGCGGCTGGCCGCCTAGCCGCCGCGGCGGGGGCGGTCAGGCCGCCGCCTTGCGCCGCTCCGCCATCTCGGCATTGAGCATCTCCGCGAGCAGGAACGCCAGTTCGAGGCTCTGCCCGGCGTTGAGCCGCGGATCACAGTGCGTGTGATAGCGATCGGCGAGCGATTGCTCGGTGACGTCGATCGCGCCGCCGGTGCATTCGGTGACGTTCTGGCCGGTCATCTCGGCGTGGATGCCGCCGGCGAAAGTGCCCTCGGCGCGGTGGACGGCGAAGAAGCCGCGGACTTCGGCGAGGATGCGCTCGAACGGGCGGGTCTTGTAGCCGTTGGCGGCCTTGACGACGTTGCCGTGCATCGGGTCGCAGCTCCACACCACCGGATGCCCCTCGCGCTTCACCGCGCGGACGAGCGCGGGGAGCCCCTTCTCGATCTTGTCGTGGCCATAACGCGTGATCAGGGTCATCCGGCCGGGGACGCGGCCGGGGTTGAGCGTGTCGAGCAGGCGCAGCAGTGCGTCGGGCTCGAGGCTGGGGCCGCACTTCATCCCGATCGGGTTGCCGATGCCGCGCAGGAACTCGACATGGGCGCTGCCCTCGAAGCGGGTGCGGTCGCCGATCCACAGGAAGTGCGCGCTGGTATCGTACCAGTCGCCAGTGAGGCTGTCCTGCCGGGTGAGCGCCTGCTCATAAGGGAGCAGCAGCGCCTCGTGGCTGGTGTAGAATTGGGTGCCCTTCAATTGCGGCACGGTGTCGGGGTTGATCCCGCACGCCTCCATGAAATCGAGCGATTCGCCGATGCGGTCCGCCACGTCGGCGAACTTCTTCGACCATGGGCTGCGGCCCATGAAATCGAGCGTCCATTTGTGGACCTGATGGAGATTGGCATAGCCGCCGGTCGCGAAGGCGCGCAGCAGGTTGAGCGTCGCGGCGGACTGCGAATAGCCCTGCACCATGCGCTGCGGATCGGGGATGCGGCTCTCGGGGGTGAACGCGATGTCGTTGACATTGTCGCCCCGGTACGACGGGAGCTCGACGCCGTTGATCACCTCGGTATCGGCGCTGCGCGGCTTGGCAAACTGGCCGGCCATGCGGCCGAGCTTCACCGTCGGCAGCTTCGACGCGAAGGTGAGCACCACCGCCATCTGGAGGATGACGCGGAAGGTGTCGCGGATGTTGTTGGGGTGGAACTCGGCGAAGCTCTCCGCACAGTCGCCGCCCTGGAGCAGGAAGGCCTCACCGCGCGACACCCTGGCGAGCTCGGTGGTGAGTTCGCGCGCCTCGCCGGCGAAGACCAGAGGGGGGTAATTGGCGAGAGTCGCCGTAGCGGCGTTCAGCGCGGCCTGATCGGGGTAATTGGGGAGCTGGCGCGCCTCGGCGTGGGTCCAGCTGTCAGGCGTCCAGCCCATGCTCTGCTCCAGGTTGCGGACATGGACGTACCAGTCCTGGTGATGCGCGATGCCGTTGGCGGCGATCTGATTGAGCACGGCGGCGGAGGCGCGCTTGCCGTCCTCCTCCCAGCCCTGCACGGTCGAGCCGGGCGTGTCGAACCAGGCGCCGAAAGCGGCGCGGGAAAGGGCGCGTTCCTCACGGAAGCGGCGGATCTTGGAACCTGCGAGTGTGGTCATGATGCGGGTCATTACCCTGAAGGGGTAAATTCTGGCAAGGGAGAAAATTACCCTGTGCGGGTAAAGCCACCGTTGCGGAGCGATCGTTACGGACCCATCGCCGCATCTTCGCGTTGGTGCAGCAACGAAGGAGACGGCCATGGACAATGTGCATCTCGACCTCGAGGAGGAACTCGACCGCGAATTCACGGCCGAGGAAACGGCTGAGGAAGAAGCGGAGCAGGAAGGCGGCGTCTCCGATTATGTCCCCGACCCGCGCTCATTATGGGGCTCGGAGGCGGCGCGAGCGATGCTGGTGGTGCTGACCCGGCGGCTGGGTCCCGATTTCGCGCGCGCGGTGAGCGATGAGATGGCGGCGCGGACCTTCTCCTACCAGGCCGGCTGCCCCGACGATCGAAGCGACGGCGCGACGATGGAATATCTGCTCAAGGACGGCTTCTGGGACAAATTGTTCGCAGTGGAGCCCGCCGCGAAATAGTCGTCCTCCCGGCGAACGCCGGGATCTCGTGCGGCTCCTGCCCTGCGCCATCGCCTGAGGTCCCGCGCGCACCGGGATGACGATCGGAGTCAGTACCCCGCTTCCAGATCGACTTCGTTCACGAGCGGGCGGCCCTCGACGAAGGCGTGGATATTCTCGACGAACAATTGCGCGGCGCGGACGAACATGCGGGTCTGGCTGCGGCCCGACAAATGCATCGAATGGAGGATGTTGGGCGCGGTCCACAAGGGATGCTCGGGCGGCAGCGGCTCGGGCGTGACGGTGTCGAGGAACGCGCCGGCGATGCGGCGTTTGGTCACTGCCTCGATCAGCGCGTCCTGATCGATCAATTCGCCGCGGCCGACATTGACGATCCACGCCGAGGGCTTCATCGCCTTGAACTCGGCCTCGCCGATCATCGCGCGGCTCTGCTCGGTGGCGGGGGCGGCGAGAAAGATCCAGTCGAACTCCGCGAGACGATCGCGCCACGCTTCCGGGCCGATCGTGCCCGGCGCGCCGGTGCGGGTGACGCCGGTGACACTCACGCCGAATGCAGTGAGGCGCTCGCCGATCAGCCGGCCGATCGTGCCATAGCCGATCACCAGCGCGCTGGTTTCGAACAGTTCGAGCTTTCCGGGCGCCTCGAACGGCCAGATGCGCGTGTCGGCGATACGGACGACCTGGTCGTAGCGCTTGGCGGCGACCAGCGCGCCCATCACGGCATATTCGGCCACCGTGTGCGCGTTGACGCCGCTGCCGTTGGTGACGCGGGTGCCGCGCGCGCGAAGCTGGCCCTTGTCGAGCGGATCGAGCCCGGCATAGATCGTCGAGAGCCATTGGAGCTTGCGCCCCGCGGCGGCGGCGCGCGCCCAATTGGCCGGACCGTTATTGTCGACCCAGCCGATATCGGCATCGGCGACCATCTCGATCGCTTCGTCGAGGCTGGCGAACCAGTGCAGGTCGAGCCCCGCGGGCAGATGCGGCTCGACCAGCGGCCGGGCAAGTGCGGGGAGGACCACCTTCATCCGGCGTAGCGGCGGGCGTAGCGATGCTCGAACTCGGCGTCGGACATGATCAGATAGCGCACCGTGTCGATCAGTGCCCATAGCCCGGTGACGATCAGGCCGACGAAGGTGATCGAAATCACGATCATCAGCACGCCGGTGCCGTTGCGGCCGAGATAGAAGCGGTGGATGCCGAGCGTGCCGAGGAAGAAAGCGAGCAACGCCGCGACATATTTATTGCGGTCGTTTGCCGCCACCGGGCGATGGGCGACCGACGCGGTGTCCGAATCGGGCAGGCGAAAGATGCGCAATGCGCGTGCGCCCTCGGTCGCGAAATCGACGCGCGCGCCAACCGCCGGCCCCTTGTCGCCGCTCCAGTCGCCGGGCCTGAAGCTGTAGCGATGGCCGTCCTCGCCGGAAATCTGGCCCTCGCCGCTGGTGCGATCGACGCCCAGTACCTGTCCCCGCATTCTTGCCTCCCGTGTTGCGCGCGTTCTGGCGGAAGCGGGGGTCGGCGCGCAAGGGGGGCTGTTCGGTCCCGTCTATTTCTATCCGTCACCCCGGCCTTGTGCCGGGGTCCACCGACAGGCGGGGGAAGGGCAAGCAGCTCCAGATTCAGCCGTTGTTGCATGGCGGACCCCGGCACAAGGCCGGGGTGACGGTGTGTGGCAAGTAAGCGCGCGCTTCTACAGCGCCGGTTTCCAGTCCCAGCCGAGCGGGTCGCCGTCCATCACTTCGACGCCGGCGGCGGCGAGTTCGTCGCGGATCGTGTCGGAGCGCTGGAAATCCTTCACCACACGCGCCTGCTGGCGTTCGACGAGGCGGTCGTCGATCTGTTCCGGAGTGAGGGTGGCGTTTGCCGGGCGAACGCGGAGTTCTTCGCGGGTGAGTTCAAGGAGACTTAAACCCAGAGTGGTATCACAGCGCGCCACGAACTCCAGCCGCTGAGACTCTGATAGGGACCTGTCCCGAACGACACCTTCGAAAATTGACAGAGCCAGAGGGGTGTTAAGGTCATCTGAAATAGCGCGATCGAACGCAGCATATTCCGCAGGTAGTCGCTGTGTGTTGCTTTCGAGTGCCTGGACTATCGTCGCCCATCCGGCTTTCTTTACTTCCACGCCAAGCCACTCCGTCATCGCCGGGGCGCTTTGTCGAAGTTGCTCGACAAGACCGACCAACCGCTTGAGGCGGGTGAGCGCAGCCGCGAGGTTATCGGCGCTGAATTCCAGCTCGCTGCGATAATGCGCCTGCATGCAGAGCAGGCGATAGGCGAGGGGATGGACGCCGGCGTCGATCAGCGACTGAAGGGTGGTGAAGCCGCCCTTCGACTTGGACATCTTGCCCTGGCGATCGACGAGGAAATTGTTGTGCATCCAGAAATGCGCGCCGGTATCGCTGCACCCGCAAAACGCCTGGTTCTGCGCGATCTCGTTGGGGTGGTGGATCTCGCGGTGGTCGATCCCGCCAGTGTGAATGTCGAACGGCGCGCCTAGATATTTCAGGCTCATCACCGAGCATTCGAGGTGCCAGCCCGGCGCGCCCTTGCCCCAGGGCGAATCCCATTCCATCTGGCGCTGCTCGCCGGGGGGCGATTTGCGCCAGATCGCGAAGTCCTGCGGGTGGCGCTTGCCCGCTACCGGGTCGATCCGGCCTTCGCGGACATCGTCCTGCGTTCCGGCAAGGCGACCGTAATCGGCGACGGTGCTGGTGTCGAAATAGAGGCCGGTGTCGAGTTCGTAGCAATGCCCGGGCGCGATCTGCTTCGCGAAGGCGAGCATTTCCTCGATGTGATCGGTGGCGACCGACCAGCGCGAGGGCTGGCGGATGTTGAGATCGGCGACGTTCTGCTTGAACGCGGCGGTATAATGCGCGGCAATGTCCCAGATGCTCTTCGCCTGGGTGCGCGCCGCGGCCTCCATCTTGTCGTCGCCGGCGTCAGCGTCGCTGGTCAGATGGCCGACATCGGTGATGTTGATGACGTGCGTGAGGGGATAGCCCTTCCATGTCAGCACGCGGCTGAGCGTGTCGGTGAAGACATAGGCGCGCAGATTGCCGAGATGGGCGTAATTATAGACCGTCGGGCCGCACGAATAGACGCGGACGCCCTTTTCCGGGTCGAGCGGCGCGAAAGGCTCGAGGCTGCGGGTGAGCGAGTTGTAGAGCGTGAGGCCGGACATGCGTAGGCCATAGCCATACCGTCATCGCGGCGAAAGCCGGGATCGCGTGCTGCCAGCTGCTCGCGCATTCGCCTGAGATTCCGGCTTTCGCCGGGATGACGTCTTTCGCGGGAACGCCCTTGGTTGCCGCGGGTTAATCCCGCGAAGCATCCGCCTTTCTGCGGACGCCTGTAAAACTTATCCATATCAATCGGATAGCGGTACGAGCCGCTTTCCGGGGAGAGCGATTATGTCCGAACACAAGGACCTGTCCGAAGGCGGCGCCAAGGATCGCGGATCGGAACTCGAACCAGGCTCGGATCCCGGGCTGCAGGACGAAAGCCGTCAGGCAGTCAAGAACCAGGGCAAGGCCAGGCCGGAGGATTATCCCGGCCGCCACGAGCAGAATTGAGGAGGCGGCGATGAGCGATGTACGCGACGACGCGCCGTCCTATGTCTCGAAAGACAGCGACGTTCAGAAAAGCGAGGCGCAGCAGGGCGAAGGCACCGTCTGGGGACGGACGATTTCGATCATGCGGCCTCGCGACGAACTCTACGCCTTTTGGCGGGACTTCCGGAACCTTCCAGCCTTCATGGAGAACATCGTCGCGATCGAACCGGTGGATACCGGTCGCTCGCGCTGGACAGTGAAGGGACCCAATGGCGACTATCAATGGACGTCGGTGATCACCGAAGACCGGCCGGGCGAAGCGCTCGCCTGGGCTTCCGACGACGGCGACGTCAAGAATAGCGGCCGGATCGAGTTCCGCGACGGTCCGCCGGGGCATGGCACCTATGTCCGCGCGATCCTGGCCTACGATCCGCCTGCCGGCTTCATCGGCAAGGCGATCGCCAAGCTGACCCAGAAAGAGCCGCAGATCAGCGCCACGCGCGACCTGCGGCGCTTCAAGCAGCTGATGGAAACCGGCGAGATCGCGACGACCACGCCGCCCAATCGCGAGCCCCATAGCTGAGCTCAAATTCCCGTAAGCGGAGACAGACGAATGCGCGCACTCACCTGGCACGGCAAGCACGACGTGCGGATGGAAACCGTCCCCGATCCCGAGATCCTCAATCCGCGCGACGCGATCATCAAGATCACCTCGACGGCGATCTGCGGATCGGACCTGCACCTCTACGACGCCTATATCCCGACGCTCGAGAAGGGCGACATCCTCGGCCACGAGTTCATGGGTGAAGTGGTCGATGTCGGGCCGAAATCGACGCTGAAGAAGGGGCAGCGCGTGGTCGTCCCGTTCACCATCTCGTGCGGAAGCTGCTTCCATTGCTCGAAGCAGCAATTCTCAGCATGCGAGAACGGAAATCCGGCCGAAAACCAGGACCTCGGCCAGACCTTGTACGGCGAGCCGATGTCGGGGCTGTTCGGCTATACCCATCTGACCGGTGGCTATCCGGGCGGGCAGGCCGAATATGTCCGGGTACCGTTCAGCGACGTCGGCCCGATCGTGATCCCCGACGGGATGCCCGATGACGACGTGCTGTTCCTGTCGGACATCCTGCCGACCGGCTGGATGGCCGCCGAGAATGCCCAGATCGAGCCCGGCGACACCGTCGCGATATGGGGATGCGGCCCGGTGGGGCTGTTCGCAGTGCAATCGGCGTTCAAGATGGGCGCGCACCGGGTGATCGCGATCGACCATTTCCCGCACCGGCTGGCGCTGGCGAAACGCTTCGGGGCCGAGACGATCAATTATGAAGAGACCGACACCTATGAGGCGCTGATGGAGATGACCGGCTCGATCGGCCCCGATGCAGTGATCGACGCGGTCGGGCTCGAGGCGCACGGCTTTTTCGCCGACAATGTCGTCGACCAGATCAAGGCCTCGACTTTCCTCGGCACCGATCGGCCGCATGCGCTGCGCCAGGCGATCGTCGCGTGCCGCAAGGGCGGGCGGGTGTCGATCCCCGGGGTCTATGGCGGGTTCGTCGACAAATTCCCGGCGGGCGCGATGATGGAGAAGGGGCTGCAGATTCGCACCGGGCAGACCCATGTCCAGAAGTATCTGCCGCAATTGCTCGAGATGATCGGCAATGGCGAGCTCGATACCACCTTCCTGATCTCGCACCGCCTGCCGCTCGAACAGGCGGTCGAGGGCTACAAGATGTTCAAGAACGAGCAGGACACCTGCACCAAGGTGGTGCTCAAACCCGGTCTCGAGCTGGCCTGAGGAGAGAGAATATGGCGAACAAGCTGGCAGTGGTCACCGGCGCCTCGACCGGGATCGGCAAGGAACTCGCGAAGATCGCGGCGCGCGAGGGATATGATCTGATCCTCGTCGCCGACGAGCCGCAGATCGACGCGGCGGCGGGCGAGCTCAATGGCTATGGCGTGGCGGTGGAAGCGATCGAGGCCGATCTCGCGACCTTCGAAGGCAATGACCGGCTGCTCGCGGCGACCGCCGGCCGGCCGATCGCCGTGCTCGTCGCCAATGCCGGGCGCGGACTGGGGCAGGGCTTTCTCGCGCAGGACGTGACCGAATGGCGCAAGGTGATCGACACCAATGTCACCGGGACCACTTATCTGCTCCAGAAAGTGCTCCAGCAGATGGTCGCGCGCGACGAAGGCAACGTGTTGATCACCGGGTCGATCGCCGGACTGATCCCGGGCGCGTGGCAGGCGGTGTACAACGGCACCAAGGCCTATCTCGACAGCCTGTCTTATGCACTGCGCGAGGAATTGAAGGACACCCGGGTCAATGTGACCGTGCTGATGCCGGGGCCGACCGAGACCGAATTCTTCGCCCGGGCAGGGATGCTCGATACTCCGGTGGGGGAGGCGGAGAAGGCCGATCCGGCCAAGGTGGCGGAGGATGGCTGGGCGGCGATGACCGGCCGGAAGCCGCACGTCGTCTCGGGCTTCGTCAACAAGCTCCAGGCCGCGATGAGCCACATCACGCCGGATACGATCAACGCGAAGCTGCACACCGCGCAGGCCAAGCCAAACGACGAGGGCGAGAGCCGCGGGGGACTTTGATCGTCATCCCGGCTTTCGCCGGAGTGACGTAGGTCAGACCGTCTCTTCTTGCCCGATCGCGGCGCGGACCATTGCGTTCCATATCTCCGCGGGATCGCTGCCCACGGCGCGGCCGGCTTCGACCATTTCGGGAGTCGGTTCGCGCAGGGTGCGGAGAATCGCCAGCGCTCGCCCGACTTCCTGCTGCCAGGCCGCGTCCACTGCGCCACCGGCGCTACCGTCGTGCCCTTCGCCATTGATGCTGAGCGCTTCGGCGGCGATCACGCGGGCGATTCGCTCGACGGGCGAAGTGACGGAAATATCGGTCATTAGGGATGCTCCTGTCGCGGTCTCGCAAACTGCAACGCGCGCCGCGCAGACCGCGTTCCGGCCTAGGCGGCCAGTGCCGACACCGTGCGGGGGTGCATCGCGCCATTGCCCGATGCGCCCCCGCCGATCAGCGGCAGCGCGGTGCCGCAAAAGGCGCATTCGGCAGTGAGTCGCCCAATCATCCAGTGCGAGTTGCCGCAGCCCGGGCAGTGATTCGTTTCCTGCGGGCGATAGGCGATGCGGTAGCCCGACAGCGCCTGACGGAGGCCGAAATCGTACATCGTCGTCTCCCTTGATCCTGGGCCAAAACCCTCGGCGCGCACGGCTTGTTCCGCTCCCGGCTCGAAACACGCGCGACGAGGCGTGCTTTTTCACTGTCGAGTGACGCGAAAACCACAGCTGATGAACGGCGGCTAACGGACGCATTCAGGCTCGCCCCATCTGCGGCATGGCAGAAGAGTCGGCATGTGGAGGCAAACCAGGCCCCCGAAGGAGGATGAAATGATCAAGTCCCTGTTCAACGCAGCGCTTGCCGCCACCGTCGCTCTCGGCGGGATGGCAGCCACCCCCGCCGCCGCGCAGGATTATGGCCGCGGCTATTATGAGCGCGACTATCGCGACGGCGGCTATCGCGGCGACCGTGGCTATCGCGAGGACCGCGGTTATCGCGAGGACCGTGGCTATCGCGGTGACCGTCGCGGCTATCGCAACCGCAATTATCGCCGTTGCTCGAGCGGCACCACCGGCACGATCCTAGGCGCAGTCGCCGGCGGTCTGCTGGGCGGCGAGATCGGCCGCGGCAATTCGTATCGCGGCCGCAGCACCACCGGCACGATCATCGGCGCGGGCGCCGGCGCATTGCTCGGCCGTGAAGTCGACGGCGGCGATTGCCGCGGCCGTCGCCGCTAACCGGCACTGAAGTCAACGCAAGGGCGTCCGCTGCGAAGCGGGCGCCTTTTGCGTATCTGTTGGGAAGCTGGCTTGTCGAGAAGCTGGAGGCCCGACCGGGAATCGAACCCGGGTGCGAGGATTTGCAGTCCTCTACGTCACCACTCCGCCATCGGGCCTCGAAGCGAGGCGGCGAGATGCGCGAGGGGCGGCGCCCTGTCAACATAGTTTCAAAATGATCCCGGCTTCGCTTGGCGACGACGCTGCAGCGCGATAGAAGCAGCGCAACGTTCAACTAGTGTATTGCGCAACTAATACGGTTGTGCAACAAAGCCGGAGTGATGATGACCCTCATGGTCGATGCTGCGCCCGTCGAAGCGAACCGTTTCGAAGTGATGCGCCATGCGATGGTCGCGAGCCAGCTGCGCACCAACGCGGTCAACGACGCGCGCGTGGTCGAGGCGATGGCGCGGGTATCGCGCGAAAATTTCCTGCCGGCCGAGCATCGCGGGCTCGCCTATCGCGACACCTTGCTGCCGCTCGCCGGCGGCCGGCGCCACAATTCGCCTCTGGTGATCGGGCGCCTGCTGACCGAGGCGCAGATCCGCCCCGAAGACCATGTCCTGCTCGTCGGCGCCGCCGGCGGCTATGCCGCGGCCTTGCTCGCATTGCTCGCCGGATCGGTGGTCGCGCTCGAGGAAGAGGATGCATTGGTCGGTCTCGCGCGCGGCGCATTGGCCGGCGAGGCGAAAGTCGAAGTGGTGCAGGGGCCGCTCCCGGCCGGCTGGGCCGCGGGCGCGCCTTATGATCTGATCGTCATAGACGGCGCGGTCGAGCAGCTTCCCGATGCGCTGATCGCCCAGATCAAGCCGGGCGGGCGCGTCGTCACCGGGGTGGTCGAACGCGGCGTGACCCGGCTCGCCGCCGGGCGGCGTAGCGAAGGCGGCTTCGGCCTGATCGACTTCATGGACATCGAATGCGCTGAACTGCCAGGTTTCCGACGCCTACGGACCTTCACTTTCTGAAAAAGAAGAGACTGAATGCGACTGAACACTCTGCTGCTGGGCGTGAGCCTGACTGCGCTCGCCGTGCCTGCCGCCGCGCAGACCGCCACGACGCGCACCGGCACGTCGAATCCGGTGACGGTTCAGACGGCGCCGCGCTCCGCCATGCCGGCATTGGGATCGTCGGCGCAACCGACCACCACGCTGCGCGACGCTTTGGTCCAGGCGTACAACACCAATCCCGATCTCGCCGGCGAGCGTGCCAATCAGCGCGCCAATGACGAGAATGTTCCGATCGCGCGATCGCAGGGCCGGCCGGGCGTGAGCTCGACGGGCTCGTTCAGCAACAGCCTCTACGATACCGACGCGACCTTCGGGCCGAGCCGCCGCGGCGCGCTGGGGCTGGATCTGTCGGTCCCGGTGTTCAGTGGCGGGGCGGTGCGCAATTCGGTGCGCGCGGCCGAGACGCGAGTCGAGGCGGGGCAGGCCAATCTGCGTGGCGCCGAATCGGATATCTTCACGCTGGCGACGACGGCCTATGTCGATGTGCTGCGCGACGAGGCGATCGTCCGGCTCAACCAGCAGAACGCCCGAGTGCTCGAGGTCAACCTCCAGGCCACGCGCGACCGCTTCGAGGTCGGCGATCTGACCCGCACCGACGTTGCCCAGTCCGAGGCGCGACTCGCATTGGCGCAGAGCCAGTTGCGTACCGCCGAGGCGCGGCTGATCGGCAGCCGCGAAAATTACATCCGGATCATCGGCACGCCGCCGGGGGTGCTCGCCGCGCCGCCGCCTTTGCCCAATCTGCCCGACGATGTCGCCACCGCCGAACAGACCGCGCTCGCCAACAATCCTTTCCTCGAGGCGGCGAAGCTCGCCCGCGACGCATCGCGCTACGACGTCAGCGTCGCCAAGGCCGGGCGGCTGCCGCAGGTGAGCCTCGGCGTGGGCGGGGATTATTACAATTATCTCGGCTCGGTCGGCTCGCAGTCGCGGGCGCAGGGGCTGAATAGCGACGGCTTCGCCACCACGCTCGGCGCCCAGGTGACCTTGCCGCTCTTCCAGGGCGGGCGTCCGGCGGCGCAGGTCCGTCAGGCGCAGGCGCGACAAGGCGCGGCGATCGAACAGGTCACGCTCACCGAACGCGGTGTGGTCGCGCAGGCGCGATCGACCTTTGCTTCGTATCAGGGCGCGCTCCGGGTGATCGAATCGACTCGCGTCGCGGTCGAGGCCAACCGGCTCAGCCTCGAGGGCGTTCGCGCCGAGAACAGCGTCGGCACGCGCACCATCCTCGATATCCTCAACGCCGAGCAGGAACTGCTCAATTCGCAGGTCAACTACGTCACTGCCGAGCGCGACGCCTATGTCGCAGGCTTCTCGCTGCTCGCGTCGATGGGTCGTGCCGAAGCCAAGGATCTCGGGCTCGACGGCGGGCCGCTCTACGATCCGGCCGCCAATTACGAGCGGGTTCGCGGCCGCTGGAGCGACTGGGCCGACGATCCCACGCCGACCGGCGCCAGCACCCCGACCACGGGCACGCCCGCGCAGGGCGCGACCGTCCCGCCGGGCCAACTGGATCCTTTGCTGCAGCGATCGGTTGACACCACGCCCCGAAATCCCTGATTTAACCACAATCAGTGACAGGAGACGTGTCGGCTATGGGCGATATCAGTACCGAGCCGTCGATGGAGGAGATCCTCTCCTCGATCAAACGCATCATCGCCGAGGAAGGCGATGCGGCGGTGGCGTCGCGTACCCGCCGCGGCCGCGCCGGCCCGGCGACCGCGGCCTCCGCCCGCGCGCCGCGCGTCGAGGATGAGGATCCCGAGGAAGAAGCAGTGCTCGAACTGCGCGATCAGGTGGAAGAGCCCGCCGACAAGCCGGCCGCTGCGCCGGCGAGCCGAGCCGAGCCGATCCTGTCCGAGCGCGCCGTCGAGGCGACCCGCGGCCCGCTGGAGGCGCTGTCGCGGATGGTGGTGAAGCCCGAAATGGCGGGTTCGGACACGCTCGAGGGGCTGGTGCGCGAGTTGCTCAAGCCGATGCTGCGCGATTGGCTCGACGCCAATCTGCCGCAGATCGTCGAGGCGATGGTCGCGCGCGAGATCACCCGGATTACCGGGCGGAACTAGTAACCAAAATCCTCTCCCGCTGCGCGAGGGAGGATTTTGAGCGAGGCGATTGTAACCCTCGCAACCATCTGCTTATCTCGCCCCATGAAGCATCTCCTGCTCGCGAGCGTCGCGCTCGCTTTCGCCGCGCCTGCTGCCGCGCGTGATCTCACCATCCAGGACGTCGCCACTCTGTCGCGCGTCGGCGCGCCCGCAGTGTCGCCCGACGGCAAATGGCTGGTCTGGCAGCAGCGCGAGACCGATCTCGCCGCAAATCGCGGCCGCTACGATCTGTGGCGACTCGATCTGGGCAAGAAGGGCGCGATTCCGGAAAAGATTGCCGGCGAGGCGGACGTCAACGAAACCAACCCGCAGATCGTCGGAGACATGCTCTATTTCGCCTCTGACAAGGGCGGCGACGACGCAGTATGGGCAATGCCGCTTGCCGGCGGCGCTGCACGCAGGCTCACGGACTTTTCGGGCGGGTTCGGCGGATTCAAGGTATCACCGGCTGCCGACAAGTTGCTGATATGGGGAGACCGCAAGCCGGGCGCGCCGAGTCTCGAGCCGGCGATGGTCAAAAAGGACGCCAATGCCGGATCGGGCAGGGTCTATGATCAATTGTTCGTGCGCCATTGGGACACGTGGGCGAATGGCGACCGCTCGCAGCTGTTCGTGCTGCCGTTCGGGGTCGGCGGCGCGACCGGCAACGGGGTTGCGATCGGCGGGCAGCTGATCGGCGATACGCCCTCGAAGCCGTTCGGCGGCGGGGAGGAATTGAGCTGGTCGCCCGACGGCAAGACCGTTTATTTCGCCCTGCGCGAGGCCGGGCGGATCGAGGCGAGCTCGACCAATCTCGACATCTTCGCCGCGCCGGCGGACGGATCGGCGGCCCCAGTCAATCTGACCGCCGACAATGACGGGACCGACAACCTCCCGACCGTCTCGCCCGACGGCAAGTGGCTGGCATATTTCGCAATGAAGCGGCCAACCTACGAAGCCGATCGCCAGGTGCTGATGCTGCGCGACCTCGCCAGCGGGCAGGTCCGCGCGCTGACCGAGGGCTGGGATCGCTCGGTCGCCTCGATCGCATGGGCGCCGGACAACAAGACGCTCTACATCACCGCGCAGGACACGCAGGAAGAGCCGATCTTCGCAGTCGATGCGAAGAGCGGCAAGGTGACGCGGCTGACGCAGGATGGCGTCGTCTCGGCTGTGGTGCCGACGAAAGGCGGATTGGTGTTCAGCATGAACAGCTTGACCGCGCCTGACGATTTCTATCGGCTGTCGGGCAAGAAGGTCAGCCGGCTGACGTCGGTCAATGCGGATAGGCTCGCGGGCATCGACTTGCCCAAGGTCGAGCGGTTCAGCTTCACCGGCGCGAACAACGACAAGGTCTGGGGGTATGCCGTCCGCCCGGCGAGCCTCGCCGAGGGGGCAAAGGCACCGGTGGCGTTCATCGTCCATGGCGGGCCACAGGGATCGAGCAACAACAGCTGGTCGTATCGCTGGAACCCGGCGGTGTTCGCCGGAGCGGGCTATGCGGTGGTGTCGGTCGATTTCCACGGCAGCACCGGCTACGGCCAGGCCTTTACCGACGCGATCCGCAACAATTGGGGCGGCTGGCCGCTCGAGGATCTGCAAAAGGGTCTCAAGGCGGCGACCGACAAGTTCGCGTATCTCAACGCCGACAATGTCTGTGCGCTCGGCGCCTCCTATGGCGGCTATATGATGAACTGGATCGAAGGGCAGTGGCCCGATCGGTTCAAGTGCATCGTCCAGCATGACGGCGTGTTCGATGCGCGCGCCATGGCCTATGAGACCGAGGAACTCTGGTTCGACGAGTGGGAACATGGCGGCAAGGCCTATTATGAGGACCCCGCGGCGTTCGAGAAATGGAACCCGGTCAATCATGTCACCGCGTGGAAGACCCCGCAGCTGGTGATCACCAGCGAGAAGGATTTCCGCATTCCTTATACCCAAGGGCTGGCGGCGTTCACGGCACTCCAGCGGCGCGATATCCCGTCGAAGCTGCTCGTCTTCCCTGACGAGAACCATTGGGTGCTCAAGCCGAAGAATTCGATGCAATGGTATGGCGAAGTGCTGGGGTGGCTGGGGAAGTATACGAAATAGTCGTTACCTCGGCGAAGGCCGGGGCCCAGAGCCTAAGCTGTCGCCAGTGTCTCTGGATCCCGGCCTTCGCCGGGATGACGGTGGGTTGTGTGTGTCACCTACACATCGCTAAGAGCCCACCATGACCGAGCTCCCCAAGACCTTCGACCCCGCCGAGATCGAATCCCGCTGGTATCAGCATTGGGAGGCTGAAGGTCTGTTCGCCCCCGAGCGGCCCGGCGCCGATCCGTGGACCCTGGTCAACCCCCCGCCCAACGTCACCGGCAGCCTGCATATCGGCCATGCGCTCGACAACACGCTGCAGGACGTGCTCGTCCGCCACGCGCGGCTGAAGGGCAAGGACGCGCGCTGGGTGGTCGGTACCGATCACGCCGGCATCGCGACGCAGATGGTGGTCGAGCGCCAGCTCAACGAGAAGCAGCAGAAGCGCACCGATTTCACCCGCGAGGAATTCGTCGCGAAGGTGTGGGAGTGGAAGGAAGAGAGCGGCGGCGAGATCACGCAGCAGCTCCGCCGGCTCGGCTGCTCGATGGACTGGGCCAACGAACGCTTCACGATGGACGAGGGCTTTTCGAAAGCGGTCCTCAAGGTGTTCGTCGAGCTCCACCGCCAGGGGCTGCTCTACCGCGACAAGCGTCTGGTGAACTGGGATCCGGGCCTCGGCACTGCGATCAGCGACCTCGAGGTCGAGACGCACGAGATCAAGGGCAATTTCTGGCATCTGCGCTACCCGCTCGAGGATGGCGGCGAGTTCATTCAGGTCGTGACGACGCGGCCCGAGACGATGCTCGCCGATATGGCAGTGGCGGTGAACGCCAGCGACGCGCGCTACACCGCTTTGGTTGGCAAGAAGGTGAAGCTGCCGATCACGGGGCGGCTGATCCCGATCATCACCGACGATCATGCCGATCCCGAGCTCGGCTCCGGCGCAGTCAAGATCACGCCGGGCCATGACTTCAACGATTTCGAAGTCGGCCGCCGCGCGGGAATCGAGGCGCGCGACATGCTCAACATGCTCGACGCCAAGGCGCGGGTCACCCAGACCAGCGACGGGCTGATCCCGGCGGAACTGCTCGGGCTCGACCGGTTCGAGGCGCGCAAGGCAGTGCTCGAGCGGCTCAAGGCCGAGGGCTTCCTCGTGCCTCATGTCGACAAGGACGGCGAGGAACATGATTCCGAACCGCGGACGATCCAGACACCCTATGGCGACCGCTCCGGCGTGGTGATCGAACCGTGGCTGACTGATCAATGGTATGTCGACGCCGCGACTTTGGCCAAGCCGGCGATCGAGGCAGTGCGCTCAGGCGCGACCAGGATCGTGCCGAAGAGCTGGGAGAAGACCTATTTCAACTGGATGGAGAACATCCAGCCATGGTGCGTGAGCCGGCAGCTGTGGTGGGGGCACCGGATCCCTGCGTGGTTCGCGGAGGACGGGAGCATCTACGTCGCCGAGAGCGAGGCCGAAGCACAGGCGCAGGCCGGGGAGGGCGTGAAGCTCACCCAAGACAGCGACGTGCTCGACACGTGGTTCTCCTCCGCGCTGTGGCCGTTCGCGACGATGGGTTGGCCCGATACGGATGTGAAGGCGCTTGGTCGTTACCCCAACGACGTGCTGATCTCCGGCTTCGACATCCTGTTCTTCTGGGACGCGCGGATGATGATGCAGGGCTTGCACTTCATGAAGGAAGTACCGTTCAAGACCTTGTATCTCCACGGTCTTGTGCGTGCCGCGGATGGGCAGAAGATGTCCAAGTCCAAGGGCAATGTCGTCAATCCGCTCGGGCTGATCGACAAATATGGCGCCGATGCGCTGCGCTTCTTCATGGCGGCGATGGAAAGCCAGGGTCGCGACATCAAGATGGATGAGCGCCGGATCGAGGGCTATCGCAACTTCGCGACCAAGCTGTGGAACGCCGCCCGCTTCTGCCAGTCGAACGGGATCGGCGCGTCCGCAACGCTCGAGCCGCCGCTGGCGAGCCTCGCGGTCAATCGCTGGATCATCGCCGAGACAGTGGGATGCGTGCAGGCGCTCGACCTCGCGCTGGCAGACCTGCGCTTCGACGAAGCGGCGAACACGATCTACCAATTCACCTGGAGCCGCTTCTGCGACTGGTATCTCGAGCTGATCAAGCCAGTGATTCAGGGCGAGGGCGGGGTGCCCGCGAGCGGCGCGGGCGCGGACGAAACGCGGGCCGTGGCGGGCTGGGTGCTCGACCAGATCCTCGTTCTGCTCCACCCGTTCATGCCGTTCATCACCGAAGAATTGTGGTCGAAGATGGGGCCGCGGGAAAATGCGATCATCGTCGCGAAGTGGCCGATGGCCGATGCCCGCGCACTCGATCCCGAGGCGGCGCAGGAGATCGACTGGCTGATCCGGCTGGTGAGCGAGATCCGCGCGGCGCGCACCGAGCTCAATGTACCGCCTGGGGCGCGGCTGGCGCTGCATGTCCGCGACGCGGCGGGCGAGACGGGGGCGCGGCTCGAACGCCAGTCGGCAGCGCTGGCGCGGCTCGCGCGCGTCGATCAGGCGCGCGGCGAGGCACCGGAGGGCGGCTCGCTGCAGATCGTCGTCGACGAAGCGACCTTCGTTCTTCCGATCGGCGGGGTAGTCGATCTCGAAGCCGAGCGTGCCCGCCTGACCAAGGCGATCGCCGCGGCGGAGAAGGAGCGCGACGGGCTGGCCGGTCGCCTAAACAACCCCAGCTTCGTCGAGCGGGCCAAGCCCGAGGCAGTCGACAAGGCGCGGACGGATCATGCCGAGAAGGCCGCCGAGGCTGAGCGACTCGCGGCGGCGCTGGCGCGGCTGGGCTAACCGTCGTCATCCCCGCGAAGGCCGGGGTCTCAGGCGATGGCGGGATACGGCATACGATCCCGGCTTTCGCCGGGATGACGCCTATGGCCTTGGCACCATGACGTCGATCACCCCCGCTGCAATGCGCGCAGTTACCGGGGTGTGGGCGAGCACCTCGCCATCGATCGAGACCGGCAAAGGCGGCTCGGTGGCGATGCGCAGCGATTTGCCCGTGAAGTTCAGCGTATCCTCGTGCCGCGCCTCGCGCCGCAGTACGCCGTTGACCCAGTTGCGCAGCAGCCGGCGCCGGGCATGGCCCCGCACCACCTGAACGACGATCTCGCCGCTGTCGACGCTGGCTTCGTCGATCAGCTCGGTGCCGCCATGGAAGCGGCCATTGGCGATCCGCACTTCGACGACGCGCAGCCGTTTCGCCTCGGCGCCCTCGCCGACGATCAGCGTGAACGGGTGGAAGCGCGTGAACTCGAACGCCGCCCAGGTCAGATAACCCGCGCGCCCGAACCAGCGCTTGAGACCCGCGGGCACATTCTCAGCGATCTGGGGCGACAGACCGATCGCCGCGCAATTGGCGAAATAGTCGCCGTCGATCATGCCAAGGTCGATCCGGCGCAATTCGCCCTTCGCGATCACGTCGATCGCGCCGGCAATGTCGAGCGGGATGCCGAGCGAGCGCGCGAAGCTGTTGGCAGTGCCGAGCGGCAGCACCGCCAGCGCAGCGCCGGTGCCCTTGACGAAATCGACCAGCCCGCTGACCGTGCCGTCGCCGCCGCCGAGAATGACCAGATCGGGTTTGCCCGCGAGCGCGCGCTTCAGCGTCGGCTCCAGCTGGTCGGGATCCTCCACGGCATGCGCGTCAACCGGAAAGGGCAGGTCCGCCAGCCGCTTGCACGCCTTTTCGAATAATTCGCGCCCGCGCCGCGAATGGGCGTTGACGATCATCGTCGCGGAACGGAATTCGGGCATCTTCACTCCTCGACGTTTCAAAGGCGCAACGCTTGCACAGCCGTGCGCGATCCCCCAAACGGTCGCCAT
The DNA here is from genome assembly GCF_002796605.1 of Sphingomonas psychrotolerans. Taxonomy (NCBI): domain Bacteria; kingdom Pseudomonadati; phylum Pseudomonadota; class Alphaproteobacteria; order Sphingomonadales; family Sphingomonadaceae; genus Sphingomonas; species Sphingomonas psychrotolerans. Next base: position 1,063,929 of record NZ_CP024923.1, read on the forward strand.
GAGCCAGTATCCCGCGCTTCGCCTTCGTCGCACCCGTGCCGCCGGCTGGAGCCGGCGGATGCACGCCGAAACCGTCCTGACCCCCGCCGACCTGATCTGGCCGCTGTTCGTTTGCGAAGGCAGCGAAGAAGAGCCGATCGCCGCGCTCCCCGGCGTGTCGCGCTGGTCGGTCAAGGCAATCGCCGAGCGGGCGCGGGAAGCGGCGGCGCTGGGGATCCCCTGCCTCGCCTTGTTCCCCAACACCCCCGCCGGGTTGCGCAGCGACGATGGCCGCGAGGCGCTCAACCCCGATAATCTGATGTGCCGCGCGATCCGCGCGATCAAGGACGCGGTCCCCGACATCGGCGTGCTGACCGACGTCGCGCTCGATCCCTATACCAGCCACGGCCATGACGGCATCGTCGACGCGACCGGCTACGTCCTCAACGACGAGACCGCGAATGTGCTCACCGACCAGGCACTGGTCCAGGCCGAGGCAGGCGCCGACATCGTCGCGCCGTCGGACATGATGGATGGCCGCGTCGGCTTGATCCGCGCGGCGCTCGAGGCGAACGGGCATATCAACGTCCAGATCATGGCCTATGCTGCCAAATATGCGAGCGGCTTCTACGGCCCGTTCCGCGACGCGGTCGGCAGCCGCGGGCTTCTGAAGGGCGACAAGAAGACCTATCAGATGGACCCCGCCAATGCCGAGGAAGCGTTGCGCGAAGTCGCGCTCGACATTGCCGAGGGCGCCGACAGCGTGATGGTCAAACCGGGCCTGCCTTATCTCGACATCATAGTCCGTGTGAAGAATGCGTTCGAAGTACCCGTATTCGCATACCAGGTGTCGGGCGAATATGCGATGATCGAGGCTGCCGCCGCGGCCGGAGCGGGAGATCGCGAGGTGCTGGTGATGGAGACGCTGATGGCGTTCAAGCGCGCCGGCTGCTCGGGGGTGCTCAGCTATCACGCGCCGCTCGCCGCGCGGCTGATGGGGGCGTGATCGAGACCAAACGCCTGCGCCTCCGTCCGTGGCGCGAGGCGGACAAGCCGGTTTTCCACGCGCTGGCGAACACGCCGACGATGATGGCCCATTTCGGCGGCCCGGTGCCCCAATCGAAGCATAACGCGATCATCGACCGCATGATCGATCAGCAGGCGCGGTTCGGCCATTGCATGTGGGCAGTCGATCTGAAGGCCAGCGGCGAACTCGCCGGGGTCTGTGGGCTGCGGATCGGCGGGCATCGGGGAACCCCGGTGCCCGACGAACTCGAAATCGGTTGGCGGATCGGCGAGGCATATTGGGGGCAAGGCATCGCGCGCGAGGCTGCGGAGGCGAGCATCGCCTGGGGCTGGACCAACACCGCCCGCCCGCGCATCGCCGCGTGGACAGTGATCGGCAATACGCGCTCATGGGGATTGATGGAGCGGCTCGGCATGCGCCGCCGCGCCGATCTTGACTTCCACCATCCCGATTACCCCGCCGACGATCCGTTCGGTGCGATGATCGTCTACGCGATCGAACGCCCGGCATGATCGAGACCGAACGCCTGATTCTGCGCGGCTGGCGCGATTCGGATCGCGCGCCGTTCCACGAAATGGGCCAGGATGAGCGGGTGATGGCGACGCTCGGCCCTTGTTGTGGCGCGACGAGAGCGACGCGCTGATCGATCGAATCCAGCGCATCCTCGACACCAACGGCTTCACGTTCTGGGCAATCGAACGGCGCAGTGATGGCGCCTTTCTGGGGTTTTGCGGATTGAAGCCGGGGGCCGAGGACACCCCGATCCGCGGCGAGATCGAGATCGGCTGGCGGCTCGCGCACGAACATTGGGGGCAGGGCTATGCGCGCGAGGCGGCGCAGGCGAGCCTCGACTGGGGCTGGGCAAATCTGGACGCGCCGCGGATCGCGGCGATCACCAGCGTCGACAATGTCCGCAGTTGGGGATTGATGGAACGCCTCGGCATGGTCCGCGCACCGGCAGACGATTTCGACCATCCCAAGGCGATCGAACGGCTCCGGCCGCACGTCACCTATCGCATCGCCCGTCCCGCGGTTAAGCCGGGCTAAACCGTTCCGCCGCCAGGACGGACTTGGGGAGATACGCATGAACGACGAAATTGAGCAGCAGGTCGTGCCGCAAACGCGGTACCACGCGCTGTTCGTCGTCGCGATCCTGACGGGATCCTTCCTGCTCTTCCTCGTTCAGCCGATGGTGGCGCGGATGGCGCTTCCCCGGCTCGGCGGCGCGCCGGCGGTGTGGAACAGCGCGATGCTGGTCTACCAGGCGCTGCTGCTCGGCGGTTATGCCTATGCGCATTGGCTGGGACGCGTGCCGGTGCGGATGCAGGCCGGGATCCATCTCGCGGTGCTCGCGGTGGCCGCCTTGTGGCTGCCGATCGGGCTCACCGCAATGGATCTGCCCGCCAATGCCGAGCCGGCATTCTGGGTGCCGTGGCTGTTCGGCGCCTCGATCGGGCCGTTGTTCTTCGCGATCTCGGCCCAGGCCCCCTTGCTCCAGCGCTGGTACAGCGTCGCCAGCGGCGGGCGCGATCCCTATGCGCTCTATGCCGCGTCGAATATCGGCAGCTTCGGCGGCCTGATCGCCTATCCGCTGATCGTCGAGCCCGGCCTCGCGCTCAACGGGCAGAGCATGCTGTGGACGGTCGGCTATGCGCTGGTCTTCGTGCTCGTCGCCGGCTGCGCCACCTTGCTGCCGCGCAAGGCCCCCGAAGAGCCGCATGTCACGCACCACAGCCCGGCACCGGGCATGCGACGCGTGCTCCACTGGGTGGTGCTCGCCTTCGTCCCCTCGGGGCTGATGCTCGCGACCACGACCTTTCTCACTACCGACATCGTCGCGATGCCGATGCTGTGGGTGCTGCCGCTCGGCCTCTATCTGCTGAGCTTCTCGGTTGCGTTCCGCGAGGGCGACACGATCCCCGATCTGCTTGCCAAATTCGCACCTTTGGTGGTGCTGCTGTTCGGCGCGACGCTGATCGCGGGGCACCAGAAGCTGGCCTATCTGAACGCGCTGATCGGTCTCGTCCTGCTCTTCGTCGTCGCGGTCGCGCTGCATTCGTGCATGTATCGGCTGCGGCCGGCGCCCGACCGGCTCACCGGCTTCTATCTGGCGATGTCGGTGGGCGGCGCGCTGGGGGGCGTGTTCGCGGGTCTCGTCGCGCCGGTGCTGTTCGACTGGACCTACGAATATCCGCTGCTGATCCTCGCCGCCGGCGCGCTGATGCCGCAGATCTTCCTGTTTCCGGCGATCGGGCGGCTGTGGCGCGGCGAGGGGCAATTGCTCCGGATCAAGATCCTCGCGGCGGCATTGCTGGTGGCGATCTTCGTATGGCTCGGCATCCTCAATCCCGGCGGCGTCCTTGGCGAGATGCACGAGCAGATCGCGTTCCTCGCAGTCGCCGTCATCGGCTTGCTCGCGACCGGCCGGCGCATTCCCTACCTCGTCGCACTGGCGGGGGGCTGTTCCTGTTCGGCGGGTATCGCGCAATCGACATCTCCCTGAGCGGGGACCGGACGCGGAGCTATTTCGGGGTATATACGGTCGCCGACCTGCCCGACGAGCGTCGGCTCGCGCACGGCACCACATTGCATGGCATCCAGCTAAAGGGCGCGCGATCGCGCCTTCCGACGACCTATTACGTGCCCGGCTCGGGAGTCGGCCGCGCGATGCAGGCTGCGCCGGGCCTGTTCGGGCCGGCGGCGCGGATCGGCGTGGTCGGGCTCGGGACAGGGACGCTGGCTTGCTATGCAGTGCCCGGCCAGCAGTGGCGCTTCTACGAGATCGATCCGGAAGTGGTGACCATCGCGCGCGACTCGGGCAGGTTCACCTTCCTGCGGCAATGCGCGCCGCAAGCCGAGATCGCGATCGGCGATGCGCGGCTGCGCCTCGGCGAGGCGACGCCGGCGAGCCTCGATCTGCTCGCGCTCGACGCATTCTCCTCGGACGCCGTGCCGATGCACCTGATGACCACCGAAGCGTTCGGCACCTATGCCAGAGCGCTGGCCCCCAATGGCCTGCTGCTCGTCCACATCTCGAATCGTTTCCTCGCGCTGGGACCGGTCGTCGCCGGCGCGGCCGCCGAGGGCGGGTGGCACGCGGCGCGGCTGGTTTACAATCCTTCGGCGCTCGAGGAACGCGACGAAGCGAGCATCTCGGACTGGATCGCATTGTCGCGCGATCCGGCGACGCTGGGCGCTCTCACCCGGGGCGATCCGCAGTGGCAGCCCTTGGCGCGCAAGCCCGGCTTCGTTCCGTGGACCGACGATTATGCCTCGGTGGTGCCGGTGATGCGCGCGTTCAATCCGTCGCTGGCGGACGATTAGGCGCCGGCGAGCGCCGCTTCGAGCGCGCCGATCCGGTCGCCCTGCGCAGTCGCCAGTGCGTCGGCGGCGGCAACCGCGGAATCGAGCGCGGGGTAAGGGGGTTGGCCGGCCTGGCCGCGTTCGCTCGCCATGGTTTCCAGCGCGGCGAGCGTGGCGAGGGTCGGCGCACGCAGCGATTCGAGGTTGCTGAGCGCGGTCTGCGCATTGAGCCACGCCTCCGAACCCTCAGCCACGCCGCGCGCCACCGCCACCTTGGCCTCAGCCTCCTGCGCGGCTGCGGCGAAGCGCTGTCTGCCGGTCTGGAGCCCGGCGCTGGCTTCGGCGATCCGGGCGTCGAGCGCGGCGTCGGGCGCCGCGACTGCGGCTGGCCGCGCAGGCTCGGCGAAGCTCTGCGATTCGATCGGCCGCGGGAGCAGGGATGGATAGGCATCGGGGCTCTGGGTGCAGCCCGCGAGCGCGAGCAGGAGAGCGGGAAGGGCGGCGGGGAGGGGGCTGCGCATGCGGGGGTGCTTAAGCCTGTGGAAAACCGCACGCAACGGGCTTGCGTTCCTCGGAAGTGCCTTCTATCAGCGCACCTCCAATGCGCGCCCGTAGCTCAGCTGGATAGAGCATCAGACTACGAATCTGAGGGTCGGACGTTCGAATCGTTCCGGGCGCGCCAATTGGAAAACCACGGAAAAGTGGACGAAGCCGGGTCAGGAATGATCCGGCTTTTTCGTGTCCAGCAATCGCCGAAGAGCTTGGCGGCGAAGGGGATGCCGAACTTGTGCTCGCAGCCCGCAGGGACGAATGACCTCGACCAGTGCTTGGTATATTGACGCTTCAAATGTGAAATTTGCGAATGGAATGGAGGTCATCTGGACAGCGGACTACGATCCGGGCGATATCGTTCCTCAGTCGGGTATCTATAAATGCCAGTCGTGTAAGTGCGAGGTCACTGTGAACCAAGGTGACCCATTCCCGCCACCAAGCAACCATACGCATCTCCCGACGGGAGCTAAATGGCGTATTCTGGTCTGGACAAACACTAGCGGAACCTGATCTTGGGAAAGTTCGGCAGAGTCATTCGACAAGTGCTTGGATAGAGCATCATACTATGAATCTGAGGGTCGGACGTTCGAATCGTTCCGGGCGCCAATTTCCTCCATCGGTGGAAGTGGGGCAATGGTGGTGAGGATCGGCACCGCGGGTTGGTCGATCCCGCAGCAGTTTGCCGATCGCGTTCCGGGTGAGGGAACGCACCTCCAGCGCTATGCGCAACAGCTGAACGCCGCCGAGATCAACAGCAGTTTCCATCGCCCGCACCGCCCGTCGACCTATGCCCGGTGGGCGGAGGCAGTGCCCGTGGACTTCCGCTTCGCCGTCAAGCTGCCCAAGGCGATCACCCACAAGGCGAAACTGGTCGATTGCGACGGCTTGCTGGCGGCCTTTGCCGGAGAAGTGGCCGGGCTGGGCGACAAACGCGGGCCGCTGCTCGTCCAGTTGCCGCCGAGCTTCGCCTTTCCGGGTGACCTTGCCGCGCGCTTCTTCGATTCGCTCGATCGGCTGCTCGGCGGCCAGGTGGTGATCGAGCCCCGGCATGCGAGCTGGTATGTACCCGAGGTCGACGCACTGCTGACTGCGCGGCGGATCGCGCGCGTGCTCGCCGACCCGCCGGTGCCCGAAGCGGCGCATGCGCCCGGCGGATGGCGCGGGCTAACCTATATCCGGCTCCACGGCGCGCCGCGGGTCTATTGGTCGAGCTATGACGACGCCCGGCTCGCCGCGCTCGCAAAGCGTATCGCAGCGGGGGCGGGCGATGTCTGGACGATCTTCGACAACACCGCGTCGGGCGCGGCGCTGGGCAACGCGCTCGACCTGACCGAACTTCTTTAATCGTCACCCCGGCCACAGCGCCGGGGTCTACCAAGCCGCTAGCGAGCAGAAAGCGGCTCAAAGGCCTTTGCGTGTCGCACAGTGGACCCCGGCACTGCGGCCGGGGTGACGGTGAAGGCTATTGCCGCAATGCCCCGATCAGCACCTTCATGTTCTCGATATAGGTGCCGGTCGAGATGCCAGTGACGGGCTTGTCGGTCTCGTAGGGCGAGGTGTCGGTCGTGTCGCCGACCTTGGTGCGGCTGAAATCCCCGGCCGCGGGGGTGGCGCCGCCGTCGCCGGCATAAGGGTTGCTCGTCGCCTTGAGCTCGGTCGGCCACCAGCCGGTGGCGTTGAGCGACTTGATCAGGGCCTCGGGCGAACGCTTGCCGCCTGCGGTATTGAGGTCGGAGGTCGCGACTTCCTCGACGAGGAAATAGCGCGGCAACGGCTGCGCCGTGCGCAGCGGCGATTCCTTGGTGATCGCGGTGGGATCCGAGGCGACCAGCGTGTCATATTCGCGGCGCAGCCCGGCAAGGTCGATCGCGCGAGTCGCGCTGTAATGGGTGATCGTGTTGGCGGGATCGTAATCGGCATAATATTCGCCGTTGACTACGTTCGAGCCGCGACGGTGGACGTAGAGCGGCCGATTGGTGCCGATCTCGATGAAGGTCGGGAAAGCGCGGCCGTTCTTGACCTGGTCCGCAGGCAGTTTGACGGATTCGAGCCAGTCGAGCGCCTCGGGAACCCGGGCGAGGAACTTCTTGTCGCCGGTCAGCCGGTAGAAGCGGAACAGCTGCCGGACATTGGCCGCGCTAGTGTGGGTGACGAGGGCGGTGGGCTCATAGGTGCGCGCGCCTACAGGCTTGAGGTCGAGCGTATATTGCAGCCCCCATCCGGCCTGCGGCTTCGCCTGCTGGGTGACGAGGTAGACGTTCATCGCGCGGACGATGGCGTCATGGACGCGCGCGTCGCCCCCCAGCGTCTGATACGCATAGAGCAGGAACTGGATATTCTCGCCCGCGACATCGTCATTGAAGGTGATGAAGCTGGTGTAATCGGGCTTGCCGTGATGGCTGAAGTCGCTCTTGAGCGGGAAGCGCTGGGGCCAGCCGCCGATCGGATACTGGCTGTCGAGCACGAAGTTCAGTGCCTTGGTCAGCGCCGGCAGGTATTTCGGATCGTGCTTCTCGACATAGAGGCGCAGCAGGAACTGCATCGATTCCGAGGTGCCGGCGTCGTCGAACGTGGCATTGCCCCAGTCATGCTGGAATTCCTCGAGCCGCCACGCGTTCTTGCCGATCGTGTCGTACCAGCGCTGCTTCGACGCAGCGCCGCCGAAATCGCCGAAATAATGCCAGCCGCCATTATCCTGCTGGATCGCGATCAGCGCGTTGGCGGCCTGCTCCGCCGCCGCGTAATAATAGGGATCGCCGGTGGCATGATAGGCGTCGAGATAGAGGTGCCCCATCGTCGCGGTGCCGGGGGGCTGGACCCAGATCATCGTCGGGAACGCCTCCATCTCGCCCCAGCGGCGCGACATGTCGGGGAGGTAGGACCAGACATAGCCGCCATTGGTGGCGACCTTCTCGACCATGAAGCGAGTCGCGCGCTTCATCGTCGCGGTGACTTCGGCCCGGTCGGGTGCGGCGACCGCCGGAACGGCGAGGCTCGCCGCCAGTGCCCAGCCCAATAGCAATGCCCGCATCCCTCGACTCCTCGCCAATTCTGTTATGGCGCGGGCTTAGCAAAACCCGAATGACACCGGTAGCAGCTATTGCGGGATATCGAACGTATCGAGGATCTTCGCGCCCGCCATGAACACTGCGATCGGGCAGAGCAGGAACAATGCCTCGCCGCCCCAGCCGGGGAAGCGATCGAGATAGTGCATCCCGCGCTCCACTGCGCCGGTGCCGAGGCCGTAGATCACCAGATAGGCCTCGAACTTGGTCTTGATCGTGAAGAGGCGGCGGACACGGTTGAACATGCCAGAAGCTAAGCAAGCAGCGGGCCAAGCCCGGAAATCGGCCATTCCCGAGTTAACGAGAATGGTTACCTGTCAATTAATTCGACAGTTTCGAGCGCTTCCAGCAGGGCGCGTCGCGCCCTTTCGATCCGGGCGACCAGCGCGGGGTCGCCGATCGCCTGCGCGCTGATCGCCTCGGGCCAATGCGCCTCGATCACCTGCGCGATGACGTCAAGACGCGCCGCGTCGACGAGGAAGCGCGGATCGACGGTTGCCGGGTCGGCCACCACCCGCAGCCGCAAACAGGCCGGGCCGCCGCCATTCGCCATCGACTGGCGGACATCGACTACCTCCACCCGGCGGATCGGGCCGTTGCCGGCGACATGCGCCTCGAGCCACCCCCGGACGCTCGGCGTCTCATGCGCCTCCTCGGGAACGATCAGTGCGGTTTCGCCCGACGGCAACGCGACCAATTGAGCGTTGAACAGATACGAGGCGATGGCGTCCTCGAGGCTGACTTGCGCGGCAGGCACCTCAACGATCTCGACTTCGGGGAACGCCGCGCGGAGATCGTCATAGAAACGCTGCTTGTCGGCGAAGGCATGTTCGTGCGCGAACAGCACCCGACCGTTTGCCACCGCGACGACGTCATTGTGAAAGGCGCCCGCGGCGATCGCCGCCTCGGACTGCTGGACGAACAATGTCCGTCCCGGATCCAGACCGTGGCGGCGGGCGATGGCGCCGCTCGCGTCGCGGTGCTGGCGCGCGGGAAAGGGGCCGCCGGATGTGCCGTAGACGAAGATCTCGACGCCTGGCGCGTCATGCGTCGCCGCCAGCCGCATATGATTGGCCGCGCCTTCGTCCCCGAACGGAGCGGAGATCGGCGCATGCACTGCGAAGGCGGGGTCAGCAAAAGCGAGACGAAGCTGGGCCAGCGTCTCGGGCCATTCATGGCTGCGATGAGGCAAGGTGGCGAGATTGGCGACGGTCAGATGGCAGCGCCCGTCCGCAGTATCGGGGCCGGGCGACACCGTCGCGGCATTGGCGGCCCACATCGCCGAGGCCGACATCGCCTGCGCCTGCAGATGACCGGGCGCGGCCGCATAGTCGGTGGCCAGGCTGGCGAGCCAGCGATGGTCGGGCCGGGCATGGGGGAGAAGCACGCCTTGGGTCAGGCCCAGCTTCAGGTTCGCGCGCATCTTGGCCACGCCCTGGAGCGCGGCGGCACGCGGGTGCGCGGTGCGCCCGCGATTGCGCGTCGCCGCCAGGTTGCCGGGGCTCAGGCCGGCATAATTGTGGCTGGGGCCGATGATGCCGTCGAAGTTGATCTCGGTGAGCCGCCCGTCACCGCGCGACATGGAACACCTCGTCTCCCGCCGCGATGCCGAGCGCGGTGGCGCATCCCGAGTCGATCGTCACGCCTCTCTCGTGCGCCTCGATCCGGCCATAAGCGACGCGGAAATCGGCGAGCCGCCCGGTGGCGAGCATGGCCGGTGCGCCGCCTTCGCCGATCGCAGTCACCGTCACGGTCTTCGCGTCGCGGATCGTGCGGACATTGTCGGTGCGCGCGGTCATCGTCGGGCCGCCATCGAAGATGTCGATGTAATTCTCGAACGCGAAACCCTCGCTCTCGAGCATCCGCATCGCCGCCCGGCCCGAAGGGTGGGGCAGGCCGATCACCGAGCGGGCGCTCTCCTGGAGCATCGCGGTGTAGATCGGATGCTTGGGCATCAGATCGGCGATGAACTGGTTGCCGTGCGTCGCGTTGAATTCGTCGGCCTGCTGGAAGTTCATCCCAAAGAAGCGCCCGGCGACGCCGTCCCAGAAAGGCGAACCGCCGGCCTCGTCGATCACCCCGCGCAACTCGGCAAGGATCCGCTCGGCGAAGCGCGCACGATGGCGGGCGATGAACAGATAGCGGCTGCGCGCGAGCAGCATGCCCAAGCCCCCGGCGCGCTCGCCGGGATGGAGAAACAGACCGCCGACTTCACTCGAACCTTCAAGATCGTTGACCAGGCTCAGGATTTCAGCGCGAAAAGTTCGGTTGAGTTCCTGGCTGTGCTTGGTGACCGTGCCCATCCGATAGCTGTAGAAGGGCCAATGCTGGCCGACATGCGTGAAGATCTGGCAGGTGCCGCGCACCTCCCCCGTCTCTACATTCTCCAGCACGAGTACGAACAGATCGTCGAACAGCCCGTCCTCGTCGCGCGCGAAGGCGGCGTGGCTGCGGACCAGCTTGGCGCGCAGCGCGTCCTTTTCGGGCGGCAAATTGGTGAAGCCACCGCCGGTGAGCTTGGCCATCTCGTAGAGCGGCTGGAGATCCTCGTCGCGCGCGGCGCGGATGCGAAAGCTCATGGCCGGCCTCGCTCGGCGATGCGCAGGATGGTCAGCGCCGACAACGCGGCGCGTTCGGGCAGGCTTTCGGGGATCAAAAATTCCTCCGCTGAGTGAATCGCGCCGCCCCGCGCGCCCATCGTGTCGACCACGGGGACGCCGCATGCTGCGATGTTGTTGCCGTCGCACACTCCGCCGGTGGCCTTCCACGCGACGGGAATGCCCAGATCGCCGCCGGCTTCGCGGACCAGCTCGAACAGGCGTTCGGCACCGGGATCGAGCGGCTTGGGCGGGCGATTGAAGCTGCCATGCACCTCGATGCGAACGTCATGCGACGCCATGACGTCATTCGCGGCGCGATCGATCGCGGCCCTGGCGATCGAGATGCTCCATTCGTCCCGCGGCCGGAAATTGACGCGCAGGATGGCGAGATCGGGGACGACGTTGTTGGGTCCGCCGCCATCGATCCGCGCGGGATTGACTGCGAGGCCGGGTGCCCTTGCTTCGGCCAGCCGCACCGCAAGTGCCGCCGCGGCGACCAATGCGTTGCGCCCCTCCTCGGGGTTGCGCCCGGCATGAGCGCTGCGGCCATGAACGATCAGCGAGAAATTGCCGGTGCCGCCGCGTGCGCCGGCCAGCGTGCCGTCGGGGAGGGCGGGCTCGTAGGTGAGTGCCGCGACCTTGCCGCGGGCGGCGCCCTCGATCAGCCCGCGCGAGGCGAAGGAGCCGGTCTCCTCGTCCGAATTGATCACCACCTCATAGCCCAGCCGTCCGGCGAGCGGGCTCGCTTCTACTGCCTCGAGCGCGGCGAGCATCAGCGCGAGGCCCCCCTTCATGTCGGCCGCGCCGGGGGCGTTGAAGCGCCCGTCGTCGAGCCAGCGGCCGGTCTGGAACGGATGGTCGGCACCGAACACGGTATCCATGTGCCCGGTGAGCAGCATCTGCACCGGCGCCTCGGGCCGCACCGCGAGGTGAAGATGGCGGCCATGGCCGATCGCCTCGACGCGGCCGTCGGCGGTGACGCTCTCCGCGGGCGCTGGATCGACCAGTGCGAGATGTCCGGGGAGCATTGAAAAGGCGTCCGCGAGCAGGTCGGCGATGCGCGCCAGCCCGGCGAGGTTGTGCGTGCCGCTGTTGATCGCGGTCCACGCCTCCGTCCGCGCGAGCATCGGCGCCTGCGCCACTTGCTCGACCGCCGCTTGCTCGATGCTGGAAAGCCCGTTCATCACTGGCTGGTAGCGCGAAATATTATGTCCGTCATCCCGGCGAACGCTGGGGCCTCATGCAGGAAGGCTATGCAATCCCTCGCGAAGCAGGGGAGGATCGCCTGTCAGAAATCCACCACCAAAGCCGCGCGGCTGGTGGTGTCGGTGGTCTGGCGGCCGATCGGCGGCGTGCTTTCATACTGGAGCGTGTACGAGAATTGCGCCGAGAGCGGCCCGAACAGCTTCGCCAGCAGCGCCGAGCGGCTCGACACCGTGCTGTTCGCCTCCTGCACATAGGCCGAGGCATTCTGGGTCACCGAAATGCTCCGCGACAATTTCCAGCCGAAATCGACGCTGCCGCGCGCGGCGAGGTTGCTCTCTCTTTTGTCGTCGATGAACCTGGTCAATCGATAGGCCGGCCCCAGTTCGACATCGAGCTTCACTGCCGGAGAGCGGATCGCGCTGTAACCCGCGCCGCTCGACAGCGACACGCGGTCGTAAAAGCCCGAGAAGCGATCGCTCTCATATTGCGCGGCGCCATACATATAGGCGCGGTCGTCGAACTTCCAGTTGGGCTCATAAGCGGCGAGATAGCGCTCGCGGGTGAGAACGCCGAGGCTCTCCTGATAATCGGCCTGGAGGCGCACCTTGTGCCGCCATTCGAGTGCTTCGCGCTTCACTTCGATCGCGGCGGTGAACCCGACATTCTCGCTATTGCCGGTGCTGACATAGCCGCCGAGCTCGGCGCGGCCCTTGATCAGATCGAAGAAATCGGCCTCGCGGATCAGCCGGTTGGCCTTGGCGAGCCGGTCGTTGCGCCAGTCGGTGGCGATCTTGACGACGAGATCGGCGCTCGCCGGGTCGGCGGTCCTGGCATATTTGACGATCACCGCGACGTCGCCTTCGCTGCCCGAAGCAATCGCGGCGTCGAGCATCGACTTGATCGTCGGCGGGATCTGCGGATCTTCGGCCGCGGTGTTGGCCAGCAGCAACGGCAGGGCGAGGAGCAGGGCACGCATGGGCTGCTCCCTAGTCATATTAATAGGGCACCAAAAGGGCGCGGCGCGACGAATGGATCGTTACGCCCGACGAAGCGAGTCGAGCTCCCCGGCGAAGATGTCGAGAAGCTGACGGTAGAGATCGCGCTTGAAGGGCACGATGATGTCGGGGAGGTCGGCGGGCTCGGCCCAGCGCCAGGCGCGAAACTCGGGTTCGGCGGTGGCGATGTCGACGTCTCGATCCTCGCCGAGGAAGCGGAACAGGAACCAGCGCTGCCGCTGGCCGCGCCATTTGCCTTTCCACACCTTGCCGATCAGATCCTCGGGCAAGTCATAGGTCAGTTCGTCGGGGGCGGTGGCGACCAGTTCGGCCTGTTCGCGCCGCACCCCGGTCTCTTCCCGAAGCTCGCGCCACGTCGCCTCGAGGGGATCCTCGCCGGGATCGATCCCGCCCTGCGGCATCTGCCACGCCTCGAGCGTGGAATCGAGCCGCTGCCCGACGAACACCCGACCTTCGCGGTTGACCAGCATCACGCCGGCGCAGGGACGATAGGGGAGGGAGGCGGTGTCGGTCATGGCGCTCCCATACACATTCCCCTCCCCGCAAGGGAGGGGGTAGGGGTGGGTAAGAAAAGGTTGGGCTCGATGCCCGGCCTTTTCTTTATTCCCCGCAGCCCGATGGGCTCCTCCGGCCTTCGCCGGGGTCGCACCCACCCCGGGCCTCTCCCTTGCAGGGAGGGGAGCAGCTAAAGAGGCCCGATGATCCACCTCGTCCATCACCCGGCCTATGTCGCCCCGGCGCCGGCGCGGAGCCAGTATCAATGGAACAAGAACGGGCTGGTCCGCGACTTGCTGCGCGCGGAGGGGGACGGCTTCGTCTGGCACGCGCCCGAGCCGATGCCGCGGGCGTGGCTCGAGGCAGTGCACGATCCGGAATATGTCGCCGAAGTTATCGAGGCGCGCGTGCCGCCGCACAAGGCGCGCCGGATCGGCTTCCCGGTCACTCCCGAGGTGGCGTTGCGCGCGCAGATCGTACCCGGCGGGACGTATCTGGCGGCGCGCCTCGCGCTCACGCACGGATACGCCGCCAATACCGCGGGCGGCAGCCATCACGCGCTCGCCGATACCGGGGCGGGGTTCTGCGTGTTCAACGATCTCGCGCTCGCCGCGGTACGGCTGACCGAAGAGGGGCGGCGCGTGCTCGTCGTCGACTGCGACGTCCATCAAGGCGACGGCACCGCGGCGCTGACCGCCGGGCGCACCGACATCGCGACCTATTCGATCCATGCCGAGAAGAACTTCCCGGTCCGCAAGGCCCGCTCGACTCTCGACGTGCCGCTCGCCGACGGCACCGGCGACGTGGAATATCTCGATATCCTCGCTCGAACGCTGTTGCCGCTGCTCGATGATTTCGCCCCCGATCTCGTCCTCTATCAGGCCGGCGTCGATCCGCTCGCGGGCGACCGGCTCGGCCGGCTCGCGCTCAGCTATCAGGGGCTGATCGATCGCGACCGCTGGATCGCGCGCACCTTCGCCGGGCGCGGCATCCCCTTCGCCAGCGCGCTGGGCGGCGGCTATGGGGTCGACGCGCTCGAAGTCTCGCGACGGCACGTCGCCTCGATCTGCGCGCTTGGCAAGGAGGCCGCAAAGCAGCCATTGCAGGCGTGAGGGCATTTTCTACCTTGGGCGTATCGCAAGGGAGGCGTAGAGCACTCACAAGGATAGACAAACCGCAGGAACCCAGACCGGCCATGGCAACCGCCGCGCATCAGCTGACGCCCGAAGAGGCGTCGGCCCATCCCGCACCCGAAGCGATCGTCGTCCGGTTCGCCGGCGACTCCGGTGACGGCATGCAGTTGACCGGGGGCCAGTTCACGCTGTCGACCGCGCTTGCCGGCAACGACCTCGCGACCTTCCCCGATTTCCCCGCCGAAATCCGCGCGCCGCAGGGCACCTTGTTCGGCGTATCGGCCTTCCAGATCAATTTCGGCTCGACGCGGATCGACACTGCGGGCGATCAGCCCGACGTGCTCGTCGCGATGAACCCGGCGGCGCTCAAGACCAATGTCGAGGCGCTCAAGCCTGGCGGGCTGATCATCGCCGACGCGGGCGAATTCGGCCAGCGCAACCTCGACAAGGCCAAATATGCCGCCAATCCGCTCGAGGATGGCAGCCTCGACAAGTGGCAATTGCTCAAGCTCGACATCTCGGCGCTGACCGTCGAGGCAGTCAAGCCGTTCGGGCTGGGCAACAAGGAAGCGCTGCGCTGCAAGAACATGTGGACGCTGGGACTGGCGCTCTGGATGTTCGACCGCGACCGCGCGCCGCTGGTCGAGTGGCTGCGCACCAAATTCGCCAAGGCGCCCAACCTCGCCGAGGCAAACATCGCTGCACTCAACGCCGGCCATGCTTATGGCGAGACCGCCGAGCTCGGCGCGATGGGGATTGCCCAGCGTCAGGTCGCGGCGGCGCCTTCCGAGCCGGGGTTGTACCGCACCGTCACCGGCGCCGATTCGATCTCGATGGGCCTCGTGGTCGGCGCGCAGCTCGCCAATCTGCCGATGTTCTTCGGCGGCTATCCGATCACGCCCGCATCGGCGATCCTTCACAGCCTCGCGCGCTACAAGGAATATGGCGTCACCACGTTCCAGGCCGAGGACGAGATCGCCGCGATCGCCTCGGCGCTCGGCGCCGCTTATGCCGGCTCGCTGGGCGTGACGTCATCCTCGGGTCCCGGCATCGCCTTGAAGGGCGAGGCGATGGGGCTCGCGATCATGACCGAACTGCCGCTGGTCATCGTCAATTCGCAGCGCGGCGGACCCTCCACGGGTCTTCCCACGAAAACCGAGCAGTCGGACCTGTACCAGGCGGTCTATGGCCGCAACGGCGACGCGCCGATGCCGGTGCTCGCCGCGCGTTCGGCCGCCGATTGCTTCGACGTCGCGATCGAGGCGGTACGGATCGCCACGCAATATATGACCCCGGTGATGATCCTCACCGACGGCTATATCGCCAATGCCGCCGAGCCTTGGAAGGTGCCCGACATGAGCACCTACAAGCCGTTCCCGGTGACCTTCCACACCGAGCTGCCGGCCGAGGGCGAGAAATTCCTGCCCTACGCGCGCGACGAGAAGCTCAAGCGTCCGTGGGTCAAGCCGGGCACGCCGGGGCTGCTCCACCGCATCGGCGGGATCGAGAAGGCGCTGGGGACCGGCAATATCGATTATTCGCCGGGTAACCACCAGGCGATGACGGACATCCGCCGCGACAAGGTGCTCGGGATCCAGATCCCCGACCAGGTCGTCGAGCACGGACCCGAAAGCGGCAAGCTCGTCGTGGTCGGCTGGGGCTCGACCTACGGCCCGATCGCCAGCGCCGTCCGCCGCGCGCGGGCAAAGGGACAGGATGTCGCGCACATCCATATCCGCCACATCTGGCCGCTACCGAAAAATCTTGGCGATCTGTTGAAGAGTTACGAGCATATTCTCGTACCGGAAATGAACACCGGCCAGCTCAAGACGGTGCTGCGCGACCAGTATCTGGTCAACGCGGTGCCGCTCAACAAAGTGTCGGGCCAGCCCTTCACCATCGCCGAGATCGAGAGCGCGATCGGTCGCCATCTGACCAGCGACCGTGCCGAAGAGCTCGGCCCCGACGATACCCAGCTGCCCAGCCCGGAGGCTGTGAATCCATGAAGATCGAAACGTCCTCGCAGTTGAAACTGACCCTTTTCTGGGGCGGTCTAATGGCGGCATTTCTCCTTCCACTGATGATTTTGGCGGCGTTCCAATGAACGAGATCACCACCATCCGTCCCAGCACGCCGAAGGATTGGGAGACCGACCAGGAGGTGCGCTGGTGCCCGGGCTGCGGCGATTATGCGATCCTCAAGGCGGTGCAGCGCACCATGCCCGAGATCGGCGGCACGCCCGAGAACACCGTGTTCGTCAGCGGGATCGGCTGCTCTTCGCGCTTTCCCTATTATATGGAGACCTATGGCTTCCACACCATCCACGGCCGCGCGCCGGCGGTGGCGACCGGGGTCAAGCTTGCCAATCCCGATCTCGACGTGTGGATCATCACCGGCGACGGCGACGCGCTGTCGATCGGCGGCAACCACACGATGCATCTGCTCAGACGGAATCTGAACTGCCAGGTCCTGCTGTTCAACAACGAGATCTATGGCCTCACCAAGGGTCAATATTCGCCGACCTCGCGTGAGGGCACCCGCAGCCCGTCGACGCCGTTCGGCTCGGTCGATCACCCTGCCAAGCCTTGCGCCTTCGCCCTCGGCAGCGGCGGGCGTTTCGTCGCGCGCGGGATCGACGTGAACAAGAACCTGCCATCGGTTCTCAAGGCGGCGCATGCGCATCAGGGCGCGGCGTTCGTCGAGATCTTCCAGAATTGCATCGTCTATAACGACGACGTGTTCGAGCCCTTCACCGCCAAGCCCAATGCCGCGCACAACCAGCTCTGGGTCGAGCACGGCAAGCCGATGCTGTTCGCGGGCGGCGCCAAGGGGATATCGCTCGATCGCGAGGCGCTGACAGTGAAAGTGGTCGACGTTGTCGATGGCGACTGGGAGGCCGCGGGAGTGATCGTCCACAACGTCTCCAACCGCGCGATCGCCCATATGCTGGTCGAGATGCCGTTCGGGCCGTTCCCGATGGCGCTGGGCGTGCTCTACGACGATCCCGCGCCGACCTTCGAGAGCGCCGTGGTCGCCCAGAACAAGGCTGCCGCCGAGGGCAAATTGCCCGACCTGCAAAAGCTCGTCGCCAAGGGCCAGACCTGGATGGTCGACAAGCAGCCGCACGCTATGTGATGCTCTGGGCGCTGCTGCTCATGCAGGACGTGCAGATGCCCTTGCCGCGCCGCCCGGTGCAGCCGGGGCCCGCGCCCGATGTCGCAAGTCTGTCGATCGTGGTCGCCGATACGGTCGAGCGGGTCGATCCGCAGCCGCTGTGCCCGAGTGGACCTGTACGAAGATGTTCCTCGGCACCTTCGCAACGCGCAGACCTATGTGGGCACGCCGCTTCCGAAGACGTTCGCGGCGCGGCAGGAGATGGGCTCGCCGTACATTGCGCCCTATCGACTTGCGCTGATCGTCGAGCGCCGCAAGGATCAGTCGCTGTTGACCCGCGCCACCGGCGGCTTCAACCCACGCACCAAGCTCGCCTGTTTCGAGACCGAGGACACCACGCCGCTGTCCTGGGAGCCCGTGGGTCCCCATTTATCGCATGACGGCCCGCGTCTCTGCGTCTCCGAGTGACACCAGCTCAGCGAAGATAAGCGCTTGCCCGTGCCGCTGCCGCGTGCATGAAAGGCGCGATGAACGCGCCGACGGGGGGACAGGGTCGCAGACAGCAAACGGGACGCAGCGGCGGCCCGCTGGCCCTGTTCGCGCCCGTCTTTCATCGCCAGCTCGATCGGCTCGATCGCGGCATCGCCGAGGGCAGTCTCGAACTGTTGTTGCCCAACGGGCGGGCGCGGCTGCTGGGCGGGCGCAGCGACGGGCCGGCAGCGGTGGTCGACCTGCGCAGCTGGCGCGCGCTGCTCCGGCTCGCGCTCGAAGGATCGAGCGGCTGGTATGAGGCCTGGGCGGCGGGGGAATGGGCGAGCCCCGATCCGGTCCAGCTCTTCGCCTTGTTCAGCCGCAATCGGGCCGGGCTCGCGCCGCCGGCACGCGCCACCGGCCCGTGGCGGCTCGCCAAACGCCTCTGGCACTGGGCGCGGCGCAACCATCGCGGCGGCTCGCGGCGCAACATCCAGTTCCATTATGATCTCGGCAACGATTTCTACCGGCCATGGCTCGACAAGGGCATGACCTATTCGAGCGCGCGCTTCGCCGATCCGGGGCAGTCGCTAGAGTCGGCGCAGCAAGCCAAGCTGCAGGCGATGCTGGAGCGCACCGCCACCGCGCCGGGCGATACGATCCTCGAGATCGGCTGCGGCTGGGGCTCGTTCGCCGAGCTCGCCGCACGGGCAGGGCGGCGGGTGCACGGCATCACGCTCTCGATCGAGCAAAAGGCCTGGGCCGAGGCGCGCACCGCCGGGCTCGACCGCGCCAGCTTCGCGCTCACCGATTATCGTGACGTCACCGGCCGTTACGACGCTGTGGTCAGCATCGAGATGGCCGAAGCGGTAGGTCGGGAATATTGGCCGGCATATCTCTCGGCGATCGCACGGGTTCTCAAGCCCGGCGGGCGGGCAGCGCTGCAGGTGATCCTTTTCGACGACGCCCTGTTCGAAGGCTATGCCAATAATGTCGACTTCATCCAGCGGTACATCTTCCCGGGCGGATTGCTGATCCGCGAGAGCGAATTCCGACGTCTTGCCGCCAGCAACGGGCTCGACTGGCGCAATCGGGCGGCATTCGGGCTCGATTATGCCGAGACGCTCAAGCGCTGGCGCGAGAATTTCGACGCCGCCGCGGCCGCGAGGATATTGCCGGCGCAGTTCGACGCGCGTTTCGTCGCGCTCTGGCGCTATTATCTGAAATATTGCGAGGGCGGCTTTCGCGGCGGCGGTATCGACGTCGTGCAGGTCACGCTGGTCAAGGAGGGGTGATGAAGAGCTGGATGCTGACGGGTGCGCTCGCGCTCGCGACGATGGCGGGTCCTGCAGCGGCGCAGGGCGTGCTGGTCAACGCGCAGGATACCAGCGGGCTGCGCAAAGTCGGCGCCGAGGTGCTGTTCTGGAGCCAGAAGCAGCGCGACGCCAATTTCCCGCACATGGAAAAGATCTTCCCCGGTCATGTCGTCAGGGCCGGCGGCAAGGTCCGCGCGCTGCCCGCTGGCAGGCCGTTGCCGATCTCCGAAGCCGAGCTCGACGCCTTCATCGCGAGCCAGAACGTCTCCGGTCTGATCGTGCTCCAGAACGGCAGGATCCGGCTTGAGCGCTATGCCCGCGGCTATGGCCGGGAAGGGCGCTGGACCAGCTTCTCGGTCGCCAAATCGTTCACTTCGACTCTCGTCGGCGCGGCGATCCGCGACGGCTACATCAAATCGGTCGACGAACCGGTGACGAAGTACATCCCCGAGCTGGCGGGCAGCGGCTATGAGGGCGTCACGATCGCGCAATTGCTCACCATGACGTCGGGCGTGCGATGGAACGAGGATTATACCGACGCGAAATCGGACGTCGCCCGGATGTTCCTCGAACCGGTTCCGGCGGGCGAGGATCCGACGGTCTATTACATGAAGAAGCTCCCGCGTGAGACCGCGCCGGGGAGCAAATGGGTCTACAAGACCGGCGAGACGAATTTGATCGGCGTGCTGGTGATGCGCGCGACGAAGAAGCCGCTCGCCGACTATCTGAGCGAGAAGGTGTGGCGCCCCTATGGGATGGAGCGGGACGCCTTCTGGATGATCGATCCCTCGGGGCACGAGGTCAGCGGCTGCTGCCTGTCGGTATCCTTGCGCGACTATGCCCGGCTCGGCCAGTTCGCCCTCGAAGGCGGCAAAAGCGTGGTCCCGGCCAATTGGTTCGCGGAATCGACTCGTTCGCACGCCGATATCGGCGTACCTGGCCGCGGCTATGGCTATCAATGGTGGACCTACCCTGAGGGCCGGTTCGGTGCGCAGGGGATCTTCGGCCAGACGATCCGGGTGGATCCGAAGACCCGCACGGTGATCGCGGTTTCGGCCGCGGCGGACAAGGCCAGCGACCCCGCTTACGGCGCCGCGCGCACCACATTCCTCGATAAATTGTTCGCGGCTGCGGCCAGGTGAAATCACCCTCACCCTTCCGGCGCTTCGCGCCTCCTTCCCTCTTCCGATGGGAGAGGGAAGGGTGAGGGTGAGCTTTACTCCACGCGCTCGAAATGCCCGGTCTCGAACCCCAAGACCGCCAGCGCCAGGATCCGCTCCGCCACCGTTTCCGGCGGCTTCACCGTCTCGGCATTCTCGCCTGGAAACGCCCGCGCCCGCATCTTTGTCCGCGTCGCGCCGGGATCGACGATGCCGACGCGCACGCCACTGATGTGGCGCACTTCCTCACCATAGCTGAGAAGCAAATTCTCGAATGCCGCCTTCGAAGCGCCGTAGGTGCCCCAATAGGCCCGTGGGGTCCGCCCGACGCTCGAGGTCAATCCGATCACCCGCGCCTGCTTCGCCGCCTTGAGCAGCGGATCGAACGCTGCCAGCAGCGCCGCCTGCGCAGTGACGTTCAGGGTCAGCAATTTGGCGAATTCCTTGAAATCGATCGCCGGCATTGCGCTCAGCGTCCCCAGCGACGCCGCGTTGAGCACGAGCAGGTCGAGCGCCGGCCAGCGCTCGGAAACCGCCGCGGCGAGCCGCGACACGCTCTCATTCTCGGTCAGGTCCATCGGCGCGATCGTCGCCGAACCGCCGGATGCGTAGATCGCCTCCTCGACTTCCTCGAGCCCGCCGGCGGTGCGCGCGGTGAGCACGACATGGGCACCGGCCGCGCCTAAAGCGCGGGCGGTGGCGGCGCCGATCCCGCGGCTGGCGCCGGTGACGAGCGCGATACGGTCGGCGAGGGGCTTGTCGGTCATTCTGGCTCCGGAAGAATCAGCTCAGCCGACCCGTTCCTCCAGAAGCGCGAACTGGTCAACCGGCGCGAGCTCATCCTGGTCGGTGAGCGTGGTCGGATATTCGCCAGTGAAGCAGGCGTCGCAATATTTGGGATGGATGTCGGCGCGGTGCACTTCGCCCAGCGCCTTGTACAGCCCGTCGATACTGACGAACGCCAGGCTGTCGGCATGGATGAAGTCGGTCATCCCGCCGACATCGAGCTGGGCGGCCAGCAATTTGGCGCGCTCTGGCGTGTCGACTCCGTAGAAGCAGCTGTGCCGCGTTGGCGGCGAGGCGATCCGCATATGCACTTCGGCGGCGCCCGCCTCGTGCATCATCTGGACGATCTTGAGGCTGGTCGTGCCGCGCACGATCGAATCGTCGATCAACACCACGCGCTTGCCCTTGATCAGCTCGCGATTGGCGTTGTGCTTCAATTTGACGCCAAGGTGTCGCACCTTGTCGCCCGGCTGGATGAAGGTGCGGCCGACATAATGCGAGCGGATGATCCCCAGCTCGAACGGAATGCCGCTCTGCTGGGCATAGCCGATCGCCGCGGGTACGCCCGAATCGGGCACCGGCACGATCAGATCGGCGTCGACCGGCGATTCGATCGCCAGCTGCGCGCCGATCGCCTTTCGCACCGAATAGACGCTACGGTCCTCGGCGATCGAATCGGGGCGCGAGAAATAGACATATTCGAAGATGCAGGGCCGCGGTGACATCGGCGGGAAGGGCTTGTGCGAGACGATCTCGCTGCCCTTGACGATCACCAGCTCGCCGGCCTCGACGTCGCGGACATATTCGGCGCCGACCACGTCGAGCGCCACCGTCTCCGAGGCGAAGATGATCGAATCGTCGAGCTTGCCCATCACCAGCGGGCGGATGCCGAGCGGATCGCGGCAGGCAATCATGCCCTCGGGCGTCATCACGATCAGCGAATAGGCGCCCTCGACTTGCTTGAGCGCATCGATGAAGCGATCGATCAAGGTGCGATATTGCGAAGTCGCGACGAGGTGGATGATCACTTCGGTGTCGCTGGTCGACTGGAAGATCGCCCCGCGCCGGACGAGATCGCGCCGCAGCCGCATCGCATTCGAGATGTTGCCGTTATGCGCCACCGCGAAGCCGCCGCTGGCCAGCTCGGCATAAAGCGGCTGGACGTTGCGAATCGCCGTGTCGCCGGTGGTCGCGTAGCGGACATGCCCCGCGGCGGTGTTGCCGGAGAGGCTGCGGATGATGTCGTCGCGGTCGAAATTGCCCGCGACGTGGCCCATCGCCCGATGGGTGTGGAACTCGCGTCCGTCCCAGCTGGTGATGCCGGCAGCCTCCTGCCCGCGGTGCTGGAGGGCATGGAGTCCCAACGCCACCAGCGCGGCTGCGCCTTCGGAATTGGAAACGCCGAATATGCCGCACTCTTCGCGCAGCTTGTCATCGTCAAACGGGTGTGTGGTAAGCATCAGCCCTCAAGGGGTTGGGAACTCTCGAGGGCCATATAGGCAGTCCGGCACGGTTTGTCGCCGGTTTGTCACAGGGAAATGAACCGACGCGGGGTTTCGCCCGTTTTTCAAGGCGAAAGGAGCCGCTGATGGCCAAGGACCACGGACCCCAGATCAAGAACGACAAGCTTTACGAAGACCTCCGCGCCGACGGCGCGTCGAAGGAAAAGGCCGCGCGAATCGCCAATGCCAAGGCCGCCGGCACGCTCGATCATGAAAGCACCCGCCTCGAGGATCGTTCGAAGGACGAATTGTACGACGAGGCGAAGGAGATCGGCATCGAGGGCCGCTCGAAGCTGGACAAGGACGAACTGATCGACGCGATTCGGGAGCATTGATCGCTCTGGCGGGTCAGGCCCTCCTGACCCTTCCGCAAGCGGGAGGGGGCGGGGGCGGGCTCTTCCGTGATCTGGACGAGTTGGGTAGAGCAGGGGGGTGACCGACAATCGCGACACCAGCCTCACCCTGAACCCCAAATACGATGCCGCCGGCCTGATCACTGCGGTCGCCACCGACGCGTCGACCGGCGAACTGCTCATGCTCGCGCATATGAACGCCGAGGCGCTCGCGGCCACCCTCGCCACCGGCGAGGCACATTTCTGGTCGCGCAGCCGCGGCCGGCTGTGGAAGAAAGGCGAGAGCTCGGGCCACGTCCTGCGCGTGGTCGAGGCGCGGATCGATTGCGATCAGGACGCGCTCTGGCTCAAGGTCGAACCCGCCGGCCCCGCCTGCCACACTGGCGCGCGCAGCTGCTTCTTCCGCCGCATCGAGGACGGCAGGCTGGTCCGCGACGCATGAGAGTGCTCGCATTGGCCCTGCTGCTCGCCGCCTGCTCGGGCGGGCAGGAGGGCGGCAACGCGCCGGCACCGCAGGACCTCGAAAGCGCCGCGATCGAGCGCGGACTGGTCCGCGATCCCGACGACAGCGATCTCACCGGCCTCTATGCCCGCGACACCGACCGGGTCTGCGTCGTCCGCGCCGGCTCGGCCTATCGGATCGGCGCCTTTGTTGATTATGGCGACCGCATCACCTGCAGCGGGTCGGGGACGGTCGAGCGCAGCGGCGCGACGCTCAAGGTCGCGCTCGGCAAGCAGGGGTGCCGCTTCGACGCGCAATATGACGGCGACCGGATCAAGTTCCCCGGCACCCTCCCGGACGCGTGCAAACCGCTCTGCGCCCGCCGCGCCTCGTTCACCGGGCTCGAAGTGACCCGGCTCAGCGAATCGACCGCCGAAGCCGCCGCGATGCGCGATGCGAGCGGGCGGAGATTGTGCGGGGATTAGTGCCTCTGCGAAAGCACAGGGAAGGGTGCGCCAAGGTTGCCCCCAGTGCCCGCCGCTCCTAAAGCCCGCGCATGGCCGATCCCTTCTACATCTCGACAGCAATCCACTATCCCAATGGCCGCCCGCATATCGGCCACGCCTATGAGATGATCGCCGCCGACGCGATCGCGCGCTTCCAGCGCCAGCACGGCCGCGACGTCTTCTTCCAGACCGGCACCGACGAGCACGGCCTCAAGATGGTCCAGACCGCGCGCGCCCGCGATATGGAACCGCGCGAGCTCGCGGATGAAATGTCTATCTATTTCCGTGAGATGGCCGACGTCCTCGATATTTCGTACGATCGTTTCATCCGCACCTCGGAGCCCGGACATTACGCCGCCAGCCAGGCGATCTGGCAGGCGATGGCCGATGCCGGCGATCTCTATCTCGATCGCTACGAGGGCTGGTATTCGGTCCGCGACGAGGCTTTCTACGAAGAAAAGGAACTGACCGACGGGGAAGGGGGCGTGAAGCTCTCGCCGCAGGGCACTCCGGTCGAATGGACCGCGGAGGAGACCTGGTTCTTCAAGCTCTCCAAATACCAGCAGCCGTTGCTCGATTTCTACGCCGCCAATCCGGACTTCATCCGCCCCGAATCGCGCCGCAACGAGATCCTCCGCTTCGTCGAAGGCGGGCTGATCGACTTGTCGGTCAGCCGCACCAGCTTCGACTGGGGCGTGCCGGTGCCGGGGTCTCCCGATCACGTCATGTATGTCTGGGTCGATGCGCTGACCAACTATATCACCGGTGCGGGCTATCCCGACGATCCCGAGCGCTTCGCCAAATTCTGGCCCGCCGACATCCACCTGATCGGCAAGGACATCGTCCGCTTCCATGCGGTCTATTGGCCCGCCTTCCTGATGTCGGCCAACCTCCCGCTGCCGAAGCAGGTGTTCGGCCACGGGTTCCTGCTCAACCGCGGGGAGAAGATGTCCAAGTCGGTCGGCAACGTCGTCGATCCGATGCAGCTCGCCGAACTCTATGGCAAGGATGCGCTGCGCTATTTCCTGCTGCGTGACGTCAGCTTCGGGCACGACGGCACATTCAGCGACGAAGCGATCGTCACCCGCGCCAATGCCGATCTGTCGAACAGCTTCGGTAATCTCGCCCAGCGCGTGCTCGCCTTCATCGCCAAGAATTGCGAGGGTCATGTGCCCGAGGGGAGGGCGGAGGAGGCAGACGCCGTGCTCCTCGCCGAGGTAGACGTCGCCTGCGCGGCGTTCCGCACGGCGTTCGACGATCTTGCGCTGAGCCAGGGCATCGAGGCGTGGATGACCGGCGTCTTCGCCTGCAATCAATATATCGACGGGCAGGCGCCATGGGCGCTGCGCAAGACCGACGCGGAACGGATGAACGCGGTGCTGCGCACCTTGCTCCGCGCGATCCGCCGGCTCGCCACGACGATCCTGCCGGTAATTCCCACTTCGGCGGGCAAGCTTCTGCTTGAACTCCCGTCCGAGGCCGACGAGGACTTCCGCATCGCGCCGCCGACCCCCATCTTCCCGCGACTGGAATTGCAGGCGAGCGACGCGTGAGACTGGCCGACAGCCATTGCCATCTGATCTACAAGGGCCTCGGCGAGCAGCAGCCAGAAGTGCTGGCGCGCGCCCGAGCCGCCGGGGTGGTGGCGATGCTCAACATCTCGACGCGCGAAAACGAATGGGATGACGTCATCGCCGTAGCCGAGCGCGAGCCCGATGTCTGGGCGAGCGTCGGCATCCATCCGCACGAAGCCGACCAGCATCCCGATATCGGCACGGCAAGGCTGGTCGAGCGGGCGCAGCATCCGCGTGTCGTCGGCATCGGCGAGAGCGGGCTGGACTATTATTACGACCATTCGGACCGCGACCGCCAGCGCGCCAGCTTCCGCGCGCATCTCGCCGCCTCGCGTGAAACCGGCCTGCCGATCATCGTCCACACCCGCGATGCCGAGGAAGACACGGCCGAGATCCTCCGCGACGAAATGGGGAAGGGCGCCTTTCCCGGCGTGATCCACTGCTTCACGGCGAGCGGCGCGTTCGCCGATATCGCGCTCGACCTAGGCTTCTACATTTCGATTTCGGGCATCGTGACCTTCAAGAACGCCCGCGACCTGCAGGAAACCGCCGCGCGGCTGCCGCTCGATCGCTTGCTGATCGAGACCGACGCGCCGTTCCTCGCCCCGGTCCCTCATCGCGGCAAGACGGGCGAGCCCGCCTTCGTAGCGGACACGTGCCGCTTCCTCGCCCAGCTCCGCGGCGAAGACCCCGAGCAACTCGCCGAGGCCACCCGCCAGAACTTCCACAAGCTCTTCGCCAAGACGCTGGCGTGAGGTCCGGAAGGCGCGCGCATATCCGCCATCCCGGCGAACGCCGGGATCTCTGGCCGCAAGCGCGGTCCCAAACCGCACGAGACCCCGGCGTTCGCCGGGGTGACGTCAGGACATGAAAATCCGCATCCTCGGCTCGGGCACTTCGTCGGGGGTCCCCCGGATCGGCAACGACTGGGGCGCCTGCGACCCCACAGACCCGCGCAACCGCCGCACCCGCGCCTCGGTGCTGGTCACCACGCAGACCACCACGATCCTGATCGACACCAGCCCCGACATGCGCGCCCAGCTCCTCGCTGCGAACGTCGCCGATGTCGACGCGGTGATCTGGACTCACGATCACGCCGATCACACCCATGGCATCGACGATCTCCGCCAGCTGATGCACAACCGGGGCGGCGAGCCGGTGCGCGGGCTCGCGCGGCCATTCACGCTCGAACAGCTCCAGCACAAGTTCCACTACGCCTTTTTCGGCCGCGCGCTCTATCGACCGACGATCGCGATCGAGCCGCTGCCCGATAGCCTCATCATCGGTGATATCCGCATCACTGTCGCCGATCAGCCCCATGGCGGCATCACTTCCGCTGGTTTGCGCTTTGATAGTAACGTAAAATCAATAGGTTATGCTACAGACTTCCATGAAATGACGAGCATCATGCGCGCGCTCTACGCCGACCTCGACGTCTGGGTGGTCGATGCATTGCGCCGCGCGCCGCACCCTACGCATCCGAATCTGGCGCAAGTGCTGGGCTGGGTAGGGGAGTTGCAGCCGCGCCGCGCCGCGCTGGTTCATATGGACCAGTCGATGGATTATATGGGTCTGGCCGCCGAGCTGCCCGCAGGGGTCGAACCAGGCTTTGACGGCCTGGAGATGCTTGCGTGAGCGACTGGGACAGCATGGACCTGATCTATCTGGTGGGCGTGCTGGTGCTCGTCCTCAGCGCGCTTTCGATCCGGAAATTGTCGATCGGCTTCGTGTTGCGCTCGCTGGTCAGCTGGGCGCTGATCATCGTGCTGACCGTGCTCGCGGTGGCGCATCGCCACGAGATCGGCGCGATGTTCGCCGCGGCGTCGGCGAAGCTCGGCATCGACGACCAGCAGGTCGCGGGCGAGACCGTGCGCATCCGCATGGCGCCCGACGGGCATTTCTGGGCGCGCGTGAAGCTCAACGGTGTCGAGCGCCGGATGCTGATCGACAGCGGCGCCACGATCACGGCGATCTCGGATCGCACCGCGGCGGAGTCGGAGATCAAAGCCGGCAGCGGCCTGCCGGTGATGATCGAAACCGCCAACGGCACCGTCGCGGCGCGCCGCGGCCGGATCGAGAAACTGTCGATCGGGCCGCTCGAGACCGAGGATCTCGGCGTGGTGGTATCGCCAAGTTTCGGCGACCTCGACGTGCTCGGCATGAACTTCCTGTCGCGACTGCACAGCTGGCGCGTCGAGAACAACGTGCTGGTGCTGCAGCCCAGAGCCGATGCCGGCGGCCAGGACAGCGACGCGACGACTGCACCGGCAAAATCTCCCGAACCCCGGCGCCCGCGGAGCGAGCAAGACACCTGACCCGATCCACGTCTTGATTTAACATAATGTATATTATCGTTCTAGCGGATTAGCTTGGAGAGCCCCCCTCGCATGACCTCAGCGAATATCGAACGCCTCATCACGATCATGGCGCGGTTGCGCGATCCGAAGACCGGCTGTGAATGGGATACCGTCCAGACCTTCGAGACGATCGCGCCCTATACGATCGAGGAAGCCTATGAAGTCGCCGATGCGTGTCAGCGCGGCGACATGGCCGAGCTCAAGGACGAACTCGGCGACTTGCTCCTCCAGGTGGTGTTCCACAGCCGCATGGCCGAGGAAGCCGGCCATTTCGCGCTCCCCGACGTGATCGCGTCGATCAGCGACAAGATGGAGCGCCGCCACCCGCACATCTTCCTCGGGCAAGCCGAGGGTGGCCATCATCTCTGGGAGCAGATCAAGGCCGCCGAGCGCGGCGCCAAGGGGCATGAGAGCGCCCTCGACGGCGTCGCGCTCGGCCTCCCCGCCTTGCTCCGCGCCGAGAAACTGCAAAAGCGCGCCGCCCGCACCGGCTTCGACTGGCCTGATCCGAGCGGTGCCCGCGCCAAGATCGACGAGGAGCTCGCCGAAGTCGAAGCCGCCGCGACCTTCGAGGCGCGCGAGGAAGAGATTGGCGATTTACTGTTCGCGGTGGTAAATTGGGCGCGCAAGCAGGGCGTCGATCCCGAAGCCGCGCTGCGCGTCGCCAATGCGAAGTTCGAACGCCGCTTCAAGGCGATGGAGGCCGAAGCGGGCGAAACGTTCGCCGGGCTCGATCTCGATGCGAAGGAAGCGCTCTGGCAAACCGCGAAGGCCAACGGCGTCCGATGAAGAACATTCTCTTCGTCTGCAGCCAGAACCGGCTTCGCAGCCCCACCGCGGAGCAGATTTTCGCTGACCATCCGGCGATCGAAGTCAGTTCGGCGGGAACCAATCATGACGCCGAGAACCCGTTGACCGGCGAGTTGGTCGCGTGGGCCGATCTGATCTTCGTGATGGAGCGCGCGCATCGCAACAAGCTGCAGAGGCATTTTCGATCCGCGCTCAACGGCAAGCGAGTCGTGGTCCTCGACATCCCCGATGACTATGCGTTCATGGACCCGCAATTGATCGCATTGCTCAGGGCGCGGATGGCGCGCCATTTGCCCCCCGCCACAGCGGCGATTGCAATGTAGGATTTGGTCTGCTCGACTGACCGGCGTCGACCACAAGCCGCGCGCTCCTTGAATCCGTGAACCCGCCCCCTTTCCGTCATCCCGGCGAACGCCGGGATCTCAGGCGGCAAACGCAACCTCCTTCGCACGAGATCCCGGCGTTCGCCGCATGACGGTGTGCGGGTGTTTCGGGTGGCAAACGCGGAACGCGGGCCCGCAACCGTGTCAACTTCGGCGGTACTTTGTTCCGCGTTTCCTTGAGGGCACGCGCAACAACCGCGCCCCGCGCCGAATCCGCGTTTTGCGTTCCGCGAATTCCGCGTTCAGCCCTGTCGCGTCAGAAACCGCTCATAGTCGCCGGGCGCCATCCGCACTTCGTACAGCGCCTGATCGTCCTCGATCCGCTGCTCGATCACTTCGCCGTGCTGATGAAGCCACGCCGCCCCCGCCCCGTCGCCGGATTGCAGGCTGATCGTAAAGCGCCGATGTCCCACGGTCAGCCGGCTGGCGACTGCGGCGATCAGCGTGTCGACGCCCTCCCCGGTCCATGCCGAGATCGGCATGACGTCCTCGCGCTTGCCGGCATCCTCGAGCAATTGTTCGCGGCGTTCCGCATCGAGCAGGTCGAGCTTGTTCCACGCCTCGAAGCGCGGCGTCGTCTCGGCCACTCCGATCTCGGCGAGCACCTTCTCGACGTCGGCACGCTGCGCCTCGCTGTCGGGATGCGCGACGTCGCGGACATGGATCAGCAGATCGGCCGATACGACTTCCTCGAGCGTCGCTTTGAACGCAGCGACCAGCTGGGTCGGCAATTCGGAGACGAAACCCACTGTGTCGGAGAGGATCGCCTTGTCGATGCCCGGCAGCGAAATCTGCCGCAAGGTCGGGTCCAGCGTGGCGAAGAGCAGATTCTCCGCCATGACGTCAGCGCCGGTTAATCTATTGAAAAGGGTAGATTTTCCAGCATTGGTATAGCCGACCAGCGCGATCACCGGCCACGGTGCGCGCTGGCGCCGGTCGCGGTGGAGCGTACGCGTGCGGCTGACCTGGTCGAGTTCGCGCTTGAGCCGCGCCATGCGATCGCGGATCAGCCGGCGGTCGGCCTCGATCTGGGTCTCACCCGGGCCGCCGAGAAAGCCGAAGCCGCCGCGCTGGCGCTCGAGATGGGTCCAGCTGCGCACCAGCCGGCCGGCCTGGTAATCGAGATGGGCGAGCTCGACCTGCAGTCGGCCCTCGGCGGTGCGCGCGCGCTCGCCGAAGATTTCGAGGATCAGCCCGGTGCGATCGATCACCTTGCAGCCGAGCCCGGTCTCGAGATTGCGCTGCTGTACCGGTGTTAAGGCTGCGTCAAAGACAGCGAGCTGAAGCTCCTGATCTCTAACGGTTTCTGCGATCGCCTCGACCTGGCCCGAGCCGATCAAGGTCCCCGGCTTGGGTTGGCGCAGCTTGACCGCGAGCTTCTCGCGCACTTCGACGCCGATCGCCGCGGCAAGCCCCGCGGTCTCCTCGAGGCGTGCGTCGGCATCGCGCGAGCTGGCGCCCATTTCGGGATAGACGACGATCGCGCGTGCGCCGCGGGCAAACTCGTCGGCGTCGCGATCAAAACCTGTGGACATGGGTGCTCAATCGCCGTCGGGCGCAGTTGTTTCCTCGGCGAGGTTGAGCGGATGCGCCGGCTGGACGGTGGAGACGGCATGCTTGTAGACGAGCTGCGCCATGCCTTCGCGCTGGAGCAGCATGCAGAACAGGTCGAACGCCGCGATCTGGCCTTGCAGCATCACTCCGTTGACGAGGAACATCGTCACGTTTTCCTGCTGCTTGCGCACGGCGTTGAGGAAAATTTCCTGCAAAACCGGGTTCTTGTGCTGGAATTCTCCCGCTGCTTCGAGGAGCGTGGCGAGATCCACCGGGCCTGCCGGCATGATCGTCGAGATGGCGTGCTTGTAGATCAGCTGCGACTGGCCGTCGCGGCGGAGCAGCACCGAGAAATTGTCGAACCAGGTGACGATGCCCTGGAGTTTGACGCCCTTCACGAGAAACATCGTGACCGGCACTTTCGAGCGCCGGAGCGAGTTGAGGAACAGGTCCTGAAGCGAGGTCTGCTTCTCGGCCATGTTGTTTTCCTTCTATTCTTGGCGGGATCATGTCCCGCTTCGCGCCGGTTCCCGGCGTCGGAATGCCGCACCACCTCGGTGCGGAGACTGTAGTCTATTGGTTCCGGGCGCGCGCGTCCAACCTATTCCTCGCGCGTCTCGGTGATCCCGAGCAGCTTGAGCTTGCGGTGCAGCGCCGAGCGCTCCATCCCGATGAAGCTCGCGGTGCGCGAGATATTGCCCGAAAAGCGGCGGATCTGGACGCGAAGATATTCGCGTTCGAAGGTTTCGCGTGCCTCCTTGAGCGGCGCGCCCATGATCGCGTTGGCACCGGTGCCCGCGCTCTCGCCTTGCCGGCCGAGCACTTCGGGGGGCAGCAGGTCGAGATCGATTCGCCCGATCCGGTCGCCCGGCGCGAGGATCACGGTACGCTCGACGACGTTGCGCAACTGGCGGACATTGCCCGGCCATTCATAGCTTTGCAGTGCAACCATCGCGTCCGGGGCGACTTCGGGAGTCGGGACGCGGCGGTCGCTGGCGTAATGCGCGACGAAATGCTCGACGAGCACCGGAATGTCCTCGCGCCGTTCGGTGAGCGGCGGGATCGCGACGGGCACGACGTTGAGCCGGTAATAGAGATCCTCGCGAAAGCGTCCCGCGGCGATCTCCGCCATCAGGTCGCGCGCGGTCGCCGAAACGACGCGCACGTCGACCTTGACGATCCGGGTGCCGCCCACCCGGCTGAAGCTCTGATCGGTGAGCACGCGCAGGATCCGCGCCTGCGTCGCGACCGGCATGTCGGCGATCTCGTCGAGGAACAAGGTGCCGCCATGCGCCTGTTCGAGCAGGCCGGGGCGGACAAGGTCGCCCGCTTCCTCCACTCCGAACAATTCCTCCTCGACGCGTTCCGGCATCATCCGCGCGGCGCTGACGATCACGAAGGGGGCAGCGGTCCGCTGGCTCCAGCCGTGGAGCAATCGCGCCGCGACTTCCTTGCCGACGCCGGCGCCGCCGGTGATCAGCACGCGGCTGCCGGTCGACGCGACTCGCTTGAGCGTGGCGCGCACGGTGTTGATCGCGGCGGAGGAGCCGGTGAGATCGTTGTCGCGGCCTACCGACGCGCGCAGCGACACCACTTCGCGGCGCAGCCGCTCGGTCTCGGTCGCGCGCTCGACGAGCAGCAGCAGCCGCTCGGCCTCGAATGGCTTCTCGATGAAGTCCGAAGCGCCGCGGCGGATCGCGGCGACCGCGGTGTCGATATTGCCGTGCCCCGAGATCACCAGCACCGGGATCGAGGGATCGCGCCGCTTGATCTCGTCGAGCAATTCGAGCCCGTCGAGCCGCGAGCCCTGCAGCCACACGTCGAGCAGCACCAGGCTCGGCCGGCGCTCGGCGATCGCTTCGAGAGTGGCGTCGCTGTCGGCGGCGGCGCGCGTGGCATAGCCCTCGTCCTCCAGCACACCCGCGACGAGTTCGCGGATGTCGCGTTCGTCGTCGACGACGAGGATATCGAGGCTCATCAGGATTTTCCGCTTCTGGTAAGTGCCGGGGCCCTCGGTTCGGCCGGTTCGGCATCATTGTTCTGCTGGGCGAGTCTTTCGAGCGCTTCGGTGTCGAAGCAGATCGTGACGACGGTCCCGCCCCCGTCATGGTCGGTGAAGCCGATCGTACCGCAATGCTCCTCGACGATCTTCTTGACGATCGCGAGGCCGAGGCCGGTGCCGCGGCTGCGCGTCGTCATATAGGGCTCGACGATGCGGTCGCGCTCGACCGGGAGTCCGACGCCGTTGTCGCTGACGATCAGCAGCACGCGCTGGTCGTCTTCCGCGCGGATCGAGAGCAGGATTTCGCCCTGCGGCAGCGCCTGTCCCTCACCGCGCGCCTCGATCGCCTCGACGGCGTTCTTGATCACGTTGGTGAGTGCCTGCCCCATCTGGCGACGGTCGCAGACAAGGCTCGGCGGCTCGTCCGGGGTGTCGAGTTCGAAGCGGATCGCCGGGTGCGCGACTTCGTGGAGGAACATCGACTGGCGCGCGATGTCGAGCAGCGACTCGCGACGGAACAGCGGCTTGGGCATCCGCGCGAAGGACGAGAATTCGTCGACCATCCGCCGCAGATCGCCGACCTGGCGGACGATCGTGCCGGTCAGCTGGCTGAACACCCCTTCCCCGCCCTCGATCTGCTTGCCGTAGCGGCGCTGGAGTCGTTCGGCGGCGAGCTGGATCGGCGTGAGCGGGTTCTTGATCTCGTGCGCGATGCGCCGCGCCACGTCGGACCAGGCCGCGCGGCGCTGGTCGAGCAATTGCTGGGTGATGTCGTCGAAAGTGAGCACCTGCCCCGCTTCGTCCGAAGTGATCTTGACCGCCAGCGTGCGCGCCTCGGCCCCCACGGTGACTTGCGCCACGGCCTCGCGTTCGGGAGCGTCGAGCAGGGCATCGAGCTCGGGCGCGATCCAGACGAGCGGCTTGCCGAGCGACTCCTCCTCGCTTCGCCGCAGCAGCGCCAGTGCCGAGGCATTCATCAGCCGAACCACGCGATCGGCGCCGATCGAGATGACCCCGGCGGAGACCCCCGACATCACTGCCTCGATCAATGCGCGGCGGCTCTCGATCTGCGCGTTGGCGGTGACCAGGGCGTTGGTCTGGCCCTGCAGCTGGTTGGTCATCTGATTGAACGCGCCGGCGAGCACGCCGATCTCGTCCTTCGATTTGCGCTCGGGTACCCGCGCGGTCAGGTCGCCGCCAGCCACTTGCCTTGCTGCCCCCACCAGTTCGTTCACCGGCCGCACCAGCCGGTCCGCCACCTGCAGCGCCACCCACACCGCGATGCCGACAATCAGCAGCGCCAGCACGAGCAGCGCGATGTTGAACTGGAGCTGCAGCGACCGCGAGCGCGTCACCAGCGCGCGATAGTCCGTCAAAACTTGGGCGGCTCGCTCGGTCTGCGGCGATATGCCGCCCAGGCCAGAGGCGCGGCCTGCATAGAGATAGAGATTGCGCGACCCCGGGATGCGCGTGAGCGAGCGGATGCGATCACCTTGCGCATCGGCAACGCTCTGTTTGCCTTGGTCGAGTTGCTTGAGTGCGCTGCGATTGATCTCCTTTTCGAGATCGCGCTCATAGGGGTTCACCAGTGCGATCGCCTGGATCTGCCCGTCGGCCGCGACCGTGAAGATGATCGCCTCGGATAAGCTGCGCACATAGACCTGTCCGCCGAAGATCTGCTGAAAATTGATGCTGTCGGGAGGATATTCGTTGAGCGCATTCGAAACGTCATTCGCCATGGCGACGGTCTCGCGATCAACGAAGCCAAGCAGCTGGCGATAGGATTCCTGCGCCAGCGCCTGGGCGTTCTCGATCATGCTCCGCGGCCGGTCCGAGACCCAGAACGCGACGCCATATTGAAACAGCAGCGACGCGATCACCGCCACCAGCAGCGTCGGGACGCTCGCCAGCACCGAGAAAATCGCGACGAGGCGGACATGCAACTGCCCTTCCCCGCCGGCGGTCGACGAAGCGGCGCGGTGGCGGGCGGCACGGCGTCCGATCAGCACCAACAGCGCGACGCCCGGAACAAGATTGGCGACGAGCAGAAGCGCCACTAGAGGCGGCGAAAGCAGCCGCTCTGGCGAGCGCTCGCCGCTGACCACGAAATAGCTGATGATGGCGATCGCTACTGCGGCAAACAGCACCCCGGCCTCGACTGCAGGTGTGACGCTCAGCCGCCGTTTGCGCGGTGCAGCTTCGGCAATCTGCTCGGTCACGGCATCCATCGTGGCCAGGATACAACGATATTGTGGCCGAAAGAACACATAATTTGGGGCTAACCGTCGCTAATCGGTACCGCCCGGTCGATCCGCCATGTCGATCCCCAGCGTGTCGAGTCGCTTGCGCAGCGTGTTGCGGTTGATCCCCAGCGCACGGGCGGCGCGCAGCTGGTTGTTCTGGTGGCGTGCCAGCATCGCCTCGATCAGCGGGCGCTCGACTTCGCCGATGATCCGCTCGTACAGGCTGCCGTCGTCGAGCGCGTGCGGTTCCTCGATCGCCATCCGGTCGAGCCGGGCGCGGACCGCGGCGTCGATCCCGGCGTCGCGCGCCGCCGGCTGGAAGCTCCCCGCTTCGCCGATCGCGCGGCGGATCGCGTCGGCGTCGATCCATTCGTCGCGGCTGAGCGCGGCGATGCGCCGCATCAGATTTTCGAGCTCGCGGACATTGCCGGGCCAGTCATAGCCTTCGAGCACCGCCATCGCCCCCTGATCGAGCTGTTTGCGGGGCAGGCCTGCTTCGGCGGCACGATCGAGGAAATGTCGGGCGAGCAGAGGCACGTCCTGGCGACGTTCGCGTAGCGCCGGCAGGCTCACCGGCACGACGTTGAGCCGGTAGAACAAATCCTCGCGGAACTGGCCGGCCTGGACGAGCTGGGTCAAATCCTTGTTGGTCGCCGCGACGATGCGGACATCGGCGCGGATCGTCCGCGCGCCACCCACCGTGGTGAATTCGCCCGACTGGAGCACACGGAGCAGCCTTGTCTGCGCGTCCATCGGCATGTCGCCGATCTCGTCGAGGAACAGGGTGCCCCCCGCTGCCTGTTCGAACTTGCCGGCCACCCTTGTGGCAGCTCCCGTGAAGGCGCCGCGCTCGTGCCCGAACAATTCGGCCTCGATCAGGTCGCGCGGGATCGCCGCCATGTTGAGCGCGACGAAGGGCGCACGGCGGCGCGGACCGAGCTCGTGAATCGCTTGGGCGACCAATTCCTTGCCGGTGCCCGATTCGCCCGAGATCAGCACGGTCAGATCGTTCGAGACCACCCGCGCGATCACCCGATACACTTCCTGCATCGCCGGCGAGCGGCCGATCAGCGCAGTGCCGCCGCCGATCTCGGCCTCTTCGAGCGCAGCCGGCTGGCGCTGCCGCCGGGCGATCGCGCCGCGCACGGCCTGCGCCAGCACATCGAGGTCGAAGGGCTTGGGCAGATAGTCGAACGCGCCGACTTCGGTCGCGCGAACTGCGGTGGCGAGGGTGTTCTGCGCCGAGAAGATGATGATCGGCAGCTCGGGGTGCTCGGTGGCGAGCCCGGCGGCGACATCGAGCCCGTTGCCGTCGGGCAGCACGACATCGGTCACCAGCACATCGGGTACGCCGGCGGCCAGCGCCCGGCGCAACTCTGCGATGCTGGCGGCGGTAGTGACCCGGTGCCCCTCGCGCTTGAGCGCCGCCGCAGCAACCGTGCGGATCGCGGCGTCGTCGTCGACGATCAGGACCGTGCCGTTCATGCCGCCCTCGGCAACAGGATGCGGAACACGGTGACTTCGGGTTCGCGCTCGCGGCCATATTGGACGATTCCGCCCATGTCGCGGACCAGTTTCTCGACCAATGGCAACCCCAATCCCTTCCCTTCCGGATTGCCCGATACGAACGGCTCGAACAAATGCTCGGCGATGTCGGCCGGCGCGCCCGGGCCATTGTCGATGACGAGGATCTCGATCGGCAACGGCTGACGCGGGCGTCCGGCGCCGGTGCTCACCGACATGCCGTGGCGATAGGCGGTCGCCAGCGTGATCCGCGGCCGATCGCGCCCGCCCAACACTTCGGCCGCGTTCTTGAGCAGATTGAGCAGCACCTGGAGGAAGGCGTCGGGATCGATCAGCACCGGCGGCAGCGAGGGATCGAAATGCTCCTCGATCGAAATGCCGCGCGCGAACCCTGCGAGCGCGACGCGCCGGGCGTGATCGAGCAAAGGGTAGATGTTGGTCGGCGCTAGCTTGAGCGGACGGGTGTCGGTGAAGTCCTGCATCCGGTCAATCAGCGCAACGATGCGGTCGACTTCGGTGGTGATCAGCTGGGTGAGCTCGGCATCCTCACCGGCGCTCTGCAGCAGCTGCGCGGCGCCGCGAATGCCCGAAAGCGGGTTCTTGATCTCGTGCGCCAGCATCGCCGCCGCGCCCACTGCCGCGCGCGCGCCCGCAGTGCGATCGGCACCTTGCGCCACCGGGCGAGACTGGGGCGCATGGTGGAGCGTGACGATCCGCCAGCCGGGCTGGTCGGCGATCGGCGCCTCGACGAAATCGACCCGAATGCGCGGACCGCGGACCGCTTCGATCTCGATGTCGAACGCCGCGAAGCCATGCCCGTCGCGCCGGTCGGCATAATCCTCGGGCGGGCGCAGCACCGCGTCATAAGGCTGCCCGACCATCGTGGTCTCGCTATGGTTGAGCAGCAATTCGCACGCCGAATTGGCGTGAGCGATGCGGCCGTCGGGATCGATCACCAGCACCGCGACGGGAAGCGCGGCGAACAGGTCGCCGAAGCCAGGTCCCTTTACCGGTTCCGGCCTGGCGCGCCTCAGGCCGCCGCGCGCGAAGACCATGGCGCGTAGAATTCGGCGAGCATGTCGAGCACACGCACGGGATCTGCGATCTTGTTGACGTTGTTGCGGAACTCGGCCGAGCCGTGGATGCCCCTGGTGTACCAGCCGATATGCTTGCGCATCATGTTGACGCCGACCTCGTTGCCATAATGGCCGAGGGTGTCGACATAATGCTCTACGATCACGCGATATTGTTCGTCCAGCGAAGGCTCGGCGCGCGCGGGCTTGCCGGTCAGCGCGTCCATCACCTGACGCAGGATCCACGGTTTGCCATAGGCCCCGCGGCCGATCATCACTCCGTCCGCGCCCGACTGCGTCAGCGCAGCCTCGGCATCCTCGACGGTGCAGATGTCGCCATTGGCGATCACGGGGATCGACACCGCATCCTTGACCGTGCGGATGAAGCCCCAGTCGGCCGAGCCCTTGTACATCTGGTTGCGGGTGCGGCCATGGACGGTGATCATCTTCGCGCCAAGATCCTCGGCGATATGCGCGAGTTCGGGCGCGTTGAGGCTGGCATGATCCCAGCCCATCCGCATCTTGACCGTGACAGGAACGCTGACTGCCTTGACGCACGCCTCGATCAGCGACCCGGCGAGCTTGAGGTCGCGCATCAGCGCCGAGCCCGCGTCGCCGCTGGTCACCTTGCGCACCGGGCAGCCCATGTTGATGTCGACGATCGCGGCGCCGCGATCCTCGCTCAGCTTCGCCGCCTCGGCCATTTCGTGCGGCGTGCAACCGACGAGCTGCATCGACACCGGATCCTCGATCGGATCCCATGCGAATTTCTGGAGCGACTGGCGGGTCTCGCGGATCGCGGCCTGGCTGGCGACCATCTCGGTGACGTTGAGCCCCGAACCATAGCGCCGCACGATCCGGCGGAACGGCAAATCGGTGACACCGGTCATCGGCGCGAGCAGCACCGGGGCTTCGACCCGGACGGGGCCGATCTGGATGGGGGCGAGTTCGCGCATGATCTGCCTGAAAAATAGGCAGCGACGCCTAGCCGCACAAGCCTGGATTGGCAAGCCGGGGCTTCCCGCTATCGGGCGATGCTCGGACCCCGGAGGTACCGGTGGGTCCATTCCCCTCGAACCCGTTTGCCCTCGCCGTTGCGTGCCGGGTCAAAGCGGGCACGACGGCGCAAGATCGAGCAGAGCGCGCGATCCCAATCGCGCGAGCCGCTCGAATCGATGACACGGCAGCCAATAGCCCTTCCACTCGACGCGACCGTCAGCTCGACATCCGCCCCTCCGCGCTGCTCGATTAGTCTGGCCGGGTAATCCGCAGTCCGGAGCCATGTCTGGGGGGCACCACGCGGTGCCGCGGCACGTGGATACAATGGTTCGCTGTAGGACCAGTCAGCGCCGCAATCAGAACAGTCTTCAGGCAAAGCCTTTCGCACCCAGCTCGTGGGCAGCGTCCATACGAGGCTGTAATTCCAGCGATCGGGCGCCGGCCTGCCATTCTTTCCGATCGCAGGAATGAAGCGCGCGCGACGGGTCATGAGCGTGCAACTGCGCTCGTCGAGAAGTTTCGAGCCGCTGGATGCCAGCAGGCTGCAGTCCGAGACACGTCCATCGGCGCCAATCCGCAGCAGCACGCCGACATGCCCTTGTTGCTCGGCGCGCCATGCCGCGCGGGGATAGTCGTCCTCCCCCATCCACAGCGACGGATCACCCTGCGGTTTCGCGCGAGCCGCGAGATCGGGCACAAGCGGCACGTCCGGCGCGCCCTTGCCCCTCTGCGCGTAGGCGGGGAACGACGCGGCGAGCACAGCGAGAGTCATGAGGAACAAACGGAACATGGCATTCCCCCCGGCACCGCCCCCCGCGGCGCAGGCAGGCTACCACTCGCCACCGGCATCGGCTAGGCGCCGGCTATGAAGACCGCCGCTCTGATCGTCGCCGCCGGGCAGGGCCTGCGCACGGGCGGCAGCGTTCCCAAGCAGTTCGCCTGGCTCGCCGGCAAGCCGATGCTCGCGCACAGTTACGCCGCTTTGGCGTCGCACCCGGCGGTGGACGCGGTGCTGGTGGTGATCGGCCCGGGCCAGGAGGACGCGCTACGCCTCGCGCTGGGCGACGTGCCGTTCGCTATCGGTGGAGCAAGCCGCCGCGAAAGCGTCCGCAATGGTCTGGAGAAACTTGCCGGCGCCGAGCGCGTGCTGATCCACGATGCCGCCCGCCCCTTTCTGTCGCACGCGGTGATCGACGCGCTGCTCGCCGCACTGGAGACGCATCAAGGCGCCCTGCCCGCTTTGCCGGTCGCCGACACGCTGGCGCGCGGCGGCGAGGCGCTGGGCGAAACCGTGCCCCGCGATGGCCTGATCCGCGTTCAGACCCCGCAGGCGTTTCGAACCGCGGCGCTCCGTGACGCGCACGACGCCTGGCCCGGGGACCGCGAAGCCACCGACGACGCGCAGATGGTCCGCGCGCTGGGCCATGCGATCGCCCTCGTTCCCGGAGACAGTGCGCTGGAAAAGATCACCCACCCCGCCGACTTCGCCGCCGCCGAGGCGCGCCACGCCGCTGCGATGCGCGTCCGCACCGCGCAGGGCTATGACGTCCATCGCTTCGCGGAGGGCGAGGAATTGTGGCTCGGCGGCGTGCCGGTCCCGCACAGCAAGGGCCTGTCGGGGCATAGCGACGCCGATGTCGTCCTCCATGCGATCACCGACGCGCTGCTCGGAACGATCGCCGCAGGCGATATCGGCTTGCATTTCCCGCCGAGCGACCCGCAATGGCGTGGGCAGCGCTCGGCGCGTTTCCTCGAACACGCCGCCGGGCTGATCGCCGGGCAAGGCGGGATCATCGACTTCATCGACGTGACGATCATTTGCGAGGCGCCCAGGATCGGCCCACATCGCGAGGCGATCCGCGCGAGCATCGCGGCGATCCTGTGCATCTCCGAGTCGCAGGTCAGCGTGAAGGCCACCACCACCGAGCGGCTCGGCTTCACCGGGCGTGGCGAGGGCATGGCCGCTCAGGCGATTGCGACCGTCCGAGTGCCTGCGGACAACGCCTGACTCGCCATCGAAACATCTCGGTGGCACAGGGCCTCCCATGGATACGATTCTCCCCGACCAGCTGGTCGAAGCCGCGCGCAAAGTGCTCGAGGCGAACCGCGCCGCCGGCCGCCGCATCGCAGTGGCGGAAAGCTGTACCGGCGGCCTCGTCAGCGCCGCGCTGACCGAGATCCCGGGCTCGTCGGACGTGTTCGACGTCGGCTTCGTCACTTACTCGAACGAAGCCAAGACCGAAGTGCTCAAGGTCAGCAGCGACGTGCTCGAAACCTTCGGCTCGGTGTCGATCGCCGTCGCGTGGAGCATGGCGCAGGGCGCATTGAAGCGCAGCACCGCCGATGTCGCGGTGGCAATCACCGGGATCGCCGGCCCCGATGGTGGCAGCGAGAAGAAGCCGGTGGGCACCGTGGTGTTCGCGCAGGCCGAGCGCGGTGCCGACCCCCAGCACATCGTCGCCGATGCGCGGCACTTCGAGAATAATGGCCGCGCCGGCGTGCGGCTTCAGGCGGCGCTTTGCGCGCTCGAGCTGCTGATGCCCGACGCGC
The DNA here is from genome assembly GCF_002796605.1 of Sphingomonas psychrotolerans. Classification (NCBI taxonomy): domain Bacteria; kingdom Pseudomonadati; phylum Pseudomonadota; class Alphaproteobacteria; order Sphingomonadales; family Sphingomonadaceae; genus Sphingomonas; species Sphingomonas psychrotolerans. The sequence goes on from NZ_CP024923.1 coordinate 1,105,024, forward strand.
CGGCTGCGGCCGAGCCCGCCGAGTCGCCATAGAGCCGCGCCGCGCGCTCCTCGAACGCGTTGATCATTTTGCGCAGCGCGCGATCGAACACCTGCCCCGCCAGCATCTCGAACACACGGTTCTTGAACGCGAAGTCGACGCAGAAATCGACGAGACAACCGCCCTTGCCGTCGGGCCGGAATTTCCAGTCATTGTTGAGGTGCTTGAGCGGCCCTTCGAGATAGTCGACCCGGATATGCCCCGGGCGCTGCTTCTCGACGCACGACGTGAAGCTCTCGCGCAGTCCCTTGAACCCGACGATCAGGTCCGCGACCATCTGGATGTCGCTGTTCGAGCGCACCCGCACCGCCGAAACCCAAGGCAGGAACTCGCCATAGCGGCCGACATCAGCGACCAGGTCGAACATCTGCTCCGGCGTATAGGGCAGCGCGCGCGTCTCCGAATGCTTAGGCATCAGACGGCCGCGGTCACCTTCGCCAGCTTGGCCGCCCGCGCATCGCGCATCTTCGCGAAATCGTCGCCGGCGTGGTAGCTTGAGCGCGTCAGCGGCGACGAGGCGACGAGCAGGAAGCCCTTGGCACGAGCGATCGCGCCGTACGAGCCGAACGCCTGCGGGGTGACGAACTCGATCACCTTGGTGTGGCGCGGGGTCGGCTGGAGATACTGGCCCATTGTCAGGAAATCCACGTCGGCCGAACGCATGTCGTCCATCACCTGGTGGACCTCCAATCGCTCTTCGCCGAGCCCGAGCATGATCCCCGATTTGGTGAAGATCGACGGATCGAGCTTCTTGACCGTCTCGAGCAGTCGCAGCGACGCGTAATAACGCGCGCCCGGGCGGATCGTCGGATAGAGCCGCGGCACCGTCTCGAGATTGTGATTGTAGACGTCGGGCCGCGCCGCGACGATCATCTCGACGGCCTGCTCGTGCTTGTTGCGGAAATCGGGGGTCAGAATCTCGATCGTCGTCGTCGGATTCGAGCGGCGGATCGCCTCGATCACCTTGACGAACTGCTTCGCGCCGCCATCGGGCAGATCGTCGCGGTCGACCGAAGTGACGACGATGTGCGAGAGCCCCATCTGCGCCGCGGCATCGGCGACGTTCTCGGGCTCCATCGGGTCCACCGCACGCGGCATACCGGTCTTGACGTTGCAGAACGCGCAGGCCCGCGTGCAGGTGTCGCCGAGGATCATCACCGTCGCGTGCTTCTTCGACCAGCATTCGCCGATGTTCGGGCAGGCGGCTTCCTCGCACACCGTGGTCAGGCTCTTCGAGCGCATTAGCGCGCGTGTCGCCGCGAAGCCTTCCGAAGTTGGCGCCTTGACGCGGATCCAGTCGGGCTTGCGGACGCGCCCTTCAGAAGGATTGGCCGGGCGCGGCAGCGGGGACATCTCGTTCATGCAGGCCAGATAGCGATGCACGCGTGCAGGCACAACAACCGTGCTTGCATCGCTGGTTGCAGTTTTCGGCTCGCACCGGCTTCGCAACGGCGCGGCTTTCGCTATGGAGGCGCCATGACCGACTTCAGCGACCTGCTCACCGGCTATCGCCGCTTCCGCCAGATCGAATATCGTCGCCAGCGCGATCGCTGGGATGAGCTGTCCGAGGGGCAAGCACCCAAGGTGATGGTGATCGCCTGCTCCGACAGCCGGGTCGATCCGGCGCAGGTCTTCGACACCTCGCCCGGCGAGATCTTCGTCGTTCGCAACATCGCCAATCTCGTGCCCCCGTTCGAGCTGGGCGGCGGCCGCCACGGTGTCTCTGCCGCGCTGGAATTCGCAGTGACTCAGCTGGAAGTGCCCGAGATCGTCGTGATGGGCCACGGCGCGTGCGGCGGCGTCCACGCCGCGCTCACTCGCCGCTTCGAAGGCAAGGCGCCCGGTGCAGGCGGGTTCATCGCCCATTGGGTCGACATGCTCGACGAAGCGCGCGATCGCGTCATCGCCGAACATGGCGATGGCGAGGAGGCGATCCGCGCGCTCGAACTCGAGACGGTGCGCGTCTCGATCGCGAACCTGCGCACCTTTCCTTGCATTCCCGAGCGCGAGGCAGCTGGCACGCTCAAGATCCACGGCGCCTATTTCGCGATCCGCGACGGGGTGCTGCACGTGATGGACGATGCAGGCGCGTTCGCGCCGGCCTGAACCTAAAGGCCCAGCGCCTTCTTCGCCGCTTTCACTACTTCGGGATCGAGCACGGGCGGCTCCATCGGCACCTTCGCCTCGAGCGCGTCGGCGATCGCAGTCAACGCAGCAATCCGCGCCGCCTTTTTGTCGTTGCCGTCCACCACGATCCAGCGCGCGTGCTTCGTATCGGTCCGCTCGAACATCTCGGCCATCGCCTGCAGATAGTCGGCCCGCCTGGCCCGATTGCGATAATCCTCCAACCCGGTCTTCCAGCGTTTCCACGGATGTTCGAGCCGGTCGCGCAGTCTCTGGTCCTGCGTTTGCTGCGTCACATGGACGAACACCTTGATCAGCGTCGTACCGCTGGCGACCTGCTGCGCCTCGAAATCGTTGATCTCGTCATAGCCGCGCCGCCATTCAGGTTCCTTCGCGAAGCCCTCGACCCGCTCGACGAGGACGCGGCCGTACCAGCTGCGGTCGAAGATCGCGATATTGTGCTGCGCGGGCAGCCGTCGCCAGAAGCGCCAGAGGAAATGATGCGCCAGTTCCTCGGGCGTCGGCGCCGAGATCGGCCAGACCTCGTAATAGCGTGGGTCCCATTCGGCGGTGAGCCGCTGGATGATCCCGCCCTTCCCCGCCGCATCCCAGCCTTCGAACACGATGATCGCGCGCCGCTTGTGCACGATGTGCGCGTAGTGAATGTGACTGAGGCGCTTCTGGAGCTTCTTCAACGCCTTCTTGTAATGGCCTTCGAAGGGGCCGCCGGATTCATAGTCGCTGAGATCAATGGTCATTGGCCAAGCGTAGCCGTTTCCCTCTCCCATTGGGAGAGGGAGGACAGCCGCGCAGCGGCGGAAGGGTGAGGGCAGCACCTGTAGGTTCTGTCCTCACCCTTCCTACTCGGCTTCGCCTCGCGGGGCCCTTCCCGCTCCCGGCGGGAGCGGGAGATACGCTCAGCCCGCCGCGGGATCGACGATGCCGTCGGTGCCCTTCTTTGCGAGATCGGCGGCAACCTGCGGCGCGAGTCGGATGTTCAGCTCCTTGAGCTGCTTCTCGCTGACGAAGCTCGGGGCCTGCATCATCAGGTCCTCCGCCTTCTGCGTCATCGGGAAGACGATCACCTCGCGAATGTTGGGCTCGTCGGCCAGCAGCATCACGATGCGGTCGACACCCGGCGCCGAACCGCCGTGCGGAGGAGCGCCGAACTTGAAGGCGTTGATCATGCCGGCGAAATTGGTGTCGACATCGGCCTGGGTGTAGCCGGCGATCTCGAACGCCTTGTACATGATCTCTGGACGGTGGTTCCGAATCGCGCCCGAGCTCAGCTCGACGCCGTTGCAGACGATGTCATACTGGTACGCGAGGATATCGAGCGGGTCCCTGGTCTCCAGCGCCTCGAGCTCGCCCTGCGGCATGCTGAAGGGATTGTGGCTGAAGTCGATCTTCCCCGTGTCCTCGTCGGCCTCGAACATCGGGAAATCGACGATCCAGCAGAATTCGAACCGGCTCTGGTCGATCAGCTCGAGCTGCTCAGCGGCGCGGGTGCGTGCGAGCCCCGCGAGCTTTGCGGCCTGCGCTTCCTTGCCGGCCGCGAAGAAGATCCCGTCATTGGGGCCGAGACCCATCGCTTCCGCAATGGCCTTCATGCCCTCCTGGCCATGGTTGTTGGCGATCGGGCCGCCGAACACGCCGTCCTTCTGCGTCGCATAGCCGAGCCCAGGGAAGCCCTCCGACTGCGCCCAGCTGTTCATGTCGTCGAAGAACTTCCGGCTCTTCTCGTGGGTATTGGTCGCCGGGATGGCGCGGACCACATCGCCGCCCTCGACGATCGAGGCGAAGCGGCCGAAGCCCGATCCCTTGAAGAAGTCGGAGACGTCGGTGATCAGCAGCGGATTGCGCAGATCGGGCTTGTCGTTGCCGTATTTCAGCATCGATTCGCGGTACGGGATGCGCTTGAACGGCAGCGGCGAGACACTGCGGCCCTTGCCTTCCCAGTTGGCGAACTCTTCGAACACGCCGTGGAGCACCGGCTCGATCGCCGCGAACACATCGTCCTGGGTGACGAAGCTCATTTCGAAATCGAGCTGATAGAATTCACCGGGGCTACGATCGGCACGCGCATCCTCGTCGCGGAAGCAAGGCGCGATCTGGAAATAGCGATCGAAGCCGGCGACCATCAGCAGCTGCTTGAACATCTGCGGCGCCTGCGGGAGCGCGTAGAACTTGCCCGGATGGACGCGGCTGGGAACCAGATAGTCGCGTGCGCCCTCGGGGCTGCTCGCGGTGAGAATCGGCGTCTGGAACTCGGTGAATCCCTGGTCGATCATCCGGCGACGCAGCGAGGCCATGACGTTCGAGCGCAGCAGGATGTTCTTGTGCAGCCGCTCGCGGCGCAGATCGAGGAAGCGATAGCGCAGGCGGATATCCTCGGGATATTCGGCCTCGCCGAACACCGGGAGCGGCAGCTCCTGCGCCGGCGACTGGACGGTCACCTCGGCGGCGCGGACCTCGATCTCGCCGGTCGGCAGGTTCGGGTTCACCACGCTGGCGTCGCGCGCCACGACCTTGCCGGTGACGGTGATCACCGATTCGGCGCGCAGCGACTCGATTACCGCGAAGGCCGGGCCGCTGACGTCGGTGACGATCTGGGTGATGCCATAATGGTCGCGCAAGTCGATGAAGACGAGGTCGCCATGATCGCGCTTGCGATGGACCCAGCCCGAAAGGCGGACTTCCTCGCCGACATTAATGGCGCGGAGCTGGGCGCAAGTGTGCGTGCGATAGGCGTGCATAATTCTCTTCTCTAGGATCGTCATCCCGGCGAAAGCCGGGATCTCGTGCCACGAGCGCATCGCATGAGGCCTGAGATCCCGGCTTTCGCCGGGATGACGGTGGAATGGCTGCGCGCTTTCCCCTCCCACCCTCTTTTGTCAACCCGAAGACCAGTATATGGGCCGCCGATGCATATTCATGGTCTGATCGAGGATAGCACCGCCCTCGCCAATCTCTGTGCCCGTTTCGCCACCAAGCCGTATATCTGCGTGGACACCGAGTTCATGCGCGAAAACAGCTATTGGCCCGAGCTCTGTCTCATCCAGATCGCCGATGACGAGGAGGCTGCGGCAGTCGATCCGATGGGCGGAATCGACATGACGCCCTTGCTCGAATTGATGACCAACAATGAGGAGGTCCTCAAGGTCTTCCACGCCGGCGGGCAGGACATCGAGATCGTCTACAACCTCACCGGCAAGACTCCGCACCCGCTGTTCGACACCCAGGTCGCGGCGATGGCGCTCGGCCAGGGCGAACAGATAGGATATTCGAATCTCGTAGACACCTATCTCGGCATCACTGTCGACAAGGGCGCCCGCTTCACCGACTGGAGCCGCCGTCCGCTCGACAAGCGCCAGATCGATTATGCGATCTGCGACGTCACCTATCTCTCCGAGATCTTCCCAAAGATGCTCGAGAAGCTGCGCAAGACCGGCCGGGGGGCGTGGCTTGATCAGGAGATGGAACGGCTCGCCGATCCCGAGAATTACCACAACGACCCCGACGAGGCGTGGCAGCGCGTCCGCGTCTCGAGCCGCAAGCCCGAAGTGCTCGGCCGGCTCAAGGCGCTGGCCCGCTGGCGCGAAATCGAGGCGCAGGGCAAGGATTTGCCGCGCGGCCGCATCATCAAGGACGAGACCCTCGCCGATCTCGCCGGAACGCCGCCGCGCAAGCAGGGCGATCTTGCCAAGGTCCGCGGGCTGTCGCCGGCATGGGGCGGCAACGATATCGGTGGCCGGCTGATGGCAGCGCTGGAGAGTGCCAAGCCGATGTCGAGCGACGAACTCCCCGCGCGTGACGACCGCAAGCCCGCTTTGGGAAAGGACGGCGCGCTCGTCGCTGACTTGCTCAAGCTGCTGCTCAAGATCCGCGCCAAGGAAATCAACGTCGCCGCCCGGTTGCTCGCCCGCTCGGACGATCTCGAGGCACTCGCCGCCGGAGTGCGCAAGGACCTCTCGATCCTCGAAGGCTGGCGCTTCGAGCAGTTCGGCCGCGATGCGCTCGAACTGGTCGAAGGTCAGCTCGGGTTCACCGTGCGCAACGGAAAGCTCAAGATGACTCGAACCGAGGAGCCGTCATGATCCGCTTTGCCTTCCCGCTCGTCGCCCTCGCCGTCGGTGCCTGCACCTATGACGAGCGCCCCCAAGCCGAGGCGCCGCCCGCTGCAACCGGCAAGTGCGTCGCCGACGGCCTCGGCAGCCTGACCGGCAAGAGTCGCAGCGAAGCGGTAACCAAACAGGCGTTGCGCCTCTCCGGCGCGAAGAACATTCGCTGGATCGCACCCGGCATGGCGGTGACCATGGACTATCGCGAGGACCGGCTGAACCTGGAGGTGGACGAGCACGGCAAGATCGTCCGGGCCCACTGCGGCTGACGCCCGGTGCTTCTGCGAAAGCAGGAACCCGGAGTCGCGGAGTGATTCGTTTGTAATCTTGGCTCCTGCTTCCGCAGGAGCGCGGAAAAGCTAGACCTCCAGCACCGGCGCGCGGCCGAACGCCGCCGCGAGCGCCTTGTGACGCTTCTCGACCGCCTCGCCGTACAACGCCTCGTCGCGCCCTTCGAGCGACAGCGTGAGCGTGCTGTCCTCCAGCGCGATCTGCGAGCGCCTGAGCGGTGCGGCGACGCCGCCGCTCAGCCGCTGTCCCAGCCGAATCGCCAACCCCCAACATCGCGCGCGCGCCAGCGCCTCGGCGTCGGCAAGCGCCGCCAGCGGCTCCGGGCAGCCGACTCCGCCGCCCAAGGCGGTGTACAGCGCCTGGGCGAGCACCGCGCGGCCGGCCGAGTCTATCGCCACCCAATTGCCGTGGAGCGCGATCTCCATGCCGCGCTCGGCGCGGAATTCGGGATTGGCGCGCCAGCCGACATCGGCGAGCAGGCACGCGGCGTGGCGGATCCGGGCGAGCTCGGGCGCGTCGTCGAACAATGGCGCGATCCACGCGTCGATGACGTCGCCATGTTCGGGAAAACGTCCCGAACGATCGCCCTCGTCGCGCGCCGCGGCGATCAGCGGGTCCTCGCGGCGCTGGCTAGGGCTCAGCCGCTGATAGAGCAGCCCTTCGCGTAGCCCATAAGCCGAGACCACGCTGCCGCTGCTGCCGAGATGCCTGAGCACGCTGAGCAGCAACGCCGTTGCGTCGGGCAGCGTCGGGATACGCGCTCCGGAAATGTCGGGGATCGCCTTGAGTTCGGGCCTTGGGATCTCGGCGAGAACCTGCTGCAACTCGGCGACCCGGTCGATTGCGATCGGATATTGATGGACCACCGGCAGCGGATAGCCGGTCTGGTGCATGTCGAGCCGCGCCAATGCACGCCACGATCCGCCGACCAGATAGAGCGGCAAGCCCCTGCCCCGCTCCGTCCAGCCCGATTCGGCGATCAGCCGCGCCACCCGGCGGTCGAGCGCGTCCCTGCCCTCTGCGCGGATCGCGCCGAGCCGCAGGACTCCGAGCGGGAAGGAAACGCGATCGGTGACGGTGCCCGCGACGACCCGCACCAGCTCGAGGCTGCCGCCGCCGAGATCGCCGACCACACCATCGGCGTCGGGAATGCCCGACAGCACGCCCATCCCCGATGCAGTCGCTTCCTCGACTCCCGACAAGAGTTCGACCTCGAGCCCCAGCATCTCGGCGGCGCGGATCAGCTCGCCGCCGTTCGAGGCGTCGCGCACCGCCGCGGTCGCAACGGTGCGCAGCTCGCTCACTTGCATCTCGCGGGCAAGCGCGGCAAACCGCGACAGCGCCGCGCGCGCGCGCTTCAGCCCGGCTTTGTCGATCGCGCCGGTCTCGCTCAGCGCCCGACCGAGCCCGGCCATCACTTTCTCATTGAACAATACCGCCGGCAGCCGCGCCGCGCCTTCATACACGACGAGACGGACCGAGTTCGAGCCGATGTCGATGATCCCGGTGCGAGCCTTGGCGGGCGCGGCCCGTTGCTCCGGCGTGCGAAGGACCGTCGCCATTGCGTCAAACTTCCTTTTTCGCCGAGCGCCGCCGCTTGAGCGACAGCGTGGGGACCGGCTTGCGCTTCTCAAGCGCGGCGCCGCGCCCCGAGAGCGACGGATTGGTCATGAAATAGCGGTGCAGGTTAAACGGCTCGGCGCCCGGTTCGACGCGAACATAGCGGCCGTCGGGCTGAAGCTGCCAGCTCTGCTCATCGTCGAGCAGATTGGCGACCATGACCTGGTCCATCACCTGGTCGTGCACCGTCTTGTTGAGAATCGGCAACATGAACTCGACGCGGCGATCGAAGTTGCGCGGCATCCAGTCCGCCGACGAAATGAACATCCTGGCGCCGTCGCCGGGCAAGCCCTTGCCGTTGCCGAACGCCCAGATCCGGCTGTGCTCGAGGAAGCGCCCGACGATCGACTTGACCCGGATATTCTCGGAAAGGCCGGGCACGCCGGGGCGCAGGCAGCAAATGCCGCGGATGATCAGGTCGATCTCCACCCCCGCGGCACTCGCTTCGTAGAGCTTCTCGATTACCGCCGGGTCGACGATCGAGTTCATCTTGGCCCAGATCGCGCCTGGCTGGCCCGCACGGACGTGGCCGATCTCGGCATCGATCAGGGCGACCAGCTGGTTGCGCAGGTCACGCGGGCTCAGGCTGAGCAATTCGAGCGACGCAGGCTCGACATAGCCAGTGACGTAATTGAACAGCTGCGCCGCATCGCGCCCCACCTTGGGATCGGCAGTGAAGAAGCTGAGATCGGTATAGATACGCGCCGTAATCGGGTGATAATTGCCCGTGCCGAAATGGCAGTAGGTGCGATATTGTCCGCCCTCGCGTCGCACGACCATCGAGACCTTGGCATGGGTCTTCCAATCGATGAAGCCATAGACCACCTGAACACCGGCGCGCTCGAGCGCGGTGGCCCAATACAGATTCTGCTCCTCGTCGAACCGGGCCTTGAGCTCGACTACCGCGGTCACCGATTTACCGGCCTCGGCTGCGGCGATCAGCGCGTTGATCACCGCGGGCTGCTTGCCCGCGCGATAGAGCGTCTGCTTGATCGCGATGACGTCGGGGTCGCTCGCTGCCTGACCGAGGAACGAGAGCACTACGTCGAAGCTCTCATAAGGGTGGTGGACGACGAAATCCTTGGCCCGGATCGCCGCGAAGCAATCGCCGCCATATTCGCGGACCCGTTCGGGAAAGCGCGGCGAATACGACGTGAACTTCAGATCGGGCCGGTCTTCTTCGACCAGCATCGAAAGATCGCCGATACCGATGAAGCCCCCGGTCTCGGTGAGCAGCGCCTCGATCCCGCCCAGCTCTTCCTTGAGCACCGCCTCGAGCTCGGGCGCCATGCCGTCCTCCATCTCGAGACGGATGACACGGCCGCGGCGACGGCGCTTGATCGCCGAACGGAAGGTGAGGACCAGATCCTCGGCCTCCTCCTCGATCTCGATGTCGCTGTCGCGCAGCACCCGGAACGCCGCCGAACCGAGCACGTCGTAGCCGGGGAACAGCAAATGGGTGAAGCGCTTGAGCAACACTTCGACCGCGACATAGCGCGCCGGCTCGCCCGGCAGCCGCACGAAGCGCGGCATCGTCGTCGGTAGCAGCACCAGCTCGCGAATCGGCTCGCGATCGGATCGGCGGACGAGGTCGAAGATCACGCTCGATCCCTGGTTCGGAATGAACGGGAACGGATGCGCCGGATCGAGCGCCTGCGGCGTCAGGATCGGGAAGATTTGCTCGCGGAAATGATTCTGCAGCCAGACCTCGGTATCGCCCTCGATCGCTTCGGGCTCGAGGACATGGATGCCGACTTCGTCCAGCTGGGTGCGGATGTCGTGCCACACGCTCTGTTGGCTGTCGGCGAGAATCTCCGCTTCGTCGGAGATCGCCGCCAGCTGCTGCCCGGGGGTCATTCCGTCGGCCGAACGCGCCTCGACGCGCTGGAGCTGCTGCCCCATCAGCCCGGCGACGCGGACCATGAAGAATTCGTCGAAGTTCGAGCCGGAGATCGACAGGAAGCGCAGCCGCTCGAGCAAGGGATGCGCAGGGTTGCACGCCTCCTCCATCACGCGGCGGTTGAACGCGAGCCAGCTCAGCTCGCGATTGAAATAACGCTTTTCCGGCGTGGCCGGTTGATCGGTCATCGAAACGCCCCCTGCGGACTGCTTGCTTGCTGCCTTGGTCATCGCCCTAGGGTTCGTCCGTTTCGGTTATGAGACCATTTGCGGTGAGCACCGCGCGCATCGCCGGGATCGACAGGCGATTGTCCACCGCCTCCATCTCCAGCACGTCGGCAACGCGCAGGATCGCCACATGGCTGCGCTCGATTCTTCTGGCCAGCCAGGCGATCACATCGGGCTTCGCATGCAGCAAATGCCGTTCGAACGCACGCTCGATCAGCTGCGGCATCAACAGATCGTCGGGCGGGCCGAGTTCGAGCAACGGCGACGCCGCAAGCCGCGAACGCAGATCGGGGAGCTTGACCTCCCAGATGGGCGGCGTCGCTTCGGCTACGATCAGCAGCGGCCGTCGTTCCTGCTGCGCCTGGTTCCAGGCGTGGAAAACTTCCGTCTCCCCGGCACGATCGGCATCGTCGAAGATCCGCCCGCCGCTCTTCACCGCGAAGATCCGCGCCAGCAGGCTGCGCCCCGATTTGCGCGGGCCGACCAGCAGCGCCGACATCACCGGCCACGTCGCCCAATGTTCGAGCTGGTGGACAGCGCGTGCGTTCGATTCGCCGACAAGAAATTCCGTCTCGCGCGCCTCGGGAAGTCCGAGCGGCAGGCGCAGCTGGCTCATTTGCTCGCCGGGGTGCTCGTGGCCTGGGGCGATGGCGAGGCGGCGGGCGTTCTCGTGGCCCCGCCACGCCGGATGAGGAGCACGCCAGGGCCCTCCTGCACCTGCCAGCCGCGCGCCTCGAGCGCGGCACGAAGGCCGCCGATCGCACCGTCATAGCCGACCCGCATCACCGAAATGCCGCCCAGAGCGAGACTGGTCGTCACTGCTGATCGCACTCCCGGCACCCCACGCACCGCCGATTCGGACGCAGTGAGCGCGCCCGCGCTTGGCGTATCGACCTGCACGGTGAAGCTCGCGGTCGCGGTGCTGCTGGCGCTCGGCGTTGGCGTAGGGGTTGCCTCGGCGGCGGCGGCCGCTTCGGCTGCAAGTTCCTCGGCGGTCTTCACCCGCGGCGGACGGACGGCAAGCAGCGCGTCGGGACGCAACAGGCCCGAAGCGAGCGCCTTCTGATAGGCCTGATCGAGCCGCAGGATACCCGCATCGAGCAGAGCGTCCAGCGAATCGCCATTGTCGACTCGCAGCGCGAAGCTGGCGATCGGGCGTTTGTCCGGCCCGTGATTGGCGGCAAACACGCCGACGATTGGCCCGCCCGGATATTCGCGGCGCAGCTGGACTTCGGCGACGAGCACGTCCGACGCACCATATTGGTCGAGCACGACGCGCCACCAGTTACGCCCGCGCCGCAGCGTCTGCCCGGCGTTGAGCAACATGGCGTCGGGGCCGGCGCCGCGCAGCCGGACATAATCGATCGTGCTGCCGCCGCTCCTGAAGCGGTTCCACGCCCGCGACCACGCGGTCTCGCGCTCGAACACCCGGCCGACGCCGCCCGAAAATTCGAGCGGGACCAGCAGCATCGGCGCCGAGCGAGTCACTGCCGTCGAGACCCCCAGAATGGCGCCTGCCTTGTCGCGATCGAACAGCACGCCGAGCCGCGCAATGTAACGCAACGGCCCGATCTGCTCACGCTCGACGACGATTCCGGTGACCAATGCGTCGAGCGCCGAATCGCTGAGCGTGGATTTCTTGCCGGTGAGCCGCTCGGACAGCATCTCCCAGCCCTTGCGCTGCGCGATCCGCCAGCCGCCTTGCCGCGCCGCGTCGGCATTCTTGCCGGTCACGTCGACCTGGACGCCCGAAACCTCGAAGCTGCCCGAGGCGTCGATCGGCACCGCGCTGGCGCCGCCGCCCTCGCCTTGCGCCATCACCACGCCCGCCCCCGCAAGGGCGAGCGCGCCGGCAATACCGATGGTGAGCGAAATCCGGGACAGCTGCATGCGGCGGCCCTTTTGGCGAAGCGGACGCGGAAATCCAAGCGGAAGTATCCCCACAGGGTACTTTCGTGCTTCGTCTCGGCCCTTCCGCCGGGGTGACGAAAGCGGAAGTCGGCGCTAAGCGGCTCCGCATGAGCGAACCCAAAGGTTACACCTACGCCCAGGCGGGCGTCTCGATCGCGGCCGGCAATGCGCTGGTGCGCGCCATCGGCCCGCTGGCCAAATCCACCCGCCGTCCCGGCGCCGACGCCGCATTGGGCGGGTTCGGCGGCGTGTTCGACCTCAAGGCGGCAGGATTCACCGATCCGCTGCTCGTCGCCGCGAACGACGGCGTCGGCACCAAATTGAAGCTCGCGATCGAGCATGACGCGCATGACGGCGTCGGGGTCGATCTCGTCGCGATGTGCGCCAACGATCTGATCGTTCAGGGCGCCGAGCCGTTGTTCTTCCTCGATTATTACGCCAGCGGCAAACTCGTGCCCGAGACTGCCGAGCGGGTGATCGCCTCGATCGCCGAGGGCTGTCGCCAGGCCGGCTGCGCACTGATCGGCGGGGAGACCGCCGAGATGCCGGGCATGTATGCCGAGGGCGATTACGACCTCGCGGGCTTCTGCGTCGGCGCGGTCGAGCGCGACCAATTGCTCGACGGCAGCGCGATTCGCCCCGGCGACGTGCTGCTCGGATTGGCTTCGACCGGCATTCATTCCAACGGCTTCTCGCTCGTCCGTCGACTCGCCGCCGACAAGGGCTGGAAGCTCGACCGGCCGGCGGCATTTGATCAGGACGTCATTCTGCTCGACGCGCTGATGGCGCCGACGCGGATTTACGTCGCGAGCCTGCTCCCGCAGCTGCGCAAGGGCAATATCCGCGGCCTCGCCCACATCACCGGCGGTGGCCTGCTCGAAAATGTCCCGCGCGTGCTCCCCGAAAACTGCCACGCGCGGATCGACGCGGCCGCGTGGCCGCTTCCCCGGCTGATGGCGTTTCTGCAGGCGCAGGGGAATATCGAGCCCGAAGAGATGGCGCGCACTTTCAATTGCGGGATCGGCATGGTCGCCGCGGTGGCGGCGGAGAACGCGGAGGCGGTCGCTGCAGAGCTGGCCGAGGCCGGCGAAACGGTATTCCGCATCGGTACCGTCGAGGAAGGTCCGCGCGGCTGCACCGTGTTCGGCTCGACCGAGACATGGAGCGCGCGTGCCGACTGGAGCGCGACTCACAATGATTGATGCTCCAATCGGGGTGGCGCGATGACCGGACGCAAGAAGCTCGGCATCCTGATCTCCGGTCGCGGCTCCAACATGGCGTCGCTGGTCGAGGCCTCGCGCGCCGACGACTGCCCCTATCAGGTCATCCTCGTCGCCAGCGACAAGCCCGAAGCCGCCGGCCTTGCCTGGGCGCGTGCGCAAGGCGTCGCCACCTTCGCCCAATCGCCCAAGGGCATACCCAAGCCCGAATATGAGGCGAAGATCGACGCCGCCCTGCGCGAGGCCGGCGCCGAATATATCGCGCTCGCTGGCTATATGCGCTTGCTGTCGGACGATTTCGTCGCGCGCTGGCGCGGCCGGATCGTCAACATCCACCCCTCGCTGCTGCCGAAATACAAGGGCCTCGACACCCACGCCCGCGCGTTGGCGATGGGCGACGCCGAGGCCGGCTGCTCGGTGCATATCGTCACCGAGGAGCTCGACGGCGGCGAGATCCTCGGTCAGGCGCAGGTGCGGATCGAAGCGCGCGATACCGTGGAGACGCTCGCCGCGCGCGTGCTCGCCGAGGAACATCGCCTCTATCCCCGGGTTGTCGCGGAATGGCTGAACCGCTGATCCCGCTCGATCAGGTCCGCGCGCTCGCGCTCGACCTTCCCGAGACCGAGGAACGCGTCAGTCACGGCCAGCCGACCTTCTTCGTCGCCGGCAAGATGTTCGCCCAGTTCCGCCACGATCATCACGGCGACGGCCGCACCATCGTCGCGGTCAAGACCGCCGATGCCGACGAGGCGCGGATGCTGATCGAGGCGGCGCCCGAAAATTATTCGCGTGTCGCTTATTTCCAGGCCGAATGGGTCGGCCTCGCGATCGGCCGCGACGACACCGACTGGGCGCACGTCGGCGATCGCATCGCGCGTAGCTGGGAGCTCGCCGCGCCGCGCCGCCTGCTCGAAGCCGGCGGGCGCTGAAGGAACGCCCACCACGCCACCGAGTTCTCCCTCCGTCGGATCGAGAGGGAACGCCAACATGACTTCACCACAAGGCCCCGAAGCCAAGCCCGGCGTCGCCAGCGCCGAACAGGGCCTGGTATTGCTCGACGGTCCCGACGGCACCGCGGTATCGATGACTCCGGAAGCGGCCGAGGCCACCGGCCGCAGCCTGATCGCCGCCGCCGAGGAGGCGCGCCAGACACATGGCAACCAGACCGATAGCGAAGCGCATCCGAGCTAACCCCTTGCCCCGCCCCCATTGGCCCCGCGATAAGGGGCGCAGATGATAAAAGTCGCCAGCTACAATATGCGCAAGTCGATCGGCACCGATCGCCGGCGCCGGCCCGAGCGCACGCTCCAGGTACTTTGCGAAGTGAACGCCGACGTGATCGCGCTGCAGGAGGCCGATCGGCGCTTCGGCATGCGCGAGGCGGTGCTCACCGGCCATCTGCTCGCCGAGCATGGCGACTGGAAGGCGATCCCCTTCGGCATGCGCGCACGCTCGATGGGCTGGCACGGCAATGCGCTGCTGGTGCGCAGGGACGCGGAGATCCTCAGTTGCGAGGCGCTCCATCTGCCCGCGCTCGAGCCGCGCGGCGCGGTGATGGCCGAAGTCCGGGTACGCGGACAGGTGCTACGCATTGTCGGCATGCATCTCGATCTGTCGGGGCTGTGGCGTCGCCGCCAGGCGCATGCGATCATGGCCCATGTCGAATCGTGCGCCCGTCAATATCCCACCGTGCTGATGGGCGACCTCAACGAATGGACTCCGCAGAGCGGCTGCCTGCGCGACTTCGCCCAGCATTATCAGTTCGCTGCCACCGGCAAGAGCTTCCACGCCCGCCGGCCGATGGCGCGGCTCGATCGTATCATGGTCAGCCACGATCTCGTGATCGACGCCGCCGGCGTGCATGAAAGTCTGAATTCGCGCACCGCCTCCGATCATCTGCCGATCTGGGCGACGGTCCGGCCCGCCTGATGACCGCTACCCGCGACAAGGAGCTGCGGCTCGCGCTCGTCTGCTATGGCGGGATCAGCCTCGCCGTCTACATGCACGGAATCACCAAGGAGATCTGGCGGCTCGCCCGGGCAAGCTGTGCCGCGCGCGAGGGCGAGGACTGCAATGGCGTCTATCGCCTGTTGCTCGACGAGATCCGCGAAGCCTCGGGGATCAACCTGCGCGTGCTGGTCGACATCCTCTCGGGCGCCAGCGCCGGCGGGATCAACGCAGTGTTCCTCGCCCAGGCGATCGCCACCGGCCAGTCGCTCGATCCGCTCACCGATCTGTGGATTCAGCACGCCGACGTCGAGGCATTGCTCGAGCCGCGGCAGGCACCATCGCATCGTTTCGCCAAGATCTGGGCGACGCCGATCGCGTGGATCGTCGCCAATCGCAGCAAGACGATCCACGAAACCGTCGATCCGATCGCGCGCGAGGAAGTCCGCCTCAAGCTCGAGCATTTCGTGCGCTCGCGCTGGTTTGAGCCACCGTTCGGGGGCAAACGCCTGCTCGGCATGCTGCTCGATGCCTTCGATGCGATGGCGGCGGGCCCGCGCTACAAGCGCCTGCTCCCGCAGGGGCAGCCGCTCGACCTGTTCGTAACCGTCACCGATTTCCGCGGCCACCCCGAGGAGCTCCGTCTCAATTCGCCGCCGCATGTGATCGAGACCGAGCACCGGCTGGTTTTCCACTTCAGCGATCACGGTGCCGAGGGGGCAGCGTTCGCCGATCCCGCCGGGCTGGCCTTCGCGGCGCGCGCGACGTCGAGCTTTCCCGGCGCCTTCCCCCCGGCGACGGTCGAGGAAATGGACAGTTTCCTAACCGAACGCGGTACCCCTTGGCCGGATCGCGACGAATTCCTCGAATCGGTGCTGCCGCAGCAATGGTCGGACAACCGCGCCGAGAAGGCAGTCCTGATCGACGGTTCGGTGCTCGCCAATGCGCCCTTCCGCCCTGCGATCGACGCACTGCGCGAGCGCCCGGCGCGTCGTCAGGTCGATCGTCGCTTCGTCTTCGTCGATCCCGCGCCCGGAGTGCGCTTCGATTTTTACGGCACGCCGCAGGAGACGCCCGGCTTCTTCCAGACGATCATCGGGGCACTTTCCGAATTGCCACGCGAGCAGCCGATCCGCGACAATCTCGAAGCGATCTCGGCGCGCTCCGACCGGATCGAGCGGATGCTGGCGATCGTCGCCGAGATCCGCACCGAAGTGGAGACACAAGTAGAATCGCTCTTCGGTTATACTTTGTGGCTCGATTACCCGACGCCCAAACGGCTAGCCAGCTGGCGCCGCCGCGCACAGGTCGCCGCGGCCGCCAAGGCGGGATACGGCCACACCGCTTATGGATTGCTCAAGGTCGACGGCACGATCGATCGCATCGCGCGGCTGCTCTACACGATCGGCGATCGCCACGTCCCCGAACGGCTGCGCGAAATCCGGGCGGCAGTCGCGCATGCGGTGCAGGCGCGCGGCGGCGATCGCTTCGGCGCCACCTTGTCCAACGGCGCCAGCCCGCAGACGCTCGAATTCCTGCGCGCGCACGATCTCGGCTTCCGTATCCGGCGACTCCGGTTGCTCGCGCGGCGGCTGACCGAAATCGATTTGCCGAGAACGCATGCCGAACTGCTGCCGATGCGCGAGGCGATCTACGAATCGCTCGCCGGCTATCTCGAGCTCAAGCGCACGGACACCTTTGCCGATCTCCGCGGCGCGGTGCGCGAAATGACCGGCGATGCCGGGCCGGTGCTCGATCTGGTCGCCGAGCGGATGCAATTGAAGGCGCTCGATCAGGCGACCGACGCCCGGCTTTCGGTCGGGTTCAGCGCGCTGTCGAAGGATCTGCGCCGCCCGATGCTGCTCGCGCATCTCGGCTTCCCGTTCTTCGACATCGCCACTTTGCCTTTGCTCCAGGGGGAGGGCATGGACGAGTTCGATCCGATCCGCGTCGACCGCATCTCCCCCGACGACGCCACCACCATCCGCACCGGCGGCGCCCACGCGACGCTCAAGGGCATCCAGTTCAACAGCTTCGGCGCCTTCTTCAGCCGCGCCTATCGCGAGAACGACTATCTCTGGGGCCGCCTCCACGGCGCCGACCGGCTGATCGACATCGTCCTGTCGGCCTTGCCGGTCGCGGATCGTCTATCCGAAGCGCGAGTGGCGGAGATCAAGCGCAACGCCTTCCACGCGATCCTCGACGAAGAGGAGGAACGGTTGAAGGCGATCCCGGGGCTGTTCGCGGAGCTGCGGACGGAGATCGGCTGAACTCCCTCTCCCATCGGAGAGGGAGAGTTGGCAATGCCCGGCGCCCGGCCTAGTGTTGCTCCATTCTTATCAGGAAAGGG
Source organism: Sphingomonas psychrotolerans (assembly GCF_002796605.1). Classification (NCBI taxonomy): domain Bacteria; kingdom Pseudomonadati; phylum Pseudomonadota; class Alphaproteobacteria; order Sphingomonadales; family Sphingomonadaceae; genus Sphingomonas; species Sphingomonas psychrotolerans. Next base: position 1,122,774 of record NZ_CP024923.1, read on the forward strand.
AAGGCATGCGGTTTCTGAAGGTGCTGTTCTGGCTGTTGCTGGGCGGCCTCGTCGCGGCCTTTGTGATCTACAATGGCGACGAGCGCGTCGATATCCGCCTGTGGGGCGGGCTCGTCGCCGATTTCAGCCTGCCTTTGCTGCTGATCATCACTTTCCTGCTCGGTCTGCTGCCGGCGCTGGTCGCCTATCAGACCTTGCGTTGGCGCTCGCGCCAGCGGCTCGCCGGGCTCGAACGCGCGCTTGCCGATCTGCGCGCAGTGGCTCCCGAGCCCGCGGTTGCGATCGCCACTTTCCCCGCCCCGCCGCTGATCGCGGATCCGCAGTCATGAGCGCGCCGCTCTACGTCGCGCTGGACACGCCCGACATGGACCGCGCCAAGGCGATAGCGCAGCGCGTCCGCAATCATGTCGGCGGGATCAAGCTCGGGCTCGAATTCTTCATGGCCAATGGCCGCCACGGCGTGCGCGAGATGGCTGAGGTCGGGCTGCCGATCTTCCTCGATCTCAAATTCCACGACATCCCCAATACTGTCGCCAAGGCGATCCAGGCATTGCGCCCGCTCGAGCCGGCGATCCTCACCGTTCACGCCGCCGGCGGCCGCGCGATGCTTGAGGACGCCAAGGCCGCGGCGCCGAGCGGCACCAAGGTCGTCGCCGTGACGATGCTCACCAGCCTCGACGATCGCGATCTCGTGTCGATCGGCCTCAGCCCCGATCCGCACGAACAGGTGGTGCGCCTCGCCGAGCTCGCCAAATCGGCGGGCGTCGACGGGATCGTCTGCTCGGGTGAGGAAGTCGCCGCAGCGAAAAAGGCCTGGCCGCACGGCTTCTTCGTCGTGCCCGGCGTGCGCCCCGCCAACGGCGTGATCGGCGATCAGAAGCGCGTCGTCACGCCGCGAGCGGCGCTCGATGCCGGCGCCTCGATCCTCGTCGTCGGCCGGCCGATCACCCAGGCCGAAGATCCGGATCAGGCGGCCCGCGACATCGAGGCGACCTTATAGCGGACGCATAACAGGAGGGGTAAAATGGCGCGGATTGCAGGTTTCGGACTTTTTGCGCTGTTGCTCGCTTTATTCGGCCTTCCTGCCGCAACCCCGCAGTCCGCCAGCTTCGATTGTAGCAAGGCCAGCCATCCGCTCGAAAAGACGATCTGCGCCAGCCCGAAGCTCTCGAGGCTCGATGGCGAGGTCGCCACGCTCTATCGTGCGAGGCTAGCGTCGCTATTTGATAAAGCGAGTTTCCGCGGCCAACAGCGTGACTGGCAGCAGGTCCTGCGCACCCGTTGCGCAAGGACGTGCGATCCGGCCGCAGTCGAGGCCGACTACACCCGTCAGGTTGCCGCGCTCCGCAACTTCACCGAAGAGGCTTGGGAAGCGAGCTACAAGACTGCCGATGTCGCGACGCTGGCGATCACCCATGTCGACGCCAACCAGTTCGACTTCACCCTCGTCAGGGATCGCGAGGGCGAAATGCTCTGCAAGTTCCCGGCGAACGACAGCGAGGCCGGCGCAATTGCCACGCTCGCCTCGCCTGCCAGGGCGCGCTGGAGCGCAGGCGCCTGCAAGATCGACTTCCTCCTTACTCGCGACAGGACCGGCCATGTCACGCGGATCGACACCAACGCCTCGGCCGGCTGCAAGCATTATTGCAAAGGCAATTACGGGCTGAGCGACGCGTTCCTGCCCGCCAACAACTGGGTCGCTGCCAGCCAATAGCCGCGCCGCTACTTGCCAAAAACGACGTCGCGTCAGAGATAGCGCGGCATGCCTGAGATCGTGACCATTCGCGTCGCCACCCAAGAAGACCTGCCCGCGCTCCACCCGGTGATCGAACGCGCCTATCGCGGGGAGACCGCGCGTCAGGGCTGGACCCACGAAGCCGATCTCCTCGAGGGACAGCGCACGGATCTGGAGACTCTCAAGGCGATCGCTGCCGATCCGGCGCAGTGCCTGCTGCTCGCCGAGCGGGACGGCGCCGTCATTGGATGCGTCAACCTCACCGACAAGGGCGACGGTCTCGCCTATCTCGGCCTGCTCTGCGTCGATCCGACGCTGCAGACGGGCGGCACGGGCAAGCAATTGCTTGCCGCGGCCGAGGCTTGCGCGCGGGAAGAACTCAGCGCCGATCGCATCGAAATGACCGTCATCGATGTGCGGCCTCGGCTGATCGCCTGGTACGAACGTCGCGGCTATGTCCAGACCGGCGAACGACGCGATTTCGTTTTCCCGGTCGATCCGCCTTTGTTCATGACGGTGCTGGTCAAGTCCCTCGCCTGAGCGCTATGCGCGCGCCATGTCGGTGACAGCAAAGATTTGCGGGCTCAGCACGCCCGGGACGCTCGACGCCGCAGTGCAAGGCGGCGCGAAGCAGGTGGGTTTCGTCTTCTTTCCGCCCTCCCCGCGCAATCTCGGCTTCGATCAGGCGCGCGCGCTCGCCGTCCGGGCGCCGGCTTATGTCGAGAAAATCGGCGTGTTCGTCGACCCCGACGATGTGCTGCTTGCTGCCGCGATCGCCACCGGCCTCGACGCAGTCCAGCTCCATAAGGTGACGCCGGAGCGTGCCGCAGTGATCCGCCGGCGCATCCCCGTCTGGGCAGCGGTGGCAGTCAAAACCGCTGTGGATCTGGGTGCAGCGGCGCCCTTCGCCGGCGCGGCCGATCGCATCCTCTATGACGCGAAGACGCCCGACGACGCCGCGCTCCCCGGCGGCATGGGGCTGCGCTTCGACTGGACCTTGCTCCAGCGGCATCGCCACCCGCTTCCCTGGGCGCTGTCGGGCGGGCTCGACTCGTCCAACGTCGCCGAGGCAATCCGCATCACCGGTGCAGGCGCAGTCGACGTCTCCTCGGGTGTCGAATCGGCACCCGGCGTCAAGGATGTGGACAAGATCGCGGCATTCCTTAAGGCGGTGGCCATATCATGACCGTACCAAACTCCTTCCGCGCGCAGCCCGACGATCGGGGGCATTTCGGCCAGTTCGGCGGCCGCTTCGTCGCCGAGACCTTGATGCCCCTGGTCCTCGATCTCGAACGCGAATATCGCGCGGCGAAGGTCGATCCCGCCTTCCAGGCCGAGTTCGACGATCTGCTCGAACATTATGTCGGCCGCCCCAGCCCGCTTTATTATGCCGAGCGGCTGACCCAAGCGTTGCGCGAATCCGCGCCGGCGGGCCATGGCGCGAAGATCTATTTCAAGCGCGAGGAACTGAACCACACCGGCGCCCACAAGATCAACAATTGTATCGGCCAGATCCTGCTCGCCCGCCGCATGGGCAAGACGCGGATCATCGCCGAGACCGGCGCCGGTCAGCACGGCGTCGCCACCGCGACGGTCGCTGCGCGCTTCGGGCTGCCCTGCACGATCTTCATGGGCGCCAAGGACATCGAACGGCAGAAGCCCAACGTCTTCCGCATGAAGCTGCTCGGCGCCGAGGTCCAGCCGGTAACCAGCGGCTCGCAATCGCTCAAGGACGCGATGAACGAGGCACTGCGTGATTGGGTCGCCAACGTCCACGACACGTTCTACATCATCGGCACCGCCGCCGGTCCGCACCCCTATCCCGAGCTGGTCCGCGACTTTCAGAGCGTGATCGGCACCGAGACCCGCGCGCAGATCCTGCGACGCGAGGGCCGCCTGCCCGACCTGCTGATCGCCGCGGTTGGCGGCGGATCGAATGCGATCGGGATGTTCCATCCCTTCCTCGACGATCCCGACGTGAAGATGCTCGGCATCGAGGCGGCGGGCCGCGGGATCGAGACCGGCGAGCATGCCGCCAGCCTCACCGGCGGCGCCCCCGGCATCCTCCACGGCAATCGCACCTATCTGCTCCAGGACGAAGACGGCCAGATCACCGAGGCGCATTCGATCTCGGCCGGGCTCGATTATCCCGGCATCGGCCCCGAGCATAGCTGGCTGCACGAGAGCGGCCGGGTCGAATATGTGCCTATCACCGACACCGAAGCGCTCGACGCGTTCCAGCTGTGCTGTCGCCTCGAAGGAATCATCCCCGCGCTCGAAAGTTCGCATGCACTCGCAGCAGTGCCGGCCAAGGCACGCGAAATGCGGGAGGATCAGATCATCGTCGTCAATGTCTCGGGCCGCGGCGACAAGGACATCTTCACTGTCGCCGACGCGCTGGGGTTTGACCTGTGAAGCGCCCGCTCGCAAAGCTCACATTCCTCCTGGCTGCGGTGATCGTCACTTCCGGCGCGACGGTCTTCCTGTCCGACATGGCGGGCCTGCCTCCCGGGTGGCATGCGCTGCTGGCAGGCATTTTTGGTGCTTGTATCGGTATTGGCGGCGGACGGGTCTTTGATCGGATCTGGCAAAAGCCGCGCGCGGGATGGGCGTCATGAACGCGCTTCGCTCCCGCCTGTCCGCCGCCTTCGCCAAGGGTCACCCAGCGCTGGTGACCTTCGTCACTGCCGGCGATCCCACCCCCGCCGCGACCGGCGACATCCTCGATGCGCTGGTCGCAGGAGGTGCCGACGTGATCGAGCTCGGCATGCCATTCACCGATCCGATGGCCGACGGCCCCGCGATCCAGGCCGCCAATCTGCGCAGCCTGGGCGCCGGCACGCGCACCACCGACGTGCTCGCGATCGCCCGTGCCTTCCGCGACCGCCATCCCGGCGTGCCGCTGGTGCTGATGGGCTACGCCAACACGATGACGCGCCCCGATCCGGCCCGGTTCGCCGCGCTCGCCGCGGCCGCCGGAGTTGACGGGATCATCTGCGTCGACATCCCGCCCGAGGAAGCCGACACGCTCGCCCCCTTCGCCGAGCACGGCCTCGATGTCATCCGCCTCGCCACCCCGACCACCGACGCCGCGCGCCTCCCTGCGGTGCTCTTCGGCGCGTCGGGCTTCGTTTATTATGTCTCGGTCGCCGGGATCACCGGGCTCCAGCAGGCCGCGCAGGCCTCGATCGAGGACGCAGTCGCCAGGCTCAAGGCCGCCACCGACCTGCCGATCGCCGTCGGTTTCGGCGTCCGCACCCCCGAACAGGCCGCCGCGATCGGCCGCGTCGCCGATGGCGTTGTTGTCGGCTCGGCGATCGTCGAGCTGGTCGGCCAGCATGGGCCCGATGCGCCCGCGCAGGTCCGCGCCTATATCCAGTCCCTCTCCGCGGCGCTGGCCGCCTCCAAGGGCGCCTTTGAAAAGGAAAATTGGGCATGAGCTGGATCAGCCGCGTCCGCAACGCTCTCGCTTATGTCACCACCAAGACCAGCGAGACTCCCGACAATCTCTGGCACAAGTGCAAGGGATGCGGGACGATGGTGTTCTCCAAGGAGCTGGAGGAAAATCTCTATGTCTGCCCGACCTGCGATCATCACGAGCGCATCGGCCCGGCCCGCCGCTTCGAATATCTGTTCGATGAAGGCAGCTACACAGCCCTGACCAGCCCCAGGGTCGTCGACGACCCGCTCAGGTTCCGCGACCAGAAGCCCTATCCCGCCCGCCTCAAGGCCGCGCGCACCGCGACCGGCGAGCCCGATGCGTTCCTCAACGCCTCGGGCACGATCCTCGGCCAGAAAGCCGTGATCGGCGTCCAGGATTTCGCCTTCATGGGCGGATCGATGGGCCAGGCCGTTGGCGAGGCGTTCATCGCCGGCGTCGAGGCGGCGATTGCGGCACGCGCGCCCTACATCGTGTTCACCGCCTCGGGCGGCGCGCGCATGCAAGAGGGCATTCTCAGCCTGATGCAGATGCCGCGCACCACCGTGGCGATCGAGATGCTCCACGATGCGGGCCTGCCCTATATCGTCGTGCTTACCGATCCGACCTCGGGCGGCGTGATGGCCGCCTATGCGATGCTCGGAGATGTCCAGATCGCCGAGCCGCGCGCGACGCTCGCCTTCACCGGCCGCCGTGTGATCGAGAACACGATCCGCGAAAAGCTCCCCGACGATTTCCAGACCTCGGAATATTATCGCGACCACGGGCTGGTCGACCGGGTCGAGCACCGCAAGGACCTGCGCGAAGTGCTCGGCCGGCTGATCGGCCTGCTGACGGACACGAAAGCGGCGGCGTGAACAGCTCCCTCTCCGCTTGCGGGGAGAGGGAGTAGATGGACTTCGCCACCTCCACCGATCCCGCCGTCCAGCGCCAGCTCGATCGCCTCGCCGCGCTCTCCCCGGGCGCCGACATCCTCGGCCTCGAGCGCATCACCCGACTGCTCGAGCGTATCGGGAACCCGCAACTGCGCCTGCCGCCCGTGCTCCATGTCGCCGGCACCAACGGCAAAGGCTCAACCTGCGCGTTCCTGCGCGCCGCGATCGAAGCCGCCGGCCGCACCACGCATGTCTATTCGAGCCCGCACCTCGTCCGCTTCAACGAACGCATCCGCCTTGCCGGCAAGCTGATCGACGACGCCACGCTCGCCACGCTCCTCGCCGAGGTTCTCGACGCCGGCGGCGACATCGGGGCGAGCTTCTTCGAAGTCACCACCGCCGCCGCCTTCCTCGCTTTTGCCCGCACCCCCGCTGATGCGTGCATCGTCGAGGTCGGGCTTGGCGGGCGGCTCGACGCGACCAACGTCATCCCCGGGCCCGCAGTCACGGCGATCGCCCAGCTCGGCATCGACCACCAGTCGTTTCTCGGCGACACCCTTGCACAGATCGCAGCCGAAAAGGCCGGGATCGCCAAGTCAGGCGTGCCGCTGGTTACGATGGCCTATCCGGCCGACATCGCCGACGTGGTCGATCGCTATGCCGGGACCGTCGCCGCACCGGTCATCGCCGAAGGGCAGGCATGGTCGTACGAAACACGCGACGATGCGCTATATTATCGCGACGCCGAAGGCGCGTTGGTCACGCCCCTCCCCGCCCTCGCCGGCGCGCATCAGCCGGCCAATCTCGCGCTGGCCATCGCGGCACTGCGCCACCAACGCGCGCTCGCCGTCCCCGACGCCGCTTTGTCCGCCGCCGCACGGACGGCCCGCTGGCCGGCGCGGATGCAGCGTCTCTGGCCGGGGCCGCTCACGGCGTTGCTCCCCGCCGGCGCCGAAATCTGGCTGGATGGTGGCCACAACGCCAACGCCGCCGAGGCAGTAAGCCGCGCCGCCGCACAGATCGTGGGAGATCGCCCGCTCCACCTCGTGCTCGGCATGCTCGAGAACAAGGACGCCGATGCGATGATCGCGCGATTCGCGCCGATCGCCCGATCGCTCACCGCCGTTCCGGTGCCGGGCCATCCGCATCACTCCCCCGGCGATCTCGTCGCGCGCGCGCGCCGGGTCGGCCTTGCGAGCAGCGAAGCGCCCGATATCCCCGCCGCGCTTCTGGCGATCCCGCGCGAAGGCGCGCCGCTCGTGCTGATACTCGGATCGCTCTACCTCGCCGGCACCGCGCTCGCAGCAAACGACGAACTGCCCGACTAAAACGACTTATTGCGATTGACTTGCAATAGCTGACTGGTGACAATCCCGCATCATCCACGCGGGAGTCGTTCATGTCCGCTGCCCATACGCTTGCCGCTGCTTTGCCTGTGCTCCAGCCCGAGGACGCCGGCGCCCGCTTGCTGCTGTTCGGAATCCGTCAAATGGGCGCGCACGGCCTCCACGACGCCTGCACGGCGCACGCCTTTGTCACGGCGTTTGGCAAGGGCTTCCAGCGTCCGTTGGTCCTCTTGCGCGCCTTGATGGCCGAGATGTCGGCAGCCTCGGCCGGCCCGATCCAGATCGCGCCGTGGTGCTGCGCGCGCATGACCGGCCCGGAGGCGACGTTGCTCGAAGTGATCGCCGGCATCCGCACGCATCCCGCCCGCGCCAACATGCTCCTGGCCGACCTGCTCGGCGTCCGCGACGCCGCGAGCATCGGCTTCACCGCGCATGCTCTGGCCAACGCCTTCGCCGATCTCGCGCTACCGCTGGACGAGGCGACACCTTAGCTCGAAATTAACCGAAGGAGGACACTATAAAGAGCGAGAAAGTGAAGGAAATCTGGTGAGAATTAACGAAGGCGGCAACGCTCTGGCAGCTATTCGACCGACGCAATCACCGACCGCGGCGTCCAACAGCGCTGCTGCATTCTCGGCCATCATGACCACGGCGAACGCAGCACCGGCTGAGAAGGACAATAGTCAGCCCGATTTCACCAGCATGACCCGTAAGGAAATGTTCGACTGGATGAACGGCAAGATTATTGGCGGGGAAATGTCGCTTGATGACAGCTCTGCGTTCCTCGGGATGACGGTAAGGATTCCGGTCGAGGCAGGCCACGACGCGCCGCTCGCACTCGATGATCGGGAGCAGGTGAATTTCGTGCTGATGACGCAAGACGGTATTGCCGGCGCGCGCTCGCGCAACGACGACATGACACGCAAGATGCTGGAAACCGCCATGCAGGTCATGCGGCACGATCACGGCGGCCGCGTCGATCTGCGCACCTGAGATCCCAATTTACGCATGCCGTAGAATTGGGGACCGGTAGCGGTCGTGCATTTCTCCGCTAAAGCAACCGCCCTCCCGGCAGGCGGACCGCCGTCACCCGCCAGTTCAGCCCCTGCAGCTCGAACACCACTTCCGGCCCCGCACCGTGCGTCGGCACCAGCGCGAACCGGCCCAGCGCATCCCTGCGCACTCGCATCTCGCCGGGCTTCGCGCTCGCGAAACCCGGTCGCGCCGCCTCGGCGACGGCGGCGCTGGCGAACAGCGCGCGCATGCCCTCGGGCGTAACCGCCGCATCGACCACCGGATCGGCGAACCGCTCGGCCAGCGCCGCCCCCAATTTGTCCAGTTCCGACCCGCCGCGACCGCCGAGTCGGTCCTGCAACTGCGTCTTCAGGTCCGCACGCACCGCCGGATAATCGATCCGCGCCGAGATCGCCGTGAGGTCGCGCGCATCCGCCGCCTTTTTGAGCTGCAGCAAGGTGAGATAGGGCGAGCCCCACAGCCATCCGCCGCCGGCCAGCGCCAGCGACACGGCGGCGGCGATGATCCAGCGCCTCATTGCCCCACTCCCTTGGCACGAAGCCCGGCGAGCGCTTCGGTCGCCCAGCGATACATGCCCGCATCGGCGGCGCGCTGGTGCCGGCTCAACCGCCGCATCCGCCCTTCGACTTCCTCGAGCACGCCGAGCGCCCTGCCCTCGCGCCCCTGCTCGATCAGCAGCGCGGCATAGCGGCAGCGCGCCTCTTCGCCGGGCATGCGCGTGACCAGATCGGCATAGAGGTCGAGTGCCTCCTGCTTGCTGCCGAGATGATCGAGCACGCGCGCGCGCAGCAGCGCCTGCCGGTCGCGCTCGCTCTGACCCAGCGGAGTCGGGATCGCGTCGAGCAGCGCCAGCGCATCGGCCGCCTGCCCGCTCTCGAACAGCGACAGTGCGAGCTTGCTTTGACTGCGCACATCGGGCTCGCCGGGCGTCATCGCGATGCTCTCGCGGTACAGCGGCACCGCCTCACCGTGCCGCCCCAGCCCCGCCAGCGCATCGGCAACGCGCAGCCGATTGGCGGCGGTATCGGCCAGCCCCAGCGCATCGCGCGCGGCGCGCAGTTCGCGCTCGGGATCGATCGTGTCGATCGCCTTCGCCCGCACCGTCCGGACATGACGGTTGCTCCCCATCCCCGGCAGCACCTCGACGATCAGATAGGCGATCGCGCTCACCACCGGCAGGAAGATCAACGCAGTCAGCCACAAGGGATTGCGCCCGGTACGCATCAGATGGACGATGCAGATCACCTGCAGCCCGATAACGACGAGGAACGGCATCAGCGTGCCGCCGTGCCCGCCGGAGCCGCTTCCTTGGCACCCGCGCGCGCCTTGCGCACGCTCTCGACTACGAAGCCCTTGCGCCACAGGATCCACAGCAGCAGCATGCCCGGCAGGGCGACGATCGTGGTCATCATCCAGAAACCGACCCAGCCGAGCTGCTCGGCGATGATCCCGGCCGGGCTCGACAGCCACGTTCGCCCGACCCCGGCGAGCGACGACAGCAAGGCGAATTGGGTCGCGGTATAAGCCAGGCTCGACAGCCCTGAGAGGTAGGTCACGAAGATCGTCAGCCCCAGCCCACTGGTCACTTGTTCGGTTGCGACCGCGATCGTCAGCCACAGAGTCGAATGGCCCTGCGAGGCGAGAATCGCGAAGGTCAGGTTGCTCACCATCATCAGCACCCCCGAGACGAACAGCGCCCGCCCCATGCCCAGCCAGGCGAGCAACGGTGCCGACAGCGCGGTGCCGAGGATCAGTCCCCAGAAGCCGATCACCTTGTTGATCGCGATGAACTCGGTGTCACTGAAGCCCAATTCCACGATCATCGGATTGAGCATAGCCTGCCCCATCGCGTCGCCGAGCTTGTAGACCAGGACGAACAGCAAGATCAGCAGCGCGCCGCGGCGCATCAGGAACTCGCCGAACGGCCCGATCAGCGTCGTCTGCAGCCATTGGCCCACGCTCTGGCGCGGTGCTTCGTTGCTCAGCACCTTGTCGTGCAGCCCCGGCCCCATCCACAATGCCGCGATCATGCCCGGCAGGATGCACAGCCCGGTGAGACCATATGCCATTCCCCAGCCGAGCCCGAACCCTTCCGTCGAAGCGAGTGCGATGGTCCCCACGCCAGCGAAGAACGCGCCGAGCCGATAGCCGAACTGATTGTTGGCGGTGCCATGGGCGAGTTCGTCCTCGGGCAGGATCTCGATGCGATAGGCATCGATGACGATGTCCTGCGTCGCACCGAGAAAAGCAGTGACGATTGCCCAGAAGGCGAAGACGCCGAGATGCAGCTCGGGCCGGCTCGCGCCGAGCATCCAGACCGATCCGAACAGCAACGCCTGGACGAGAAACAGCCACGCCCGGCGCTGGCCGAACAGCCCGGTGAGCACTGGCAGCTTGAGCCGGTCGACCAAAGGCGCCCACAGGAATTTAAGTGTGTACGGCGTGGTCAACCCGATCGCGAAGCCGATCGTCTTTTTCTCGATCCCCACCTTCGCGAGCCAGAAGGTCATCGTGCCGAGCAGCAGCGCCAGCGGAAAACCGCTCGAGATGCCGAGCAGCAACGCCGCGATCGGCCGCGAACGGAAATAGGGTGCCATCGTCGCGCCGAACCCGCCGCGCGTGCCTTCCTCCAATACCGCCCCGTCCGCCATCCCTTGCTCCCTCTCGCCTTCCGCGCGACACTAGCCGAAAAGTTGCGGAGAGGAAGGATGAACGCGCCGACCGAGGGCCAGCTCGCGCTCGCCACCCAGCTCGCCGATGGCGGCCGCCGCGACTGTGGCGCAATCGCTTATGTCGATGCGCGCGCCTACACTAGCGCCGAACGCCACGCCGCCGAGCAGGCACGCATCTTCTCCCGCGTGCCTCTGGTCATTGCTCCGTCGGCGCTGCTCCCCGAGAACAGCATGGCGGTGCCGCACGACGGCTTCGGCAAGCCGTTGCTGATCACGCGCGACAAGCAGGGGGCGGCACATGTCTTCCTCAACGTCTGTCGCCACCGCGGCACCCGGCTGGTCGAGGGCTGTTACGCCGTGAAGTCTCCGCGCCTCGTCTGCCCCTATCATGCGTGGAGCTATGCGCTCGACGGTCGCCTCGTCGGACTCCCGCGCGCCGATACCTTCCCCGGGCTCGACAAGACCGAACACGGACTGAAGCGCCTGCCTACCCACGAAGCCGGCGGTCTGATCTGGTTCGCCTTCGACGAATCGGCGAAGTTCGCCGAGGCCGAGACTCTCGCGCGCGATTTCGAAGCGTTCGATCTCGCCGGCCAGCATCTGTTCCGCCGCCGCAGCCACGATGTCCGCGCCAACTGGAAGCTGGTCATGGACGCGTTTCTGGAGGGCTATCACATCCAGCGCCTCCACGCCGGCACGATCGCGCCGTTCTTCAAGGACGGCATCTCGACCGCCGACAGCATCGGTCCGCACCAGCGCTCGGCGGTCGGCCGCGAGGCGGCGCTCGCCGCCTTGTCGTCGAGCGACTGGGCGACGTTGCGCAGTGCGATCACCTACACCTATCAGATGTTCCCCGGCGCGGTGCTCGTGGTCAGCCCCGATTACATCAATCTGATGGTGTTGATGCCGCAGGCGCCCGATCGCGTGCTGGTCGAGGATTTCATGCTGATCCCGGCGGCGCCGGCGACCGAAAAGGCGCTGGCGCATTGGGAGAAGTCCTGGGACTTGCTCGACGGCGGCGTCTTCGCCGCGGAGGATTTTCGCGCCTGCGAGCTCGGCCAGCAGGGCCTCGCCTCCGGCGCGATCGAGCGATTGACCTTGGGCACGCTCGAGCTCGGCATCCGGCAGTTCCACGACGCCGTCGAGGCCCGACTCCGGGCTACGCAAGAACCCTGAGCGGGTCAGCTGCGGCCCATACTGCCCTATAATAGATTAAGCCGTTGCAGGAATTGTGAAGATGTCCGCTGCTGTCGCCCACCGCGCACTCGCGCCGAATACCAGCCCCTCCGCCGACGGCGCCCTGCGCGTTGTGGTGTCGCTGTCGCTGCTGTCGTGGCTCACCGTCGTGCTCGCGCTATTCTGGCATTGAGCAGGCCCGTGCTCCACACCCCCGTTCCCGATCGCATCGCCCCCGCCGTCGACGAGTGGCGCCTGCCGCCAGCCGCCGGCATCCTGATCGCCATGACGGGCTCGGCAGTTGTGTGGGGTGCGATTTACCTGGGCTGCGTCCTCGCCCTCTGATCTGGCCGCTCAGCCAGCGTCGAGGAAGAGGCTGAAGCTGCCGGGAAGCTTCCCCGGCTTCTTGCCACCGAGCACTGCCTCGATCCCGACGATCGCCGCGAGCAGATCGCGCTGCGGATAGGGTTTGGCGAGGCATCCCGCCGCCAGTTCGCGCGCTTCGCCCGGGCAATTCCCGGTGACGAACAACACCTGCACCCCGCGCGCATGCGCCTCCCGCGCCACGTCGACTCCGCTGCCGTCGGCGAGATGCACGTCGACCAATATAAGATCGATCGCCGCGTCGCGCGCAATCACGTCCAGCGCCCCCGCGACCGAATCGATCGTCGCGACCACCTCGAATCCCTCGCTGCTCAGAAAATGCTCGGTATCGAACGCGACCAGCGGCTCGTCCTCCACCAGCAGCACCCGCTCGATCAGCCGCTTTTTCTTCGCGAACATCCCCACGCCTTCATCCGCGGCGTGGCCCCATGCCCCCGCAAGCCGCTCCTAACGCCCGGGATCTCCCGCACGCCGCAATAATTTTTGCCGTGCGCAGCATTATCGCTATATCGCCGCGGTGTCCCCATCCAAGCCCCCCGAAACCCAGCGCATCGCGAAGCTGCTGGCCCGTGCCGGAATCGCGTCGCGCCGCGAGATCGAACGGATGATCGCCGAAGGGCGCATCGCGCTCGACGGTGTCGTCCTCGATACCCCCGCGACGTTGCTCACCTCGCTCGACGGCGTCACCGTCGACGGCGATTCGGTTGCCGCGCCCGCCCCGGCGCGGCTGTTCCGCTATCACAAGCCCGCCGGCCTGCTCACCACCGAGCACGATCCCGCCGGCCGCCCGATCATCTACGATCGGCTGCCGGAGGGCCTGCCGCGCGTAATGCCGGTCGGCCGGCTCGACCTGAGCACCGAGGGGCTGCTGCTCCTCACCACCGACGGCGAGCTCAAACGCGCGCTCGAGCTTCCCGCCACCGGCGTGGAGCGCAGCTATCGCGCCCGCGCCTACGGCCAGATCAGCCAGCCCCAGCTCGAGGAGCTGATGCTCGGCGTCGAGATCGAAGGCGTGCGCTACGGCCCGATCAACGCCAATATCGAACGCCGCACCGGTGCGAACGTCTGGATCGAAATGACGTTGACCGAGGGAAAAAACCGCGAGGTCCGCCGCGTGCTCGAATATCTCGGACTCGAAGTGAACCGGCTGATCCGCACGCGTTACGGCCCCTTCTGGCTCGGCGACTTGCCCCCCGGCGATGTCGACGAGGTCCGCCAGAACGATCTGATCACCTTCCGCACCGTGCTGACGAATCCCGGCGGCGGCAAGGCGGCGTCAAATCTGCAATTCGCAGTGCGCGCGCGCGTCGCCGAGCCGGCGCCCAAACCGCAACCGGTGATCGAACCCGATCGCCGCCTCCGCCGAGCGCCGGCAAAGGCCGCGCCCGCGCCTGCCGAGCCGAACGGCCCGCGCTTCACCCCCCGCGCCACGCCCCCGGCGCGCGAAGAGCGGCGCCCGACAGGCGGTGCCGGCCGCGACGCAGGTAGCAAAACCTTCGGCCGCAGCGATCGCGAATCCCGTTTCAAGCCCGGCACGAAGCCGGCAGGCCGTGACGAACGTCCCACGCGCGCTGACACGCCGTCGCGCGAGGAGCGCCGTCCGACGGGCACCGCGGGCCGCGACGCCGGCGGCAAAGCCTTTGGTCGCAGCGAGCGTCCGGTGCGCAGCGAAGCCCGCCCGACCGGCAGCGACTCCCGTTTCAAGCCCGGCGCCAGGGCGCCGGCCCGTGTCGAACGCCCCGTGCGCGACGACGCCCGCCCCCCGGCGAAGGAAGCGCGCTTCACGCCGCGTGGCACGCCGCCGGCCCATGCCGGGCGTCCGCCGCGTGAGGAGGCACGCCAGGTCGACAAGCCCGCGCGCGCAGCGCGCGCCAAGGCGCATCGCGACCAGCAGGACCCGCGCGCCGGCGAAATCGTCGATCGGCCTCGCGCCGGTCGCCCAAGCAAAGGGCCGGCCGGCGGTCGCGGGAAGCCCGCCCGGCCTGCGCGCCCGCCGCGGACGCGGAAATAATGCGGATCATCGCCGGAGAATGGCGGGGCCGCCAGCTGGTCGCGCCCAAGGGTGACACGACTCGCCCCACCGCCGATCGTACCCGCGAGGCGTTGTTCTCGATGCTCGTCAGCCGCGTCGGCAGCTTCGAAGGACTCGCTGTCGCCGATCTGTTTGCGGGTTCGGGCGCGCTCGGGCTCGAGGCATTGTCGCGCGGCGCCGCCTCGTGCCTGTTCGTCGAGCACGACAAGGCCGCGATCGACGCGCTCAAGACCAATATCGCCAAACTGGGTGCAAAGGGCGCCGAAATCCGCGCCACCTCGGCACTGGCGCTCGGCCCGGCGGTCAAGCCGCTCGACCTGATCCTGATGGACCCGCCTTATGGCACCGGCGCTGGCGTGGTGACGCTCGACAAGCTCGGCCGCCTTGGCTGGGCCGGCCCCGCGACCTGGATCAGCATCGAGACTGCGAAGGCCGAAGAGATCGAACTCGCCGGCTTCGAAGTCGACGCGACTCGCGTTTACGGCAAGGCCCGCGTCACGCTGTTGCGGAAAGTCTGAGCTGCCCCGTGCTCCGGCGAAGGCCGGAGCCCTGGAGAGCGAAGGACTACACGACCCAACGCTCCGGCCTTCGCCGGAGCACCAGGTGACGGGTTGAGCTTACATCAGCGCAGGCACACGTTTCCCCTTGGTCCTGCTAGTCAAATGAAACAGCCGACACCGGTCGCAACGGTACGGCCTGAGCGCGAAACCAGATTGCTCGATCGCAACCAGCGCATCCCCTTCCGACGCAAACCGCTTTTTCCGCAGGCAAACGCTCAGCTTGGTCCGCATCTCACGCCAGGCGGCTCTTCCGCGATACCAGCGCCAGCCCCACCAGGCTCAGTATCGCCGCGCCGGCGAGATAATAGCCCACCAGCACCAGCCCGCCTTTCTCGACCAGGGCCGCCGCGATCAGCGGCGTCAGTCCCCCGCCTATGATCCCGCCGAGATTGAAGGTCACCGACACGCCGGTATAGCGCACCCGCGCCGGAAACAGGCTCGGCAGCCAGCCGCCCAAAGGCCCATAGACGAACCCCATCACGAACAGCCCGGCCGCCAGCCACGCGAACACGCTCGCCAGCGCCCCCGCGGTGACGAACAGCCCGATCGTCAGCCCCGCCGCAACCGTCGCGACGCAGCCGATCGCGAGCACGCGCGTGGCGCTGCTGCGATCCGCGAGGCTGGAAG
The DNA here is from genome assembly GCF_002796605.1 of Sphingomonas psychrotolerans. Taxonomy (NCBI): domain Bacteria; kingdom Pseudomonadati; phylum Pseudomonadota; class Alphaproteobacteria; order Sphingomonadales; family Sphingomonadaceae; genus Sphingomonas; species Sphingomonas psychrotolerans. The sequence continues at coordinate 1,138,655 of NZ_CP024923.1, forward strand.
CGATCCAGATCCCTGCCGCCATGAACAGGATCGCCGCCAGCTCCACCGCAAGGAAGGTCTCGCGATCATAGCCGAGCCCCTTCGTCGCATAGCCGATGATGAACACGGTCGAGATGTAGAACAGCGCAAAGCAGGCGACGGTGCCGACGGTCCCCGCCAGCGTCGGCAGCCAGTGGTCGCGAAACAGCTCGCCTACCGGAATGCGCGGCGGCGGTGCGCTTTCCTGCGCAGCGACGAATGCCGGCGTCTCGGTCAGCTTGACCCGCACCCACAGCCCCAGCCCGACCAGCACCGCGCTGGCAAGGAACGGCAGCCGCCAGCCCCATTCGCGGAACTGGTCGTCGCTCAGCAGCGCGCCGAGCAGCAGGAAGAAGCCGTTGGCGAAGATGAACCCCACCGGCGCGCCGAGCGGCGGAAACGCACCATAGCGATTGGTCCAGCCCGGCGGCGCGTTCTCGACGGCGAGCAGCGACGCCCCGCCCCATTCACCCCCCAGCCCGAGCCCTTGGCCGAAGCGGAGCAGACAGAGCAGGGCAGGCGCCACCCAGCCGATCATCGCATAGGTCGGCAGGAAGGCGATCAGGACGGTCGAGATGCCCATCAGCATCAGCGAGGCGACCAAAGTCGACTTGCGCCCCATCCGATCGCCGAAATGCCCGAACACCAGCCCGCCCAGCGGGCGCGCGAAAAAGGCGACGCTGAAGCTCGCATAGGAAGCAAGCTGGGCAAGCGCGGGATCGGTCGCGGGGAAGAACAATGCCGGAAACACCAAGGCCGCGGCCGTCGCGTAGATGTAGAAGTCGTAGAACTCGACCGAAGTCCCCACCAGGCTCGCGAACAGGATGCGGCGATGCGATGCGATCGGTGCGGCGGCCATGGACTTCCCCTTCCCGCCCTCTCCTAGGAAAGAAGCCGGCGCTTGGGGAGCCCCGTTCATCGGCCGGACAGTTTCGCCTGTGTATCGAACTCCCACGATCGCAGCACCGGAAATAGGGAGACGGCCATGCGCGAGTCAGCAGGACGCCGGCTGGTATTCGCAACGCTCTTCGCGCTGGTCGCGGGCGTTCTGGTCCATTTCTACAATCCCGTGGATCACGTCCGCGCGGACCTTCGCGCCGACGGCAGCGGAGTCAAACTCAGCCTCGAAATCGCCGCGCACGCGATTGAAAAGGTCTGCTGGCGCGCCTGACGCCCCGCTCATAGCCAACTGGGTTGAGAATGCATTCAGCCCGCGCGGCAACAGCGAAAGCCAGCGCGCCGGTCTGGTAGCGCGAGTGTCGAGAAGCGAATACCTTCCACTTTTCCTGAGCTGAACGGCAACAATTGCGTCTGCCAGCAGCCGCGCATCGCCGCGGCAAAATCCACAGCGGGCCAAGCCGCGCCCTGTCCCCGCCCCCGGCTTCCCGCTATCATGCCCTGATGGCGGAGAAGCGCGAAGTTCTGGTGGTGGGCGGCGGCACGGCCGGGTGGATCACGGCCGCCTATCTTGCGCGCTTCTTCGAGGGGCGAGTCGGCGTGACATTGCTCGAATCGCCCGAGATCGGCATCATCGGCGTCGGCGAGGGCGCCTTCCCGACGATCCGGAACACGCTCAAATTCCTCGGGATCGACGAGAGCCATTTCATCCGCGCCGCGTCGGCCACTTTCAAGCAGGGCATCCGCTTCGACGACTGGCTCCACGCCCCCGCGTCCGACGGCACCCGCCATCATTATCTCCATCCCTTCGAGGCGCCGTTTCAGGCCGAAGCGAGCGGGCTCGTTCCCTATTGGCTGCTCCAGGATGAGGCCACTCGCGCGCCCTTCGCGGAGGCAGTGACGATCCAGAACCGCGTCGCCGAGGCGCAGCGCGCACCCAAGCGATCCGGCGAAGGCGACTATGCCGGCCCGCTCAATTACGCCTATCATTTCGATGCGGCGCGGCTCGCCGAAGTGATCGCCGCGCGCGCCGTCGAACTCGGGGTGCGGCATCTGGCGGGGCGGCTCACGCACGTAGAGCTGGCAGAGGATGGCAGCGTCGCCGGGGTGGTCACCGACGCGCACGGCGCACTCGCCGCCGACCTCTATATCGATTGTTCGGGCTTCCGCGCAGAGCTGATCGGCAACGCTCTGGGGGTACCGCTCAAATCGGTGAAGCACCTCTTGTTCACCGATCGCGCGCTCGCCTGCAAGATCCCCTATGACCGCCCCGACGCGCCGATCGCGAGTTTCACCATCGCTACCGCGCATGCCGCGGGCTGGACGTGGGATATCGGATTGCAGGGCGCGCGCGGGATCGGCTGCGTCTGGTCTTCAGCGCACATGTCCGACGAGGACGCAGCGGCGGTGCTGCGCGATTATGTCGGGCATGACGCGTTTGCGGCGCGCATGATCCCGTTCGAGCCCGGCTATCGCGAGGCGCAATGGGTCAAGAATTGCGTCGCGGTCGGGCTGTCGGGCGGGTTCCTCGAGCCATTGGAATCTACGGGCGTGGTGCTGATCGAGGCGGCGGTGGCGATGATCGCCGAGCTGTTTCCGCTGGGTGGCCCCGCCGACGCGCCCGCCGCGCGGTTCAACCAGCTGATCGCGGCGCGCTACGAGAGCATCATCAACTTTTTGAAACTGCATTATTGCCTGAGCCGGCGCAGCGAGCCCTTCTGGCGCGACAATGCCGATCCTGCATCGATTCCGCCCGCGCTGCAGGCACTGCTGGGCGAATGGCGCCGGCGTCCGCCGAGCCGCTTCGATTTCCTGCTCGATCTCGAGAGCTTCGCCTTCTTCAACTATCAGTACATCCTCTACGGGATGGAATTCCGCACCGATCTGTCCGGAAGCCGCGGCGATTTCCCCGCGATGGCGGCGGCCGAGAAATTGTTCGCCCGCATCCGCGGCTTCGGCGAACGCGCCACCGCGGATTTGCCGAGCCACCGCACACTGATCCGCCAGATCAACGAAGGCCTGTCGCTGGCGGGGTGAAAGATACCCGCCCCGCGACTCGCGCGGGACGGGCACAGGAGGAAAGTCAGGCGGACGCCAGCCGTCCGTCGACCTGGTCGAGCTCGCCGGTCTCGCGGGCCTTCTTGCCGTAGACCGCTTCGAACAACGGCGTGGCCATCACGGTGGTGACGATCGCCATCAGCACCAGCATCGAGAACAAGGTGGGGCCGATGATCCCCTTCTGGAGGCCGATGTTGATGATGATCAGCTCCATCAGCCCGCGCGAGTTCATCAGCGCGCCGATGCCGAGCGCGGTGCGGTTGTCCTCGCCCGAAAGCCGCGCCGCCGCCCAGCACGCGCCGAACTTGGCGAGGACAGAGACCGCGAGCACGCCGAGGGCGATGAGGAGGAGCGACACCGAATTGACCATGTCCAGCCGGGTGTTGAGTCCCGAATAGGTGAAGAACATCGGCAGGAGGAGGACCACCGCGAGCGGCTCGACCTTGCGTTTGAGCTCCTCGACAAACAGCCCACGCGGCATGCAAACGCCGATCAGGAAGCCGCCGAAGATCGCGTGGATCCCGATCGCGTCCATCAGGAAGGCCGAGAGGCAGAACAGCAGCATGGTGATCGCGAGCATCTGGCTGCTCATCTCGCCCCGCGCCTCGACCGCGCGGCCCAGCGGGGCGAGCAGTTTGCGCCCGAACAGGATCATGAACCCGGTATAGAGCACCGCCCCGCCGATCGCGATCACCGCCACGCCCGGCCCCGCCCCGAAGGTCGCGAGCACCAGTGCCAGCACGCACCACGACGCCGCGTCGTCAAAGGCTCCGGCGGTGAGCGTCAGCGTGCCGAGCGACGAATTGGCGAGCCCACGCTCGTTGATGATCCGGGCGAGCATCGGGAAGGCAGTCAGCGCGATGCAGGCACCCATGAACAGAGTCGCGTTGCCCTGGCTGATCCCCGGCGCGAACAGCCCCGGCACGGTCAACAGGAACGGAGTGATCAGCGCCGCCAGCGCGAACGGCGCCGCGATCCCCGCCGCCGACACCGCCGCCGCGCTCTTCGCTTTGGACTGGAAGTGATCGAGCCGCAGCGTCAGCCCGACCATGAACATGTAGAGCCCCACGCCCAATTGCGCGCCGACATAGAGCACGTTGCGGGTCTCCTTGGGGAAGATCGCATTCTGCAGCTCGGGGAAGAACAGCCCGAGCAGCGACGGCCCGAGCACCACGCCGGCGATCATCTCGCCGACGACCTGCGGCTGGCGGAACAATTTCTGCCCGAGCCAGCCGACGACGCGGCAGGCGAGGATGATCACTGCGAGCTGCAGGAAGAAATGGACGCTGAAATCCGCGGGCGAATAGCTTTTGACGGCATTCACTGCCGGTCCGTGCGGATTGAGCACGTCGGTCAACGCGAACCAGGCATTGTCGAGCAAATCAGACATCAAACCTCCCCCGATGCATGTCGCGCGGGCATCTTGAGTGCCTCCCGCTAATCACAGGGAGCGTCGCATCCGGCCGCTGCGCAATGTCTAAATCGGGGCCTGCCGGCATTTTCCGGAAGCCGGGAAGCTTTGTGTTGCATGGTGCGCACACAATAGTAACGTACCTACATGACAACGCGGACAAGATAGCGACATAGGTACGATATGAAGGTGATCGGCAGCCGCGAATTCAACCAGGACGTCAGCGCCGCCAAGCGAATCGCGCGACTCGAACCGGTGTTCGTCACCGATCGCGGTAAGCCCACGCATGTGCTGATGAGCATCGACGCCTTCCGCCGGATGAGCGGCCGGCGCGAAAGCATCCTCGACCTGCTCGCGATGCCCGGCGCCCGGGAAACCGAACTGGCGCCGCCCGAGCGCTGGGACCGTCCCGAACCACGCTGATGTACCTCCTCGACACGCCGATAGTCTTCGAACTGCGCAGGGCCCGCGCCGGCGAGGCTGATCCGGGGCTCGCCGCCTGGGCTGCAAGCGTGGCGCGCGAGCGGCTATTCCTGTCAGCGATCAGCCTCGTCGAGCTGGAGGCCACGATCGAGCGGACCACGCGGCACGACAAAACCGCCGGCGCGGCGCTGCGCAGCTGGCTCGACGTCCAGCTGCTGCCGGCGTTCGAGGGTCATATCCTCGCGCTCGACGCGGCAGTCGCGCGCCGCCGCGGCCAGCTCGCGCTCGTCGACACCCGCGACGCGCTGTTCGCCGCCACTGCGCTCGAGCACGGCCTGACGCTCGTCACCCGCAACCTCGCAGCCTTCAAAGGCACCCGCGTCAAGCTGTTCGACCCGCGCGACTATCGCGCCAGCGACGAAGAGGACACCGATTGGCGCACCGCTGTGCGCAGCAGCGCGGCGTGGCTGCGTAACCCGTTCGTCCGGAGCTGAAGCCAGCGGTCTGGCCCGGTCTTTCTAAGGCGCGCTGACGCCGCTGCAACAAACCGACATATGATTGTAACGCAACGCCGCCAGTGGAGCCGGTGCCGGCGCAGGGTCCCCTCCTGCCGCGCCGGCTCTCCCCGAACTACGGGGCGGCTCCGGCCGCCCCGGCTTTTTGGCTATTCGGGGCGGTGGCAAACCGCTTCGATATTCTGCCCGTCGGGATCGCGCACGAAAGCGGCGTAGTAATTCGGATGATAATGCGCGCGGATGCCCGGGCCGCCATTGTCGGTGCCGCCGGCGGCCAGCGCAGCGGCGTAGAAGGCGTCAACCTCGGCCCGGCTGTCGACTGCGAAAGCGATATGGGTGCCAGCCCCGACTCGCTCTTCGTCACCTATCCAGAAAAAGGGTTTGCCGTCCTTGCCATAGCCGATCGCAGTGCCCGCCCCGGTCTGTTCGGGAGTGACGCGCATCAGCTCGGCAATGCCGAGCGGAGCGAGTGCGGCGGCATAGAAGGCGCTCGATTTGGCGAGGTCTGAAATGGCGAAGCCGACATGGTCGATCATGATGAAGTCACTCCTGGCTTAGGGAAACAGGTCCACGACCTCGGCGCCTTCGCCCTCGGCTTCAAGCAGCAAGGTGCGGTGGCAATGTTCGGGATTGCGCTCGAAGCACAGCAAGGCGCTCGGCTTCTCGGCGGCGAGCGCACGCATCTTCGCCGCCTCGGCCTGCGCTTCGGGCAGTCCGAGCTGCACCTCGTACACCGCCTCCAGGGTTGCGACATCGCCTTTCTTGGCCGCGTCGCGCCCGGGCTTGGGCGTGCCGAGATTCTTCAGCAGGACATAGTCGATCCCGGCATCCTTGAGGCTGGCCGCAAGGATGTTCTTCGAGAAGCCCGGCCGCCGCGACAGCGGAACGGCACGCACATCGATCACCCGCTCGACACCCGCCTTGTGCAGCGCCGCGATGAACTCGGCCATCGTGGTCGCTTCATAGCCGATGGTGAAGATCTTCATGTCCTCAGGCTCCGCACGACGCCCCAGGCGATCAACGCCTGTCCGGCGAAATAAGTCGGCCAGATCAGCAGTCCCGGCAGCGCCGACCCGGCCAATGGCCCGATCTGGCCAAAGATGAGCAGATCCGACAGCACGAACAATGCGGCGCCCAGCGCCACGCTCCTCTGCGGGAAGCAGCTGATCGCGGCGGTGCCGAACATCGCGCCGAGCCCCGCGGCGTACAGCGCGATACCGGGCGCCGCCGCCCGGTCTGCCGGCAATGCCCATCCCGTCGCCGCCACCGCCACCGCGATCACCATTGCCTGCCACAACGCGCCCTCGCGGTTGCGCAGGTACAGCACCACAGCGACGACATGACCCGCAAGAAAAGCGATAGCACCGGTCGTCAGCCCGTGCGTTTCCAGCAGTACATCGCCCAGTGCGCCCAGCCCCAAAGCCGCAGCGATCAGCCAGCCGTCGACCGAGCGTGCCTGCGTCGCCGCCCACAACGCCAGCAGCCCGACGCCCGCTCCCTTCCAGACCGCGTTGATCGTCGGCGCGGCGGCGATCCAGTGCGTCGCATAATAGCTGCCCCCGGCGACCAGCGCGGCGAGGAAGAGCAAGCGAGCGATCCGGGCGTCCATGCGCCGAACATAGCGCCGTCACGCCCTTTGTCATGCGCCGCACATACCGCTATTCGCCCGACCGTGACTCATGACATCCACATCATCGGCGGCGGCCTTGCCGGCTCCGAAGCCGCCTGGCAGCTCGCTTCGGCCGGGTACAAGGTCAAGCTTTCCGAAATGCGCGGCTCCGGCAGCATGACCGCCGCACACCAGAGCGACCGCCTCGCCGAACTGGTCTGCTCCAACTCGTTCCGCTCGGATGACGCCGAGCGCAATGCGGTCGGGCTGCTCCATCAAGAGATGCGCGATCTCGGCTCGCTGATCCTGACCCAGGGCGACATCCACAAGGTCCCCGCCGGCTCGGCACTGGCGGTAGACCGCGACGGTTTTGCCGACGGCGTGACTGCGGCACTGGCGGCGCACCCGAACATCACTATCGTCCGCGAGCGGGTCGACCAATTGCCCGCCGAGGGTCTGACCATCGTCGCCACCGGGCCGCTCACTGCCCCCGGCCTCGCCGAAAGCATCGGCACCGCGACCGGCAAGGAGAGCCTCGCCTTTTTCGACGCGATCGCGCCGATCGTCCATTTCGAGAGCATCGACTTCACCACCGCCTGGTACCAGTCCCGCTGGAACAAGGGCGAGGGCAAGGATTACATCAACTGCCCGATGTCGAAGGACGAATATGTCGCCTTCCACGCCGGGCTGCTCGCCGGCGAGAAGACCGAATATCGCGAGTGGGAGAACGTCCCTTATTTCGAAGGCTGCATGCCAATCGAAGTGATGGCCGAGCGCGGTGTCGACACGTTGCGCTACGGCCCGATGAAGGGCGTCGGGCTCGACGATCCACGCACCGGGCGCTGGCCCTATGCCGTGGTCCAGCTGCGCCAGGATAATGCGTCTGGCACGCTGTGGAACATGGTTGGCTTCCAGACCAAGCTCAAATATGGCGCGCAAGTCGAGCTGTTCCGCACCATTCCCGGGCTGGAGAACGCCGAGTTCGCGCGGCTGGGCGGGCTGCACCGCAACACTTTCATCCGCTCGCCCGAATTGCTCGATCCCACGCTGCGCCTCAAATCGCGCCCGAACATCCGCTTCGCCGGCCAGATCACCGGCTGCGAAGGCTATGTCGAGAGCGCCGCGATCGGGCTGCTGGCGGGGCGGTTCGCCGCCACCGAGCTGGCGGGGCAAATACTTCCGCCGCCGCCGCGCGAGACCGCGCTCGGCGCGCTGCTCGCGCACATCACCGGTGAGGCGGAGGTGGAGACCTACCAGCCGATGAACGTCAATTTCGGCCTGTTTCCGCCGATCGAGGGCCGCTCGAAAAAGGCCGATCGCAAGCTGATGTATACCAGCCGGGCGCGCGAAGCGTTCAACGGCTGGCTGCCCGCCTAGTCCTCGGCCTCTTCCTTCACCGGAGCGGCCGGGCAGACGCAGCGGGGCTTTGCCCCGGCGCGTGGCTTGGGTGCCGTCGCGACGAACTCCGCTCGGGTCAGTGCGCCTGACTTGTCGGCGTCCGCACCGGCGAATTTTGTCGTGGTCTTGATCGCCCATTCGTCGAAGTCGAGCCGCCCGTCATGGTTGGTATCGAGCTTGGCGAAGGCCTTGTGCCGCGCGACCAGATATTCCTCGCGAGTCACCGCATCGTTGCGGTCCTTGTCGAATCGGTCGAAGCGCTTCTGCTCGCGCGTCTTTGCGCTCGCCTTGGGCGCGTCTGCCGGCAGTGGCTCGTCGGCTATCGCCGCCGCGGCGCGGGCCGCCGGGGCCGCTGGAAGTTTGAACTCGGAAGCGGCCGAGCCGCGAAACAGGAACATGCCTGCGAGCATCAGCAACGCCGCTGCGCCCGCGCCTGCGAAATAGCGCCACATCGAAGGTCTCCCCCGATCGTCGAAGGCGACAGGCTACGCCTGTGGCGCGCGCTGGCAAGCCCCTATCTGCCGGTCAGGCGATGCCATAACAGCCGGCCGACCCGGTGCGGCGCGCCGGTTCGTGACGGCGTACCCTCGGGCACCCGCAAATCCAGCCGCGCCAGATGGGCCAGCGCGCCGAGCGCCCGGCCGTTGCGGCTCCAGCGCCTGGCCGCCGCCGTATCCAGCAGGGGAATAGCAATGGCTCTCGCGATATCGGCTTCCCCGGAACCGCGAAGGTTGCGCGACAGATCCGCCAGCGCCCAGCCCTGCCCCGCCTCGGCGAGCGGGTCGCCCGGCCCCGCCCCCATCGCCGCACCGGCCGCGACGAACAAATGCCCCCGCCCCTCCGCGAACCGCCGCAACGCGTCAGGATCGAGCACTTCTTCCTCGATCAGCACTTCCCAGCCATGGACGATCGGCACCAGCGACGCGCCGCTTACGCCTTTCGGCATGACCTCGCGCTCCAGCGCCGTGAGCACCGGTTCGGCGGGCGCGGGCGACTGGTCCAGCCGCGCCAGCGCCTCGCGCCACCAGGCGAGCCGCATCTGGCCCAGCGCCGGCTCGCGCGTCGTCCTGAGCAGCAGCGCCAGTGCATCGTCGAGCGCCAGCAACGCCTGGAGCGCGTGCCTACCCTCCGGCCGCGCGTAGGACAGCGCCAGCATCCGCTCGGGATCGGCGCCGGCGTCTCCGGTCATGCCCCTAGGCTCCATAAGCGCTGCGTTAACCAACTGAATTTAGACAGCGTTAGCTGTGCGCGTGGCAATACGTCGCGTTGATCGGGGACCGGGATCGCAATCATGGTGGGCAATCGGCAGAGCTTGACGGAGGCACGGGCGTTCCTGACGCGCCTTGCCCGCGATACGCGCGCCAATACGCTCGCGCTCATGACGATGGCGCTGATTCCCCTCGCCGGGATGGTTGGCGGCGGCATCGACATCAGCCGCATGTACATCGTCAAGACGCGCCTGCAACATGCTTGCGACGCGGGCGCGCTGGCGGGCCGCAAGATGATGGGCGGCGGCAGCTGGTCGGCGAACACCTATGCCGCCCGCGGCGAGGCCGAGCGGTTCTTCGACGCCAATTTCAATCCCAACGCCTATGGCACCACGCTCGAAGCGGCCGCTGATCGCCGCAGCTTCACCGAGGCCGCGGGCAAGGTGACCGGCACCGCGCGCGCGATCGTGCCGATGACCTTGATGCGTATCTTCGGCAAGACCAGTGAGACGCTCAGCGTCACGTGCGACGCCGAAATGCGGCTGCCAAACACCGACGTGATGTTCGTGCTCGATACCACCGGCTCGATGGATTTCTGCCCGAACGGCAGCCAGACCTGCAACGGCGACGCCAATTCGCGCATCGCCGCGCTGCGCAAGGCTGTGAAGTGCTTCTATCAGATCGTGGCCCGCCTCGACGTGCCCGATGTCAATTGCAACACCCCCGACCCTGAGCCGAGCGGCGGCACCGGCAATCAGGTGCAGATCCGCTTCGGCTTCGTGCCCTATTCGACCAACGTCAATGTCGGCAGGCTGCTGCCCAACGACTATTTCGTCGACGAGGCGCCCTATCAGACGCGTCAGGCGAACCTGGCCGTCCCGCCGCAGAGCACTCGCACCTATTGGGAAATCTATGGCGGCGGTTCGCTCAGCCAAGGCAATTGCCTGAGCTTCATGAAGAACGAGACGTTCGGCAGCTTCACGCCGACGGCGCTCAATTCGGGCGGGCCGAACCCGGCGCCGACGGTCGTATCGAGCTTCCCGCATGACGGCGGCGCGAGCGACGGAAACGAATGGGGCTGGTCGTCGGCCAGCGATACCAGCGGCAATACCAAGAGCTGCCGGCGCAGGCGCACCGACACCACCACCTTTTATGTCGAGAAGTTCGCAAGCTGGACCTACAATCAGCTGCCGGTGACCGTCAGCGGCCTCAAGGCCGGCGGCAGCAGCTGGAACAATTCGTTCAGCTGGCCGGTCGGCGACACCAGCGTGGGCAACGATGTAACCAACGCCACGATCACGTGGAGCGGCTGCATCGAGGAGCGCGACACCGGCGAACCGACGACGGACTTCGACCCGATCCCGTCGGACAAGCTCGACCTCGATATCGACACGGTGCCCCATAACGACGCATCACGCTGGAGGCCGGCGCTGCCGCGCCTGATTTTCACGCGTGGCGCCTCCTTTTCCGGCACCAATTATGACGGCAACACGTGGAATTCCTGGAATCACGGCAGGACCGACGGCTGGCAAACCGGATCGATGACGACGCCTACCGACTACGGCAACAATTCGACCTTCTTCTGTCCTACCGAGGCGCGCAAACTGCAGTCGTGGACCGATGCGTCGACGTTCCAGACCTATGTCAACAGCCTCGATCCGAACGGCAACACCTATCACGACATCGGGATCATCTGGGGCGCGCGCCTGATGTCGCCGACCGGCCTCTTCAAGACCGAGAACGCCACCACGCCGGGCGGTGGCGAGATCGAGCGGCATATGATCTTCATGACCGACGGCGACACCAATGCGAACGCCGGCGACTATGCGGCCTATGGCCTGCCGTTCTTCGATCATCGCCAGACCGAGGATGAAAACCCCACCAAGGCAGAGCTCGACGAGCAGGTGAATCTGCGCTTCCTCGCCATCTGCCAATGGGTCCGGAACAAGAAGATCACCCTGTGGGTCGTCAATTTCGGCGAGGGCCAGGCCCAGGCGACGCAAGACCGGCTCGAGCAATGTGCGTCGGAGGGCCGCTATTTCTCGAACACCGACTCCGCCGGTCTGCTGCAGACTTTCAAATCGATCGCCGACCAGATCTCGCAGCTTAGGCTCACCAAGTGATCGGGTTCATCCCTCACCTGCGCCGGATCGCGCGCGATGAGCGCGGCGCCACGGTCGTCGAATTCGCGATAGTGGCTCCGGTGATGGGCCTGCTGCTTCTCGGCGCATTCGACGTGGCACACACGCTCTATATGCGCGCGGCGCTGGAGGGCGTGGTGCAAAAGGCCGCGCGCGACGCGACGCTCGAATCCGGCCTCGTCAGCGCCACCCAGACCGCGCTCGACGACAAGGTTCGGAACCAGATCAAGACCCTCGCCAACAACGGCACGGTGACGATCACGCGCCAATGGTATCGCAACTACGAGCAGGCCGCGGGCTCGCGGTTCGAGCCCTGGACCGATACCAATCACAACGGCATTTGCGATGGCCCGCAGGGTCTTACGCCAGGCGAACCCTATGAGGATACCAACGGCAACGGCGTATGGAATGCGACGGGCGGCAATCTCAGCCAGGGCGGCGCCAAGGACGCGGTGCTCTACACCGCGACGGTCACCTATCCGCGTTTCTTCCCGCTCAACAATTTCATCGGCGGATCGAGCACCACCACGGTGCGCGCCCAGACGATCCTGCGCAACCAGCCTTATGGCGATCAGGGCGCGCCGGCAGTGAGGACCTGCGCGTGAAGCACAAACTCGCCCTGCTCCGGACGACTGCGCGCCGGTTCGGCCGCGACACCAGCGGGCTGGCGCTGCTCGAATTCGCCTTTTCGCTGCCAATCGTGCTGACGATGAGTCTCACCGGCGCGGAGCTGACCAACTATGTCATCACCAAGATGCGCCTCAGCCAGATCGCGCTGCAAATCGCCGACAACTCCGCGCGCATGGGCTCCGGCAGCCAGCTCGAATCGAAAAAGGTCTACGAAAGCGACATCAACGACCTGCTCACCGGCGCCGATTTTCAATCCGGCCAAATGGGCCTGTTCACCAATGGGCGCGTGATCATCTCGAGCGTCGAACCGCATGAGACGACCGCCAACAAATATCGAATCCGCTGGCAGCGCTGCAAGGGCAGCAGGACCGCCTGGGTGTCGAGCTATGGCAACCCCACGACGACGACCAGCGTCGACGGAGTCGGGCCCACCGGCCGGCAAGTCATCGCGCCGCCGAGTGGCGTCGCGATGTTCGTCGAGGTGCGTTATCAATATCAGCCGCTGATCAAGACGTCGCTCTCGCCCACCACCGAGATGAACGAGATCGCGTCGATGATGGTTCGCGACGCGCGCGACACCAGCGATGACAGCTTCATCACCGTCAACGGGGTCAAGCAGTCCAACCCCAATGCCCAGCATCCCAACGGGGTCTACAAGGGAGGCGTCACCGCCTCGACCTGCTGACGACGGGCGGCGGGGCACCAAAGTCCCCCGCCCCGCCATCAACCGCGGTACGTCACCTTCTTCACTGCCGCGATCACCCGCGCCACGTCGACCAGAGCGAGCTTCTCCAGATTGGCGGCATAAGGCAGCGGCACGTCTTCGTTGGTGACGCGCAGCACCGGCGCGTCGAGGTCGTCGAAGCCCTGCTCCATCACCACCGCCGAAATCTCCGAAGAGATCGAACAGACCGGCCAGCCTTCCTCGACCACGACGAGGCGGTTGGTCTTCTTGAGGCTCTCGAGCACCGTCGCGGTATCGAGCGGACGCAGCGTGCGCAGGTCGATCACTTCGGCGTCGACTCCCTCGCCCGCCAGCTTCTCCGCGGCTTCGAGGGCGAGCCCGACGCCGATCGAATAGGATACGATCGTCACGTCCTTGCCCGCCCGCACGATCCGCGCCTTGCCGATCGGCAGGACGTGATCGTCGAGCTTGGGCACGTCGAAGCTGCGGCCGTACAGCAGCTCGTTCTCGAGGAACACGACCGGATCTTCGCTGCGGATCGCCGCCTTGAGTAGCCCCTTGGCATCGGCCGCGTCATAGGGCGCGATCACGATCAGGCCGGGGACGCTGGCATACCATGGACCATAATTCTGCGAATGCTGTGCGCCGACGCGGCTCGCGGCGCCGTTGGGGCCGCGGAACACGATCGGGCAGCGCATCTGTCCGCCCGACATGTAATTGGTCTTCGCGGCCGAGTTGATGATGTGGTCGATCGCCTGCATCGCGAAGTTGAAGGTCATGAACTCGACGATTGGCTTGAGGCCACCCATCGCGGCACCCGTGCCGACCCCGGCAAAGCCATATTCGGTGATCGGGGTATCGATCACGCGCTTCGGACCGAACTCTTCGAGCAGGCCCTGGGTGACCTTGTAGGCGCCCTGATATTCCGCGACTTCCTCGCCCATCACGAAGACGCGCGGATCGGTGCGCATTTCCTCGGCCATGGCATCGCGCAGCGCCTCGCGCACCGTCGTCTTGACCATCTCGGTGCCTGCGGGGATCGCGGGGTCGGAGACCGTGGCGGCCTTGTTGCTGGCCAGTTGGGCCGTGCCGCTTTCGGCCTTCTTTGGCGCGGGAGCCTCGGACTCCTCGCTGGCCTTCTGCTCGGTCGCCGGCGCCTCGGCCGGAGCGGACGCAGCGGAGGCTTCCTCGCCTTCGCCCGCGATCATCGCGATGACGGTGCCGACCTTCACGTTATCGGTGCCTTCGGCGACGAGAATCTTCGCGATCGTGCCTTCGTCCACCGCCTCGAATTCCATCGTCGCCTTGTCGGTCTCGATCTCGGCGAGGATGTCGCCCGACTTCACCGTGTCGCCTTCCTTGACGAGCCACTTGGCGAGCGTGCCCTCTTCCATGGTCGGCGACAGTGCCGGCATCTTGAGTTCGATCGCCATCTCAATAAGTCTCCACCAGCACGTCGGTGTATAGTTCCGCGGGGTCGGGTTCGGGGGTCTGCTCGGCGTAATCGGCGGATTCGTTCACCACCTTGCGGATCGCGGCCTCGAGCGGCTTGAGATCCTCTTCCTTCACGCCCAGCGCTTCGAGTTCGCGCTTTACGGCCTCGATCGGATCGGACTTGTCGCGGACCGACTGGACTTCCTCGCGGCTGCGATATTTGGCGGGATCGGACATCGAGTGACCGCGGTAGCGATAGGTCTTCATCTCGAGGATGATCGGACCCTTGCCCGCGCGGACCCAGGCCAAAGCCTCTTCGGCAGCGCCGCGGCAGGCGAGCACGTCCATGCCGTCGACCTGGATGCCAGGGATGCGGAAGCTCTCGCCGCGCTTGTAGAGCTGATCCTCGGACGAGGAGCGGTTGACGCTGGTGCCCATGGCGTACTGATTGTTCTCGATCACATAGATGATCGGGAGCTTCCACAGCTCGGCCATGTTGAACGATTCGTAGACCTGGCCCTGGTTCGACGCGCCGTCGCCGAAATAGGCCATCGCGACGCCGCCATCCTCGTTATATTTGTGCGCGAAGGCGAGCCCGGTGCCGAGCGAGACCTGCGCGCCGACGATGCCGTGCCCGCCGTAGAACTTCTTCTCGGTCGAGAACATGTGCATCGAGCCGCCCTTGCCGCGGCTGATGCCAGCACCACGCCCGGTCAGCTCGGCCATGATCACCTTGGGATCGATGCCGTAAGCGAGCATGTGGCCGTGATCGCGATAGCCGGTGATCACCGAGTCCTTCTCGCCGTCGAGCG
Organism: Sphingomonas psychrotolerans; assembly: GCF_002796605.1. Taxonomy (NCBI): domain Bacteria; kingdom Pseudomonadati; phylum Pseudomonadota; class Alphaproteobacteria; order Sphingomonadales; family Sphingomonadaceae; genus Sphingomonas; species Sphingomonas psychrotolerans. Next base: position 1,153,894 of record NZ_CP024923.1, read on the forward strand.
CCGACTGCAGCCCGACCGCGACCGCTTCCTGGCCGATATAGAGGTGACAGAAGCCACCGATGAAGCCGAGCCCGTAAAGCTGCCCCGCTTTCTCCTCGAAGCGGCGGATCAGCAGCATCTGCTTGTAGAATTCGAGCAGCTGCTCCTTGGACGCCTTGTACCGTTCTGGTTCGTTGGGACGTTCGCGGTTCGGTACCGCAGGTTCGGTGGACGCTATGCGTGCCGGTGCTTTGGCCACAGGAAATCCTCATGCCCGGGGGAGGTCAATGCGGCGCCTATAAGCGCGTTCCCGGCCCGGACGCAACGTCGACGCGCGGAGAAGCAACGACGTTCCGCCAGGAAGCCGCTGCGCGCGCTCCGGCGGGCGTCGGAAGCCGAAGGGCTTCGCCCACGCAACCGAAGCGGCGCTGCGCCGTTACGACCGCCTGATTGCCGGGAGCCAGGGATGATCGAGAAGTCTAGCCGAGTCCTCGCTGCGCTCTCGAGCGCGCCGGGTCCGCACGCCACATGACCCGCCAGCCAAATGTCGCCGCCACTTTCGCGGCGAGACTGGGTTTCGCCGCGCGGGGGCTCGTCTATCTGCTCGTCGGCTGGTTCGCGCTCGATGCGGCGCGTCTCGGCAGCGCGCCTGCCGACAATCAGGAAGCGATGGGATCACTGCTGGACAAGCCGCTCGGCCACATCCTTGTCGCCGCGATCGCAGTCGGTCTCGCCGGCTACGCGCTGTGGCGGCTGAGCGAGGCTGTGCTCGACCCCGAGCGCCGCGGCTCCGAGCCCAAAGCGCTCGTGGAGCGTATCGGCTTCGGCTGGAGTGCGTTGGTCCATGCCTTCCTCGCGGTCTATGCCGGCAGGCTGGCGTTGCATTTCACGCGCCCCGAGACCAACCCGAGCGAGGAGCGCGCGCGGAGCTGGTCGGGCTGGCTGCTCGATCAGCCCGGCGGCGAATGGTGGCTCGGGCTGGCAGGATTGCTGCTGATCGCGGGCGCCGGCGCGCAGGCCTGGAAAGCATATCGCGGCAGCTTCGTGCGCGAACTGGCCGGCGACGTGCCGCTGCCGCGCTATGTCTGCCTTGCCGGACAGATCGGCTATGCCGCCCGTGCAGTCGTCTTCCTGCTCATCGGGTGGTTCCTCGTCCACGCGGCGTTCGAGGCGAGCCCTGATCAGGCAGGGGGCATCGGGCAGGCGCTGCGCACCTTGCGCGAGCAGCCGCAGGGACCGTTGCTCCTCGCGGTCGTGGCGGTGGGGCTGATGCTGTTCGGTGTCTACAGCCTGGTGGAAGCCCGGTTTCGCCGGATCCGCGTCGGCAAATGACCGGTCTTACTTGTCGAGCGGCACGATCACTTCGTCGGGCCGCGCGACGTTGAGCTGCTTGCGCACCAGCTCGTCCACCATGTCGGGATCGGCGCCGCGCTTCGGATCGAGCAGATCGACCCGGTTCTTGAGTTCAGCGCGCTTCCTGGCGATCGCGGCATATTCGACGTTCTTCTGCGCGAGCTCGGCGCGGAATTCCCTGGCCGCGACGATTCCGGTCGGGCCGAGCACGGCATTGTAGCCGAAAAAGCCGACGGCGATGAGCACCGCGGCGGGAAGCCCCGCGCGGCGCAAAAGAGTACGGATCGGAGAAGTGCGCGCCATAAGGTTGATTTTCGCGTAACCAGAGTCGTTAAGCAAGGCCGCAGTTTCACTTAGCGCACGGCCCGCCACCGGCGCTCCCCTCCCGCAAGCGGGAGGGGAATTCTTACTTCAGCACCGACCTGCCCGCATAGCGTGCCGCATCGCCCAGCTCTTCCTCGATCCGGATGAGCTGGTTGTACTTGGCGAGCCGGTCCGAGCGCGCGAGGCTGCCGGTCTTGATCTGCCCGCAATTGGTGGCGACCGCGAGGTCGGCGATCGTCGCGTCCTCGGTCTCGCCCGAGCGATGCGACATCACGGCGGTATAGGATGAACGCTGGGCGAGACTCACTGCCTCGAGCGTCTCGGTTAGCGTGCCGATCTGGTTGACCTTGACCAGCAGCGAATTGGCGTAGCCGCCGTCGATGCCGCGCTGGAGCCGCTTGGGGTTGGTGACGAACAGATCGTCGCCGACCAGCTGGACCTTGCCGCCGATCGCGTCGGTGAGTGCCTTCCAGCCCTCCCAATCGTCCTCGGCCATGCCGTCCTCGATCGAGAAGATCGGATATTTGGCCGCAAGCCCGGCGAGGAAGTCGACATTTTCGAGGCTGGAGAACGTCTTGCCCTCGCCCACCATCTTATAGACGCCGTCCCTATAATATTCGGTCGCGGCGCAATCGAGCGCGAGCATCACGTCGTCGCCCGGCGTGTAGCCCGCCGCCTCGATCGACGACATGATGAAGTCCAGTGCGTCGGTGGTCGAGCTCAGGTTCGGTGCGAAGCCGCCTTCGTCGCCCACGCCGGTCGCAAGACCCTTTTCGTGAAGCTTCTTCTTGAGCGTGTGGAAGATTTCCGACCCGCAGCGGACTGCCTCGACGATGTTCTCGGCGCCGACCGGCACGATCATGAATTCCTGGAAGTCGATCGGATTGTCGGCATGCTCGCCGCCGTTGATGATGTTCATCATCGGCACCGGCAGAAGGTGTGCGTTGACTCCGCCGACATAGCGATAGAGCGGCAGCCCGCGCGCCTCGGCAGCCGCCTTGGCCGCGGCAAGGCTGACGCCGAGGATCGCATTGGCGCCCAGCCGGCTTTTGTTCTCGGTGCCGTCGAGTTCGATCATCGCGCGGTCGAGATCGGCCTGGTCCTCGGCGTCGAGCCCGAGCACTTCCTCGGCAATCTCGCTGTTCACCGCTTGCACCGCGCCCTCGACGCCCTTGCCCAGCCAGCGCGACTTGTCGCCGTCGCGCCTCTCGACGGCTTCGTGCGCCCCGGTCGAGGCGCCCGAAGGCACCGCGGCGCGGCCGAAGCTGCCGTCTTCGAGCAGCACATCGACCTCCACCGTGGGATTGCCCCGGCTGTCGAGGATCTGGCGGGCATGGATGTCGATGATTGCGGTCACGTAACGGTCTCCCTACTTAGGGTATATTGGATTGCCCGAGGGCGCGCGCGAGCCTCTAACCGCTCCTGTGCCCCCGGGCAACGCAGAGGATGGAACCGGCGCCGACGGCCATGGTTCTCTGCACGACAAACGGAAAGGGCCCAAGCCATGGCTGACGAGAACAACAAGTCCACCGGCGACGAGCAAGTGAGCTTCGAAGCGGATCCCAAGCTCGAGGCGACGGCAAGCAACGCCGGCCCCGCGGCGATCAATTTCGAGGCGGCCGACGATCTGGCCGAGCCGAAGCGCAGCTCGACTCAGCAGCTCAAGGAAGAAGCGTCGAAGCTCGGCACCCAGGCGGCGGACCGCGCCCGCGAATTCGCGGGCCAGGGCAAGGAGCGGGCAACCAGCGCGCTCGATGAAGTCGCCAAGATGTTCGAAGGTGCTGCGCTCGATGTCGATTCGCGGCTCGGCGAGGAATATGGTCGCTACGCGCGTTCCGCCGCGCAGGGCATTTCGAGCTTCGCCGACAGCCTGCGCAGCAAGCAAGTCGACGATCTGATCACCGACGCGACCGATCTGGTGAAGAAGAGCCCGGTGATCGCGGTCGGAGCGGCAGCCGCGATAGGCTTCGTCCTCGCGCGACTGATCAAGTCGGGCGTCGACGCCGCCTCGGACCCTGGCGAGCGCCAGCCCGCTGACACTACCGAAAACTGACGGGCGCCGGGGGGTGGCCGAACCGGAGACGGAGAGCATCGGCGCGCTGATCGGGCGGCTGGTCGCGGACGGCAAGGGCTATGCCCATGCCGAGCTCGGTTATTATCGCACGCTCGCGGCTAGCAAGCTCGGCGAAGCGAAGCTCGGGCTGATCTTCGGCGCGGCGGCGTTGGTGATCGCGCTCTGTGCGATTACAGCGCTGCTCGTCGGACTGATTCTCGCGCTCGCGACGCTGATCGGCCCCGGCTGGGCCACCTTGATCGTCATCGCCGCCGCATTGGCGCTCTCCGCCCTGCTCGGCTGGCTGGCATATACCCGTATCCAACGGTTGTTCGGGAGCAAAGGATGAGCACCGATCCCGGCCTGCTCGCTGCCGAGGCGCAGGTCCGTAACGCCCGCGCCCGGCTGTTCACGACGCTGGGCGAAGTGCAGGAGCGGCTCAAGCCCGTCAACCTGGCGCAGAACGCAGTGGAGACCGCCGCACAAGGCGTCGCATCGACGGCGCGCAAAGGCGTCGAGGTGGTGCGTTCGCGGCCCTTCGTCGCTGCGGCGATCGCCGGAACGGTCGGACTGGTGTTCGCGCGCGGCTGGATCGCCGACCTGCTGCGCCGCCGCAATGAAACCGCCCCCGCCGTGGAGGGTTTGAACAGCAAGACATCCGCGAAGCCCGCGAAGAAAGGACAACCAAAATGACCAATGCCAGCAGCAATGCGCAGCCCGGCACCACGAGCGGCACGACGAAAGGCCGGACGCGCGACGCAGTCGAAGGTCTCGGCGACAATCCCGTCGCGTTGCTCGCCGGCGGAGTCGCGCTCGGCGTGCTGGTGGGCGTGCTGCTCCCCCGCGCCGCGAAGGAGCGCGAACTACTCGCCCCGGTCGGCCGCCAATTGGCGGAACGCGCCACTGCCACCGCGCGGGCAGTCAAGGACGCGGGTCGGCAAGAGATCGACTCGCTGCTTCCCGGCCGCGACGCCACCAAGGAAAAGGTGACTGCATTGTTCGGCAACATCCTCGACGCAGCCAAGACGGCCGGGCAAAAGGCCTAAGGATCAGTTCGGGGTTGAGCGGTTAAGGTTTTGCCCGGTATGGGCAGCGCCAACCCGCTCTCCCCAGGAGTATCGATGAGCAAGCTTCACCTCGTCTTCGGTGGTCGCGTGACCGACCCGCAGACGCTCGACTTTCAGGATCCCTCCAAACTCGACGTCGTCGGTGTCTTCCCCGATTATGCCAGCGCCGAGAAGGCGTGGCGGGCCGCGGCGCAACGCACCGTCGACGACGCCGAGATGCGTTATGTCGTCGTCCACCTCCACCGGCTGCTCGAGCCGGATCTGGAGAAACCGGCGGCGTAACGCCCGACGCCTCGGGATCAGGCCCGGCGCCATCTCCACATCAGCAGCGGTTTGGCGAGCGCGAGGCCGGCGAGAAATCCGCCGATATGCGCTCCCGCCGCCACGGCCACGCCAGCACCGAGGAAGGCATAGGCCGTCATCAGGTTGAGCACGGTCCACGCCACTGCCAGCCATGCCACGTGCACCGCCTGCGCCGGGATCGGCCCGATCGCCTGCGCGCGTGAACGCCCGAACAGCAACGAATAGGCGCCAACCACCGCCGACGCGGCGCCGCTCGCGCCGATCATCGGCGTGATCGACTGCGGATCGGGAAGCCATTGCGCAAACGCCGCGGCATAGGCGCCGACGACGTAGAGAATCAGAATCCCCCAGGGGCCCACGGCGCGTTCGGTCTCGCGTCCGGTGAAGCCGAGCATCAGCATGTTCATGGCGAGGTGCAACAGCCCGGCGTGGAGCAAGGTGCAGCTGAGCGGCGTCAGCAGCGCGGGCACGGCGAGATAGTCGGTCTCGATGCCGCTCAACCGCGCCGGGATGAATCCCGCGCGCATGCTCGCCTCATAGGCGCTGACACCGCCAAGCGTGACGACGATACTCACTACCGCCGTCACGATGATCAGGACCGCAGTCGCCGAACTCCGGCGCATCGCCGCGCTCAGATGAATTCGATCTTCGAGACGACATAATAACGGTCGCCCGCGGGGACCGAGACCTCGACCTCCTCGTCGACCTTGCGCCCGATCAGCGCGCGGCCGATCGGCGAATTGTACGAAATGCGGCCCTTGCTTGCATCCGCCTCGGTCTCGCTGACGATCTGGTAGCGGATCGGCTTGTCGTCCTCGTCGAGCAACGTCACCGTCGCGCCGAACACCACTTTATCGCCCGACAGATCCTTGGGATCGATGATCTGGGCGCGGCTGAGCTTGCCCTCGATGTCCGAGATCGTCGCTTCGTTCTGGCCCTGCTGCTCTTTGGCGGCATGATATTCGGCGTTTTCCGAAAGATCGCCGTGCGCGCGTGCTTCCTCGATCGCATCCACGATCAGCGGGCGTTCCGCTTTGAGGCGCTTCAGCTCGGCAGTGAGCTTCTCATAGCCCTCCTTGAGCATCGGCATCTTTTCGACCGTCGCCATTCCATTCCGCCCTTCAAACGCCTCGGTCCCCAAGCGCCCCACAAGGGGTACGCCCGCACATTAACATCGATTGGGGGAGATCAATTGTGCGATTGCGAATAATAAGACTGCCAAGGGCAAACTTCAAGCGTCTGCCCGGAAAGCCCCCCGATTCGCTTCCAATCCGTTATCCCGGCGAAGGCCGGGATCTCAGGCGAAGGCGCGGGGGAGGAGCCGCACGAGATCCCGGCTTTCGCCGGGATGACGGTTAATTGCGCCCCGCGTAGAACGCCTGCAGCGGCTGCACGTCGAGGCTGTGCTTGCCCAGTGCCTCGATCGCCCGCGCCGTCGCCACGCTCGCCGGAGCGGTGGTGAAATACGGGATCTTCTGCGCCATCGCAGTCGCGCGGATGCTCGACGAATCCTTGAGCGACTGCCACCCTTCGGTGCTGTTGAAGATCAACGCGACATCGCCGTCCTGGATCCGGTCGACGATATGCGGACGGCCCTGCGCGACCTTGTTGACGCGTTCGACCGCGATCCCCTCGGCTTCGAGATAATCGGCGGTGCCCCCGGTGGCGATAATCTTGAACCCCAGGCGGGCAAGGATCTGTACACCGGGAAGCACCACTGGCTTATCGCTGTCCTTGACGCTGACGAACAACGTCCCCGACGCGGGCAACACGGTCCCCGCCCCCAACTGCGACTTGGCGAAAGCGGTGGCGAAATCGTGATCGATCCCCATCACTTCGCCGGTCGATTTCATCTCCGGAGACAGTACCGGATCGACGCCCGGGAAGCGCGCCCATGGGAACACCGCTTCCTTGACTGCGATATAATCGATGTCGCGATTGATCTTCGGCAAGTCCTTGAGCTTCTCGCCCGCCATCACGCGCGCGGCGATCTTGGCGATGGGGATGCCGATCGCCTTGGCGACGAAGGGCACCGTGCGGCTGGCGCGCGGATTGACTTCGATCAGGTAAACCTCGCCGTCCTTGACTGCGAACTGGATGTTCATCAGCCCCTTGACCTTCAGCGCGCGGGCCAGCGCCTCGGTCTGCTTCTCGATCTCGGCAATGATCTCGGCGGAGAGGCTGTAGGGCGGGATCGAGCAGGCGCTGTCGCCCGAATGGACGCCGGCTTCCTCGATATGCTGGAGCACCCCGGCCACCACCACATCGTCGCCATCGGCGATCGCGTCGACATCGACTTCGATCGCGTCGCGCAGATACTGGTCGATGAGGACAGGTGAGTCCCCGGAGACCTGCACCGCGGTCTGGATATAGTCGTCGAGCTGCTGGAGCGTGTCGACGATCTCCATCGCGCGGCCACCGAGCACATAGCTCGGCCGCATCAGCACCGGGAAGCCGATCCGCTCGGCCGCCGCCACCGCTTCGTCGCGGCTGCGCGCAAGGCCGTTGGCGGGCTGTTTGAGCCCGAGCTTCGAGACCAGATCGGCGAAGCGCTCGCGATCCTCGGCAAGGTCGATCGCGTCAGGCGACGTTCCGAGGATCGGGATGCCGGCGTCCTCGAGCGCCTTGGCGAGGTTGAGCGGGGTCTGCCCGCCAAACTGGACGATCACGCCGACCAGTTCGCCGTTCGACTTCTCGACCTCGAGAATCTCGAGCACGTCTTCGGCGGTCAGCGGCTCGAAATAAAGCCGGTCCGACGTGTCATAGTCGGTGCTCACCGTCTCCGGATTGCAATTGACCATGATCGTCTCATAGCCCGCATCGGCCAGCGCGAAGCAGGCGTGGCAGCAGCAATAATCGAACTCGATCCCCTGCCCGATCCGGTTCGGACCGCCGCCGAGGATGACGATCTTCTTGCGGTCGGTCGGATTGGACTCGTTCTCGGGCTCACCGAAGCTCGGCGCCTCATAGGTCGAGTACATGTACGGCGTCTTGGCCTCGAACTCGGCCGCGCAGGTGTCGATCCTTTTGTACACCGGGCGGACGCCGAGCTTGTGGCGCAGTTTCCGGACATCCGCCTCGGTCACCCCGCCGCTCATCGCCTTGGCAATCTCGCCGATCAGCCCGTGGCTGCGCGCCATCTGCTCGGATCCCGCGCGCATGTTGACCGACTTGAGCGCCAGATAAGCCAGGCGCTTGTCGCTGAACCCCATCGATTTGAGCTTGCGCATGCCCTGCGCGTCCTGCGGCAAGCCATCGCGGCAAACCCGCTCCTCGGCAGCGACGATTTCGGCGATGCGCTCGAGGAACCATGGGTCATAGGCAGTCAGCGCCTGCACTTCCGCGACGGTGAAGCCCTCACGCAGCGCTTGCGCGGCGATCAGCAGCCGGTCGGGCGAGCGGATCGCGAGCGCGGCCTCGATCTCGTCGCGCGGCGCGCCGACGAGCCGGTCGACCTGATTGAAGCCGCTGAGCCCGGTTTCGAGCCCGCGCAGCGCCTTCTGCATCGATTCGTGGATGTTGCGGCCGATCGCCATCACTTCGCCAACCGACTTCATCGCAGTGCCCAGCGTCGCCTCGGCGCCCTTGAACTTCTCGAATGCGAAGCGCGGGATCTTGGTGACGACGTAATCGATCGTCGGCTCGAACGACGCCGGCGTGGCGCCGGTGATGTCGTTGGTGATCTCGTCGAGCGTGTAGCCCACTGCCAATTTCGCCGCGACCTTGGCGATCGGGAAGCCGGTCGCCTTGGACGCCAGCGCCGACGAGCGCGACACGCGCGGGTTCATCTCGATGACGATCAGGCGGCCGTCCTTCGGATTGACTGCGAACTGCACGTTCGAACCGCCGGTTTCGACGCCGATTTCCCGGAGCACCGCGATCGATGCATTGCGCATGATCTGATATTCCTTGTCGGTCAGCGTCAGCGCCGGGGCGACGGTGATCGAGTCGCCGGTGTGGGTGCCCATCGCGTCGACATTCTCGATGCTGCAGATGATGATGCAATTGTCCGCGCGGTCGCGGACCACTTCCATCTCATATTCCTTCCAGCCGAGCAGCGATTCCTCGATCAGCACTTCGGTGGTCGGCGACAGGTCGAGCCCCGAGCGGACGATGCTCAGGAATTCCTCGCGATTATAGGCGATGCCGCCGCCCGATCCGCCCATGGTGAAGCTGGGGCGGATGATCGCCGGCAGCCCGACATGCTCGAGCGCGGCAAGCGCCTCGGCCTCGCTGTGCGCGATCGCCGAGCGGGCGCTTTCGAGCCCGATCTTGGTCATCGCGTCCTTGAACTTCAATCGGTCTTCGGCCTTGTCGATCGCCTCGGCGTCGGCGCCGATCATGATGCAGCCGAACTTCTCGAGCGTGCCGTCATTGGCCAGCGCCAGCGCGGTGTTGAGCGCGGTCTGCCCGCCCATCGTCGGGAGCACCGCGTCGGGGCGCTCCTTCTCGATGATCCTCGCGACGATCGCCGGGGTGATCGGCTCGACATAGGTCGCGTCGGCGAGCTCGGGATCGGTCATGATCGTCGCCGGGTTCGAATTGACCAGGACGATGCGATAGCCCTCTTCCTTGAGCGCCTTGATCGCCTGCGTGCCCGAATAATCGAACTCGCACGCCTGACCGATAACGATCGGCCCCGCGCCGATGACGAGAATGGAGGAAATGTCGGTGCGTTTGGGCATATCTACTTCGATGCTGGGGCCGGAACGGCCATGATCTGCGCTTCGAGAGCGCCGAATTCATGGGCTTCGAGCCGACGTGCCAATGACATCGTCTGCTCAAGTGTCCGGCCGGAGGGATTGATGCTCAAGACTGTCTTGCCCGATCGATCGGGAAGATAGTCCGTCTTCCATTGCTCGCGCTCGAGCTTGGCTTTCGCCGCGTCGAGTGAAATCTTTGTCCCGCTCAGGTTGATTGCCAAAATGCACTGCCGCACACCTTGCGCTACCACGCACGGATAATGCGCGAAGAATGCCGCTGCCTGATCGTCATTCATGACGACAGGCGGCGGAGCTTCTGGTGGCGGCGTGCTCTGCATTTGCTAGCCTCTCAGCATACCCACGAACCGCTCGAACAGATACAGGCTGTCCTGCGGCCCCGGGCTGGCCTCGGGGTGATATTGCACCGCGAAGGCCGGCCGGTCGGTCAGCTCGAAGCCGGCGTTGCTCCCATCGAACAGCGACACATGCGTCTCGCGCGCGTTCGCGGGAAGCGTCTCGCTCAGCACCGCGAAGCCGTGGTTCATGCTGGTGATCTCGACCGCGCCGTCGCTGAGGCGCTTGACCGGATGGTTGGCACCGCGATGGCCCTGGAACATCTTGCTGGTCTGCGCGCCCACTGCCAGCGCCATCAATTGGTGGCCGAGGCAGATGCCGAACACCGGCTTGCCGCTGTCGAGCATCTGCCGGATCACCGGCACGGCATATTCGGCGGTCGCGGCGGGGTCCCCGGGACCGTTCGACAGGAAGAAGCCATCGGGGTTGAACGCCATCGCTTGCTCGAATGTTGCCTGGGCGGGCAGCACCGTCACTTCAGCTCCAGCCTTAACAAGATTACGGAAGATGTTGTGTTTGCTTCCATAATCGATCGCGACCACATGCGGCCGCCTGGCATCGACAGTGTCAACTTGGTGTGAACTTCGATAGCCAGCGCCCAGCCGCCAGACGCCGCCTTCCCAGCCGTAATGCGTCTCGGTGGTCACGGCGATGGCGAGGTCCATGCCTTCCAGTCCCGGCCATTCGCGCGCCATCTGGAGCAGCAGCGGAATGTCGAACTCGCCGCTCGCCGAATGCGCGATCACCCCATTTGGCGCCCCGCCACCGCGGATCCGCCGGGTCAGTGCCCGCGTATCGATCCCCGAAAGCCCGATCCGTGCGTGCTTCTTCATCCACACATCGAGATGCTCGGTGCTGCGGAAGTTGCTCGGCTCGGTGACGTCCTCGCGGACGATCATCCCGAGCGCGTGCGGCGCGTCGGCCTCGACATCGTCGGGGTTGGCGCCGACATTGCCGATATGCGGAAAGGTGAAGTTGATGATCTGACCGGCGAAGCTCGGATCGGTCATGATCTCCTGATAGCCGGTCATCGCGGTGTGGAAGCACACTTCGCCGACCGCCTGCCCTTCGGCCCCGAATCCCCTTCCCCAGATCACATCTCCCGAGGCGAGCACCAGGACTCCGGTGGCTCCAGCAGGCACGGACATGGGTTTGGCTTCGGCCATTTAAGGGTGGCGCTCCAATAGAGTTGCGGCCCAAGGGCCTTACGATGTCGCTAAGTGGTGGCGGCTAGACCCCTCCCCGCCCCGCGTCAACCGGTTCACGGACGCGCCCGCATCGGCTAGGACTGATCGCTTTCCGATTATCGAGAGAGACTATGATTCGCGACGACATCAAGGCCGCGCAGATCACTGCCATGAAGGCCGGTGACAAGCAGAGCCGGGCCGCCATCACCCTGATCCAGTCGGCGATCAAGAATCGCGACATCGAGGCGCGCACCGGCAAGGCCCCGGAGGACGACGACGCGCTGGTGGTCGAAGTGCTCCAGAAGATGGTCAAGCAGCGCCGCGAATCGATCGAGATGTACGTGAAGGGCGGCCGCCAGGAGCTCGCCGACGGCGAGGCGGCCGAAGTCGCAGTGATCGAGCGCTTCCTGCCGCAACAGATGAGCGACGCGGAGACCAGCGCGGCGATCGAGTCGATCAAGGCCGAACTGGGCGCGGCGGGCATGAAGGACATGGGCCGGGTGATGGCCGAGCTCAAGGCGCGGCATGCGAGCACGCTGGATATGAGCAAGGCGAGCGCGGCAGTGAAGGCGGCGTTGAGCTGAGGTGAGCCTCACCCCTGCCTTCCTCGACGAACTTCGCGCCCGGACGCTGCTGTCGGGCCTCATCGCCAAGACGGTGAAGCTGCAAAAGGCCGGCCGCGAATTCCGCGCCTGTTGCCCGTTCCATCAGGAAAAGACCCCCAGCTTCTACGTCAACGACGACAAGGGCTTTTATCACTGCTTCGGCTGTTCGGCGCACGGGGACGCGATCCGCTGGATGACCGAACAGCGCGGACTGCCCTTCATCGATGCAGTGAAGGAACTCGCCCAAGCCGCGGGCATGGAGATGCCCGAGCAGGACCGCCGCTCCGCCGAGAAGGCCGAGCGCGCCAAGGGCCTCCACGAGGCGATGGCCGACGCCGCGCAGTGGTTTGTCGACAAATTGAACGGCCTCGAAGGCGCCGAGGCCCGCAACCTGCTCAAGCGCCGCGGGATCACCGAGGAAGCCGCCCGCAGCTTCGGCCTCGGCTTCGCACCCGATTCGCGCGGCAAGCTCAAGGAAGCGCTCAAATCCTATGGCGACGCGATGCTGGTCGAAGCCGGCATGCTGATCCAGGTCGAGGAGAAGGAGCCGTACGACCGCTTCCGCGGCCGCCTGATGATCCCGATCCGCGACGTCCGCGGCCGGACGATCGCCTTTGGCGGGCGCATCATCGGCGATGGCGAGCCGAAATACCTCAATTCCCCCGAAACCCCGCTCTTCGACAAGGGCCGCACGCTCTACAATCTCGATCGTGCGCAGGCTGCGGCGCGCAAGGCGGACCGGATCATCGCCGTCGAAGGCTATATGGACGTTATCGCGCTCGCTCAGGCGGGGTTCGGCGAGGCGGTCGCCCCGCTCGGCACCGCGCTCACCGAACATCAGCTCGAGCGGCTGTGGCGGATGGCCGAAGTGCCGCTGCTCTGCTTCGACGGCGATTCCGCCGGGCAGAAAGCCGCGCTCCGGGCGGCGCACCGTGCGCTGCCGATGCTGCAGCCGGGGCGCAGTCTCGCCTTCGTGACTTTGCCCGACGGACTCGATCCCGACGATCTCGTCCGTAGCAAGGGCGCCGCGGCGTTCGAGGCTTTGCTCAAGGCCCCTCAGCCTTTGGTCGACCGGCTATGGCAGAGCGAGATCGCCGCCGAGCCGCTGGACACGCCCGAGCAGCGGGCGGGCCTGAAACGCCGCCTGAGCGCGCTTGCCGAGACGATCGTCGACGGCAATGTGAAGCACGAATATCTGGCGGAGTTCCGCGCACGCACCGACGCGCATTTCGGCCGCGGACCGCGCGCTTTCGAGGCCCGCACGCAACGCGCGCCCGGCGGTCCCGCACGCGGAAAGCGCGACCGCCGCGGCAACTGGCAGCCCCCCGAGACGATGCCCGGCGCCACGATGCGCGGGGTGCACACACACGGTATCGATCCGATGCTCGCCAAGGCGGTGCTTGCCGGGCTGATCCGTCACCCTGCCGAGATTGCGCGGCATATGGAGGTACTGGGAAGTCTGCGCAGTGCCTCAGGCGCGCTCGGCAAGCTGTTCGAAGCGGTGATCGACGTCGCGCTGGAGGACCGGCAGCTTGATAGCGGCAAAGTCCTCACCATATTGGCGCGGTCGGGATTTGATTCTGTGGCGAGCGATCTGTTGAGAGCCGACACGCTGCCCTTCTCCTTCACCCGCAATCAGGCGGACGAAGTAAGGGCACGCGAGGATCTGAGAGAGGCAATCGAGGTAATGGTAGCTCTGCCAGCCGTCGATGCTGCGCTTGCGCAGGCGACAGCGGCTTTGGCGATGGACGGGCCGGACGAGGCTTTCACGCGTCAGGTGGCGTTTTCGCGGCAGCGTAGGGAGCTCGAAGAACGCCTTGCGAATCTCAAGCTTGCGGACGAAGAAGATTTCGATGATTAGGGCGGCGTATAATAGCCGCCATCAGCATTTCGAGGGTTATTGATGGCGAAGGCTAATGGCGGCGGCAGCGGCGAAGACACCACGATCGACGTGGGCGACGCTCCGCTGATCGATCTCAACGAAGGCACGCTCAAAAAGCTTGTCGCCCGCGCGAAGAAGCGCGGCTACATCACCGTCGATCAGCTCAACGAGATGCTCCCGCAGGATCAGATGACCTCGGAGCAGATCGAGGACGTGATGTCCGCGCTCAATGACATGGGCATCAATGTCGTCGAGAACGAGGAAGGCGGCGAAGACGCCGAGGCCGAGGACGACACGCCCGATGAAGTCGATGCGCCCGATGGCGGCAGCGACGAGCCGGCGTTCGAGCTCGCGAAGAAGAAGGAAACGGTCGATCGCACCGACGATCCCGTTCGCATGTATCTGCGTGAGATGGGCGCGGTCGAGTTGCTCAGCCGTGAGGGCGAGATCGCCATCGCCAAGCGCATCGAGGCCGGCCGCGACACGATGATCCTCGGCCTGTGCGAATCGCCGATCACCTTCAACGCGATCATCGGCTGGTCGAACGCGCTCAACGAAGGCACGATGCAGCTGCGCGAGATCCTCGATCTCGACGCGATGCTCTCCAAGGGTCCGTCGGCCGAGCAGGTAGAGGGCGCCGAGCAGGACGATAACGGCGAGATCAGCGAGAAGACCGCGGGCGCTTCCTTCAAGGAAGAAGAGGACGTCGAGGAAGTCGTCGAGGAGGAGGACGAGGACTCGATGACCGAGCGCCGCGCCCCGCGGATCTCGGACGACGAGGAAGAGGACAACACCCTCAGCCTCGCCCAGATGGAGGAGACGCTCAAGCCGCAGGCGCTTGAGAAGTTCGCCAACATCACTTCGGTCTACAAGAAATTCTCCAAGATCCAGCAGGCGCGGCTCGACGCGATGGCGGCGGGCGGCGAGCTGCCGGGTGCGAAGGAGCGCGAGTATCACAAACTTCGCGAGGAATTGACCGCCGAAGTCGAGAGCGTCCAGTTCCACAACGCGAAGATCGAATATCTCGTCGATCAGCTCTACAGTTTCAATCGCCGGCTGACGACGCTGGGCGGGCAGATGCTCCGCCTCGCCGAGCGTCACAAGGTGCCGCGCAAGGACTTCCTCGACCGCTACGTCGATCACGAGCTCGACGAAGGCTTCATCGCCACGGTGGAGAAGCTCGACAAGAAGTGGAAGGCGTTCGCCGAGAACGAAGCCGCTGCCGTCGATCGCATCCGTATCGAGATTTCGGAGATCAGTCAGGCGACCGGCATGGCGCTCGCCGAGTTCCGTCGCATCGTCAACATGGTCCAGAAGGGCGAGCGCGAAGCGCGGATCGCCAAGAAGGAAATGGTTGAGGCCAATCTCCGCCTCGTGATTTCGATCGCGAAGAAATACACCAACCGCGGGCTGCAGTTCCTCGATCTCATCCAGGAAGGCAATATCGGCCTGATGAAGGCGGTCGACAAGTTCGAGTATCGCCGCGGCTACAAGTTCAGCACCTATGCGACCTGGTGGATCCGTCAGGCGATCACGCGCTCGATCGCCGATCAGGCCCGTACGATCCGCATCCCGGTCCACATGATCGAGACGATCAACAAGCTGGTGCGCACCAGCCGCCAGTTCCTCCACGAGCAGGGCCGCGAGCCCACGCCTGAAGAAATGGCCGAACGCCTCTCCATGCCCCTGGAGAAGGTTCGCAAGGTCATGAAGATCGCCAAGGAGCCGATCAGTCTCGAGACGCCGATCGGCGACGAGGAGGATTCGCATCTCGGCGACTTCATCGAGGACAAGAACGCCGTGATCCCGGTCGACGCCGCGATCCAGGCGAACCTCAAGGAGACCGTGACTCGCGTCCTCGCATCGCTGACGCCGCGCGAGGAACGCGTTCTGCGCATGCGCTTCGGCATCGGCATGAACACCGATCACACGCTCGAGGAGGTTGGCCAGCAATTCTCCGTCACCCGCGAACGTATCCGCCAGATCGAAGCCAAGGCGCTGCGCAAGCTCAAGCATCCGAGCCGGTCGCGCAAGATGCGGTCGTTCCTCGACCAGTAAGGTCGCCGACCTGGCCTGAAAAATAGAACACCCCCGGAATCGCTTCCGGGGGTGTTCTGGTTTTCGAGATGGGCATCTCTGCCCGTCTTAACGCCTCTACGGCCGTGTTCGGCGGCTTGGAAGCATTCCTCCCCCCGGATCGAAAACCGATCGCTCGTCGCGCTGGCCGCGCCCCCCGGTGCGGCCCGCAGCAACGCCGCGCAGGCATCTCCGATAGCGGATCATCGGCCTTCCACCGTTGAATGCACGTGTCGTCCGCTTGCGTAGCGGTCTCATCAACCTTGATTCGCAGCCGAAAGATCGGCTGCTCTGCGATTTGGTGCGCGCCCGCGCCTATTTGGGGACGGCCCGCCACATCGCCGCGGCCACGCCGCCGCCGCCGACGCTGAAGGCCGGGCTGTCGGCATCCCCGTCGAGCTTGAGAACGAATGCCGTGCTCAGCGCAGACCCGCGATGCCGCGGTCTGGGTTGATCCCGCAGGATGTCGTGGACCGCGTAGCTTCCGCCTGCCCGGGCGGTCACCTCGGGCAAAGTCGAGCCCGGACCCCAGCGTCCCGCCTCTGCAGAGGGCGCCTGCCCTTTCTCGGTCAACGGCTCTGGCAAGCGTTCTAACCGTGCGCCACCCGCTGGCAGCATGAAGCGCTGCGGGACAGCGCTGGACGCGGATGCCGGCGCACGCAGGGCAGCAGGATCCTTGATCAGCCCAGCACGCGCGATCGTCCGCGAACGGGCGCCCGAGCGCTCTCCTGCCCACACAGGAACCGAGAGGCCGACAGTGACGACGCAGAACAAGAGCGTCTTGAGCATCACCCGTTCCCCAAAAACCAGTGAAGTTCACGCAAGGTGACGTATACCGCGCTGGAAGGCAATGCGCCGGGTCTCTTCCCGCCGCATCCGGCTCTCACTGCGCCGTAAGTATATCAAATTCCTGGGGTGTCAGCGGCGTCTGGAACTCGACACCCGCTTCGAAATCGTGCGCCCAGACGACGCGGGCCGAACAAGGACCGATGCTGGGCAGCGTCAGCCAGATCGTCGCTCCGGCGCGAAGCTCCGAATAGGTCTGGAGCCGCGCGCCGTTGATGGAGAGATCGGTGACGCGGCAAAGCGTGCGATCGAGCCCGCCGCGCCCCACCCGGGCGTCGAGCGATACCGGAGCGCGCGGCGTACGCCGCCGACCGAGGCTTTCGGCAGGCTCGAACTCGGCTGCGAACGAGGCGTGTCTGAGATGCGTCGCCATGCCCGAAGGTTAGCCGGGTTCGGCTAACGGTGCGTTAACGACGAAATCCCGGCAACGCCGACCGCCAGGGAGCCTGAGCTTGCCCGCACGATCCGGCCCTGCCGGGATTTCTGAAACTGGAAGCGTACCGCGCGTGGCGGCTTGCGCTTACTTCTTGCCGAGCGAAAGGCCACCGAAGCGCTTGTTGAAGCGCGCGACCTGGCCACCCTGATCGAGCATCTGGCCGCGGCCGCCGGTCCAGGCCGGGTGCGCCAGCGGATCGATGTCGAGCGTCATCAGATCGCCTTCTTTGCCCCAGGTGGAGCGAGTCTCGAACACGGTGCCGTCGGTCATCTGCACCTTGATCATGTGGTAATCGGGATGCGTGTCTTTCTTCACGGGTCAATTCCTTGGAAAAGCCGCCGGTTTCCGACCGGCAGCGGACGCGGGCGGTTAGCAGAGGGGCGCCGTCAAGGCAACCGTCCCTGCCCCACAGGCGAGAATCAGGCCGCGGGTGGTTCCGCGATCATCGCAGTGAATTCGCACTCGGTGGCGACTTCGCCGTTGAGCAAGGCCCTGCCGGCGAATTTGCAGACGCGCGAGCGCTTCTGGAGGAACTCGACCTCGAGGCGGAGCAGCACGCCCGGCTCGACCGGCTTGCGGAACTTCACGCCATCGATCGACATGAAATAGACGAGCTTGCCCGAACCGGCGAGGCCGAGGCTCTCCACCGCGAGCACGCCGGCCGCCTGCGCCAGCGCCTCGACCTGGAGCACCCCGGGCATGATCGGACGCCCGGGGAAATGCCCCTGGAAGAATTCCTCGTTGATCGACACTGCCTTGATCGCGACGATTCGCTCGCCGAGGACCAGCTCCTCAACGCGATCGACGAGCAGCATCGGGTAACGATGCGGCAACGCCGCCATCACTCGCTTGATATCAAGCGGGCCGATGGAAGCGTTGCCGGTCTCGGTCTCGCTCAACGCGGCTCGGCCGGCTTCGCGGGCTGGGTGCCCGTAGCGGCAGGCGCGGTACCGGAGGCGGCCGGGCGCTGCGCCGCCGCCTGCTGCTGATAGGCCTGGATCTGCGCAGCCTGGGCGATTTGCTGCTGGATTGCCAGCGTCTCGCGCGAAGGCTGCCAGTCGGCAGGAGGCTGGATGCCGACGGTCGGCGCGACCTTGTCGATCTCGGCGACGATCGCCTGGCTGATATTGGCCGAGTCGGGCGCGTACATGAACACTTCCGGCGACAGCACGACATTGATCTTGCGGGCGTTCACCACACGCAGCTGCGCGGCCTCATACTGACGCAGCACCGATTCGATCGCGAACAATTCGGCGCGGGCGGCCGGGTTGCTCAGGCGCTGCATGTCGTTCTGCGCATTGGTCTGCGCGGTGCGGATCTTCTCGATCGCGGGATTCTTGGCGGTCTGCGCTGCCTTGGCCTCGTCCTCGCTGACCTTGCCGTCCTTGTTGGCATCGAGCTGCGCGACGAGCGGCTTGAGTTCGTTGTCGAGCGCGGTGCGGCGCTGCTGCATCTGATCGAACGCTGCCTTGTACGTCGTCGAGATCTGCTGGTTCGCAGCCGCAAAGGCCTTCGAGCTGGCGACGACGCTGGTCGGATTGGCATAAGCGATGCCCGCGACCTGGGCCTGGGCGGGCGCTGCGATCGCAAGCGCCGCGGGGGCGGCGAGCATTGCCGCCAGGATTGCTTTCTTGGTAATCATCAGAACTGGGTCCCTACGTTGAATGTCACAAGCTTGTCGTCGTCGCCGTCCACCGTCACCAGCGTCTTCGCGATGTCGATGCGCAGCGGTCCGAATGGCGAATTCCAATTTACACCGAAACCGACCGAGAGGCGCGGCTTGGCGGAATCGCCGACGAAGCGCTCGTAGAAGGCGGGGGTGGTATAAGGTGTGTTGATCGAGGTGCCCACGCAGTTCGCGGGTGTCGTGCCATAGCCGACCGAACAAGGCGTCGCTGCGCCGGCATTGGCGCCGCCGGTTGCGATGAAGAGCGGGTTGTTTGAGGCGTCGAGCTGCTGTTTGGGCAGCAGGGTCGGTGAGCCGTCCTTGTTGAACAGCAAATTGCCCGAAGCGTCCTTCGCCTGCTCGAAATCGATCGTCTTGCCCGGACGGGTGATGCCGAACAGGCTGCCGGCCATCACGAAGATCGACGGCCGCAGGCCCATTTCGGCCGCGCCTGCGCCCAGCGGGATCTCGAGCTCGGCTTTGGTCAGGTAATAGGCCTTACCGCCGAGCGCGTCGTCGACGACATTGTCGTCGCCGGTGACCATCGCCTGGGTGCTGCCGCCCGGCGCGAGCGGATCGCCGGTCAGCTGGATGCGCTGGACGCGCGGGCCGACGCCGCGAATGTCGAAGCCACGGAACTGCGGCTCGCCGAGGTAGAAGCGATCGGTGATACGCACCGGATCGATGCCCGCCTTTTTCTTCTCGAGGCTATGGATGTAGCCGCCCTCGCCCGAGACCGAGAAGATGAACCCGCTGCCGACGTTCCAGTATTTGCTGCCCTCGAAGCGCGCGCGGGCATATTTCACTTCGCCGCCGAGGCCGGCAAAGTCGGCGCCGATGCTCATCCGCTGACCACGGGTCGGGCGCAGACGACTGTTGAGGCTATCGTAGATCAGCGATACGCCGACCAGCGACGTGATCCGGTTGCCGACTGCCTCGCAATAATAGCGGCCCGCTTTGAGCGGATCGCACTGGCCGTTGGTGTAGAACGAGGATTCGTCGAGCGTCACATTGTCCTGGCGCAGCGTGTAGCGGCCCGACAGCGTCCAATATTCGGTGAGCGGCAGGCCCGCGACGAGCTGGCCGCCGGTCGCGACCTGACTGTAGGTCGTGCTGCGGTCGCTGCCGATGTAATTGAACGCGTTATAGTCCTGGCGGAACAAGGTGCCGCCCAGCGCGATGTTGGTATCGAAAAGATACGGCTCGGTGAAGCCGAGCTCGACCGACTTGGAATAGCTCGAATAATCGACCGAGGCGGAGACCGTCTGCCCCATGCCGCGGAAGTTGCGCTGGCGGATCGAAGCCTGGAGAATGAAGCGCTCGAGGCTCGAGAAGCCCGCCGACAGCGTCAGCTCGCCGTTCGGGCGCTCCTCGACATTGGCTGCCAGCACGATCCGGTCGGGCGCCGAACCTTCCTTGCGCTCGACCTCGAACTTGTCCTGGAAATAGCCCAGCGAATTGATGCGATCTTGCGAGCGCTTGACGAGGAAGGTGTTGAAGGCGTCGCCTTCCGCGACGCGGAACTCGCGGCGGATGACCTTGTCCTGCGTCTGACGATTGCCGGTGATTTCGATCCGCTCGATATAGGTACGGTTCGATTCGCCGATGTGGAAGTTCATCGTCATGGTCAGCGCTTCGCGATCGCGCTGGAACTCGGGCCGCACGTCGGCGAAAGCATAGCCGAACGCGCCGGCAGTCTCGCTCAGCTGCTCGACCGTGTCTTCGACTGCCTTGGCGTTATACCATTGGCCTTCCTTGATCGCGAGCGCAGTCGCGAGACGCTTGTCGTCGAAGTCGCGGATCGCGCTGTCGACGGTCACCGGGCCGAACTTGTAGCGCGGGCCTTCCTCGACCACGTAGGTGATGATGAAGTCGCGCTTGTCGGGCGTCAGCTCGGCTACCGCCGAGATCACCCGAAAATCGGCATAGCCTTCGGTCAGGTAGAATTGGCGCAGCTTCTGCTGGTCGTAAGCGAGACGGTCCTGGTCGTAGCTCGTGTTCGAGCTCAGGATATTCATCAGGCTCGAGGTCTTGGTCGCCATCTCGCCGCGGAGTTTGCCGTCCGAGAACACTTCGTTGCCAATGATGTTGATCTGACGAACCTTGGACTTGGGTCCCTCGTTGATTTCGAAGATCACATCGACACGGTTCTGGTCGAGACTCACCATCTTGGGCTCGACGTGCGCGGCGAAGCGGCCCTGACGGCGATAGAGTTCGATGATCCGGGCGACGTCGGCGCGAACCGCGGTGCGGGTGAAGATCTGGCGCGGCGCCAGCTTCACTTCCTTGCCGATCTTGTCCTGCTTGAGCCGCTTGTTGCCTTCGTAGATCACCCGGTTGATCACCGGATTCTCGCGGATGCGGATCACCAGGTCACCGGTCTCGACGCCGGCAATCTCGACTTCGGCGAGCAGTTCCGACGCCAGCAGATCCTTGATCGCCTGATCGACGGTCTCGTTGGTGTAGGTGTCGCCGGTGCGCAGCCGGGTGTAGGAGAGCACTGTCTCGGGCTCGACGCGCTGCGATCCCTCGACACGCAGCGAACGGATCGTTCGCACCTGCTGCACCGGCACGGCCGGAACCGTGACGGCCTGTGGAATGGGCACGGGTGCCGTCGGGGCGGGGGCGGTCTGCGCGTGTGCGAGTCCCGAGAGCATGGTGCCCGCAAGAAGCGTCGCAGTGGCGCGTACGCCGAAATGATTAACCTTGATCGTCACATCCCACCCCAAGTCGGATTTCGAGTAATGCCGCTGCCCACGCGACGCCGGAACAACCGCCCCTGCCTTAACCGCATCAGCCGATCAACCCGGCCAGATTTCTCCAGACCCCAAACGAGCCCAGATCATTGAACGTCACCAGCAGCATCAGCGCCAGAATTGCGATCAGACCACCCCGGAAAGCCCATTCCATCACCTGCGGCTCGACCGGGCGGCGGCGTACGGCTTCGACTGCGTAGAACAGAAGATGCCCGCCATCCAGCACCGGAACTGGCAAGAGGTTGATGAATCCGAGATTAATGGAAATGAGCGCGATAAGGAACACGAACTCGGCGGGTCCCAACGCGAGACGCTCGCCGGAGACCTGCGCGATCTTGAGCGGCCCGCCAAGCTCGGACAGCGGTCGCCGGCCGGTGATGATCTGCTTCAGGCCGTCGATCTGCATCTGAACGATGTCGAGGGTCCGGCGAACACCGACGATCGGCGCTTCCAGAATTCCCACGGATTGGAGCACGGGTGTACTGCTGCCCACACCGATCACGCCAATCGGGTATTTGTTGCCAAAGCGATCCTGCTCCTCGCGAATGCCGATCACAGTGTCCGCAGCCATCGCGCGGCCGTTACGTTCGAAATCAATTCGAACCGCTTCACCGGGACGGATCTGCGCATATTTTGCGATGTCGACGAACGTCTCGACCGAGCGTCCGCCAAGCGCCGTCATTCTATCGCCGGGCTGCAACCCCGCAGCCGCGGCGGCGCTGCCCGGCTGCACGGTGCCCACGACCGAGGGCGTCACGTTCTGGCCATAGGTGAACGCAAAGGCGCTGAGGATCAGGATCGCCACGATGAAATTGGCGACCGGCCCGGCAACGACGATGATCGCACGTTGCCATAGGGGCTTGGCCTGAAAAGTCTGCGCCCGCTCGTGCGCCGGCAGCGACAGCCATTCCGGCGAAGGCTGACTCGCCGGGTTCATGTCACCGGCGAAGCGGACATAGCCCCCAGCGGCAGCCAGCCGAACTTCCAGCGCGTACCTCTTTTGTCGGTGATCCCTGCGATTTCGCGGCCAAAGCCGATCGAGAACTCCTCGGCCTTCACGCCGAACCAGCGTCCGGCGAGATAATGTCCAAGTTCGTGCAAGAAGACGAGCGGCCCCAGAACCAGCACGAAGGCCAGGAAGTAGATGGGGATGGCGGGGGATTCGATCAAAGAACGCAGTCCTTCACACGCTCGCCCGCATACGCCCTCGCCTCGGCGTCGATTGCCAACACGGCATCCAGCGAGTCCGGGGCGGCCGGGTCGTAGCGCGCCAGCGTATCGGCAACGATTGCGGCAATTTCAAGAAATCCAACGCGCCCGGCGAGGAATGCGGCAACGGCGACCTCGTTGGCGGCGTTGAGGATCGCCGGGCGCGCACCGCCCGCCGCCAGCGCATCGCGCGCCAGCGTCAGCGCCGGGAAGCGCACGGAGTCCGTCGCCTCGAAGTCGAGCCGCCCAATTCGGGCGAGGTCGAGCGGCTCGCAAGGCGTCGCCATCCGCTCGGGCCAGGCCAGCGCATAGGAAATCGGCGTGCGCATATCCGGCGTGCCGAGCTGGGCGAGCACCGAACCGTCGACATATTCGACCATCGAATGGACTACCGACTGGGCGTGGACGAGGATGTCGAGCTGGTCGGCGCGCACCGGGAACAGATGGAAGGCCTCGATCAGCTCGAGACCCTTGTTCATCATCGTCGCCGAATCGACCGAGATCTTGGCGCCCATCGACCAATTGGGGTGCGCCACGGCCTGCGTCGGCGTGATCGCACGCATCGCTTCGAACGGCGTCGTGCGAAACGGCCCCCCGCTGGCGGTCAGGATGATTTTCCGCACGCCGCGCGGCGCAGTGCGATCGAGGCACTGGAAGACCGCATTATGCTCCGAATCGACTGGCAGCAGCGTCGTGGCATGCGCGCACGCCGCCGCCGTCATGACGTCGCCGGCCGAAACCAGTGCCTCCTTGTTGGCGAGTGCGACGGTGCCGCCCGCCTCGAGCGCCGCCATTACCGGCTTGAGCCCGGCGGTGCCGACGATCGCGGCCATCGTCCAGTCGGCGCCGGCGCGGGCCGCGTCACAGACCGCTTCCGCCCCTGCCCGCGCCTCCACGCCGCTCCCCGCCAAGGCGTCTCGGAGCGCGTCGAGGCAGCTTGGGTCCGCGACCACCGCCAGCTTCGCGCGCGTCCGGATCGCCGCCGCGGCGAGCTTGTCCACATCGCGGTTGGCGGTCAGCGCGATCACTTCGAACCGCTCGGGCGCACGCTCGATGAGGTCGAGCGTCGAACTGCCCACCGAACCGGTGGCGCCGAGGATGGTGACGCGTTTGATCATGTCGCCACCAGAACCAGCAGTGCCGCGAAAGGCGCCACGGCGACGAGTCCGTCGAGCCGATCGAGGAGGCCGCCATGGCCGGGAAGCAGATTACCCGAATCCTTCACGCCGGCGCAGCGTTTGAGATGGCTCTCGAACAAGTCGCCGATCTGCGCCAGCGCGGCGAGGATCGGTGTGGCGAGCGCCAGCACCACGGGAAGGCCGAAACCGAAAACCAGCAACAAGGCGAAGACCCCCGCCAGGGCAACGCCACCGACGAAGCCCGCCCAGGTCTTGTTCGGGCTGATCTGCGGGGCGAGCCTGGGCCCACCGATCGCGCGCCCGGCAAAATACGCCCCGGTGTCGCATGCCCAGACCAAGGCCATCGCCCAGAAAGTGTATAGCAGGCCATGCGAAGGGTCCTCGCGCAGCGCGAGCAAGGCGAGCACCGGCAGGCCGGAATAGGCCACGCCCGCCGCCAGCTGGCCCTTGCGCGTCACTGCTGCGACGAAGAAGGCCGCGCCGGCCACCAGTCCGAGCGCGAGGAAACCAGGCCCCGCGGCCAATCCCGGCGCCATGATCGCCAGCGGCACGGTCAACGCATATTGGGCCAGTCGCTTCTCGCGCAGACTGACGCCCGAAAGGTCCGCCCATTCGGCCATCATCAGCAGCGCCGCGGCCGCGACGATCAGCCAGAAACCGAGCCCGCCGACCCAGAGCGCGATCGCGGCGAGCCCGATCAGCGCGATGGCGACGATCGCCCGCGTCCCCAGATCCGATTTACCTTTGGTCACAAGCCTCCGAAACGCCGCTGACGCTGCCCGAAGCGATCGAGCGCATCGGCCAGCGCCTTCTCGTCGAAATCAGGCCAGAGCGTGTCGACGAAGAGCAACTCGGCATAGGCCGCCTGCCACAGCAGGAAGTTCGACAGCCGGTGCTCGCCCGAGGTGCGGATCAGCAAGTCGAGCGGTGGGAGATCCGCAGTTGCGAGTTCGGCCTCGAAGCGCGCTTCGTCGATCGCGGAGGGGTCGAGCGTGCCGTCGCATGCCTGTTCGGCAAGACGGCGAGCCGCGGCGAGGATTTCGGCCTGCGCGCCATAATTGAGCGCGATGACCAAGGTCGGGCCGGGATTGGCCACGGTCCGCGCAATCGCCGCGTCGATCATCGCGACGAGATCGGGCGCGAGCCCGCGCCAATCGCCGATCACTCGCAATCGCACGCCCTCCGAGACGAGTTCGTCGAGTTCGCTCGCGAGGAAATGGCGCAGCAGCCCCATCAGGTCGCGGACCTCTTCCTCGGGGCGACGCCAGTTCTCGGAGGAGAAGGCGTAGAGCGTGAGCACTTCGATACCGAGCTTTCGCGCGGCGCGCGCGACGCGGCGCACCGCCTCGACGCCCTGTTTGTGCCCCGCGATGCGCGGCAGGAAGCGCTTCTTCGCCCAGCGCCCGTTGCCGTCCATGATGATGGCGACGTGGCGCGGGGGCGTGCCCGAAGGAAGATCGGGGGCGGGTCTAGCGGCCACGGCCGGCCGCCCGGAGAAACGCCGGGCCGGTCACTTGCCCAGAATTTCCTTTTCCTTTGCCGCCGTCACCGCATCGATGTCGGCGATCGTGCTGTCGGTCAGCTTCTGGACCTCGGTCTCGTGGCGCTTGCGCTCGTCCTCGCCGAAAAGGCCCTTCTTCTCGTCGGTCTTGAGGCTGTCATTGCCATCGCGGCGGACATTACGCACTGCGATGCGTGCCTTCTCGGCATATTGGCTGGCGAGCTTGGCGAGTTCTTTCCGCCGCTCTTCCGTCAGATCGGGGATCGGCAGACGCAGCGTCTGCCCGTCGACGATCGGATTGAGACCGAGCCCCGCCGAGCGGATCGCCTTGTCGACCGGGCCGACATTCATCTTGTCCCACACCTGCACCGAGAGCAGGCGCGGCTCGGGTGCCGAGACGCTCGCCAACTGGTTGATCGGCATCTGCGCGCCATAGACGTCGACCGTCACCGGATCCAGCAGGGTGGTCGAGGCACGACCGGTGCGCAGGCCCTGGAGATCGTGTTTGAGCGCCTCGACCGCGCCGGCCATGCGGCGCTCGATATCTGTCTTGTCGTAAGCGGCCATTTTCGGCTCTCCTGTTATGCGGATGCGGTTTCGTTCTGGACGATTGTCGAGGCGCCCTCGCCACACAGAACGGCGGAGAGATTACCTTCGTCTCGGATGTTGAACACCACGATCGGGATATTGTTGTCGCGGCAGAGAGCGACCGCGGACGCGTCCATCACCTTCAGATTGTCTGCGAGGACGCGGTCATAGCTGAGCGAATCGTAACGCTTTGCGGTCGGCACTTTCTTGGGATCGGCGTCGTAGATACCGTCGACCGAAGTGCCCTTGAACAGCGCGTCGCAGTTCATCTCGGCGGCGCGCAGCGCGGCAGTGGTGTCGGTAGTGAAGAACGGGAGCCCGGTACCCGCGGCGAAGATCACCACGCGGCCCTTCTCCATGTGTCGCTCGGCGCGGCGGCGGATATAGGGCTCGCACACGCTGGCCATTGGGATTGCCGATTGAACACGGGTCTGGACGCCGATCTTCTCCATCGCGTTCTGCATCGCCAGCGCGTTCATCACCGTCGCGAGCATGCCCATATAATCGGCGCTGGCGCGGTCGAAGCCCTGCGCCGCACCGGCCAGCCCGCGGAAGATGTTGCCGCCGCCGACGACCATGCAGACCTGCAAACCGGTCTCGATCGCTTCCTTCACTTCCAGCGCAACGCGCTCGCAAGTGGCGGGATCAATGCCGAACTGGCCCTGACCCATCAGGACCTCGCCCGAAAGCTTGAGAAGGATACGATTGAAGCGGGGAGCGGTCATTTGAGCCTTAGGTATGAGGCGGATAGCGAAGCGGCGCGGACCTTAGAGGTGCCGCGCCGCAGGAACAAGCGGAGATGCCGGGGAGATACCATGGAGGCGGAACGCCCCGGCGCCTCGCTTACTTGGTGAGGCCGGCGGTGGCCGCAACCTCGGCCGCGAAGTCGCTCTCTTCCTTCTCGATGCCCTCGCCCAGCTGGAAGCGGACATAGTCGGTGAGCGCGATCGTGGCACCGGCATCCTTCGCCGCCTTGGCGATCACGTCCTGAACGGGCGTCTTGCCGTCCATGACGAACGCCTGGGTCAGCAGCGCGTTCTCCTTCTTGAACTTCTCGATCGGGCCGTTGAGGATCTTCTCGGCCACCTCGGGCGACTTGCCGACGATCTTCTCGGCATTCTTCTCGCGCAGGATCGCCGCTTCGCGCTCGACCACCTCGGGATCGAGGCCCTCGACATTAAGCGCCAGCGGGAAAGCAGCAGCAATGTGCATCGCCAGCTGCTTGCCGAGCGGTTCCAGCACGTCGACGCCGGCATCCGATTCGAGCGCGACGAGCACGCCGATCTTGCCGAGGCCGGGAGCGGCCGCATTGTGAACGTACGGAATCACCGCGCCCTTCGACACTTCGACTTTCTTCGCGCGGCGGAGAACCTGGTTCTCGCCGATCGTCGAGATGTTGTTGGTCAGCACTTCCTCGACCGTGCCACCAGCGGGGAGCGGCGAGGCCTTGAGCGTGTCGATGTCGTCACCCTTTTCGAGCGCGACTGCCGTCACTTCGCGGACGAAGCTCTGGAAGATCTCGTTCTTGGCGACGAAATCGGTCTGCGAATTGACTTCGACCGCGACGCCCTTGGTGCCAGCGACGGCGACTCCGACCAGGCCTTCAGCGGCGGTGCGGCTCGACTTCTTGGCGGCGGCGGCCAGGCCCTTCGAGCGCAGCCAGTCGCTCGCGGCTTCGAGGTCGCCATTGGTCTCAGTCAGCGCCTTCTTGCAATCCATCATGCCGGCGCCGCTCTTTTCGCGGAGCTCCTTCACAGCTGTTGCAGTGATCTCGGCCATGTTTCTATTCCTCAGCTAAAAATCGGGCGGAGCAGTGCGCAATGCCCTGCCCCGCCCCCATTACGGTTAGATGACGGGTTCAGGCGTCGATTTGACGCTCGCCCTCTTCAGCCTGACCAGGCTCGGTCACCGCGGCGGGAGCCTCAGGCTCCACAGCAGCGGCAGGAGCCTCGGGTTCCACGGCAGCGGCGGGAGCCTCGAACTCCTCGGCGGTGACGACCGGCGCGTCGGCGGCAGGCACCTCTTCAGCGACGGGTGCCGGGGTGACGAGCGCTTCCTCGACCGGGGGCCGCTCGGCGGCGCCGAAGTCGAAGCCCTGGTTGCGCTGCTGCTCCTGGCCACCGCGGGTCGCGGCGATCGCCACGGCTTCGCAGTAGAGGCGGATCGCGCGGCTCGCATCGTCGTTCGCCGGAACCGGGAAGGCGATGCCGTCCGGGCTGACGTTCGAATCGAGGATCGCGACGACGGGGATGCCGAGCGTGTTGGCTTCCTTGATCGCCAGCTCTTCCTTGTTCGCGTCGATCACGAACATGATGTCGGGAACGCCGCCCATGTCACGGATGCCGCCGAGCGAGAGTTCGAGCTTGTCCTTCTCGCGGGTGAGCTGGAGCACTTCCTTCTTGGTGAGGCCGTGCGTGTCGCCCGAAAGCTGCTCCTCGAGCGTCTTGAGACGCTTGATCGAGTTGGAGATGGTCTTCCAGTTGGTGAGCATGCCGCCCAGCCAGCGATGGTTGACGAAATGCTGATTGGCGCGGCGCGCGGCCTCGGCGATCGGCTCCTGCGCCTGGCGCTTGGTACCGACGAACAGCACCTTGCCGCCGGCAGCGACGGTGGAGTTCACGAACTCGAGAGCGCGCGCGAAGAGCGGCACGGTCTGCGAAAGGTCGATGATGTGGACGCCGTTGCGATCGCCGAAGATGTAGGGCTTCATCTTCGGGTTCCAGCGATGGGTCTGGTGACCGAAGTGCGCGCCCGATTCGAGCAATTGCTGCATGGAGACGACTGGTGCCGCCATAGGGATAACTCCTTCCGGTTGAGCCTCTGGGAAGCGGGAACCGTGAAGCGTTCACGGCACCGGTTTATGATGCTTCCCATGCGGGTTGAGGCGGCGCGCTTAGCCCAGGTCGCCGCCCGAGGCAAGTGGAACAAATTTGGAACATCTCATTGACAGTAGAACGTTAACGGAACATACAGGGCTCATAAGCGGAGCATGGAACGCCTCTTGGCGTCAAACTGTTGAAATCATTGCATCTTCGCCGATTTGTGCGCGACAGGAGTTGTATGATGACTGGATTTGCGATCGCCCTGCTCTTTGGCTCGGCTTTCATCGTCTCGGTGTGGGCGATGATCGCCACGATCCGCCCGCAGCTTCATCGTTTCGCCGAACTGTTTCGTCCCGCTTCGAATCTGCCCGCCCTGCCGGCGCGGCTCGGCCGGGTTACGATTCGAGCCGTTCCGGCGCGGTTGCCGGCATGGGCACCGCTGCGCGCTGCTGCCTGATCCGGCGATAGCTACGCACGCTGAACGGGATCGTCACCAGATAGGCGATCGCCAGCACGGCGAGCGTCGGCCACGGCGCCGATACCAGCGCCGCGACGAGCACCACCAACACCGCGATCGCCTCGAAACGCATGCGTTGCTTGAGTCGCACCGTCGGCGTGAAAGTCGCGACGCTCGAAATCATCAGCAGCGCGATGAAGGCCGTCCACGGCGCGATCACCGCCGGAGTGCGCAGCAGGTGTTGAATGGTCTCGACCAGCAGGATCGGAGTGGAATCGTTCACCGGCGGGCGAAGCAGTTCGTTGGTCCAGTTCCACAGAAAAAGCGGCATTAGCGCCAGCAATGCGCCCGCCGGCGCGGGAACGCCGGTGAGGAAACCCGCCGATTTGTGCGGCTGATGCTCCTGATCGATATTGGCGTTGAAGCGCGCAAGACGCAGCGCACAGAACAGCGCCAGCAGCAGCGCGATCATCCAGCCGAACCGGCCGAGCCCGTTCAGCGACCAGAGATAAAGAATCAGCGCGGGCGCGACTCCGAACGAGATTGCGTCGGAAAGGCTGTCGAGCTCGGCTCCAAAGCGGCTCTCGGCGCGCACCAGCCGGGCGATCTTGCCATCGAGCCCATCGAACACTGCGGCTGCGAGCACCATCAGCACCGCGACTTCCCAATTGCCGAGGATCGCGAAGCGAATCGCCGTCAGGCCGGAGCAGAGCGCGAGCGCGGTAACCGTGTTGGGCAGCACCGCGCGCAGCGGAATCCCGCCCTCGCGACGCAGCCCCGGGATCGCCCGCCTGCCCGCGCGGGGCGGCTTCATTGGGCGATGCCGGCCGCGCGCGGCGCTCCCTTGCGCGCGAGGATCGTCTCGCCGGCGATTGCGCGCTGACCGAGCGCGACTTCGACGCCGTAAGCCTCCGGGATAAACACGTCGACGCGGCTGCCGAAGCGAATCAGTCCGACGCGCTGCCCGCCGACGACCATATCGCCCGCCTTGACGAAGCTGACGATTCGCCGCGCGACCAGCCCGGCGATCTGGGTGAAGCCGATCCGCTGGCCGTTCTTGTCCTCGACGATGATGTGCTGGCGCTCATTCTCTTCGCTCGCTTTGTCGAAGTCGGCATTCATGAACTTGCCGGCGATATAGATGACGTGGCGGATCGTGCCGGTGATCGGCGTGCGATTGATGTGTACGTCGAACACGCTCATGAACACCGAGACGCGCAGCATGCTGCCCTCGCCCAGCGCCTGCGGCCCGGCGAGTTCGGGGGGCAGATCCACCCGCTCGATCATCGTGATCAGCCCGTCGGCCGGCGAGACGATCAGCCCTTCGCCCTGCGGCGTCACGCGTACCGGATCACGGAAGAACGCCGCGACGCCGAGTGTGAGAAACACGAGCGGCCAGGTGATGAAATCCCACACGAATAGACTGACCAGCGCGATCGCGCCGGCGATCAGCACATATTTGCGGCCTTCGGGGTGAATGTCGGGGAAACGCCACTTCACAGTCGAGGTACCGACGGAGGGCTTGTCAAGCGATGCCATGCCGCGCGGTGTAGCGGCATGACTCGCGCTTTCCTAGACGCTGGCGCGATTATCCACGCGGGGCTTATTCTGCCAGGGCTCGATGCCGGCGAGACGCGGAACCGCGTCGGTCCCACCCGGCTTTTCTCCGCCGGTCGCAGATCGGCTTTGCGAGACGCCACTGGTGGTGTATCTGCGCGCCACATTGTTCGAGTTCGGGGGCGGTCGTCCTCGATTAAGGCAACCACTGCGCTTGAATATTCGTTCGTTTTCGCGGAAGCGCGTGCGCCACGGTTGCCACGAAACCTGCAAAGGACCCCAATGCCCGCATCGACCGCCTCCGCAAAGCGCCGCCGTGCCAGCATGCGCGCCGCCGGAGTGTCATCACCTTGGGTGATGTTCCTCAAGGGCTTCTTCAAACACCCGGTGATGGTGGGTGC
The DNA here is from genome assembly GCF_002796605.1 of Sphingomonas psychrotolerans. Lineage (NCBI taxonomy): Bacteria > Pseudomonadati > Pseudomonadota > Alphaproteobacteria > Sphingomonadales > Sphingomonadaceae > Sphingomonas > Sphingomonas psychrotolerans. The sequence continues at coordinate 1,185,158 of NZ_CP024923.1, forward strand.
GATCGTCTCCTCGTCACAGCGGCTCGTGCGACACATGCTCGCGCCGGTCGACTGGGACAATTGCAAGCTGTTCGTCGAATACGGCCCTGGCGTCGGCACCTTCACGCGCCCGATTCTCGAGCGCCTGGCGCCCGACGCGAAGCTGATCGTGATCGACACCAACCCCGATTTCATCCGCTACCTCAAGCATATGATCGACGATCCGCGCTTCATCGCGGTCAATGATTCGGCGGCGGACATCAAGCGAATCGTCGCCGATCACGGCTTCGAGCATGCCGACTACATCGCCTCCGGCCTGCCCTTCTCGACTCTGCCGACCGGGGTCGGCGACGCGATTGCGCATGCGACGCACGACATCCTCCGCAAGGATGGCGCTTTCCTCGTCTATCAATACAACCCAAGGTGCGGAACTTCCTGACGCCTTATTGGGAACATATCGACCATGAGGTCGAATGGTGGAACCTGCCGCCGGCGCAGCTCTGGTGGGCGTGGAAGAAGTGAGCGCGCTCGGCGCTTGATCCCCCTCCCCATCCTCCTAGACGCTCGCCCAAACCCTAAAGCAGGAAGCGAGCACATGGCGAAGATCAAGGTTGCAACGCCGGTCGTGGAGATCGACGGCGACGAGATGACGCGGATCATCTGGCAGTGGATCCGCGAGCGCCTGATCCTCCCCTATCTCGACATCGACCTCAAATATTACGATCTCGGCGTCGAAAAGCGCGACGAGACCAACGATCAGATCACGATCGATTCGGCCAACGCGATTCGGCAGTACGGCGTCGGCGTGAAGTGCGCGACGATCACTCCGGACGAACAGCGCGTCGAAGAATTCGGCCTCAAGGAAATGTGGAAGTCGCCCAACGGCACGATCCGCAACATCCTCGGCGGCGTGATCTTCCGCGAGCCGATCGTGATCTCGAACGTGCCGCGGCTGATTCCCGGCTGGACTCGCCCGATCGTCGTCGGCCGCCACGCGTTCGGCGACCAATATAAAGCTACCGACTTCAAGGTGCCCGGCAAGGGCAAGCTCACGATGAAGTGGGAAGGCGAGAACGGCGAGACGATCGAGAAGGAAGTGTTCAACTTCCCCGACGCCGGCGTCGCGATGGGCATGTACAATCTCGACGAATCGATCACCGATTTCGCCCGCGCCAGCATGAACTATTCGCTCGGCCGCGGCTGGCCGCTCTACCTCTCGACCAAGAACACCATCCTCAAGGCCTATGACGGGCGCTTCAAGGATATCTTCCAGGCGGTGTTCGACGCCGAGTTCAAGGATCAGTTCAAGGAAGCGGGCATCGTCTACGAGCACCGCCTGATCGACGACATGGTCGCTTCGGCGCTCAAGTGGCATGGCGAGTTCGTCTGGGCGTGCAAGAATTATGACGGCGACGTCCAGTCGGACCAGGTCGCGCAGGGCTTCGGTTCTCTTGGCCTGATGACCTCGGTGCTGATGTCGCCCGACGGCAAGACGATCGAGGCCGAGGCGGCGCACGGCACCGTCACACGCCATTATCGCCAGCACCAGCAGGGCAAGGCAACTTCGACCAACCCGATCGCATCGATTTTCGCCTGGACCGGCGGCCTGAAGTATCGCGGCAAGTTCGACGACACGCCAGACGTCACGCGCTTCGCCGAAACTCTCGAGCAGGTCTGCATCAAGACCGTCGAGAGCGGCGCGATGACCAAGGACCTCGCATTGCTGATCGGGCCGGATCAGGCGTGGATGACCACCGAGCAGTTCTTCGAGACGGTTCGTGTCAATCTCGAGAATGAAATGGGCAGCTGGCAGTAAGCCGCGAGCCGTACGAAGAGGGGGCGGCCATGGCCGCCCCTTTTTTGCGCCTGCTCGGTCGGTGCTGGCATCCAGAGCGGGAAACGGCCGGCACTTGCGCGCTGCAACCGGCCGATCGCCATGCACCGCGGGTTGCAATGTAGGAATTTACATGCTGGCATATCGCGCATGATCCACCACGCTTCCCGCCTGCCCTTCTGCCTGTTTCACGAAATAATATTGCGAGATGAATCGCGTTTCCGCAAACCGAGTCAACTTAACGCGTCGTTCGGTTGATGCTCAGCCTTAACAATACCGGATTCAGCGACACACTGGTGATCCTCGGTGCGGCGGGACTGGTGATCCCCGCCTTTGCCCGATTCCGGATCAGCCCAGTCATCGGGTTCATCCTCGTCGGCGCGCTGGTGGGACCCTTCGGGCTCGGCACGTTGGTCGGCCAGAATCCGTGGCTCTATTATTTCACTATCTCCGATACGCATTCGATCGAGCCGTTCGCCGAATTCGGCATCATCCTGCTGCTGTTCTCGATCGGGCTCGAACTGTCGTTCAAGCGCCTATGGGCGATGCGCAAGCTCGTCTTCGGAGTCGGCGCTGCCGAGCTGGTCGGCGCAGGGCTGATCCTCGCCGCGGCGCTATACCTCACCGGCCTCAGCACCGGCGGCGCGATCGGGCTGGGCCTCGCGCTCGCGCTTTCCTCGACCGCATTGGTGATCCCGATTGCGGGGACGACCAGTGCCGTCGGGCGCGCCGCGTTCGCGATGCTGCTGTTCGAGGATCTGGCGCTGGTGCCGATAATCTTCGGTTTGGGCGCATTGGCACCTTCGGCGGGTAATGCCGGCGTGGTGGGGTTGCTCACTACGCTCGGTCTCGGCGTGCTCACCGTCGCGGCCTTGTTCCTTGGCGGAAGGCTGCTCTTGCCGCGGATGTTCGGGCAAGCGGCGCGCACCAAGAGCCCCGAATTGTTCCTCGCCGCCAGTCTGCTGGTCGTGATCGCCGCCAGCCTCGCGACCACCGCGGCGGGGCTGTCGCCGATCGTCGGTGCGCTGATCGCGGGCCTGCTGATCGCCGAGACCGAATATCATGGCGAGGTCGAGGCGATCACCGCGCCCTTCAAGGGGCTCGCGCTCGGCGTGTTCCTGATCACCGTGGGGATGCGGCTCGATCTCGGCTTCGTCCTCGCCAATTGGGCGCCACTGCTCGGCGCCACGGTGGTGGTCATGGTGGTCAAGGTGGCGGTCACTACCGGGCTGCTCAAGCTCTCGGGTGCGCGCACCGGCACCGCCACCGAGACCGGCGTCCTCATGGCGAGCCCGTCCGAGACGACACTGATCGTGCTCGGCGTCGCAGGTGCCGCGGGGCTGATCTCGGGCACGACGGCGGCATTCTGGACGACCGTGACTGCGATTGGACTCACCGCCACGCCGCTGCTCGCCAAGGCAGGCCAGCTATTCTCGCGACTGATCGAACAGCAGGAAAAGGACGAGGCCCCCGCCCAGGTCGATGCCGCCGGCCCAGGCACCATTGTGATCGGCTTCGGCCGGGTTGGCCGTACCGTCGCCGAAATGCTGCGGCGGCACAATCTGCCCTATCTCGGAGTCGATGCCGATATCGACAACGTCAACGCCGCGCGCAAGGAAGGCTATACCGTGCTGTTCGGCGACGTGACCCGAAACGAACTGGTCGACCAGCTCAAGCTCGGCCACGCCAAAGCGCTGGTGCTCACGATGGATGATCCGGTGCTCACGGTGCGACTGACCAAACGCGTCCGCGGCTGGGTGCCCGAACTGCCGATCATCGCCCGCGCCCGCGATGCCGCCCATGCCGCAGAATTATACAAAGCCGGTGCGACCGACGCCGTTCCCGAGACGCTCGAAAGCTCGCTCCAGCTTTCCGAGGCCGTGCTCGTCGATGTCGGCATCGCAGTCGGGCCGGTGATCGCTTCGATCCACGAGATGCGCGACGAGATGCGCAAGTCGATCAAGGAAGCCTCCGATCTCGATCGCGAGCTGCGGGTCCGGCTGCGACGTACACGGCAGAGTGAGGTAGGCGGATAGCAGCTTCGGGCTTGCGACCCGCCGCACGAGCGCGCATTCCCGGCCCGCCAATTAGGAGCCTTGCTTATGATCGCTGCCCTGTTGCTTGCCGGCCTGTTGACGGGACAATCCGCACCTGCCGCACTCACCGATCCGCTGGCGCCGGCACGCGAAGGCAAATTGCGCTGCATCTCGCCCAATCCGGCCCGGCTCACCTGCCGCGCGATCATTCGGTACAAGGTGGACAGCGACGGCGATTTCGACGCCACGGTGAGCGGACTGGTCTCGCGCGATGCGACCGTCCTGCTCCGCTACAAGACCTTCGGCCGGATCGAGCAAGGCGGCGTCTGCGCCATGGTGCGCACCAGCGATTTCCAGAATGGCACGTTGCTGGGCAGCGGCCGTCCCTTGGCCCCCAATGCCGACAACGCGATGCGGCTGCAGGTGCTCGACGCGGTCCAGCCGATCGAGGGCAAGAAGCGTTGTTACCAGGATCGCACCGAGGACGGCGTTACCCGCAGCGTGGTGACGCTGGACGGTGTGGCACATCCGGAACTCAGCCAGACGGTGGTCTGGGTCTCGCCGCGTGACGGCTATGCGGTGGGGCGCTGATCGCTCTTCGGCGCCTGAATTCGCCTTGCCGTGCCGCCACTTGCACCGCATGCTCGGCGTATCCGTGACGGAGTCCGGCCGATGATCGAAGCGCTTTTCCTTTTGCTGACCGCCGCCGCACCCCAGGCTGTCGCCGATCCGCTCGCCGCCGCCAAAGCCGGCAAGCTCCAGTGCGCCAATCCGAACGTCGAGAAGAAAACCTGCTTCAGCCTGACCAGCTACAAGGTGAACTCAGACGGCAGCTTCGTAACGACCACGACCGTGATGGTTAGGCCGCAGCCGGTGGTCACGATGGAAGTGAAGTCAGCCGGCACCATCAAGGACGGGGCTCTCTGCGCGCCGATCCTCACCTCGGACTTCGAGGCGGCAAGCCTGCAGGTGGACGGCAAGCCGGCAGATCCGGCGATGGCCAGCCCGATCCGAGCACAGGTGGTGACCTCGATCGCGCCGCTGGCCGGCAAGATGGGTTGCACGCGCGAAGTGCCGGAGGGCGCGATGTCCAGGGCCGAAGTCATGCTAGACGGCGTCGCCCGACCTGAACTCAGCCAGCGCTTGCTATGGGTGAAACCCGGCGACGGTTACAAGCTGGGCCTCTAACGGCCCAGCCTCACGCTGCTTCGCGGGCTCCCGCCAGCGCGCCCTTGACTGCCTCGAGCGCTTCGGCGCCCTTCGACCCGTCGGGTCCGCCGCCCTGCGCCATGTCCGGGCGGCCGCCGCCACCTTGGCCCCCGAGCACTGCCACGGCCGCCTTGACCAGATCGACCGCACTCAGCCCGAGCCCATCGCTCACGCCTACGGCGACCGACGCACGACCCTCATTGACCGCGACAAGCGCGACCACGCCAGATCCGATCCGCGCTTTGGCCTCATCGACCGCACCGCGCAGCGCCTTGGGGTCGAGACCTTCGAGCACCTGACCGACGAAATTGATGCCGCCCACCTGCTCGGGACCGGCTGGCGCGGCAGCGCCCCCACCGCCCAACGCCAGTGCCTTCTTCGCATCGGCAAGCTCGCGCTCGAGCCGGCGGCGCTCGTCGACCAAAGCAGCGACCCGCGCCGGCACTTCATCAGGCGCGCTCTTGAGCACTGAGGCGGCTTCCTTGAGCCGCTCGTCGCGCGCATTCAACCATTGCCGCGCGCCCTCGCCGGTCAGCGCCTCGATGCGGCGAATACCCGAGGAGACCGCGCTCTCCGAGACGATCTTGAAGATCGCGATGTCACCGGTCGCATTGACGTGGGTGCCGCCGCAAAGCTCGACCGAATAATGCGCCGCGTCGCCCCTGCCCATCGAGAGCACGCGAACCTCGTCGCCATATTTCTCGCCGAACAACGCCATTGCGCCCGCGGCGATCGCATCTTCGGGAGTCATCAGCCGCGTGCCAACCGCCTCGTTGTGGCGGATCTGCGCATTCACATCGGCTTCGACGTCAGCGATGTCCTGCGCACTCAGTGCCGAGGGGTGCGAAAAGTCGAAACGCAGGCGATCGGGTGCGACTAGGCTGCCCTTTTGGGTGACATGGCCACCCAGCCGCCTGCGCAGCGCAGCGTGGAGCAAGTGCGTCGCACTGTGATTGGCGCGGATCTGATCGCGGCGCACGGCGTCGACCGACAGCTTGACCGTGTCGCCGACGGCGATTTCGCCGCTTTCGATCTTTGCATGGTGCGCGTGGAGCCGACCGAGCGGCTTGGACGTATCTTCCACGACGGCGCGCAGCTTGTCGTTGGCGATAACACCGGCGTCGCCCATCTGCCCACCCGATTCGCCGTAGAAGGGCGTCTGGTTGGTGAGGATGGTCACGGCATCCTCGGAACCCGCCCTGTCGACGCGCGCGCCGTCCTTGACCAAAGCGACGACCTGGCCCTCGCCTTCGGTACCATTGTAACCGATGAATTCGGTGCCGCCGAGTGCGTCGGCGATGTCGTACCAGACCTCGTCGCTGGCCTTGTCGCCCGACCCCTTCCACGCCGCGCGCGCGGCGCGTTTCTGCTCGGCCATCGCGGCGTCGAAGCCGTCACGGTCGACCTGAATGCCCTGAGAGCGAAGGGCGTCCTCCGTCAAATCGTACGGGAACCCATAGGTGTCATAGAGTTTGAAAGCCACGTCGCCCGGCAGCACCTTTAGCCCGCCCGATTCAGCCTTGAGTGTGTAATCCTTCAGGAGGCTGAGACCGTTTGCGAGCGTCTGGCGGAACCGCGTCTCCTCCTGAAGCAACGTCGCCTCGATCAACGGCTGCGCGCGGACGAGTTCGGGGTAGGCGGCGCCCATCTCGGCGACGAGGCTCGGCACCATGCGGTGCATCAGCGGGTCCTTGGCGCCGAGCAGATGCGCGTGCCGCATCGCGCGGCGCATGATGCGGCGGAGCACATAGCCGCGACCTTCATTGGCCGGCAGCACGCCATCGGCGACGAGGAAGCCCGAGGCGCGCAGATGGTCGGCGATCACGCGGTGACTCGCCTGGTTGTCCCCGGTGGTCGCCGCGCCGGTGAGCGCGCCGCTCTCGGCAATCAGCGCCTTGAAGGTATCGGTGTCGTAATTGTCGTGAACGCCTTGGAGCACCGCGGCGACGCGCTCGAGCCCCATGCCGGTGTCGATGCTCGGCCGCGGCAGATCGCCTACGATCTCATCATTCTCTTGCAAATATTGCATGAAGACGAGGTTCCAGATCTCGACGAAGCGGTCACCATCCTCCTCGGGCGACCCCGGCGGGCCACCATAAATATGGTCGCCATGATCGTAGAAGATCTCCGAGCAGGGTCCACAGGGACCGTCCGAGCCCATCGCCCAGAAATTGTCTTTGGTCGGGATGCGGATGATGCGGCTCTCAGGCAGGCCGGCGATCTTCTTCCACAGATCGAACGCCTGATCGTCGGTGTGATAGACGGTGGCAGTCAACTTCTCCGCCGGGATACCCCATTCCTTGGTCAGCAGCGTCCACGCATGCGTGATCGCCTGCTCCTTGAAATAGTCGCCGAACGAAAAATTGCCGAGCATCTCGAAAAAGGTGTGGTGCCGGGCGGTATAGCCGACATTGTCGAGATCATTGTGCTTGCCGCCGGCGCGGACGCACTTTTGCGAGCTGGTCGCGATCGAATAAGGGCGCGATTCGAGGCCGGTGAAGACGTTCTTGAACGGCACCATGCCGGCGTTGACGAACATCAGGGTCGGATCGTTGTGCGGCACCAGCGGGGCGCTCGGCACGCGGGCATGACCCTGGCCTTCGAAATAGTCGAGGAAGCTGCGGCGGATATCGTTGGTCGAAGTCATGGCTGCGACTTAGGGGGTCGCGGTGGTTCGCTCAAGCGAAACGCTGCGATCGGCGAAATCGCCGGTAATATCGATCGGGCGATCAGCCTGGCCGCACGCTACGGCCCTGCCGGAAGCGATGGAGGATCTGGTGGCCGTCGCTGCCCTTAAACGGCACAAGGTTGGCGAGGCCCATCCCCACCGAGAGCATCGCAAGGGCGCCAAGCAGCGTGCCCGGCAATGTCTGCGGGCCGACTTTTCCGGCGAGCAGACCGGCGACCAACGCGAGCAACAAGTTCGCCGCAGGACCCGCGGCGGCGATCGCCATGTGCTTGCGCCGTGCGGCGATCCGGTCGAGCGTGTAGGCGACATAACCGCCGAGATCGCCGTGCCCCGCCCGCCACTTCATCCGCAGCTTGCGCGGCCGGAACCGTAGCTCGAAGGGCAATACGACAATGCTATGGACATCGGCACCGAGCCGTCGAGCCGTGGCGGCATGGCCGAGTTCATGGACGAGCACCGCTACGAAAGCGAGCAATGCGTCGATCACGAGCCGCGGTATCAAGCCTGCGGCGCCCGGGAAATAATCGGCCAATATCCCGACGACGCCGAATGCCGTGACCAGGAATATCAGTATCGCAAGCGCGCGCATCACCGAGGCCTAGCCCATCGGCTTGTCTAGCGAAACCGGTGGGGTCGAGAACCATTTCGGCCCCGTCGGGGTCATATAGAAGCAGTCTTCGAGCCGGATGCCGAAGCTGCCCGGGATGTAAATGCCTGGCTCGTTCGAGAAGCACATGCCCGGCGCCAACGGCGTCCTTTCGCCGCGCACGAGGTTGACCGGCTCGTGGCCGTCCATGCCGATGCCGTGGCCGGTGCGGTGCGACAGGCCCGGGAGCCTGTAGTCAGGGCCATAGCCGAGCGAACCGTAGTAACGCCGCACCGCATCGTCGACAGCGCCCGCGTGCGTTCCCACATTCGCCGCCTCCAGCGCGACCTGCTGGCCCCGCGCGACGGTGTCCCAGACCTTGCGTTGCTCAGGGCTCGCCTTGCCGAACACGAAGCTGCGCGACACGTCCGACTGATAGCCCTGAACGGTGCACCCGCAATCCATGAGCACGACCTCGCCGCGGGTGACTTTCTGCGGCTTGCGCGTGCCGTGGGGATAGGCCGCCGCTTCGCCGAGCAGGATCAGGTTGAACTCGACCGCACCGCCGAGCTTGCGCGTCGCCGCCGCCATCAGCGTGGCGATATCGGCATTGGTCATGCCTTCGCGGATGCGCGGGAAGGTCCAGCGATAGGCGGCGATCGTCACATCGGTGGCTAACTGCATCAGCGCGATCTCGGGCGCGGTCTTGATCATGCGGCAGCCGCGCACGACCGGATTGGCCGAGACGATCTTGGCTCCGGGCAAAGCCCCCTTCAGGCCGTCGACCGCGAAATAGCGTACTGTCTCCTCGATCCCGATCGGCCGGGAAGCGAGCTTGCGCTCTTTGAGGAAGTCCGCGACCAGCGCCAGCGGATTCTCGTCCTCCTGCCAGACCCGAATTTCGGCGGAAATACCGAGGCTTTCGCGGACCGAAGGCTCCTCAAAAAAGGGCGTGACGATGCACGCCTCGCCCTCGACCGGCAGGATGGCGGCAGTCAGCCGTTCGCTGCGGCCCCAGCGCACCCCGGTGAAATAGATCATCGAGGAGCCTGGCTCGATCAACACCGCGCCGATCCCCGCAGCCTTCATCAGCGTCTGCGCCCGCGCGATCCGGGCAAGCCGTTCGGCGCGGCCGATCGGCACCGCACCCGTGGTGACGTCGCTAAGCTCCGAAACATCGGGCTCCCCGGCGCGGAGCAGCCCCGGCAGCGCCAGCAGCGGCACCGCGCCGGCCGCCTGGATCAGGGCGCGGCGGCTGAGGCTGGGATGGCGGATCATCGCATAGGCTCCGGCAAATATTGCGTGGACATCCGCGATAGGGTCCTTGACCCGGCGACGACAATCCCCTTCCCTGCCGCGAACTTCTTAGGGGATGTTCGTGGGCAAGCGACTGACGTGGTTCATTATGGCCGGGCTGCTGCTGGGCGGCCTGATCGGCTGGGGGCTCAATGTCGCCTATGACGACGGCACTGCCGCCGGGACCGCGCATCTCGCGGCGATCAGCTATTGGTTCGACATCCCGACCCAGATGTTCCTTCATCTGATCAAGATGATCATCGCGCCGCTCGTGGTCTCGACGCTCGTCGTCGGCATCGCGCATATGGGCGGCACCGGCGCCATCGGGCGCGTGGGGATCAAGGCGTTCCTGTGGTTCGTCACCGCCAGCCTGATCTCGCTGACCCTCGGACTGATCCTCGTCAACCTGCTCCAGCCCGGCGTGGGCCTCAACCTGCCGCTGCCCGACGCCGCGGCATCGAGCGGGATCGACCGCTCGGGCTTCGACGCCGCCAAATTCTTCATTCACATCGTGCCGACCTCGGCGATCGACGCGATGGCCACCAACGACATCCTTCAACTGGTGATCTTCTCGCTGTTCTTCGGCGTCGGCATGGCGGCAGTGGGCGAGAAGGCGGCGCCCTTGCTGCGCGGGCTCGAGGCGCTCGTCTCGGTGATGCTGACCATCACCGGCTATGTCATGCTGTTCGCGCCGATCGCAGTGTTCTGCGCAGTGGCGCGGACACTGGCGACGCGCGGGCTCGGCGTGGTCGGCGACCTGGCTTACTTCATGGCCAGTTTCTACATCGGCCTGTTCGTATTGTGGGCGGTGCTGCTCGGCGCCTGCTTCCTGTTCGTTGGACCGCGGACCGGCAGGCTGCTGCGCTATCTGCGTGATCCGATCCTGCTCGGCTTCTCGACCGCTTCGTCCGAGGCCGCCTATCCACGCACGCTGGAAGCGCTCGACAAGTTCGGAGTGCCGCCGCGGATCGCCAGCTTCGTGCTGCCGCTCGGCTATTCGTTCAACCTCGACGGCTCGATGATGTACATGACGTTCGCGTCGATCTTCATCGCCCAAGCCTATGGCATCCACCTCGACTGGGGGACGATGATCACCATGCTGCTGATGCTGATGATCACCAGCAAGGGCATCGCCGGAGTGCCGCGCGCCAGCCTGGTGGTGATCACCGGCACGCTGGCGCACTTCCAGATCCCCGAGGCCGGCATCCTGCTGATCCTCGCGGTCGACCATTTCCTCGACATGGGCCGGACTGCGACCAATGTGATCGGGAACGCGGTGGCCGCCACCGTGGTGGCGCGCTGGGAGGGGCAACTCGACGCACCGCAGGATCCCGACGAGACGATCGTGCTGCCAAAGGCACCGCTGCCGGGCGACGAGGATCGGTTCGAGGATTACGGCAAGCACTGAGAGGAGCGCCGGGCTTAAATTGACTCGGTTTGCGGAAACGCGATTGATTCCGTAACTTTCTTGCGCGGCTTTTCCGAAGTTTTCGGGGGCTTAACGACCGAGTCAAAGAGCGGCCGGGTTGCCGGCGTTACGAGGCAAGCAGACGAAATCCTACATTGCAAGCCCGCGCGTAGAAGGCGTCGTCGGACCACAGCCTGATCCGGTTCCTGGAACCAACCAACTTGTTCCCGTCGAAGCCCGGGGGTCCAGCTCCAGCGATGTTCTCGGCACCCCACCGGGGGCCGCTGTGCCGCCAGAGAAGGAAAGCGGCTCCAGCTTCTCACCAGCCGCCTGGTGAACCCCGGCACAAGGCCGGGGTGACGAAGTCAGGCACCGCCCTTCAGAAGCTTGCTACTGGCTGTCGGCCTGCGCCGGGGAACAGTTTCGAGGTTCGATCACCCGCTCAGGCATAAGCATAGGGACCGCCAGCTTTCAGCGCAGCTTGATAGGCCGGCCGGGCGTGGATCTTCTGGAGCCAGGCGGCGATGTGCGGGCGGCCCTCGGTGGCGCCGGCGCGAGTGACCGCGGCTTCGAGCGGGAAGCTCATCATCACGTCGGCGGCGGTGAAGTCCTTGCCCGCGAGCCACGGACGGGCCGCGAGCTCGGCCTCGACATAGTCGAGATGAACGTCAATCATCGGCTGGAACTTCTTCTGCGCCGCCTTGCCGAACAACGGCACGCGGCTGAGCACCAATTTAGTGAACAGAGGCGGCATCAGCGAGCCCTCGGCATAATGGAGGAAATGACGATAGCGCAGCGCATCCTCGCGATGCGCCGGCGCGCCGAGACGACCATCGCCCTTCTCGACCAGATATTCGACGATCGCGCCGGTCTCGGCGATAACCACGCCGTCATCGTCGATTACCGGCGATTTGCCGAGCGGGTGGACCTGCCGCAACTCGGGCGGGGCGAGCATCGTCGTCTTGTTCCTCGTGTAGCGCTTGACCGTATAAGGGAGCGCGAGCTCCTCGATCAGCCAGAGGATACGCTGCGAGCGTGAATTCTCGAGGTGGTGGACAGTGATCATGTTGGATTCTCTTCCCTCAATTTCACGCTTTTCACGGCGAATCGGCAATCAAGTTGCGCCCGAACGCAACAAACCGAAAGACCCGGCGCAGGGCAATGCGCCGGGTCTTCCGATGGGAGAGGCTCCCGTGACTGCGCTCGAAATGAGACCATGCCGGCGCGGCCTAAGTTGACACCAGGTTGACACTATCGCGCACGCGCTCAGATATCGTCGTCCGGCTCGGGGCCGGCCATCAGCCCCTCGGCAACCTGATCGGTGCGCGCACGGATCGCGGTCTCGAGCCGGGTGCAGAGTTCGGGATTTTCCTTGAGGAAAGTCTTCGAATTCTCGCGGCCCTGGCCGATGCGGATGCTGTCATAGCTGAACCATGCGCCCGATTTCTCGACGAGGCCCGCCTTGACGCCGAGATCGAGAATCTCGCCGATCTTGGAGATGCCCTGGCCGTACATGATGTCGAACTCGACCTGCTTGAACGGCGGAGCGACCTTGTTCTTGACCACCTTCACCCGCGTGGCATTGCCGATGATCTCGTCGCGGTCCTTGATCTGACCGGTGCGGCGGATGTCGAGACGGACCGATGCGTAGAATTTCAGCGCGTTGCCGCCGGTAGTGGTCTCCGGATTGCCGTACATCACGCCGATCTTCATGCGCAGCTGATTGATGAAGATCACCATGCAGCGCGAGCGGCTGATCGAGCCGGTGAGCTTGCGCAGGCTCTGCGACATCAGCCGGGCCTGCAGGCCGACATGGCTGTCCCCCATCTCGCCTTCGATTTCGGCGCGCGGCACCAAAGCCGCGACCGAATCGATGACCAGCACGTCGATCGCGTTCGAACGGACCAAAGTGTCGACAATCTCGAGCGCCTGCTCGCCAGTGTCGGGCTGCGAGACGATCAGTTCGTCGATATTGACCCCGAGCTTCTTGGCATAGACCGGGTCGAGCGCATGCTCGGCATCGACGAACGCCGCGGTGCCGCCGCCGCGCTGCGCCTCGGCAATGACATGGAGGGCGAGCGTGGTCTTGCCCGAGCTTTCCGGGCCATAGACTTCGATGACGCGGCCGCGCGGCAAGCCGCCGACGCCGAGCGCGATATCGAGCCCGAGGCTGCCGGTCGAAATCGTCTCGACCTGCATCGTTTCCTTCGAGCCGAGGCGCATCGCGCTGCCCTTGCCGAAGGCGCGGTCGATTTGCGCGAGGGCGGCTTCGAGCGCCTTCTGCTTGTCCGTGGATACTGCCATGTTGCCGTCGATCACCTTGAGGGAAGCTGCCATTTTCGTATCCCGTCGCTAGAGGGTTTGACCCTGCCGTTCAACTCGTCTGTGCAGCATGTACAGCATTTGTTCTCGCGGAACAAGAGGAGAACTTTCGTTCTTCTTCATGCCGGCGGAAGGCCGCGATATCGTGCCCCGAGCTGTACCGCCGCGAGGCGCGCGGGCTCCGCTCCGGCCTGCGCCTTCGCCTGAGGTCCCGGCTTTCGTCGGGATGACGGTTAAGGGGCTAGCCGCGTCTCTACGCACCACCAGCCCGGGCGCGCCACGCGCGACGCGGCATCGGCACATGCCTCGACACTCTCGAACAGCGCGAAGCAAGTTGCGCCCGAGCCCGACATGCGCGCGAGAGTGACGCCATGCTGGGCGGCGAGCGTTTCGAGCACTTCGCCGATCACCGGAGCGATCTCGCGCGCCGGCGCTTCGAGATCGTTGCGCCCGGCCAGCGGATCAGCGTCGAGCGGGCCGTGATCCACGCCGTCCCAGCGACGGAAGACTTCGGCAGTGGATACCGCGACGCCGGGGTTTATCAGCAGCACCGGGGTCCCGGGCATCCCCACGACGGGGGCGAGCTGTTCGCCCCTGCCCCGGCCCAAAGCGGTCTTGCCCAGCAGGCACGCAGGGACGTCCGAACCGAGGCGATCGGCGATGGCGAAGAGCCGCGGATCGTCGAGCGCCACGTCGTGGAACCGGGCGAGCGCACGCAGCGTCGCAGCTGCATCGGCCGAGCCGCCGCCGATGCCCGAGGCGACCGGCAGATGCTTCTCCAGCTCGATCGCGTGCGCGCCGCCGCCGAAGGTCTCCGCGAAGCGGGCCGCCGCGCGCGTGACGAGATTGTCCCCTTCCCCGGCGAGCGCGGCGGCGAACGGGCCGGTGACGCGGAATGCCGGTGCTTCGGCGGGCGCCACGCGCAGCACGTCGCCGACCTCCACGAACGCGAACAAGGTCTCGAGTTCGTGATAGCCGTCGGGGCGGCGGGCGCGGACATGGAGCGCCAGGTTGAGCTTGGCGCGCGCGATCTCGGTCAGCATCAATTCGTCCGCGGCTTCAATCCATGCGCGAGCTTGCCCTCGAGCCGAGTGTTCGCATCGTTTTCCGCAGTGAGCGTCGCCGCGCGCCACGCATAGCGCGCCTCGTAATGCCGGCCGAGGCGCCAATAGGCATCGCCGAGATGCTCGTTGGCGCGCGCGGCCGACGGATCGCCCTTCACTGCCTGTTCGAGCAACGGCAGCGCCCTGATCACGTCACCGCGCTGGAACAGCGCCCAGGCGAGCGAATCGGCGATCTCGGCATCTTCCGGTTTGAGCGCGCGGGCGCGTTCGAGCAGCGCCTGCGCCTCGGCGAGATTCTCGCCGCGCGCGACCTGCGCGTAGCCGAGATATTTGAGCGCGGGGGCCTGTTCGGGGCCCAGAACAACTGCGCGCTGGAGCGCAGGCAGCGCTTCGCTCCACCGCCCGGCGCGATCGAGCGCG